>JAAYRL010000051.1 GCA_012518795.1 Clostridiaceae bacterium
GTCTTCTCCCGTATAACCGGTTCGCGAAACTACCAATCTCTTATCATTCAGCGGAAAACTCACCTGCCTGAATCGCTTCAAATTCTTAATTTTTTCTGAAATATTTAAAGCGGGATAAATTGGAGATAATGCATTTAAAGTCGGAGTTAAGCTGCCCGTGCCCTGAATTGCGATTAAACCATAACTATCGGTTTCATTGTATATTGAAACATCGTTTTGCTGATCATACTTTGTCAACATCTCTTGCAAATGGGCAAAATCTTTATCCGTATTTGCAGCGTTGACAACCAACCAATAATCTTCTGTGTCCAGTTGATAAACCATTAAATCATCCACGACACCGCCATCTTCATAACAGAGAAATGCGTAATTGGTCAATTCCGGATTTTTATGGCTTATTTTACGAGATAAAACGTAATCCAGAAATTCGCCGGCACCTGTTCCTGAAACGCTGATTTCTCCCATATGAGAAACATCAAACATCCCTTGAGCTTGACGAACAGCTAAAGTTTCATCTTTAATGCCTGTATATTGCACAGGCATTTCCCAACCGGCAAAATCGACCATTTTTGCATTAAGTGCAAGATGTTCATCATATAGTATCGTTCTGTTCATTGTTCACTCACTTTCCGGACAAATTGTTAAAATAATGTTTGGTTAATTAAATAATACATTAATTACTTATAAAGAGTCACTGAAATTTATAAAGAGTCACTGAAATTTATAAGGAGTCTCCGAAATCTTGGCGGAAGCGTTTGACAATTTTTTCTTGCCAATCAGAAACCGGTTTCAGTTCACCTACAAAGAAGCGCAATATCTTAGGTTCAAGTGTAAATTCTAAACCTTCGATTAATTCACGATTTTCCCACAGCCAATGAATTCGATCAATCGCAAATTCAACTTGACTTAAGGTAAATACACGACGTGGCATAGCGCAACGTAGTAATTCCATTGATGCAAAACGTTCGGTTCCGTCAGGGTTACGATCTTCACTGAGTGTACCGCGTTCCATACCACGAATACCGCCTGCCAAATATACGGCAGCAGCCAAGGCAGCAGCGGGATACTGATTTTGCGGAATATTCGGTACAAACCTCATCGCATCAAGGTGACAACCAAGTCCTCCCGGAGGTGTTACCACCGGAACACCACGTTTATCTAATTCTTCAACCATATATTTAATAAAGAGCGGTCCTTGGGAAATCATTTCCATATCCATTGTTTCTTCTAAACCGACCGTAATCGCCGCAATGTCTTTTACGGACATACCGCCGTAAGTATGGAAGCCTTCATTCAAAACAATTAATTCTTTTAATCGGACTACTAAAGGACCTTCACGCATTGCAATACCGCCACCACGTGCAAAGCCCAATTTTCTTGCGGAGAAATAGATAATGTCGCAAAGATCACCGATGATTTTGGTTATTTCTCTAATTGTCAAATCCTGGCACGCAGGATCTTCTTTTTTCATAAAGTAAAGATTATCTTGCAGTAAGGATGCATCCAACATCAAAGGAGTATCATATGAACGACAAATCTCAGATGTTTGTTTCAAATTATCCAAAGAGAAAGGTTGACCGCCAATCAGGTTAGTCCCTGCTTCAAGTCTGACATATGGAATACGTTCATGATTTTTCTCAAAAACATCTTTTAACATTCCGATATCAATATTTCCTTTGAACTTCAAATCACTCTTACATTCCAAGGCTTCCGGCGGTAATAATTCAACAACTTCACCACCGCAACGCACGATATGTGACTTTGTAGTCGTAAAGTGATAATTCATCGGAACAATATCACCCGGTTTAACTAAAAGGTCAGACAACACTTTTTCACAGCCACGGCCTTGATGTGCCGGTAAAAAATGATCCATGCCAAACAGTTCTTTGACTTTAGCTTCTAACTGATAAAAGGATTCACTTCCCGCATAAGCATCATCCGCATTCATCATTGCTGCTAACTGGTTGTCACTTAAAGCATTAACACCACTGTCAGTTAACATATCAAGAAAAATGTCTTTATTATGCAACAAATAAAGATTGCTCTTTGCCTCCTGCAATTTTTGCAAGCGCTCTTCAACCGGTAATAAATGTAATTTGCGAACTACATATACTCGATGACGCTCCAAGGGGATATCTTTTCCACTAAAAAACCGAATCTCTTTCATATTATTCTCCTTCATTCATCTTTTGTTCCGTTAACTTATATTATAATTTTTTTTTAGAATTCTTTTCTTTAGTTAACAGAGCTTTTTTGAGGAATATTTCCTCAGGTTGCTTGACTCTTTGTGTTTGTTCTTGATGGAGAAATAAAAAAACGCCCCATCTTGTATTCACACAAGAGGACGTTCGGAAAAACGTGTTACCACCTCTTTTTATCTTAGTCTCACGGCTAAGACCTCAACGGGTACGGCTGACATTTTATAAAAGCTAAAAGATTATTAATCGGCTTATACCCTAACGCTATCACGGGCGCACCCGGCGTCTCCTACTAAGAATTTCAGGACGCTGCTCTCGAGATGTATTCAATCAATTTCCGTTTTCTGCCTTGCACCACCCGGCATATCTCTGGAAACTTCCACTGACCTACTTGTTCTCGGTCATCGCAATTGCAATTAACAATATCACGCCGAAATATTTTTGTAAACCCCGATACTGTTATTTTGTCGTTAGATAGCAAAAAATTTCATCTTAATATAGTAATCAGTCAATATTTTGCTCTGAATAATAATCAGTTGACATTAAAAAAACTGAAATAAAGTAAAACTAATATACCCAATGCGATACGATAAAAACCGAAAACTTTGAAATCATTTTTCCGGATATAATTCATTAAGAAATTGATAATCAAATAAGATACGGCAAAAGCAACCAACATTCCTACCAGCAGTGTTGTCCATTCTACAGCTCCCATCAGGCTGTAGTCCATTTTGAACATTTTTAAAGCAGAGGCACCGAACATAACCGGAATTGCAAGGTAGAAAGTAAATTCTGCTGCCAGAGTTCTTGACAAGCCAATTAATATACCGCCGAGAATAGTTGCACCGGATCTTGATGTTCCCGGCAACACAGCGGCAATTAATTGAAACACGCCGATAATTAGAGCAATTTTATAGGTAATTTGATCTGAACGCACAATTTTGGCCCGACGATTTTTATTGTAATTTTCAATAATGATAAATGCTATACCGACCAAAATTAACATAATGGCAACCGTCCGGTAGTTATAAAAGAGAGCATCAATTTGCTCGTCAAACAATAGGCCAATTATGCCTGCCGGAACACATCCGACCAGAATCTTCAACCATAAATCAATTATGGATTTATCAACAGTTATTTGTTTTTTACCGGTAGCCGGATTGAATTTCTTGGGAAAAGGCCAGATGTTTTGCCAAAATAAAAGTACTACTGCGAAAATTGCACCTAATTGAATCACAACGATAAATAATGATTTAAATTGTTCGGAAAGATTCAATGTGACAAATTCATCCAAAAGAATCATATGCCCTGTGCTGCTGACCGGCAGCCATTCCGTAATCCCCTCAATAATTCCGAATAAAACTGCTTTGAAAACTTCTATCCACTGCATATTAAACTTAACCTCGCTATATTATCAGCAATATCACTCGCTATATTGTATCGGCATACAAAAAAGAATATAGACCAATGCCGCAAGATAAACAACAAACAATGTGACAACAATTATTTTATGGTTTCTCTTCTTTAACATCGGTCTATTATAGCACTAATTTATTTTAATAAGATAATACTGAATATTCAGCTAATAGATAATAAGAATTTTGGTTGATTTATACTCCTTCTTTTAATTTCATTCTGCGTAAGACAAAAGTCAGTAAAACAAAAACGACTGCCATAATCAACATTACAAGCATATTTTGGAACATGTATCCGTAATCAATTTTATCGAGCATATTTGACTGGACATGGTAAGCATTGCTGACATCCCAATAAGTCGGAGTAATACTTGATATTTTCAATAAAATTTCATTCAGAAAATCTCGCGTGATAAAGATACCGGTTGTAAAAGAGATTGATAATCCCACCATATTTCCGAGAAAAGTACTGCTATCTTTTTTCGGGTAAAGATGACAAACAAACAATACTAAAGCTGTTATCGCAATTAGATGAACAAAATTGGAAATGATCAAAAATTGACTTGCTTTAATTGTCAGATTTTCAAATCCGGTAAATATTAGGGCTACCAGCAGCAGCAACAGCCAGATAACGAACATTACCGTAAATGATGCCAGAAATAATTCTTTGGTTCGTTTGCCTTCCGGATAACCACTAACCAATTCACGTTTTTTAATCAGTGGATCTTCCATAACTAAAAAAGAATAACCAATTATCGTAAACCCTAGCACAATTGCTACATAATTAATTTGACTGATAATGTAAGAAAAGATCTTATAACTTTCACTTTGTTGTTTTTCCTGAGCAGCAACTTTCACTGAAGGCATCATAATTTGGTCAATTTCTGAAATAATTCCGGAAATTTTATCCGCAGGAATATTATTGTCATAAAGAATCCGGTATTGATTCCAAATATTCAAATAGTTGTTAATTTTATTTTCAAATGTCATTGCAACTTGTCGATTAAGCATTGAATTTGTTTGTAAATCAAGTGAATTCGGGTCTTTGGCAAAAGTTTCCGAGAAATCCTGCGGTATAATTACCAGATAATCCAAACTTTCATCATAAAATTTGTCTGCTATCACATCTCGATCATCCGGCACTTCCACCTGATGATTACCTTGCAAGAGATATTCTTTGAAATGAGCTGAAAATTCTGATTGCTCATGATCGATGACAGCTACAGCTGCTTCATTCATTGTAAACTCACCATTTTGGGCAGCAACTTGACCACCGATAATTGAGATTATCAAAATCATTATCATTATATACATGATTGCAAAGCCCTTATGTTTATTTATTATCCGCAAAAATAATTTAAATACTTTCATAGCTGTTTCTCCTTAAACCGAAAATGGTCAAAATAAACATTATGCCGATTATTATCAAAAGATTAAAGATTTGTTGATTAAATCTGACAAAAGTCGGATCGGAATAAAGCATATATAATCCTTTAGAAATAATACCGATCGGATTCATTTTATTAAACCATGGGATATATTGAGCAATAATTCGCGGCATTCCGTTATACATCATGCCGGAAGCAAAACCGAATACTAGCGGCAAAGCAATCGAAATACCCATTTTCAAACCGGTATTGAAATTAAATAATGCACCTATTGCAGTCCCAGTCAGTACAGCACTGGTTGTACCAAGCATTAGCAATACTATGATTTGCAAATAGTTATCCCCTAAATTAACACCGAGTAAATTAACATACAGATAAATCACCAAAGTAAAAATGCAATGAATAATCCAGCGCGGAATAAAAACTGCAAAAAACATTTTAGTTTTAGAAATAGGTGTTGCAGAATTTCTCAACCCTACCCCGGATTGATTTGCTGTTATTTCCGTTAAAGTTGTAACCCCTGTATTAAGCGGATAGAATGCGATATAGGCAATACAAGCAAAAAAGTAGATTAAGAGAGGGCTGGTTGAAAGTTCCGTTGATTCTGACTCATCAGAAAATAAATCAACGGTTTCCTCATGCTTTGCCAGAATATCCATTTTTGTCTGCTCTATGATTGCATTAAATTCTTGTTCACTCAACTGAGAGCCGGCAAAACTTGCCAAATCTGAGAATTTTTCATCGGCATATCGGTCGCCGATCATAGTCGTTGTCTTACGTATACTTTCATATGATTCAAGAAATTGATCCAGCAAACTTGATTTAACTTTGCTTAAATCATTATAAGCCAGTATTTCAACCGGATTGCCGGCCTTGACAACAGCTTGTACGGCTTGATCTGCCAGCATTTGTTCCGCATTCTCAGCATCAGTTAATTGATATTTTATAAATACATCATCTGACGATGTTTCCTCCGACTTAGTCTGCTCTGCAATGCCTTCCTCACCGAAATTGTCTAAGAATTCGGCTAAATTATCTGCTTCCTGCTGATCCGAGGCAACAATCGCCAATTTAACAGGATCTTTCGAAAACTCAGCAGTCGGATCCGAGAAATTCCCCAATGCCAAGAAAAACACCGAAATAAAAACAAAAGGAAAAATAAAATTCCACATCATATTCGCTTTATTATAAAAATATATTTTAAAAGAATATTTTAATAAGTGTCTAAACATTGTCCTTTAACTCCTTCCCGGTAATTTCTAAGAAAACATCATTCAGAGTCGGCTTTTTACTGGAAACAGAAATCGGTGTCAAATCATTTTCTTCCAGTAAATGCAGAATTCCCAAAAGACCGATTCCGCCTTGTTTTGTTTTAATTATCAATCTGCCGTCTTGATAATCCATATGTGAAATATCCGAATTATCATTTAATTCTTGTAAGATATGATTGGGCATACCGTATATTTCAAGTTCAATGTTCTCATCCAAGGCTGACATTGAAATGATCTCTGCACTGGTTCCGGTAACCAAAACACTACCTTTATCCAGAATCGATAACCTGTCACATAAAATCTCGACTTCTTCCATATAATGTGTCGTATAAACAATCGTTGAGCCTTGAGCTCGTAAATCTTTGACCCCCTCCAAAATCCGATTACGCGACTGAGGATCTACCGCTACAGTCGGCTCATCCAAAAAAATTAATTTCGGTTTATGAGCGATCCCGCAGGCTAAATTCAATCTGCGTAACAACCCGCCGGACAATTTGGAAGGATTAAATTTAATAAAATCATTCAAACCGGCAAATTCTATCGCTTCTTCAACCAATGCCTGACGCTCTGCTTTATCTTTAATGTATAAACCGCAAAAATAATCAATATTGCCATAAACCGTTAATTCTTCATATACGGTAGGTTCCTGCGGAACCAAGCCAATTTGTTGTTTTAAACCATATGCGGTCGGCTTCATTTTTTGACCGAATATTTCTACCTCACCTTGATCGTACTTTAACAAGGACAAAATACTATTAATCAAGGTTGATTTGCCGGATCCGTTCGGTCCCAATAAACCAAATATTTCACCTTCATAAATTTCCAAGCTCAAATGGTCTATTGCTACTAATTCTTTATAGCGTTTCACTAAATTATCAACTTTTACTGCCACTTCTCGATTCTTTTTCATTTGTTCACCTCGTATTATGTAGTTACGCTATCTTATTGTGCGTATTCTTCTTTGCTTGATACTTTGTTATTCTCTTAAATTTGTTATTATATGTTTATATTTATACTTGCCAGACTATACATTTTGATTGGATATTGTCGCTTTAAGCAGACTTTACTCAATCAGGTTTAGCTTAAGTCTGAATACAGCTTAAAACATGTTGTTAAAGTTTAATATTGAAAACTGTCACAATCTGAAATTACAAATGTCATCAACTAATCATTAATAATTGAAATTGTGGAAATAATTCGAAGTTTATAAATAATCAAAAAAACAGAAACCATTGAAAGTTTGTAGATAATCGAAAAAACAGAAACAATTGAAAGTTTGTAGATAATCGAAAGTTTTTAAATAATTGAAGTAATGAAAAATTTTATTAATCTTACATTAATAGCCTGTTGTGCAATAATAACCGCTCTGATTGCAAAATTAGATGAACTAATTATTTTTTCAATTTTTCTGGCTTTGTTTTTTTATTCAGTTGTATATTTAATCGGTGAACATAAAAATAAAAAAATTGCAGGTTTTGCTTTACCTTTAAGTTATCTGTTTTTTCTTGCTTTAATCGGTCTTGATTTTGTGTTACCGGCAACTTTTGCCGGATTACCTATAATCGTCTACTACTACACGCACTGGAATCAACTTTGGATTTTATTCAGTTGTTTGTTCATTCTCGGCGTGCCTAACTACAATATAATAACCTTTAGCTTGATGCTGATTAATTGCGGTTTTTCCATAGTATTAAAGCATTTAACTACTTCATATCTCAGATTAAGCGAAGTATTTATCGATACAGTGGATCAAAATACCTTAACAACCCGAACCTTGCGCCAACACAATAAGTATCTTATGGAGCAGCAAGAAGTCGAAAAAGAAAATACTGTATTAGAAGAGCGTAATCGGATTGCACGAGAAATTCATGATAATGTCGGACATAAATTGACCAGCGCTCTTGTACAAATCGGAGCTTTAGAGCTTACAATGACAGAAGAGGAACAATCTGAAATTAAAGCTCTGCATGCAACATTAGATGAGGCAATGGAACAAGTTCGTGAGAGTGTGCACAATTTGCATCGCGAATCAGTTTCAATTGAGAATTCTTTACACAATTTAGTTGTTAGTTACAAATTCTGTGCAGTTGACTTAAATATTAAAATCAAAAACGAGCCGGATAACAATATAATCCGAGCAATCATGTCAATCACTCGGGAAGCTTTAGCTAACACGGCAAAACATTCCAATGCAGATTTAATTAAAATCAGCTTAAGTCAAGTCGCAAATAATTACATTTTGTTAATTGTAGATAACGGAAAATCAGGTAAAATTGATGCTAAGAGCGGAATCGGTTTGCTCAATATTGAAGAACGGGCAATTTTACTAGGCGGAGTAGCAAATTTTTCTACAGAAAACGGTTTTCGAATTTTTGTTCGTTTACCGATAAATAATAGTTAGAAAAAGGAATTCTATATGAAAATAATAATTATTGATGATGATGCTTTAGTCTGTGAAAGCTTAGCTACGATTGCAGTGCATGGAGCCATTAAGCAAGGCACAGAAGCGATTGAGGTGTTGGCTGTCGGACACGACGGTAAAGCAGCTATTGAACTATATAATAAATATCAGCCGGATATTATTTTATTAGATATCAGAATGCCTGAATTAGACGGATTAGAAGCAGGTAAAATTATTTTGGAAAATAATCCGGAAGCTAAAATTCTCTATCTGACAACATTTTTAGATGAAGAATATATTGTGCAAGCTTTACGTATTGGAGCTAAGGGCTATTTAATGAAATCAAGTGTGAAAAATGTTTTGCCGGCACTTTATGCAATTGAACGCGGTCAAAGAGTTTTCGGTGATGAAATCATCGAGAAATTACCGCCTTTGTTAGATCAAGCTGCTAAAAACAAAACCGGTCAGCAAGCAAAAAATAATGTTTTTTCAAAGTTGTCAGCAACTGAGTATACGATTGTGGAATTGATCGCCGATGGCAAAAATAATCGAGAGATTGCAGAAGCCTTACACTTCAGCGAAGGCACTATTCGCAACTATCTCTCGACCATCTTGGAAAAATTAAATTTAAGGGATCGGACTCAATTGGCTATCACTTATTATAAACAACATTAAAACCGAGATGCATGTAAATTTCAGTTAATTGTAATTCAAACTCGCTTTCAGTAACATTAATCCTCAGATTCGTCTTCTTCAGATTCTTCAATTATTTCTCCCGGCAACATCATTGAACTTACTGCAGAATTCGATCCATAATTTTCACCGTCACGACGATATGAGTGAAGCAAATCACTCTCGGCAAATGTAGATAAACCGACATAGTAAATATTCTCTTTTTGAACACCGTCTTTTATTAAAGTACTCGCGATAGCCTTGCGCAAATCCAATGTACGTTTACCGTTTTCATCAACGAAAATGATCTCTTCATAATTAGCAAATCCGCCATAAAAGAGTTCTATTACATCATCTTGAATTTCATAATTTTCACGTTCAATATGGGGACCGATGCCGACAATAATATCCGCAGGATCTGTTTGATAACGCATTACCATATTTTTTACGGCTTTCGAAGAAATTTTGGCAAGGGTTCCTTTCCAGCCGGAATGAATATTGGCTTGAACTTTTTGCACCGGATCAAATAATAAGACCGGAGCACAATCAGCTACCGTAGAACATAAAGCAAAATGCCTTTGACTTGTAACCAATGCATCAATACCCATCGCGCGGTGTCCGAAAGGATACTTGCGACCCAGTTCTTTTTCATCAACTATTGAAACCCAATCAGAATGTTCCTGTTCCATAAAATAGAATTGACTAGGCTCTATTTCCATCGCCTGATAAATCTTTTCCAAATTTTCCGCAAAACATTGATTAAATTTTGAAGTTTCAGGTCGCATATCTAAATCTATAGTTGTAAAAACATGATTCAAACCGGCTTGTAAAAGCTCCGGAATCCTAATATAACGTATATTGTCAACAGTAATAATTTCATGTGATTCTGTCATATCTTTTCCTTTCATAATGTAGATTATGCAGATTGCCTTTTAGATTGCCTTGATAAAATAATATATATCAAAATAAATGTACCGGAATAATCACAATTATATTCAACAGACCGACAAATCTATCTTTGCATACCTCTTGTATTATAGCATATTCAAGCATTTTCAGCCTGATTTAAAGGAAAAAAAGATCGTGTTTATTTGTTCAAGCTAATAAAATCGCTCCTCATTTGCATTGATAAAAACACCACCGGGCCTACTCTGCTCCGGTGGTGTTCCCACAAATTAGATAGTGTTAACTATTATATATGTTCTATTACTTTATTGCTTCGATACTTTCTTTTTGCGTACTACATATAATAAACCGCCGGCAGAAATGAGAAGCACAATTAACCATTGATTAAGCCCGCTGCTTTCTCCCGTTCTCGGCAGAGTTTTGGTTGGTTGGCTCGATGGTGTTACTTTTACTGTTTCAGAAGCAACTTGTGCTCTGATGTCTAATATACCTTTTGCTCCACCTATGCCCCTACTGGATCCACTCGCTTTAGAAACAATTTCTACCGGATGTTGGCCTTCAGATAAAGCTTTCAGAAACCTCGATTTAAAGCTGACAATTGTTGAACCCTCTTTTACTTCGTAATCTGTCTCATCCACTAGCTTGCCATCTACTAATACATATAAGAAATCCGTAAATTCCGCACTCGAGGTAAAGCTGGCAGGTTGATCTGAACCCATGATCCAAACAACTATCTTTTCAAGCATCTCAAATTCAAACGATTCGCTCGGTGCAGTTGCGACTTCCCAAAGAGCCTTTATCTCGGTATGCTCGGTAACTGTAACCGTATCACCCGGCTGTTTTTCGATGCCATTTACTTCCCATGCCTTAAAAATTTCTCCGGCCGGTGTAGTAAAATTACAGTCAGCTAATTTTGGTAAGATATATGTATAAGACTCACCTTCCTTAACTTCTGCAATCAGCTGCGGAGATTCAATTCCGTTATTGGGATTCAAGGAAACATTAAATCTGTATGCTAAATTGACAGTAACATCCATTCTTTTTAATGGATTTTGTCCAATTTTTACATCATAGTCATAGGTAATGCCCTTGATTTTTTTGCTTGAATCAACCGTTAATATTCCGTTAGCCTTATTATAAACTACACCTTCCGGCAATAAATTACCGTCGGATTGTTTCACATCAGTAATATTTGCAATATTGAGATCAGGTATACTTGTCAGATCAAAATGATAAATATTGTTATTTAATGTGGAAAACAAAGCGGTCGGATAGATTTGATTGCTTAAATCTATTTCATCATTTGCCACTAGGTTTATATTATTACTTAAATCCAGAGAAGTTAATTTGTTGTTACCACAACCCAACCATCTCAATTCAGTATTATTCTTAACATCAAGTGAAGTAAGTTGATTATTGAAGCAGGACAAATTTCGCAACACAACGTTATTACTTACATCAAGTGAGCTGAGTTGATTGTTGGTGCAGAACAAATCCAGCAATGCAACATTTTTACTTACATCAAGTGAGCTGAGTTGATTATTAGCGCAATACAAATATGCCAATGCGTTATTTTTACTTATATCAAGTGAAGTAAGTTGATTGCGATGACAAGATAAATGTTCTAACGCAGCATTTTGACTAATATCTAGTGAAACGATTTGATTGTTGGAGCAATTCAAATTTTGCAACGTAACGTTTTTACTTACATCAAGTGAGGAAAGTTGATTGTTAGAGCAATACAAATCTAACAACGCAACATTATTACTAACATCAATTGAGGTAAGTTGATTGGAGCTGCAATCTAAATATTGCAATGCAGCGTTGTTACTTACATCAAGTAAGCTGAGTTGGTTGGAGTCACAATCTAAATATTGCAACGCAGAGTTGTTACTTACATCAAGTGAGACAAGTTGATTATATCTGCAAATTAAATTTTGTAACGCAGCATTCTTACTAATATCAAGTAAAGTGAGTTGGTTGAAGTCACATATTAAATTTTGTAACGCAGCGTTTTTACTTACATCAAGTGAGGTGAGTTTATTATAAGAGCAATTCAATTCTTCCAACGCAGTAAAGTGTTCTATTCCTTTTAAGTCAGCTATTTTTTGCTCGTCTGCTACCAAGCCACCTTTACAATCTATTACAGTAATTACACTTAATTCATTAACCTGTAAAATTTTGTCGCCATCAGTGTCATATTGCTCTACAATAGATCTGAAGTTAGCATCAGGGAAATTTGTCTCGTTAATTATTACATCTCCCTCAGCCGCATGTACAGGCTTACCTATATTTAGTAAAAAGGATAGGGCTATCAGAAATACAAGGAATAGTCCTGTCTTTCTTTTATTATTTGTCATGTCTTCCTCCTCTTTTCTCTGCTATTTTCAATCCCGGTTCAGGCCTTGACTTTTTATAGCTGTCTTTTCAATATTATTCTTTTTTTCTGTAATTAGTGACAACAAAATTTGAGATTGCGTTTTATAAGATTACGCTTTATATCGTAATCTAAGAGTTCCAACATACAAAATACCCACATGACAATAAGTCTTGCGGGTGATCCTCAAATAACTGATTTGCTTTTTCCTGAACATCTGAAAGAGACCGAACTCCTCGCCCTGTCTGTTGTTTGTCTAGCAAAGGATTTTGATACGTCCGTCTCATACCTGTCAAGCCTTTTTAATAATAATCGATTCAATTCGATTCGATTCGATTCGATTCTTGAATTGCCGTTAAAACTAAAATTGTATTTAATTTTATTCCACAATTCATCAATTAAAATTGAGTGCTGACCTAACAAATAAAAATATATCATAAACCTGTCATACTAGCCAGAAAATTACAAAATATCTACATTTTGTCAAATGACAATTTATAAGGTTTTTCAGCATACAAAAATAAGCTGCTATATTCTTTATTCAAATTCTCAGTTCGGTAAATTTTAGGGAATATTGCTCATCGAGCATGATTGTATCGATCATCTGTCTGAAAGTAGTTGAGAGATCACTTGCGTAAAATTTATATGTCGCTTTTTGTTCAGGATCAGCTCTCAGATTCAAGCTGACTAAAAGATCTTCAATTTTTTCTGCTTGCGAAAATGCCGGATCCAGTAGGATAATTCCCGGATAGATACTTTTGATCTTATGTTTAATTAAAGGATAGTGCGTACAGCCTAAAATCAAATAATCCGGTTGATACTCCGCAATGAAATCATCTAAATAATAGCGGATATGTGCATCCATCACCGGTGCATCGTGTAAACCTTCTTCAATTAAGGTAACAAATAACGGACATGCTTGGGAAACTACTTTGACTTTCGGTAATCTTAGTCTGATTGCTTTTTCATATGTTTTGCTCTTGATTGTTACTTCCGTACCGATCACAGCTATTGTTGAATTTTCCTCAATAAAACCCGGCAGACTTGCCACTATCGGCTCAATTATGCCTAAAAAAGGAATGTGCGGATAATTTCGCTTTAAAGTATCCAAACTGGCAGCACTCACCGTATTACATGCTATAGCAATGATTTTCACATCACGCATCAAGAGAAATTCTGTAATTTGTTGCGAGAATTGATTAATCGTATCAATTGATTTTGAACCGTACGGTGTGCGTGCCGTATCACCGAAATAAATAATGTTCTCATTAGGCAACAAAGCCTTAATTCGTTTCAAAGATGTTAATCCGCCAAGACCGGAATCAAAAACTCCGATCGGTCTGTTATCAATATTCAAATCTCATTCCTCACTATTTTTTAATCATTTTTACCTATAAATAATCCAGTTGTTCTCTAGACAAACATTCTTTATCAACATTTTATTTGGGATTTAATTTGTTGTTTAATTTCATACTTAATTCCAAACGTTGTGACTGGGAATCATAAGACTCAACTTCTACTTTTACATTTTGCCCGACCGCAACAATTTTGAAAGGATCTTTCACATAATGATCAGCCATCTTAGAAACATGAACCAAGCCGTCATGTTCTATGCCAACATCGACAAATGCACCGAATGCCACAACATTGCGTACAACTCCGTCCAGGATCATTCCCGGTTTCAAATCGGATCCTTTGAGAATATCCGATTTTAAAACAGGTTGAGCAAAGTCCTCCCTCGGATCACGATTCGGTTTAAGTAAACTTGCTGTTATTTCTCTCAAAGTATAAACATCTAAAGCAAAAAGATCGCATATTTCCGCTTCATCTTGCTCCGCCAATTTCTGTCCCAATTCTGAAGATACCGGCAATTTGAAATAATCAGCCATATTTTGCGTTACTTCATATGATTCAGGATGCACTGCAGTTTGATCTAAAAATAATGCCGCATCGGAAATTCTCAAAAATCCTGCCGCCTGTTCAAAAGTTTTCGGTCCTAAATATTTAACTTGTTTCAATTGTTCTCTCGAGGTAAAACCGGAAAGTTCCTTTCTGGTTGCAACAATTTCAGCTGCAATACGCGGAGTCAAACCGGCAACATAAGACAAAACATGGGGTGAAGCGGTATTCAAATCTACACCAACTTGATTTACACAATCCTCAACTACATCAGCTAAAGCTTTGTCCAATTTTTTCTCATTTAAATCATGTTGATATTGTCCGACCCCGATTGCTTTCGGTTCAATCTTGACCAATTCAGCTAAAGGGTCCTGCACACGCCTGGCAATTGATACGGCAGATCTGAGATTGACATCCATTTCGGGAAATTCTTCAGCTGCTACCTCAGATGCTGAATAAACAGATGCTCCGGCTTCCGAAACGATTAGCCACTTCAATTTTAATCTATTTCGCTCAACAAATTCCGCAATCCATAATTCAGATTCCCTGGAAGCAGTACCGTTACCTATTGCTACAAGGTCAACACGATGTTCTGACAACATTCCTAGCAATTGTTGTTCGGCAAACAAAGAATCTTGTTTTGATTCAAAAGGATAAATCGTATTTATCGCGACAACCTCTCCTCTTTTGTCAATTAAAGCTAATTTACAGCCATGTGTATAACCGGGATCCCAGCCGAGAATATTGTAATCTTTGATTGGAGGCTGCAACAATAAATTGCGCAGATTTTTTGCAAACATTTCAATCGATTCGTCTTCGGCAATTTCACTTTTCATCTTGAATAAATCATTACGTAAGGAAGGTAACAATAAGCGTTTCCAACTGTCTTCGCACATGGCAAACAATCTGGGATATAGTTGGGAATTTTCCGGGATATACCAACGACTTAATAACGAAACAATCTGTGCATCAGGACAAACAAAACTTACTCGAAGAAAACCTTCCCGTTCACCTCTCTGAATTGCGAGCCAACGGTGAGCTTCCATTGTTTCAATTTTTTCCTGATAATCATAATACATACGGTATACACTATCGGTATCCGTCTTTTGTTTGGTTTGGATCACGCCTTGCTGCAACATCAATTTGCGTAAACCTCGCCGGACATCAGGTTTATCCGATAAATCTTCCGCCAAAATATCCAGTCCGCCTTGGATCACAGATTCAACGGATTTAAGTTCCGGGATGTCGGCTTTAATCAGAAACGCTTGAGCTTTCTCTAACAAGCCTTGCTCGGTTGCATTAGCCGACAACATATAATCAGCCAAAGGTTGTAAACCTTGTTCGATTGCTTTACTTGCTCTGGTTTGCCTTTTGATTTTATATGGTCGATAAAGATCCTCGACTGTAGCCAGATTGGATGCTTCAATAATTTTTGCTTCAAGTTCCGGTGTTAATTTTCCCCTCTCGGTTATTAAACGCAAAACTTCATCTTTTCTTTCCTTTAATTTGAGCAACCTTTGCCATTCAGTTTCGAACTTTCGCAAGGTCTGGTCATCCAAATCTCCCGTCTCCTGTTTACGATAACGGGCAATAAAAGGTACCGTATTTCCATCCGATAAAAGATTTATTATCTGTTCAGCATTGAGCCGGGCTATTTTAAAAGTATTACCTAATTGAGAAATAATTGCTTGCAAAATATTACCTCTGAAATTGTATTTGGAATCCTATTTGGATTTATTTGTTTTTTAATTATATTTTAATCACTTTGAAATTTACTTATCTATATCAAGTCGTTTCGGAGATCCGCATTTGGGCTGACCTTGATTAAGTTCTTCATATTTAAAAGTTTTTGTTTCCGTATCTCCGTCTATTTCTATAAAAACACGTGCAGTTTCTTTCAGCAAATTAACAGAAGCTACTTTTCCTTCCCCTAAAGGAGTTTGAACAATTTGTCCTATTTTGGGCATCCTTTTATATGCATCAACATAAGCATCATGTTCATATTGCAAACAACATAATAATCTGCCGCAAGCACCTGAAATTTTGGCAGGATTCATTGCCAGATTTTGTTGTTTCGCCATTTTGATTGAAACCGGATAGAAATCTTGCAAGAATGAACAACAACATAATTCTTGACCACAAACTCCTAATCCGCCGATCAAACGAGCTTCATCTCGCACACCGATTTGACGCAGTTCAATCCTCAGACGAAAAATACTTGCCAAATCTTTGACTAAGTCACGAAAATCAATTCTGCCTTCAGCTGTAAAATAGAAGATAATGCGTTGATTATCAAACATGCATTCAACATCTACCAAATTCATATTAAGTCCATGTTCTTTAATTTTCTCTTTGGCTATTTCGAAGGCCTCTTCTTCTATTTTTAAGTTTTCCGCAAAATGATCCATGTCTTCTTCAGTCGCCTTGCGCATAACCGGTTTTAATTCATGTTCAAAATTGCTAATATCTATACCGGAAATTTCACCGGTACAAAAACCCAAATCTACGCCTTGCGAAGTACTAACAATTACCGCATCATTCGTATGTAAATCCAAATCCCGCGGATCAAAATAGTATACTTTTCCACGCCCGTGCAAACGAACGCTAACTACTCTTGTCATTTATATGTAATCCTTTCTCAATGTTTATACCTGAGATTAAAGTTTAGACTAAATTTTAATCTATATGTAAATCCTTTCTTAGCGTTAATAAAAGCTGTCCGATCATACCTTCAAAACTTGCATTAACTTTGCCGGCTTGACGAACTTCCGTAATTGCATCAAAAGCATGCAAGAGATTTTTGACATATTCTTGCTTGGCATCAACGGATTTATTCAAATAGGCTTGAGCCAACCTCAAAATACGAGCCCTCAAATCATGTTGTTTCAACTGTTCAGAATTTTGATCGCGTAAAAGAAGCAATAAATCTCTGATCAAACCTTGCCATAAATCAAAAATTAAATCAGCATATTCTTTATTATCTTTAAAATAGTCTATACCGGATGATAATAGTTCCGTCCGATTCGTTGTCGGGAACGTGAAAAACAAATCATTTGCTTCTTGACGTATCTTTTTGAAATCTTCATCAATTGCTATCTGTAATGCATTGCTCGGATTACCGGAAGCATATTGTACAATATAATCCAAGTCTGCCGTAAGCCCTTTTTGTTGTAGTATCGCTTTTATTTCATTGTCTTTATATCTTTGGAAATTAAAAATTGCAACTCTGGATAATATTGTCGGCAATAGATTATCCTGTAAAGTAGTCATCAACAAAAAAACAGCATATTCAGGCGGTTCTTCCAAAGATTTCAACAAAGCATTCTGACCTTGTTCCTTTAAGTCATCCATGTCGATCAGGTAAATTTTATGATCACCGATTTGTGGTCTGGTTTGAATATCTGCCACAACATCACGTCTTATGCGATCAACTTTAATTATTCGCTCATCACCGCGATCGATCAGCTTAAAGTCCGGATGAGTTCCTGCCGAAAAAAAGCGGCAGGCATCACATTGATTACAAGCCGGCGGAGTTGTATCAGGAATTTTAGAATTTGATTTTTTTGTTAGAGGAAACTTGTTGTTTTGACAGAGGATAATTTTGGCAAATTCCAGTGCAAAAGACTTTTTACCCATACCTGCATTTCCGACAAATAAGAAAGCATGCTGAACAGGACTCCCTGCAACCAGAGAATCCTGCAATCTGGCTTTTAGATTAACTTGTCCTATTAAAGTATCGGTAGACAAATTACATTCTCTCGTAATGATCAACATCAATCACAAATACTGTCGCACCGCCGATATTAACTTCAACAGGATATGGTAAATAGGAATTACCCATACCGGTAGGTGTCATTGCAGTATTGATTGTGGCTTTTCTGCTGCTGGAATTTTTCCGTACAATATCTAAAGCCCTGTTTAATTCAGGTTCATCGACCCCGATCAATAAAGTCGTATTTCCGGATCGCAAAAATCCCCCTGTACTACTCAGCTTTGTAACACGGAATTGTGCCTTGTTTAATTCCGATACCAAACGTGAAGCATCTTCATCATTCACAATAGCTAAAATCAATTTCATCTATCTATCCTCCAAGAATAACTGACCACTTTTAAACAAATTCCAAACTTATCACTTGCTCAAATTGCAATTTCAAATCTTTGTATACTTCTTCCGGTGTTCTTTCCGCATCAATTACTCTTACACGATCCGGGTTTTGCTCAGCGATACGTAAATATCCTGCCCGTGTTTTTTCCATGAAAATTTGACTTTCAAGATCAATACGATCGGACTTTTCAGTCCTGTCTTTCAATCTGTCAAGAGCAGTTTTAACAGAAATATCAAAGTAAAAAGTCAAATCCGGCTGCAATCCTTGCGTAGCAAAATCATTCAAATATTGAATGAAATCGACATTCATCTCACGACCATAACCTTGATAAGCCGTGGTTGAATCATAAAAACGATCTGAAATCACAATTGTTTTCTCAGCGAGAGCCGGTTCCACTATCTGCTTTACTAATTGCGCTCTTGCCGCAGCAAATAATAGAAGTTCAGTTTCGGCCGACATCTCCGTATTCTTGCGGTCTAATAAAATTCTACGTATTTGTTCACTAATTGAAGTACCACCCGGCTCTCTTAGCAATAAAAACTTTAAGTCCGCTTTTTTTAAATCAGCAGTCAAAAGCTCTAATTGTCGGGTCTTACCGGAGCCGTCAATCCCTTCAAATGTTATAAATAATCCTCGATTTAAGACCATCAAATCATTCCTTTTAATTTTGTTCTATGATAACATATTCACTATTTTCTTGAAATAATCTGATGTCTTGCTATATCTCGACCGAAATATAAAATTACTAAAGACTTACCCCTGTTCTCGCAGATACCAATTGGGTGCTTCCGGATCATGTCCATGTTTTTTAAGACGTTTCACTACTAAAGAGGTTAGCAGCTTTGCAAAAATCCGGGTAACGAGTTTCCCCGGAGGAGATTGTGCCTGTTCATACAGGCTGTCGGGCGATTTGTTGCCCTCCACGATGTTTTGGATAAAATGATCAAAAGCCGGCACGACTTTCTTGCGATTCATGTGTTTTTCTAAAGGTTTACCGTCCAGCATAGCACCGCCACCCAACACAAAACCGCCCTGCCACAAAAGATGATTCTGTTCTGCAAATAATTGGAGACAGGTAAGCCCATGCCGGTGAGTATGAATATAAGGCATACCTCCGTTGATGATACCGTAAAGCTTCTGTCCGGAAAATCCGCCTGTTTGGGATGCTGTCTCAAGCAACTCAATCAGTCCGGCCGGAAACGTATTTACGTAGCAGGGACCGGATATGATTATTATTGCAGCTTGTTGCATAGCCAAGACCAATTCATCCAAGCTATCCTTTTGGGATAGAAAAACGATTTCACCGCCGGTTACGGCACGGATGCGCTCCAGTAACATGGCACTGGTCCCTTTACACCTGGGACTGGCACAAATAAGCATCAACTCTGACTTATTCATAAACAATCTCCTGCACGATTTTTTCAAGTGAGTCCTTGTTAGATATACTGTCCAAGATAAAAGCCTGTCCTTTGACATTCATGATATTACAGTTTTCTTTATGAAAGAATAAAAAGGCTGAGCGCTCTGTTTCATGCAAATCATCCATAATCCCTACCATATAATAGTTCATATTCTTTACTCTAATGCCTTTCACCAGTTCTCCATTTTTCATATGGTAGCGAGGATCGCCAAGAACTGAGATACGGTCTATCATTTTCTTGATGTGGTAGCTGACTCCGCCAAAGACTATCGGAGAAACTAAAACAAGCGACTGACAGCCTGCAATTTTTGGCAACAATTGCTGCATGTCGTCCTGTATAATACAGCGACCAAAAGTCTTTCCGCTGCAGCTGCCACAGGCAGCACAAGGTTTAATATCGAGAGTATTGGCAGCAAAGCAAACTACCTGAGTTTCTGTATGAATAATCGCTTCTTCCAGTGCCATGCCCCAATTTCCTCTGCTGTCATCTGAAATGATTACTATCATACGTTATCCTCCTGCTTGCTGATATCTTGAGCGATAACACTTAAGTTATGATACAACTGATCAAGTACTTTTCGAGTCGTTGCCAAATTCTCGGTACAGATGCCCGCAAACAAACTGTCCATAAAAAGGCTGTTGCTTTGTTGATATTTTTGTTCAAACGCCTCGACTGCCGGAGTCAGCTTCACCAGTGTCCTACGTAAGTCGGTCTCATCTTTTTCTAAGCGTATCAACCCGGTTGATTGTAATCTCAACAGAAGTTGCTTCATATTTTGATGTGAAGTTCCTACGAAGTTGGCTACTTGAGAAATAGAGGGCAAAGGCTGCAATATACTGGCACCCAACAAGGCAAACCATTGTTTCCATGTTATTTCTTCAAATACAGTGTCCCCCACACTTTGCATACGATTGGCAAAGGCAGCCAACATCCCGAAAAGGTAATACCGATCCTCTATATTGCTCAGTGAAACAGGCATTTGGAAATTATCTGGTCGGATTTTTTTCTGTTTCATAGGGCTCCTCACTTTTTAATGCCTCCAACACAGCTGTTTTAATAACTATGCTTGAGGCAGTCGCTCCGCTTATACTATCCACATCCGGACTGTTTTTCTGAACAATGTTATCACAAATCTCTTCAGCACCATGTCCCGGTCCATGACCATGCTTCAGTAGCTTTACCTCCAGGATTTGTCCGGCATGTACAGTCACTTCTACTTGCGCATTAACCAACACTGCAGATGCATTGCCTTGATATATACCATCAGGCAGACCGGCGATATCAACCATGTTGAAATCTTGTTTTGCAAATTTATTGATCTTTTGGCCCATCAAAAAGAAGACGGTGATGCCGGCCACCAACAACAAAACAACAATCAAAATCAGAAGCCGTTTGATTTTCATAAAACCTCCTGCCAAATTAAGTAATATATTACCTATTTCAGTATAATTTTATATAGAATGCCTGTCAAGATATAGCAAAATATTTACAACATTAGTCTTGATCTACTAAGCTCCGACATTTTCGGTCATATTCTTGAGCACCAAACCCCACCATAGCCACTCCTGCACCAAAAGCGGAAATCGGGAAATAATTCAGGACAAAATTCGGGACAAAATGAAAAATCAGATCGAAAACAAGCCAAACAAAAAAGCACCGAAACCCTTATGTATCAGTGCTTTGACCTATGGAGCCCATTGCCAGAATTGAACTGGCGACCTCATCCTTACCATGGATGCGCTCTACCTACTGAGCTAAATGGGCATCTTAAACTTTGCAGCATGAAACATTATAGCGACCTCTCTCAGACAAGTCAATAGAACAAACTTTCAGGAACATTTTTCAAAAAATAATGTCAGATCTTTCATTCTCATTAAATTTTGATTCAATAAGCAAAACACAAAAAACAGCCGTTACTACAATATCTTGTATCAACGGCTGTTTTAGATTTGGTTGCGGAGGCAGGATTCGAACCTGCGACCTCCGGGTTATGAGCCCGACAAGCTACCAGCTGCTCCACTCCGCGGTATTTAATTACTAATTGTTCTACTAATATTCTCATTTAATTTCTATATAATTATTAATTGATAAAAAATCAATGGTCGATAATAATTATGATAATTACTAATTATTTGAATTATTTCAGAATCTCGTAAAACAATCAAGTTTACTATTCACTGATGAGAACAAGCTTTTTTTGGTGCTCGTGGCCGGACTCGAACCGGCACGAATGTTTAGTTCGACGGATTTTAAGTCCGTTGCGTCTGCCAGTTCCGCCACACGAGCGTTTGGCTTGCTCTCTTTAGTGCTTAACCATACTATCACCGGATTTTTAATTTGTCAAACTAAATTCTAGTACCCCAAAGGATTATTTAAATTACATGTTAAATCCAAGGTCCGACATGTTTTTGATAGATTCTTTTGACAATTTGTACAGATAAACTGTAAAGGACTAACAAAACACAAAGCCAAAATAAAAAATGTAAAGGCATTTGTTTGAGGTCAAGTACCGTAGCAAACGGTGTAAATCCGATAATCAATGCGACAACTCCAACCAATGAGGTTGAAAACAGCAGAATCGGTGCAGGTCTACTCTGAACAAACGGTATTTTTCCTGTGCGAATCATATGAATAATGAAAATTTGTGATAAAGTGCCGAATAAAAACCAACCGGTTTGGAAATAAGGTGCAGTCGCCATTGAATTATAGCCGAATTCAAACCAGAGAATTAGATAGCACATAATATCAAAAACTGAACTTAAGGGTCCCATTATCCACATAAAGCTTTTTAATGATTTAATATCCCACTTTTGCGGTTTTTGAACAAAATCAGCATCCATATCATCAAAGGCAAGCCCCATTTGCGCAAAATCATTTAAGAGATTTTGTGTCAAAATATGTACCGGTAGCATCGGTAAAAACGGCAGAAAAATACTGGCTATTACCACAGCTATCATATTGCCGAAATTGCCGCTGGCTGCCATTTTGATGTATTTCATAATATTGCCGAACGTACGTCTGCCTAAAAGAACACCTTCTTCAAGCACCATCAAGTCTTTTTCCAATAAAATAATATCCGCAGTTTCTTTAGCAATATCGACTGCACCATCTACGGAAATTCCTACATCAGATTGACGTAGGGCGGGTGTGTCATTGATTCCGTCACCCATATAACCGACTGTATGCCCGTCTTCTTGCAATGCCCTGACTACCCGTTTCTTTTGCATCGGTGATAATTTGCTGAACAAGTTACAATGCTGAGCAACTTCTTTTAATTCCGAATCACTCATCTGTTCAACATCTGTACCAAGAACATTGGTTTGAACATCAATGCCGACCTTTTCACAGACCTTTAAGGCAACACCTTCACTATCACCGGTCAGGACAACGGTTCTCACACCATGTTCCAGTAATGTTTCAACTGCCCTCTTTGCACTTTCTTTCGGCGGATCCAAAAATCCGACAAATCCGATCAAGACCATATTGCTCTCATCGGCAATCGTAAAATGTTCTTCATCCGGAACTTCATTTTTTTGTGCTACAGCCAACATTCTTAAGCCCGCGGTATTATATTTTTCATATGTAGTCATTGCAAGTTTACGTTCGTCTTCTCCTATCGTTTTAACCTGACCTTCAACTTCAACAAAAGAACAAATTGCCAACATTTCTTCAACTGCACCTTTGGTAATCAGCTGACGTTTGCCTGTTTTGTCTTCCAAAATTACACTCATGCGGCGACGTGAGAAATCGAAAGGCACTTCATCTATACGGGTATAGTTTTCAATGATTTCAGGAAAATTGTATTTTTCCGCACGATTGATAATTGCGATATCAATCAAATTTTTCAATCCTGTTTGAAAAAATGAATTCAGATAAGCATGGCGTAATACTCTGGTATCATCTTGTCCGGTTAAATCCATATATTTTTCCAAAACAATTTTATCTTCGGTCAAAGTTCCGGTTTTATCCGTACATAAAATATCCATTTCACCAAAAGTTTGAATTGAGCCCAAAGTACGGACGATTACATTTCTTTTGGACATGGCAAGCGCTCCTCTGGCAAGAGTCGAAGTCATGATTACCGGCAGCATTTCCGGGGTTAAACCGACCGCAATACTGACGGCAAATAATAAAGCGCTGAACCAATCACCTTTGACAATTCCATTTATCAGGAATATTACCGGGATGATGACTAGCATCATTTTAATCAACATTGCACTGACCGAAGCGACACCGCGTTCAAAGCTGGTCTGAGCTTTTTCTCCGGACAATGAAGTTGTTATTGAACTAAAAAATGTATCTTGGGCTGTAAACAAAACCACAGCGGTAGCGGTACCGCTAACCAAATCTGTACCCATCATTCCGATATTGGCTAAATCGGTTAGTGCGACATCCGTATCACCTGCTGTATCGAATTTTTCAACCGGAGCCGACTCTCCTGTTAAAGCGGCTTGCGATACGAAAGTATCTTTTGTTGAAATAAATCTGACATCGGCAGGAATCATGTCGCCTGCCGAAAACTTGATAACATCGCCCGGGACTACATCGGCAATATTGATTTCAATCAATTTTCCGTCTCTGATCACATCGGTTTTGTTAGCTACCATTTGCTTGAGACCTTCTGCCGCTTTATCCGAATTACGACTTTGAATGAAAGTTACAACGGAAGATAAAAACACCATCAATAAAATAATCATGATAGTTGCATAGTCCGCTACTTCTGATATCACAACATCAGTAATGTAAGTTACAATCGCAATGATCAATAGAATTATATTAAACGGATTAATAAGTGCTTCGATAATTCTTGAAACAATTGTATGCTGTTTTTTTGTTTTAACAATATTAGGACCAGACTCTTCCAGTCTGATTGCTGCTTCATCAGCAGTAATGCCTTGAGTAGTCGAACTAAATTCGCGTAAAACATCATCTATCGATTCAGATGATAATCTACGCAGATTTTGTTCTTGAGTATAAGTATAAGGTTGATTGTTCTGATTTTTTTTAAGAAATTTCATAAGAATCTCCTTTCCGGTTTTTAAGTTAACCACAGGAGAATCTTCAGAAAAGCAATTTTCACTCAAAAAGTAAGTCTAAGCATACTCCGACAAAAAAAGAGCGCAGACTGAAAATTTCCCCGCGGGAAACTGAATTATTGATTTTTTTACTTCGAGGTCGATAATCCAAAAAAACACGCCCTTTCTTTTAATGAATTCGGTTATCTAGAATAACCGCCGATTATTATAGCACAAATCAACTTTAATTGAAAACTACTATTACTTTGCAGTCGATATTGCGAACGATTTCTTTATCGTTCGCAATATTGTTTGTTCTATTGTTTTTTGATTGATAAGTTTCAATTAATCCGCTGAAAAATTCATAAACAATTGGCGTTCTAATATACTGCCTTTGGCAGGAGATCCATAGAGTGGAAAATCCGGCATGTCATATAAAAACTCAGCTCTTGCCGCAACTAAATCCGAAGTTTCAAGATCTTCAAAATAATAAGATAAATGCTCAGCATCAATCTCAATGTTTTTGATCGCCGGATATTCTAATTCACAAGCAGATTGTAAATAGGTCCATTGTCCCGAATGTAAAATTGAATCACAATGATTATGAGCACTTATATAAAAAGCCGGTCCCTTTTTCTTAGCCAAAACCATTTGTAAATTACAGTCTTCATCGACATGCATCATTGTAGACCAGGATAAACGAGAGGTATTCTTAACCGGATGATGGGCAAAAACCAGCAACGGTTCCTCACCGGTTTGTTCAATTTTTTCTGCCAGCCAAGAAATTATTTCAGAGGAAATATAACCACCATAGTTTGCGGCATTTTTAACACGAGCTGTTTCTAAATATATAATATGAAAACCGGCAAAAGATTGGAAATAATTGCCTTTATAGTATGTATCCGGCCATTCTGAACGATCATATACTAATAAATCATGATTGCCGAATATATGATGAAATTTAGTAGCCGCCTCCGGATGTTCGGCAATCCACGCATATGTGATTTTAATTTCTGAATCTGCTCCGGTATGAGTTAAATCTCCCAGCGAGAGATAAAGATCAGCTGATTTACTGAATAATTGATCCAAAATAGACTTAATATAAGAATCATGTGCTTTTGCTTTGGCCTTTGTAAATAATCTTGGATCCGTATAATGCAGATCCGAAATAAAACGTATTTTCATATTGTCTCCTCGTTAGTTTCCAGATCAAAATCCAGCACACATGCCAAGATATTGTCAACTCTGTATTCATCTACCGCCAGAACTTTTACATATAAATTTTCGATTCTGAAGGCGTCTCCGATTTTCGGAAGTCCGTTAAATCTATCTATTAACCAACCGCTGACAGTATTGTATTCGCTATCAACTAAATTGCGGTCTATATCAAGCTCCAGAGAAAATTCCCTCAGTCCCAAATCTCCGCTCACTTCATAAGTACCATCACCTATTTCTCGGATGTAGTCACGAACTGTATCATATTCGTCCCAGATTTCTCCGACTAGTTCTTCAACAATATCTTCTACGGTCAAGCAACCGGTTGTGCCTCCATATTCATCGACAATTATTGCTATTGGCATTTTTTTAGCATTAAGCATATTAAATGTTTCAGGCAATTTTTTAGTTTCAAATATGAATATGGGTTTTACCATCAACTCCATAATTAATTTGTCAATATTTGAGTAATCATTATTGTCTTTAACAGTAAATTTTCCCGAGTAAGCGCCATCGTCTTGGCCAATCATTTTTTCGAGGAAACGACCGACGTGAAGTATACCGATGATATTATCTATATTATCTTTATAGACAGGAAGTCTGGTAAAAGGAGTATTAAGTATAATATCCATAATTTCCTCCTCGTCATCATCAATATCTATGGCAACCAAATCTCGCCTCGGAGTTATGATTTCTGATGCACTTATGTCAGAAAATTCCAAAGTTAATTGCAACAGGTCCGACTTCTCTTTGTCTATAATACCATCGTCTTCAATATGTTCAATAATTGTAGTCAATTCCTCTACGGTCATTTTATCGTCGTCTTCGTTCCTCCATCTTGCAGAGAATATCCCCACTATTCCCACAACAATCTTAATTACAGGAGAAAGAAATATCATCAAAACTCTGACGGGTAAAGATGCAAACAAAGCAAATTGGAAAGGAATTTTTTTCGCAATAATTTTCGGGGTTATTTCTCCAAAAATTAGTATAATTACGGTAATGACAAGGGTGCCCAACAAAGTGCCTTGTTCTCCCACTAAAGCAATTACTAAAACTGTTGAGATAGAAGTTGCAGCAATATTTACCAGATTATTACCAATTAAAATAGTGGACAAAGTATTATCAAAATTCTCAACTATATAAACCGCAAGACGTGCGGGAACATTTCCTTCGTCGGCCTTGCTTTTTAATCTCATCAGATTCACAGAAGAAAATGCTATTTCCGAAGCGGAGAAAAAGGCGGAGAACAGGATACATATTCCTATACCTAAATAATATAATATACTTACTTCCGACATATCTAGACCACTTCTCTTTCCGGATTTTCTCGCGGATTATCTTTGATTTCTCCGATAAGCTCTTCCAAAATATCCGTAAGGGTCACTATGCCCATATTATTGCCTGAATCATCAACTACTAAAGAAAAATGTATCTTGTTTATACTCAATTCGTTCAGTAAATCATCAATCAGCATCTCAGGTTCCGCATAATAAGGTTTAAACAGGATATTTTTCAGATTGAAATCTCTATTTTTAAAATAATTTTTGTAAAATCCCTTGGTTGGCAGGACTCCTATGATATTTCTCTCATCTTTTTCGTAAACTGGATATCTGGAAAAACCGGTATCTTTAATAATTCTAATTATTTCTTTTTTATCGCTGTTAATATCTAGTGACACTACATTTTCCATTGGAGTGTAAATATCATTTGCTTTTTTTCTATCAAAGTTTAATGCAGATGATATCAAGCGATGATCTCTTTCACTTATAACTCCTTCTTCACCAACATTTTTGACAATTTGAAAAAATTCTTCCTCATTAATTTCAGGTTCGTTTTTTTCAGGTAAAAGTCTGGATAATATAGTTGAAATACCCATGAAAAATAAACCGAACGGTCTCAAAATCTTTATCAGAAATTTTAAAAAGGATGCTACACTCAAAGCATAATTGAAATTGGACTTGCCGTAACTTTTAGGTATCATTTCACTAAACAAAAAAACTATCAGTGTTGATAAAATTGTTGTAAGAGTAAGATATTTTGTTCCAAAATGTCTTGTAGCGAGCAGGGTTGCAATTGCTGCAAATCCGTTATGAGCAAGATTGTTACCTATCAACAAGGTAACTAGCGCACTGTCAAAATTTTCCAAAATACATGTTGCAGTTAACGCTCTTCTATCTCCATTATCTGCATGATTCTTAAGCTTGATTTTATTCATGGAAGAATAGCTGATCTCAGTAGCTGCACAAAATGAAGCTCCGATTAATAGTAAAAACAAAACAAAAATTAACATTCAAATAGCCTTTTTATGAAAAATCTCCTCAAAATTGAAACTCAATTTATTGATTTTTCAATTATTGTTTTATCAAAGAGTTCTTTTTGCAAAGTATACAGCAAAAACGCAATTAGCTCTATAGTTAATTTTATTTCAATTAAAATGAAATTCGACTCCTCTGAAATTAATTCTGCTTAATTATGTCAGTCGACACCAGATTGTACAATAACACTATCGGTTTGACCGGCTTGTTATTTGTTATACTTTTATCTAAGTTTCTTCAATGGTTAATAATATAAGAAAAGTGTTATAGATTTTTAAGAAAATCAATAATAGCTGTCGTTGAAGGTGGACATCCTGCAACATTTTTGCATATACCCGAGGTACATTGTCCTATGCCAATTCCACTACCCTTTACAGCCTTATAACCCTGCCCAATTAGAATGGGATTATTCTTAAAACGATATAATAAACCTTCATCAGCAAGCCTTGCCAAAGCCCTTATTAAGTTGGCATAGCATGCCGAACAAGCTTCTTTTGCATTTACATATTGCGAAAGTTTTTGTACTTTTCGTGAGGAAGACGGTTTTGCAATACTTTCATCTTTGCTCAGCACAATTATTTCTGCATTATCTATATCAGAGCTTCCGACTCCTATGTCATTTGCAATCTGAATATATTCAACATCATGCGGTTTATAACCTATCGTTTCCGCTATATGTGCATCTATCAATACAGGATCTGTGCCACAAAAAATACGATTCATTTGTACCGGGTTTCCTCCTTCTTCAAAGTCAAGGTCACCACACATGCCGTCAACTAAAATAAAATCCTGCTTAATTATCTTGTTTAAATATGCAATAGGTTTGTGAAGACCACGGGCATGAAATCTTCGTTTTTCTCTATCCGAAAGACATCCTTTCATATTCTTCAGAGCTCCTGTCACTAATGTCTGACAGTGACCTTTTAGTACAGGTATGTTAATTAGAAAATCCAGCGAAAGCAGCTTATCACTTATTTCCATATCCATGCCGTTAAAAGATTTTATGGTATATGTGTCCTGCTTAATATCAAAAAGCGGTACATTATATTTTTTAGAGACATCTTCGTAACCGCAAACTTTAAAAGATCTTTTTGTACTGTCCCCGATCCACGAACTCTCTAAAATAACAATGTTGTTATGTCCGTGCTCATTCAGGTATTCAATCAATGCTGAAACAATGACCGGAGAAGTTGTTGCTCCCGAAGATGAAGGCTTGGCCAGCACCAGATTCGGCTTTATTCCTATATAAGAGCCTTTCGGTATTATCTTGCCCAATTCCGACTCATTGAGAACATCCCTCGTCATTTTCCATAAATCTTGACCATAAGTTATAATTATTCTATTATTCATTGATTTATCCTGCTTTCAATAATATTATAAAAGAAAATAATAAGAAATCCATATAATTCAGAGAGTTAAATGCGACTATTCATAGCCATAAATTTTAATACAGAAACACGATCGCGATTAGTCATACTACGTGATGAGTTACGGAGTAATTCTGCAAAAGGACGCTTCAGCGCACCGGAAAACTTACACTTAACACTTGTCTTTTTAGGAGAATGCGATGAAAAACAAGCTGCCGATGCGAAGGCAGCTATGGACTCAGTCGAATTCAAACCGTTTACAATTAATATCGGCTGTACCGGTCGTTTCAGACGAAGAGGAAGTGAGATATGGTGGGCGGGTGTAAGCGAAAGCAAACTGTTAACTAAACTGTACGACCAACTGATAAAAAAATTGACTGAATTCGGTTTTCAAATTGAAAAACGCAAATTCAGTCCGCATATTACACTTGGCAGAGAGATCATCACAAAAGCTTCTCCTAACACGTTCGAAGAATTCGGACAGCTAATTGACAAAATTGAACTCATGAAATCAGAACGGATTGACGGTAAACTGACATACACTGCGATACACGAGACAAATGCCTACTTACCGAACAGTACAAGATATACTTCAATATCATGTTCATTCAGAAAATCTTGAATTGCAGAAGTTGCAACTTGCAGAGCCTCATCTTTAGGATAACCGTATATCCCGCTTGAAATGAGCGGAAAAGCAATGCTCGTACATTCATTTTCGATTGCAACTCGCAGAGATTCCGTATAGGCGGAACGCAGGAGTCTTTCACTCTCTTCGGGACTCTGTTTTTTATAAATAGGACCTGCTGTATGAATGACAAACTTAGAGGGCAAATCAAATCCCAGAGTGATGACCGCCTCCCCTGTTTTAATTGGAGCAAGTTTGTCACAGGCTGCTTGAAGTTTTGCTGCTCCGGCCGCCCTGAAAATAGCTCCGCAAACTCCGCCGCCCATTTTCAGCTCGGTGTTGGCTGCATTAACTATGGCATCAACTTCCATTTTTGTTATGTCTTGACGGATTATTGTAAACGGCATAACAATTCCCTCCTCTCAGTTATCTGTGAATTTTACCTTTAATTCTAACACCGGATCAGTGAATTAGTATCAATAATATAGATAATTTAGTGAATTATAAAAAATTATATATATTCTATCGGAAGAGCCAATAAATCATCTTTTAACCAAGTCAGTTGGTCATATTGGCATATTATTACTCCTGTTTTCAGATTTTTATTCGGTATACCCTGCAATACAGAGAAATTCTTAGCCATCTTAGCTTCCGGTTTCGCAGTCTTTTTTATTTCTACCGGATAAATATCATGACCATCTTCAATTATCAAATCAATTTCTCTGCCATCACGATCTCTGTAATAATATATTGGCGGGCGACTATTGCCAACATTCAAAAAACTTTTAATTATTTCAACAATTACAAATGTTTCATATACATTTCCGGAAACTGCTCCGACTTGCAAAGTTTCTGCCGTTAACCAACGTGTTAAGTACGCTAATAATCCGGTATCCATAAAATATACCTTAGGAGTTTTAATCACTCTTTTTAAATGATTATTGGAATATGGATAAAGTAAATAGATTATCCCGGAAGTTTCCAGGATAGAAGTCCAACGCTTGATTGTGTCTGAACTGACACCTATATCTTTTGCAATTGATTGATAATTCAAAATCTCAGCTGATCTCGCTGCCAGAGATATCATGAAGTTCATAAATGATTTTTCATCTCCTATTTGAGTTAATTGTCTAACATCTCTTTCTATATAAGTTTGTATATAAGATTGATAATAGATATCCCAATCCATATCAGGTGTTGTCACAAGTTTTGGCATCGATCCTCTATGAATACAATTCCATAAATCACTATACGATTTTAATTCTCTTTTGCGGTTTAAGATATATGATTCGTTTGGAATAAATGAATCATAGAAATCAATCACGTATCTCTCTCTGAGAGATAGTCCTTGTAATTGAAAAATGGCAATTCTCCCGGCTAAAGTTTCTGAGACATTTTTCATTAAATGAAAAGACTGCGAACCAGTTAATAAATAAAAACCCGATTGCCCATTTTCATCAACCTTTTCTTTAATTGTTTGAAAAGAACCCGGTACATATTGAATTTCATCAAGTATTAATGGACCTTGATTATTTTTAAAAAATAAATATGGATCCGTTTCAAGTAAACCACGTTGTAACAAATTATCCATCGTGATATATTGATGACTATCTTTTGCAAACTCTTGCAAAACTGTCGTTTTACCAACTTGCCTTGGTCCTGTTACAAGTATAACCGGATAATGTTTTGAAGTTTTAGCTAAGATTTTTTCAATTGTTCTGTTTAAATACATAATTAACTCCTTCGGCTAAACCAAGATACAATCTTATTTTAGCCGAAAACATGGAGTGTTTCAATAATATTTTTCAACCTTGTTCATAAAATCAAATATACCAATGGGGGCTTAGATCAGGGAATAACAAGGTGACATATTATATCATCATTAAATTCCTGCTGCGCCATAAGCTACTCAACAACGACAAGCATAGCCTGATCCTTGCCGTTTTTCTTTGCCTCATACAATTTTTCATCAGCCCAATGCGAGAGTTGAAATTTTTTCTTCGAATGGTCTTTAAGAGACATGGCAATTCCTATGCTTATAGAGATCTGTTTGTTTTCAGATGCCGGGTTTTCAATCTTTAAATCGCGTACGCTCCGAAGCATTTCTTCAGCAAGTTCCAATGCTTCATTTTGGCTTAGTCCAATACATACGGCGATAAATTCCTCACCGCCAAAGCGCGCTGCTGCACCGGAACGCTTGCTTACAGCTGAATCTATTATTTGGGCTATCTTCTTCAGTACTTCGTCGCCTTCAATGTGCCCGAACCTGTCGTTGTATAACTTGAAATCATCTATGTCCATCATGAATACGGCAAGACTCTTTTTAGACTCTTCCGCAAAGAAAATCATTCTCTGATATTTATCTTCGTAACTTCTGCGATTATTTATTTGCGTCAATTGGTCTATACCTGCCAGATACTCCAATTGCTCATTAGCTGATATAAGTTGATCGTTAACAGATTTTAAGATTTCCTGAGTATCCAAGTGGCTTTTTATTTCAGCACTTAAATCCCTTGAATATATAGCATTTCTGAGTGCAATGGATATAAACGGGTGTAATTCATTTAAGAATGTGACATCCTCCTCGGCGAACAAACCAACTCGGTCGCTCTGCACGGTATATACACCGATGACTTCTTCTTCGATTATTATAGGGACATAAAGAGCTGCCTTTGCATTGAATAATGTACCGAGCGTCACCTGTTTTTGTCTCTCTATGACTTCGTTGAAAAAAGGATCTTCGGATGACAACATCTCTCCCGTGTTATAACATCTGGCTATCATGCTATTCGGATTATCCATCTCCACAATGTATTCCTCTTTAGGAGATTTGTATCCATATGTGGCAAGAGATCTGAGTCTCTTGTGCTTCGGTTCGGCAACAAATATGACAAAGGAATCCAGAGGCATATTTGCACGAATATTTTCGTAGATGAACTCGACTACTTCCTGCAGGTTAAGAGAGGAGTTCAATTTTAAACCAATGGAATGAATCATTTCGATTCTTTTGTAGGCAATCTCAAGTTCGTTCTTATTGCGGATTGCTTCTTCAGCAATCATCCGCAGTTCCCGGTTTTTGTAGTTCTTCTGCTCGGCGGTTTCTTTACCTTCTACCAGATTGGAAACCAGGCGCAGAGAGTCACGCTGTTTTTCGTGATTTGCTTCCAGATTTTCCTCTAATGCTTTAATATATTTCTCGTTTAACTCATCCACTTTTTCCTGATTACCTTCAGATAAATAATATTTTTTAAGTTCGCGGTACCCGAAGGCAATTCCTCTCGGATTAGTTTCGACTACGAGTGATTCTATCGACAAAAGTTCGTCCAGATAGAAAGATTGCGGAAGTCCCATTTCTATAGACATCATTACAAAAGGTATGACGGAGTTTGTTAAATAGGGAAGATTGTTGGCAACCATTGCTTTAATTTTCTCGAATTTTTTCTTGGCTTCCTCCGGTTTGTTTGTGAAAAAATCGACATACATCAAGGCCGCCAAAACAGCATATTGTATATCAAAAGAAGTCCTATCTATGTCTAAAGACTCTAATTTTTCGATCAATGGCGGCATTTTATTGAATTCGCGCATTATTGCATAAGCGTTGAGAATTTCGCAATAGATATGCGTAAGCGTTTCCTTATAGCGCGGAACAGTATTCTTGTTTTGCTCTAAAAAGTCCAGTGCCAATTCATAATGTTCTATGGCTTTGTCATACATTTCGGCCTGGAAGTAAATCAGTCCTATATTGATATATATTGTTGCAGTTACTGCAGTCAGATTATTTTCTTTCTCGATCTGTATTATGCGATAATATATTTCGAGGGCATGCTCATATTTGCCCATCAAAAAATAAGCATTAGCAAGTGTGTTTAAGTTGCTGGTCAGAAGATAGTTGTATTTTAATGCTTCAAGAACTTCTATGAACTTTGTGAGGCGCTCGATGACCAACTCATGCTGGTTACCCTCCGTTAAAAGGAGTACTACTTCTGCCGTCTGAACATTTGCGCGGAATTCTGAGTCCTTTTTATATTTTTCTGACTCTTTCAATTCATCTACAATTGTGTAGCCCTGTTCACGGTTCTCCAGAATTTGCCGCAGCAAATTCTGATAAACCTGATTTGTTTCTAAATTGAGATAATCCTCAACGGTCATATATAATATCCTCTTTCCGGCATCGGGTCTATCCGGTTCCGGCGAGATTCATAGTAACACGGCCGGACCCGGATCCAAGCTTCCATATCCTTTACAATTATACTTATATACTTACCCAAAACAAGATTAGAACGGTCTTTAAACATAAGAGTTACCATAAGGCCTGTATCAGCCAAAAACAATTTGAATTGGTCTATATTTAAACTGGCCGCCAACCCAACTGAAGGATCGTTAGAATGATATGAAATCAAAACTGTTTTCGAAGCTACCAATTCAGCAATTTCATTTGAAATGGTCGCAGCCCTATCATTTTTCAAATACGCATTTCATTTATATGGATTATACTGCAAATACGCATTATAGTGCAGGGTATTTCCTTCAGATACGCAATTCAATTAATGCAGTGTGTACTTGTCAACTCTAGTAGAAATGAAATGGGTTAAAATCCCATTTCTTCGAGAATTAATACAGCTGTTTCAATTACTTTCGGACATATCTGTTTTTGTCTATCCGGATACTTGGCTTTGGCTTCCGGATCTCGGATATCATAACCAAGTATTTCACGACAAAGGACTGTTCCTTTTCTTTTTAAGAATTCTTCCATAAACTCTGATGTGATTTCATAACATTTTTTCTTGGAATCTTTATCATTTGCAATAGATTGTCCGTATTTAAGCCCCACTACCATAACTGCACCGGAAACTGCACCACAAACCTCACCACACTGTAAACCGCCTCCAAATCCACCGGCAAGTTTCATCAAGATCTGCTCATCAATTCCAAACTGGTCGCAAAATGAACCCAGAACAGACTGTGAACAGTTAAAACCGCTTTCATGTAGTTCTCGTGCTTTTTGCATCTTTTCACTCATGTATTTACCCTCCCAATTTTCTTTAATATATAAGATACTTTGCTCAGCAAATCTAATTAGAATGCAACTACCTCTACATCATCAATTTCCAGCATTTGACCGACGAAAATCGGGACTTGAAGTTCGGTATCAATAATGAAATATAAAAAAGGATTCGTCAAATAGACTGTTTTTTCTTCAGGTATTTCTATTGCTGTCTCTTCTTTCATTTCCACTGCTGTCGCTGCTGCTGCTTTCGTACCCTCGGCATCAACTTCCAGAAACGTTTTATGTAAGATACGGCTGATTAGAATCGGATTTATACTATCAAAACCATTTGAAAAATCAGAATAATCTGCATCGAAAGCATCGGTCATTCCTAAGGCTTTCAAATTTTCACTCAATTCAGTTGAGTACTCGGTTTTGAATTGAGGAATTCCTACTAAAACCGGTTCTTCAGATACCGAATCAAGCAATTTAGTAAAGGCATCAGCATCAAGATTTTTGATATAGTCAGACAATTTCACATCATAATTAGGCAATATTGCCATGAATGCATAGCGCGGATTTTTATAGGGCTTTAAGAAACCTTGAGCATATTCGTCTGCCAGATAATAATTTTCTTCCGAATTCATCATCTGGACTTCTTGGTATGTATTTTCACTCGGATAGAAATAACCCTGCTCAATGTCTTCCTCTTCATATTTGACTTGCCATTCACCTTCAAATGCTAAGGCATTAATCAAATACATTACAGCATCTTCCGGAATCTTATCAATTATTTCCGGAATCATCTCGTTGGTATTCTGATTGACCCATGCATTAATTATGTCTTTTGCGGCATCATCAAATTTAAGCTCACGTAAAGCTGCACTATAATAATCGGCATTTGTTTGGAGAAAATCAGGTTTTACCTGAATTCTGTCTGCTTTTTCTTCATTGAACCAAATTGAATTCGCTAAATTTAGTTTCACCTTTTCATCTTGCTGTTGCAACAGAGAATTATAGGAAAACAGATATTGATTCAAAGTAGCAGGATCACTGTGCAATACATCTGTCATTTGTTGCAAAGTATTATTGGCCGCTGCATTTTGGGTCATTCCTAAAGCGTAATAAATCGATAAGGGCGAAAACAGAACATTCTCTTCTGAATCTTTTACCAAGTTTTGCAACATTTCAACTGAGAATTTTTGCATGAAATCCGCTTTTGGCAAGTCGCTATCGGGTTGAACATCTTGCGCTTTTACATCAGCCATTAAATCGGTACTTGTATCCTTAACATTCTTGTTGGCTTGTCTGGTATCATCTTGCGTCTGATTCGAATCTGTTGGCTTGGAATCTTTATCTTCTGAATCTCCAGGATCTTCAGAATCTTCGGTATTATTATCAGCATTTTCTTGCTTGTCGTTTTCTTTCGAAGCTGAACTACTTGAGTCATTTTTCTTCGCACAAGCCACAATATTTAATAATAAAATTAAACTAATGCTTAAGAGTATCATCCTGATTATATTCGTTTTCTTATTCATATATATCTCCAATGTTAGTTGTAAAGCCTCAATGCTTTTTCTGATAATTCAATATTGTTTATAGTTTTGTATCCATATTATACACTCTACATGCTCCGAGACACCACTAAACCAAAATCCATTTCTATGCGGTATTGGTAATGTGATTCTTTCTATTTAGGAAAAGTATATCTAGGAAGTCCTTTGCTGTGTTGGCCGTATTCAATCGCTTCCTTGGGACAGCGGCAAATACAAGCCATACAATGTGTGCAGTTATCCGACCAGCTTGGCTTGCCGTCTATAAGTTGAATATTATTAAGAGGACAGACCTTTTCACACAAGCCACAGGAAATACAGGTTTCAGTCACATAGAATTTTTTGGCGTGTACGAAAAGAGGATAAAACAGGTTATTTACAATTCCGCTACTCATTTTATCAATTAAGGAGAGCTGCGGTTCAGGAAAATTTCTTCCCGATTTAATAAATTCAATCGCTTTGTCTATCTCTGCTTCTGCTTTTGCAATAATAGAAATTGCTTCGTCCTTTGTCGGAGTAGAAAACATTGCAATGTAGTTTTCAGGCATAATAATCCTATAACAGCCTAAATAATTCATCTGTATTTTTGAACAGAGTGCTTTCAGATATTTTCCGGCATTACCGATGCTGTCTCCGCAGGTCATTACAAAGTAAATTTCCCTGCTCCCGGACAACACCGTTTGTTCCAGCAATTTTTCTAAAATACGCGGTATTCTCCAAGCGTATGTTGGAGTAACCACAATCCACGGCTTCTCGGAATGCAATTCAGAATAATCGTTATCTCTTATTCTTTGGAAAAGATTATTGGCTTCTTCTTCGATTTCATAAGATATTCTGTTGGCAACATACTCACTATTACCCGTTCCTGTAAAGTATAGAATCATTGACTTTCCTCCTGTTTCAGGGAAAATTGTCCTATCAACTCTACCTTGTTCGTTTTCATTCTGTCAACTAGACCCTCGTTTTTACTCGAAACAAGTACACAATTCAACTTTAATAAGATTATTTTATCAATGACATAATTGTGGTATAATAATGTCACGAAAGGAGTTGACATTATGCCACGTATTATTCCAATCCGCGACCTGAAAGATACCTCCGCTATTTCTCAACTATGCAACGAATCTGAAGAACCGATTTATATTACAAAAAACGGCTATGGTGATATGGTCATTATGAGCATGAAGGTTTATAGAGAAAAACTTCTGATGCTGGATATTTATGACAAACTGTCCGCCGCAGAAAATGAAGTCAAGACCGGTAAGGTGTCTGATGCCCGTATTTCCCTTGCAGAGATGAGACGGAAGTATGAACTATAATATTTCTGTTACCAATCTGGCGATGCATGATTTGGCAAATATCACAAGATATATTTCCGAAGAACTTTGCAACCCAACTGCAGCCACTTCCCTTTTGGATACAATAGATGACTGTTATAAAAACTTGGAAACAATGCCTATGATGTTTGAACGATGCAACAATTCCAGGCTACGAGATATGGGCTATCGGCGTGCAGTCATTAAGAATTATATTATGGTTTACAGAATCGCAGAATCAGAACGCACTGTATATATACTGCGCTTTTTCTATGGAGCACAAGAATATGAAAAACTAATTTAACCATACAACCCTTTAACCATTCAATCGTGACATCAACACTATGCATTCAACATGCATTGTCCAGGGAAACATGTCAATCGGTTGAATGATTTTGATTTGCCATTTATCTTTGAGCAGTTTAAGGTCACGTGCCAGAGTCCCCGGATGACAGGACACATAAATCAGATTAGATGCTTTACTTTGGTTCAAAGTCTTAATCAAGGCTTTGTCTAATCCTTTGCGTGGCGGATCTACAATGATAAAATCCTGTTCCGATATTTGTTGCTGTTTGAGCCATTCTTCTGCTTTATCGAGGTAATATTCGGCATTGGTGATTGAATTTAATATCGCATTCTGTTTGGCATTTTGGACTGAACTTGGAAAACTTTCAACGCCTTTTATCTCCTTGAACAGGTCAGATAAAATTATACCGATTGTTCCTGTTCCGCAATATAGATCATATAAAGTCCCGGATTTTATATTCAAATTATTATTTTCTTGTCGATCATAAAAATTATTCAGATAATTATTTGAGCTTTTCAAAGCATCAATCACAAATTCACGTATTATACGAAACATTACTTCAGTTTGTTTGGTGTTGACTTGGAAAAAAGAGCGTGGATAAATTTGAAAATGTTTCTCTAAGATAATTTCGGTAAAATATTCTTCACCTAAAAGATGTTGATCATTCTGACTGTTTTCTTGATCTAGTAACCACAAGCTTTGCAAAGTATAGTTTTCAGACAATCCGGACAATTCCGAATTTATCGCATCAAAGATTTCTTGCCAAATCAACTTGAATTCAGCTTTTAATAAAGACTTATCAATATTAGTAAAGCTGAATGCAATTAGAACTTCTTTACTATTCTCACCTGTACGAATGATTAATTCATCCCAAAATTCAATTAAATATTTCTGCAATTCCGGTTCTGCTTGTGATAATTTTTGATTGATTGTTTGTTTAATAATTTGGTCCGTAGTTTGCGAAATTAAGCATTGCTTGTGCACAATGATATCGTTAGATTTTTGTGCATAAAAGCCGAATTCATATTGTTTGGTTGTTGTATTATAACTAACTTTCAATTGAACATTGTTGCGATAATGCCGGGGATTATGCATGCCGATGATTGATTTGAAATCAATTTCAGTTAAATTGAGCTGAGCAATTCGTTCCAATTGACTGCACAAAATGTTCTCTTTCACCGAAATCAAATCAGCATAATTTAATGCTTGTACCTGGCAACCGCCACAACCTGAATTTCTCGATAAAACAGTTGAAGAATCCGCTTTAACCGAATCAAGCAATGGATCATAAAAATACGGGCAAGGAGCACTTTGTCGGTTTACTGATTTTTCAACGATAGCTACATTTTTTGCCTGCCAAATATTCTTTTTCAGTGGCAAAAGTTCAGCTTTAATTACATCTCCGGGAACTGAATACGGAACAAAAACAACTTGTCCTTGTGCAGTTTTTGCCAGACCATCACCTTGATCAGTCAAATCAATAATTTGCAAAATATGTTCAATCATAGAAGTTTATCTTATATCGCACTAATTCAAGTACACTTCACGTAAAATGTCAACACATTCATATACACTCATGTTTGGTGTTAATTCAGGCCGATAGACAAATTCTAAAAGCAACCAGTCAATCGGCATCAGCTCTTGAGTCGTTGTCCAATTCTGCTGAAATAAACTGTCTTCATAACGATAGGAATCATTAGGTAAACCCAGAGCTTGAATAAATTCTTCCATAATCAGATGGTTCATTCCTTCACGATCCGGATAATCATTAGATACCGCCATGCGGGCATAATAATTGTATCCGTATTCATCATGCCAATGCACCACAAAACCCCAGTTGTTCTCAACATAATATCCTTCGAAAATGTCATCAAAATCATCCAGCGGTGCAATATGAAATTCAAAATTATAATCGACAGATCCTGCTTCCGCATATTGAATTTCAAGACCGGTCAGCGTTTCAACTGCAGGAATGATCAGATCTAGTCTGGCAAAATCATCTGAGGTCGGCTCGCCAAAAGTACCAATTCTAATCGGTATCCTTGTATCCCAACGGTTTAATACTTCCGGTACTAAAGGATCAAATTCATTTCCTCCGGCTATTTCCGGGAAATATTCTAAAGCATCTTCAATAAATTGCGGATCGAACTGATCGCGTCGATCATATAACGGTCCATTGGCAATAATATCTTCTCTGGTAAAACTCTCCGCTTTTAACAAACCTTCTCTTTGATCAGTTGTCTCTGTCGTAGTGTCTGTTGTCACTTCAGTTGCGAGTGAAGTTGATTCTTGAGGTTCTGCTGTACCTCGTATATTGGGTACAAAAACGGTCTCTTTTCCCGAATCTTCTTTTATCGTTTCTAGTGTTGTTTTTGTCGATTCTTTGGTTGTTGTAGTTTCAATTGTTGTTTCCGATGTTTCAAAAGATGTTATCGCCTCAAGAGCTTTGCCTAGTTCCTCCAAATCATCGATGAGCTTTGCACAACCGCTCGTATTTATAATGATGAAAATAATACTAAACAGCATCACTAAATATTTTTTTGCTTTTTTCATGCTATTACCTCAAAATATATTCTAAATATTATGGTTTAAGCCAAATTAATTATACCCTATAATAAATTATATTGATTCAAATCATCTAAATGAAGTTATCAATTGTAGGAAAACTGTTTTGTTCTCATCCCTCAAGCTTATATGCTAATGAAAACTTATCGGAGGAAACAATGGAAAAATTTAACCTTGAATACTATCAAAAAAGTGCCGATTATATCCTAAAACATATTACTGAACGTCCTAAAATTGCAATTATTCTGGGCTCAGCTTTAGGTGGAGTTGCCGAGCGAGTTGAAAATAAAATCACAATATCATATAAAGATATTCCTAATATGCTTCGCTCCACTGCTCCTGCACATAAGGGTGAATATGTTTTCGGAAATATCGGACAACAATCGGTAATGATTGCTTCCGGTCGTTTCCATCATTATGAAGGTTACAGCTATGAGCAACTTGCCGGTCCGATCAGAATCATGAAGTTATTGGGAGTTAAAGCATTAATCGTGACTAATGCCGCAGGTGCTGTTAATCTTGATTATTCCGTCGGCGACATAATGTTGATTGAAGATCACATTAAATTAAACGGTTATAGTCCGATGCGCGGTCCTAACATAGATGAGTTCGGTCCTCGTTTTTTTGATTGCACATATATTTACAAGCCGCAATTACTTGATTTAGCAAGAAGCAGAGCCAAGGCTTTGAACTTAGAAGATATCCTGCAACAAGGAGTTTACTACTTCTGCCCCGGACCGAATTTCGAGACTCCGGCGGAAATTCGAGCTATTCGTATTTTAGGCGGTGATGCGGTCGGTATGTCTACTGTTACCGAAACATTAACTGCGGCTCATTGTGGTATAGATGTTCTGGGATTATCAATGATTACAAACATGGCAGCCGGTGTCACCGCTGATTTGCAGTCTGGCCAGGACGTAATTGACACAGGCAAAAAAACCGCCGGGATCGTTGCAGATTTCATTTGCGATATTGTTGAGCATTTAGAAAAATAATGCAAATAATATTTCTCAATTTTAAAATATTAAAATAATTCGTTTCTTGTTTTGTTTGCTATCTTGTTAGAACAAATGCTCAGAAAGATATTAATTGTAACAAATGTTTATGGAAAAACTTAAAAACAACATCCACGATATAGCGTTAATATTTGAGGGAGGTGGCATGCGTGCCAGTTTCAGCTCCGGTGTACTCAATGTATTGTTAGAAGAAAAATATTATTTCGATTATGTTTGCGGAGTTTCGGCCGGAGCTTCTTGTACTGTCAACTATCTTTCGCGTGATCCGAAACGTGCCAAAGAATCTTTTATTGACATTGTTAAATACCCTGAATTTGGTGGCTGGAAACATTTTATAAAAGGTAATGGTTTCTTTAACGCTAAGTGGATTTATGAAGAAACCTGTCACAGTGTTTTGCCCTTTGACATCTCAACTTTTAATGCTAATCCGGCTCGCATGAAAATCAGTGCAATCGAAGCGAATTCAGCTTTACCGCAATTCTGGGATAAAATCCGGCTCACTAAACTTGAAGATTTGGTTCAAGTGGTAAGGGCTTCGTCCACTCTGCCCATTTTGATGCCACCTTTAAAAATTGATGGAAAAATTTATTATGACGGCGGTTTACAAAACGGTATAGAGCTGGAAACTGCAAAAAATGACGGTATGACCCGTTTTGTTGTCGTATTGACTCGTGAAAAGAATTATCGAAAAACCATACAATCGCATCGACCCTTACTGCGTTTTTATTTAAGACATTATCCAAAATTGTTAAATCTGCTTGATCAGCGCCATCTTAATTATAATAAAACTCTGGATGAACTTTCAGCATTGGAAAAATCCGGTCAGGCTTTTTTAATCTATCCGGAAAAAATGCCAATAAATAGCAGCTGTCGAGATTTGGCTGCTTTAGAAGCCAATTATCAACAAGGCTATCGTCAGGCTCAGCAACTTCTGCCTGATCTTGAAAAATTTATCATGAAAACTAACTAAAGTAAAAAGAAATTGTTATCCGCTTCGGGTGCCGAATAATCATTGATTTTTTCCATGACTAAAGTTGAGAGCGGACTGATGTTAATCCTATTGCTGCCTTCTTCCAATTCCAGAATTCTCGGTTCATCTACAAAGTATCCATTATCCGCAAAATAAATTTTATAGGTTCCGGCATCAATCAAGGTCGAACTGAAGCCTTCGTAGGAATTAAAGAATACCCAAAAATCAAATCTGAAATCGTTTAAATTCTATTCGCGTGCCCAACATAGAACACTGTCCGTAATATATTTACTGACCATTGTCTTTCAACAAAATGTTTCCAGCCACCAAATTCAGGGTATTTAACAATATCAAGAAAAGACTTTTTGGTTCGCTCCTGATCACACGAAAGATAATTGACAGTACAATATTATTGAAAAATACAAGACAAGGGAGAGTCGTTTTGTACTAAATATATTGTAGCAGGAAAAAAACAGGTCAGCATTTAATGTTAGAATGTCTTAATTTTGATTTCATGTATTCTTATATTATTCTTTCTATATTTTTAGTTTTTACCAACAGTATTTCCTAATTTAGAAAACAATATAACAAGATATTGTTCTAAATCAGGATATTGAGGTTTTTATTGCAAAACATGATTTTAATAAAAGTAATCATGATTCAACTTGTACTCTGTTTTTTGAAACTACGTCAAAAATCACAGCTGCTAAAAGAACAAAACCTTTAACTGCCATTTGCCAATTAGCATCTATACCAAGTATAGACATCCCGTTGTTGAGTATTCCCATGAAAACACCACCTATAACAGCTCCTCTTACCGTTCCTATTCCTCCATACGCTGAAGCACCACCTATGTAACAAGCCGCAATTGCGTCCATTTCATAACTGCTCCCTGCAGAAGGTGCCGCTGAGTTGAATCGTGCTACTGAAACCAATGCTGTTATAGCAGATAAAAAACCCATATTTGTGTAAGCTAAGAATGTAATTCCTTTGGTATTTACTCCAGATAAAGCAGCCGCCTGGTAGTTTCCACCAACTGCATATAGATGTCTTCCATAAACTGTTCTTGATGTAAAATAGTGATATACAAAAACTATAATAGACAAAATAATCAATATTGCCGGAATGCCTTTATCTTTTCCTAATAAAATTGAAGCCCCAATAATCACAAGCGAAATTAAAATTTTTCTAACAATAAACGACGAAAACGAAATTATTTTATAGCCTATACTTTTCTTACGTAATCTGAAAACTAATGAAACTACAAATATAGTAACACTTAACAGTATGCCTACTGTAAGCGTAAATACGAATCTTATTTCCGGATTACTTGGTATAAAACTGTTGAAATATTTCAAGTAGGATTGCGGAAAAGGAGATATTGTTAAACCATCCAATATTATCCATGCAAATCCTCTAAATGTAAGCATACCAGCCAAGGTAGCTATAAAAGCCGGTACATTGACATATGCTATCCAAAATCCTTGCCATGCTCCTAAAAGAATCCCAACAATTAGGCATAGGAATATAGACAAGTGTATATTAAGACCTTGTCTTACAATCAACGTACCAGCAAGTGCACCTACTAAAGCAACCATACTTCCTGTAGATAAATCAACATTGCCTCCGGTAAGAATACATAAGAGCATTCCGGTAGATAGAATTACTACGTAAGCATTCTGACTTATCAAGTTAGTAATATTTGCCGGAGTAAATAGAGAACTGCTTCCACTTCTAGTTATAAGGAATTGAAATATTAAAGTTACAATAATTAAAATTAATAACATTGTGTTCTTTCGTATAACTTGCTTAATTTTTTCCATCTCTACAATACTCCTTTATCTGACCTTAAAATACTTGACATTATCATCTCTTGACTTAGATTTATATTCTCATGCTCAGCTACAAATCTCCCCTGATTCATAACATAAATACGATCACACATTCCTAGTAATTCAGACATATCACTTGAAATCAAAATAATACTTTTCTTTTGTTCCACCATTTCATTTATCAGAGTATAAATCTCATATTTTGCACCAACATCTATTCCTCTCGTTGGTTCATCCAAAATAAGTATTGTTGGTTCAATAAACAACCATTTACTAAGAAGTACTTTTTGTTGATTTCCACCTGACAATACATTTATATGCTGGTCTATACCCGTAGAGCGAATATTTAATTTACTTCTATACTCTTCTGCAATCTCTACTTCCGCATCTGCATCTATAATCGAATTTTTACTAATGCTTTTTAAATTTGTTAAGCTTATATTATGTTTAATAGTTTCATCTAGTAATAAACCTTTACCTTTCCGATCTTCTGTTACATATGCCAAACCATTATTAATTGCATCTTTTACATTGTTTAAAACTACTTCTTTCCCATCAATAAACAAATTACCGGATATGTTTTTTCCATAACTTTTTCCAAATAAACTCATAGCAAATTCAGTTCGTCCGGAACCCATTAATCCGCTAATTCCTACAATTTCTCCTTCACGAACATTCATGTTGATGTTGTCGCATATTTTCCTTTTTGATAAAACCGGATGATAAACAGTCCAATTCTTTACGGATAAAACTTCATTTCCTATATCTACAGATCTGTTAGGAAATCTATCAGATAGTTCTCTACCTACCATACCTTTTACGATTCTAGGTTCTGAGATATCATCAATCCCCTTTTTTAAAGTTTCTATTGTAGAGCCATCTCTCAGAATAGTTAATGTATCTGCAACTTGTTCAATTTCATTTAATTTATGTGATATTAAAATAGAAGTAATTCCTTGTTGTTTTAAATCTAAGATTAATTTCAACAAATTTTGTGAATCTTCATCATTCAACGCAGCCGTTGGTTCATCTAAAATTAATAGTTGAACATTTTTTGCCAAAGCTTTTGCTAACTCAACCAGTTGTTGCTGCCCTACACTCAAATCTTGAATTAAGCTTTTCGCAGAAACATTTAGACCAACTTTTTTTAAAAAGTTTTCACTTTCTACATAGGTTTTATCCCAATCAATATTGAACAAAGAGCCTTGTTCATTCCCTAAAAACATATTTTCAGCTATTGATAACTGTGGAATCAAAGCTAATTCTTGATGAATAAATACTATGCCTTTGTTTTCACTGTCATTTATGCTTTCAAATTTACACTTTTCTTTATTGTAAAAAAATTCACCTTCATATGTTCCATAGGGATGCAATCCACTTAAAACATTCATTAGTGTAGATTTACCGGCACCATTTTCTCCAACAATTGCATGTATATCTCCCCTTGTAACTTCTAAGTTAACATCTTGCAATGCTATTACACCCGGGAATTTTTTCGTAATATTTTTCATTACTAGGATTTTGTTTTCCATTTTTTCCTTGATTATCTAAAATATTTTATTAAGGTGGTAATTACCACCTTAATAAAACAAACTTTACTTAATATTATTTAACTTGCGTGTGTTTTCATTTTGTACATTTTGATGGTTTTATGGTTCAACATCTAAGTCATCATATGTATAATATCCACTTTCAATTAATAATTCTTCGTAGTTATCAATAGTACAAGATACTGGATCACACAAGTATGCAGGCACGATTCCGTTCCCATTATCATAGGTTTCGGTATCATTAACCTCCACCTCTTGTCCACTTGCTATACTTTCGACCATTTTTACTACTCTTGCAGATGAGTCTCTAGTATCTTTAAATACTGACATAGATTGAGTTCCATTTAAAATGTTTTTCATTGAAGCTATATCACAATCTTGGCCGGTAATCACCGGGAAATTTTCTGCTGTTAGTCCCGCAGCTATCAATGCATTAGTAACGCCATTTGCTGTAGAATCATTTACTGCTAATACTGCAGATAATTCTGTTCCTTCTGAACCATATCCCTGAGCAGAAATTAAATTCTCCATACGTTTTTGAGATTCTTCCATACTATACTCTATTGTTGCGGCTTGCTCCTGAGCTGTTTGTCCCGAAGGTACGATGAGTTGACCAGATTCTAAATAAGGTTCTAACACTCTCATACTGCCAGTCCAAAAAAAGTTAGCCGTATTATCATCTGGTGCACCTGCAACAAGTTCTATGTTATGTGGCTCGTCTGATTCATCTAGATCCAAAGCATCTACGATATATTGTGCTTGTAATTCACCAACTACTTCGTTATCGAATGTGACATAATATGATAGTGCATCTGTATTTAATATCAGCCTATCATAAGCAATTACATGAATATTCTTTTCTTCCGCTGATTTTAGTACCTCAGATAATGATGATGCATCAATTGCCGTTATTACTAAAACATCACAGCCACTCGTTATCATGTTTTCTACTTGTGAAACCTGTAATGAAATATCATTATCACCGGCATATTGCAGATCAACTTCATATCCTGCTTCTGTTAACATTTCTTGCATATAACTGCCATCTTGATTCCAACGTTGTAAACTTTTTGTTGGCATTGAAATACCTATCTTACTAATATCATCAGTTGTTTTATCAGCTTCTTCCGGAGTTTCATCTTTTTCTGGTACTTCTTCTTGAGTTTCAATTCCATCTTCTGGATCTGAAACTTCTTTTTTGTCATTATTTCCGCAACCGATTAATAAAATAAGCATTATTGAAATCAGTATTAAGGAAAACAATCTTAACATTTTTCTTCTCTTTAACATTTTTTTTCTCCTTCTATGTTTTTATTATTCTTAATTAACAATTAAGAAAACATTAACTCATTAATTATTCCATTTAAGTATTCCTGACGACCTGAAGGTAATCGCTTTTCTTCTAAGGAAAGTGCGTACTCTTCCAATTCTTCTAAATTTGTCTCCCCTTTTACTATTTTCTCACCTATTCCGGCATTAAATCCGGAATATCTATTACGAACAAATTCATCTATTCTTCCATCCTCAATTATTTTTGCTGCTAGTTTTAGACCTAAGGCAAAAGTGTCCATCCCAACAATAAAACCAATCGCATTATCTAATTCATCACTCGACGGTCGACGTAATTTTGAATCAAAATTGATGACGCCATATTGTAAACCATTATTTTTCAATATTTCATACATAACCAGTGCTGTAGATTTTACATCTTTGGGGAACTCATCAGTATCCCAACCAACTAAAGTTTCAGCATGATTTGCATCAATTGAACCTAACAATCCATTAATTCTGGCAACACGAATTTCATGTTCGAATGTATGTCCTGCTAAACTCGCATGATTGCCTTCAATATTAAGTTTTATATCGCTTTCAAAGCCATATTTTTGTATAAAAGCAATAGAGGTGCTCACATCAAAATCATACTGATGCATTGTTGGTTCTTTGGGTTTAGGTTCAATATAAAATGTACCTTTGAATCCATTGGAACGACCATAATCTATCACCATACGATAAAATCTAGCCAAATTATCAAGTTCAAATTCCATATTAGTGTTTAATAACGTATCGTAACCTTCTCTTCCACCCCAAAAAGTGTAACCTATACCTCCCATTTTTATTGTTGCATCTAGTGCATTTTTTACTTGGCAAGCCGCTGCAGCATAACTTTCAACATAAGGTGAGGTCGCTGCACCATGTTGGTATCTTGCTGCACCAAACAGATTCGCAGTTCCCCAAGCCAATTTAATTCCAGTTTTTGCCATATGTTCTTTAATATAATCTGTTATGTATAATAAATTTGTTTTTAACTCAGCCAAATTAGCACTAGGTTCACAAATATCCACATCATGAAAGCAAAAATATTCAAACCCTGTTTTTTGCATCAATTCAAAAGCAGCATTTATTCTAGCTTTTGCTTTTTCTCTCGACTCTTTTTGTCCGAATGTACGATCATATGTTCCGCCTCCGAACATATCTGTACCGTCATAATTCATTCCATGCCAAAAAGCAAAAGCAAATTTCAAATGCTCTGACATGCGTTTTCCCATGACTTTTTCATCTTTGTTATAGTGTTTAAATGCCAATATATTCTTAGAAGCAGGACCTTCGTACTCAATCTTTGGAATATTTGGATAATACTCTTTCATTATTTACTCCTCTTACTAATTAATGTTCAACAAACGCCATTACATAACCTAAATTACCCACAAAAGGAAATACCATTCCAGAAAGATCAGATGTTGGCAGTATTTCATCAGCAAGATAAATACCTAATTCATTTTTCATAAATTCACGTCTGGCCAACATTCTTTCGTATGATTCAGGAGATAACTGTTTAATTTCATTTTGCAACTTTTGATCTGCGATAATTATTCCGTCTTCAGCATGAACACCTATATTTAGATCTTTAAAAGCTGCTGTAAAATCACACTGGATTGCCATGCCTGAATGTAGTTTTTCATTTGAGTTTTTATAAAAAGGCGTATTCAGCCATTCATCAGTATGAATGCCATGACCCAAGTTAAGTTTCACTCCAAAATCAATCGGTTCACCCATAACTGCAACAACAGATTCATAAACTTCCATACCGGTAACACCGATTTTTACAGATTCATACCAAGTTTTCATGGAAGCAAAATATTTTTCAAAAATCTTTTTAACATTATCTCGACGTTTTGGTTCAAGTTGACTTTCATCTTCAACAAATAAACCTACCTTGTGACATAAAGATCGTCTATACGCCATACCAACACCAACAACATCTCCTATTTTTAATTTATTGTCCGGCATTGGACTTGCAATTGCATAAAAGTAATTTTTATTAAAATTGACGTTAGAATGAACTGACAGTGGATCGCCATCTATCATTAAGTGCTTTGATGCTTCAAGTTCTGTAATACCTTCACTTAAATTTTTCAAAACTCTATGTACAGCATTAGAACATTTGGTACCTGATACTTCTGTTAAAATCAATTCTTTCGCACATAGATTTGTACGTAAACCTATTTCGTTATCTTGAAGCAAATAGGTTCCGTTGAACAAATTATTTTCTGAACAGACATGAATTAATTCATTGTATATAAAAAGTGGTAAATCAAATTGCTCTTCATCCGTAGCAAAATCTCTGCTATCAAACCATTTCCAACCTATAACTGCTACTTTTGATTTCTTGTTTAAACCAGCTTCAGAAAGGATATCCCGCAAGATAGTCTTAGTAGGCCTGGGTTGTCGAGGCAAGCTAAATCCATGAAAAACAATATCATTTATTTCATATGGAATCCTTTTTGAATAATCAATTCCTTCATCACCAACAATTAAGGTCGGTATCTTCTCAGCAGATATCAACAATAAAGCTTCCTCAAACCTTGGATCAATACCAGTAAAATATTCAATATTTGAAAAATGCTCACGATCACCATAAATAATATAATCTGTATATTTCCCATTGCCTAGATTGATTAATGCATTTATTCTTCGCTGATAATCTTCTGCTGTAATTCTCGGCAATTCTCTTTCATTAATTTTTTTAATTTGATTAGGTAAACTATTAATTTTTTTCTTAATAATCCTCATTTTTTTCCCTTTCAATAAATAATGTATATGATTTTACTAAATTAATTTATATAAATTTTTGTTTATAACAACAAATATATTTTGTATAACTCTATTTATTTATAAGAATTATCATAAATAATGTCAATAAAATCCATGTGTATCTAAATGAAATTGTATGATTCAGCCAATATTGTCACTAAATAATTGTATTGATTTACTAAATTATTTAATTTATTTTCAAATAACTTGAAGAAATTTCTCAGATTGAAGAGTAATTAAGTAATTCCTTTTAAATTGCTTAATCTTCAATACTTAATTCTAACCACATTTAAGGCTGATTACCTTAAATTAATCTCATCAAAATAGGCGTATTTTCTGCTGTTATGATTATGCAATGAATTTTCACCACACATATCATAGAATCAAGCAGAAAATTTGCGTGACATTTTTAAATTATTTAACTGAATTTTTGAATAATCTTGAAAAAACTTTTCAATAATAAAGAATAGTTTAATAATTTAGCAATTTAAAATTACCAATAACTATTTATAATAATCGTTAACACTATCACGTTTAATTAATCTTGTTGGAATTGTAACTCGACAAACATCTGAAAAATCATCTGTTAAAGATTCAGGATTATTTATCCTTTTATTCAAGATCATCATTGCTACTTCTCCTAATTGAGTTATCATAACTCTAATCGTCGTTAAAGTTGGAGATACCATTGTACAGATAGGCATATCATCATAACCTACAATCGATACATCTTCTGGAACCTTATAGCCTTTGGTTTTCAAAGCTCTTATACATGCAGCAGCAATAATATCATTATCAGCAAAAAATGCAGAAACCGGCTTACCACCTGCATTTAGCCAATTTAACATATCTTCAAAAGCTCGTTCTGATGCAGTGGACACATTAATTACTTGTAATGGTTTCACCTCACTTATTCCCCATTCACGACGAGCTTTAAGAACTCCTTTTTCACGTTGATCAAAGTTTGCAATTCTGTTTGTAGATTTAAGATAGCCTACATCAGGATGCCCTTTTTTTAGTAGATAGGTCGTTCCTAAACAAGCTCCCTGTACACTATCTGCTACAACACAATCAATTTTATAAGCATTCGTTGCATTATCTACTAGAACAATTGGGATATTATGTCTGCCAAGACCATTGCGATAAGCTTTTTCAAGGTCTTGTTCCTCCATTTCAGTAGCTAAGATAATCAAACCGTCAACATCTTCACAAATTGCATTTAATTGTTCTTCCCATTTTTCTGAAGAATAAAAGTACGTAATAAGAACATTGTAATTCATTTTTTTTGCTTTTTCCTCAATCCCTTGTAGAACAATAGAATGAAATGAGGTTTCTTTTACAATATCGCCATCTTTTAGAAAAATAACATAGCGAATATTTCGATTTGTACTTAAAGAATTCTGTTGCTTAAATGAATAACCTAGCCGGGCAGCTTCAGCCAACACCATTTCACGTGTTTTAACACTAACACCAGGTCGGTCATTCAAAGCTAAAGAAACAGAAGAAGCAGAAATACCAAGTTTCTTTGCGATGTCTTTAGCCGTAATTTTCATCTATTACCTTTAATCTCTTTCTACTTGTTGATAATCAATGGTTCTTCCACTAATAAAATTTTTAATTTAATAAACTAGACTATATGCTTATTGGGGTCTAATTATTTTGATTATTACGAAAAACAAACCATAAATCAAGAGAAATTCAATATTTAGTTAAATTTAACTAAATATCAAGTTTAATTTATGCAAATGCTAATTTGTCTACTATAGATTATAGATATCTAAAAGTATCATAGAATAACCAAGTTTCCTTGTTTATTATCTAACATATTTAGCAACAATTATTATTCACTTGATTATTATGTCACGTTTAGGTGCCTTATTAGGGGTTATGCGGACCTTAATTTACCTCGATATCAGTATCGGGTGCCGAATAATCATTGATTTTTTCCATGACTAAAGTTGAGAGCGGACTGATGTTAATCCTATTGCTGCCTTCCTCCAATTCCAGAATTCTCGGTTCCTCTACAAAGTATCCATTATCCGCAAAATAAATTTTATAGATCCCGGCATCAATCAAGGTCGAACTGAAGCCTTCGTAGGAATTAAAGAATACCCAAAAATCAACATTGTGAGAGTTTTCACTGTGGATACGCATTTTTATTAAATGGTCCGACAGAAAATCTACTTGAACATTTTTCAGAATCTCATTGAATGTACGATAGTGGAAAACCTGATGTTCCTTGCGGAATTTGACTAAAGCACGAAAATAATCGACTGAATAGCGATTTGTTTCAGACCAGACTATTTGATTGACAGAATCCGGCGAATTATAGCTATTCGGATTACCGAATTTTGTACGCATAAATTCTTGTCCTGAATGGATAAATGCCACACCTTGGGAGAGCAAAACCATACTGTTTGCCAAGTTTTGTCTGCGTTCATATTCTTCAAAGCTTCGCATCGGTAAAGAAGAAGCAATTTGATCAAATAAAGTATAATTGTCATGTGCTGCAGCATATTGAACCATTTGACCCGGTCTGAAATAACGTTCAGCCAGCAGAGCATAGTTGAGAAAATCGGAATCAGTTTCACCTCCGGCAGCAAATCCTTTCTTGTATTTATCAAATACGTTACCGCGGATCGAGTTGCGAAATTGATCGTTAAAGAAACCGATACCGCGAAACATATGCGAACGGGCTGCTGTTGTACGCAACACTTCCGGCAATACATCACCCAGATTCCATCCTTCACCGAGCATAATAATCGAGGGATCAATTTCATCCAACTGCTCACGAATAGTCCGCACAGTAAATACATCAAGAATACCTAAAAGATCGAATCTGAAACCGTCTAAATTATACTCGCGTGCCCAATATAAAACGCTGTCCGTAATATATTTACTGACCATACTTCTTTCGCTTGCTATTTCATTGCCGCAAAAAGTTCCATTTGCCAGTTTACCGTCTGCCGTATGACGAAAATAATATCCCGGAACCAAAACCGTAAAAGGATGGGCCGCAACATCATAAACATGATTGTAAACCACATCCATAATCACTCGAATACCTTTGTCGTGCAGAGCCTGAACCATCTCTTTTACTTCACGAATTCTGGTTAGCGGATTGTACGGATCAGTCGCAAATGAACCGTCCGGCACATTATAATTGGCAGGATCGTAACCCCAATTATATTCAATCGAAGGATGTTCTTCATTAACAGTTTCGAAATCATAAAAAGGCATCAATTGAACATGAGTTATGCCAAGAGAAGTCAGATAATCAAGACCGACAGGCAAACCGTCCCGGTTGGTTCGACCGGTTTCCGTTAATCCCAGATATTTACCTTTATGTTCTATATCTGTTTCGGGATAAATTGTAAAATCACGAATACTCATTTCATAGATAATTGCATCAACCGATCTGGTGAAATCCATTCTGCGTTGATTCCAGTTTTCAGGTTGTGTCCGATCTAAATCTAATACAACTGAATGACTGCTATTAACCGTTGTAGCAATACTATAAGGATCATTGCAGGTTCTCTGCTCACCATTATCATAAGTGACACGCAAACGATAAATCATTAAATGGAGGTCAGTATCAATTTTTAAATGCCAGACACCTTGTTTTATATATTCCATCGGCCAGATTGCTGCCGGTTCAACAGGAATTTTATAATCTTCTGACCAAAATCCATAACTGAGAATCTCTACGTTTTTAACAACCGGCGACCATACTCTAAATACTGTTCTATTTTTTTTATATACAAAGCCTAAGGTTCCGGAAAAATGATAATCATGGCGGAATTCTAAGGAATCATAATCATATTTTTCCAAATAAGGATTTACAAAGCTATAGTAATCTTTTTGAGATTGCATTTTTATATATTTCCAATCTAACTATTATCTCTATTATCTCAACCATTCTCTCTTTTATATCATAATAAATTCCAGATATACAAACTGTCGTCTGTGTTACTCTGAACAATTATGCTGCCACAAAAAATCTAAAGTTCTCCTTTGACAGAATGATGTTATTAAAAATCATTTGATGTTATTAAAAATCATTTGACAATAAATGACGACACAATCTAAATCCAAAGTCCTCCGTTAACATTAATCACTTCGCCTGTTATGTATTCCTGCTCAGCCAAAAATAATGCTGTTTGAGCTATCTCTTCCGGTCTTCCCAAACGCAACAAAGGTATTTCTTGAATCAATTCTTCAATCTCTACTGTCGAATATTCATTTAACATATCCGTGTCAATTGCTCCGGGAGCAATTGCATTAACTCTTACATTAGACGGTGCCAATTCTTTGGCTAAAGCTTTTGTTAATCCGATAATCCCTGCCTTGGTCGTTGAATAATGAACTTCACAAGCTGCGCCCGTCACACCCCAAATTGAACTGATATTAATAATACAGCCCGACTTTTGTTTGACCATCCCGGGATAAACTTTTTGTGCCAACAAAAAATATGCTTTCAAGTTTATTGTATTTATCTGATCCCAATCCAATTCAGTAATTTCATCAAATAATTTGTTTTCAGAAATCGAAGCATTATTAATCAAAATATCTAACGGTTGATCAATTTTTGAAAACAAACGATCAATGTCCGATTTATTGCTAAGTTCAACCTGAAGCGGAATCAGCTTGTCCGGATTATTCAAGGTTCGCTGTAATTCAAATAAACTATCTTTGGTTCGGTTATAAGTTGCATAAACTCGATAGCCATTAGCCAAAAATATATTTGTTATTGCATATCCTATGCCACGAGACCCCCCGGTGATTAAAATGCTCTTCATACAATTTTTTCTGTTTATCTTTCTTTTTCTGTTTGTCTTTCTTTAAAATATATTCAGAATTATTATACATTAAGATTAATGAATACTGGGCATATATGTTACATAATTATTTAAAATGCCCTAACATGAAGAATGCTCTCAAACGAGAGCATTCTTAATAATTTAGTATTTATTCTCTTTAGGAGAATAAGTCCAATGGTGATGCAAAGAATCCCTCCATGCCACTTAATGATTGATACAATAATACCGCAATAATAGCACCGATGATCGGACCGATTACCGGTATCCATGCATAGCCCCAATCAGGATCTTTTTCTTTGAAAGGCAGAACTGCATAGGCAATTCTCGGACCGAGGTCACGTGCCGGATTGATTGCATAACCGGTTAATCCGCCTAAGGACATACCGATTGAAACGATAACACCAAATACGAACAAGTTACCAACTCCCGGAACGATATTAGCCGGAACGCCTTTGATTGCAAAGACTAAAACAAACGTACCGACAATTTCACTGATTAAGTTAAATAGCGGACTTCTGATTGACGGACCCGTGCAGAATACACCTCTTTGAGTTCCGACATCCGGAGTTTCATCGAAATGTTTCTTGTACAGGATATAGACCAGAATTGCCCCAATGAAAGCACCTGCAAATTGTCCGCCAATGTAGGTAGGTAAAGTATCCCAACCGATTGTTCCGTCTATTGCTAAACCTATTGAAAGAGCGGGGTTAAAGTGTGCACCTGAAGCATTGCCGAAAATAAATGCCGGCAACAGAACGGCAAGACCCCAAGCGAACGTAATCTGAATCGATCCGGCGCCTTTCATTCCTGACTTGTTCAAACTGACATTGGCAACAACAGCGTCACCCAAAAGGACTAACATCATTGTTCCAAGAAGTTCCGCGACAAAAATCGTCATAATAATCTCCTTTTCTTTTTTGTGTTCTGTTAAGATAAACTTCAATTATTTACTTAACAGAACAAACTTCATTTTATATGTTTTCTTAATACTAACCAATAATTATTAAATACAAATTAAACTCAAATTAAATTTAATAGATACAATTACTCCTCAACAAAATTACTCATCTTTTGCCCAATCAAAGGATCTCTTAACTGCTTTTTTCCAGCCTTTGATACGACCTTGACGATCTTCTTCTGCCATTTGAGGTTCGAATTCACGATCAATTGCCCAGTTAGCCAATACATCATCTTGGCCTTTCCAGAAGCCTGTTGCGATACCGGCAAGATATGCCGCACCCATCGCAGTAGTTTCAGTATTACTCGGACGTAAAACAGGGCTGCCGTTGATATCTGCTTGGAATTGCATTAAGAAGTCATTGTTTGAAGCGCCCCCGTCAGCTTTCAACGCTTTCAGTTCAATACCGGAATCTTGCTGCATCGCTTCAAGAACATCCCACGTTTGATAACCTAAAGATTCTAAAGTCGCTCTGACCAAGTGTTTTTTGTTAACACCACGCGTGATTCCTACAATGGTGCCTCTTGCATATTGATCCCAGTAGGGTGCACCTAAACCAACAAATGCGGGAACCACATAACAACCGTTCGTATCATCGACTTGGCTGGCAATATATTCGGAATCAGGTGATGAATCGATAATTCTCAGCTCGTCTCTTAACCATTGAATTGCAGCACCGGCTACAAAAATTGAACCTTCAAGAGCATATTCAACTTTATCACCGACACCCCAAGCAATAGTTGTTACTAAGCCGTTTTTACTAAATACCGGTTTTTCGCCTGTATTCATTAATAAGAAACAGCCTGTTCCGTAAGTGTTCTTTGCTTCACCGGGTGAGAAACATGCTTGACCGAATAAGGCAGCTTGTTGGTCGCCTGCTGCACCGGCAATCGGAATCGGTTTGCCAAAATATTGCGGATCTGTTTCACCGTAAACAGCGCTTGACGGTTTAACTTCAGGTAACATACATTTTGGAATATTCAGAATTTCTAAAATTTCATCATCCCATTTCAGATCGATGATATTATAGAGCATTGTTCTGGATGCATTAGAATAATCCGTTACATGAACTCTACCGTTGGTCAATTTCCAAATTAGCCAGGTATCTACTGTTCCGAATAGTAATTCACCTTTTTCTGCGCGTTCTTGAGCTCCTTCGACATTATCTAAAATCCATCTTATTTTGGTTCCGCTGAAATATGCATCGATTACCAATCCTGTTTTCTCACGGAATTTATCAGTATAGCCTTGTTCTTTGAGCTTATCACAAATATCAGCGGTTCTGCGACATTGCCACACAATAGCATTATATATTGGTCTGCCGGTATCTTTTTCCCAAACGATTGTTGTTTCACGTTGATTGGTAATACCAATGGCAGCAATATCATCCGCTTTCGCATTAATTCTGTTGATTGCTTCAGTTGCTACGCCGATTTGTGTTGACCAAATCTCATTTGCATCATGCTCTACCCATCCTGCTTTCGGATAAATTTGAGTAAATTCATTTTGTGCAAGTGACATAGTCTCGCCTTTTTCATTGAATAATATACAACGATTACTGGTTGTGCCTGAATCTAATGCCATTACATATTTTGCCATAACATCCTCCTATACCTTTCGGCTTAATAAAACTATTATAACTTCTGCTCAACTTGCGGTTGCTACTCTACCTTGTAATAATTTAATATTTTTATTTTTTAACAATTTTTTATCCGGATGAAAATCTATTCAGATAATCGTTTTTGTACATTAACTGATATCTCGACAAACTACTAAATTAGCGTCTGTATCCAATATTCTTTTGGTTATTACATCTCCTACTCTAACCGGAGCTTCTAAAGTTATGGTATTGATCAGTTCCATTACTTCTTGCATTTTTGCTTTTGGTACTGCTTGATCAGTTTTTACCGGACATCTCGTCAAATCAGCACCTTTAATCTTTACAGTTGATGTGACAACTCTAGTCGGGTTTTTCAGCTCGGCTTTGCCATAAGGAATACCTCTGGGACACGAATTGCCTGTCACTTCATAATCATTTTCCGGATCTACTTTCAGATGACAGCCACGTGGGCAAACAATACAAATTATCTCTTGGACCATTTTATCCCTCCACCGAAACTGTTAATTCTGTTCCTGAAATATTTTCCAGCAGCTGACGTGGTAAATTCACATTTTCCATTTCAGCCGGGAACATAAACGGACGTTTAAATGATGCTATTTCAGAATTTGATTGATCACGGAATACAATTCTGCTCGGTTCTTTAAATATTTTTCTAACACGGAAAAATACTCGAACCGCTTTTTCCACATCATCAATTCTGATCTGTTGCGGTACCGTATAGCCGATATTCGAATCTGTTTTTAAAGAGATGATATTGGCATCTTCCGTTACGCAACCTCCATCCCGTACAAAACACGCTGCGGCATGACCCGCACTTTCTGCTTCTTCTGTTACAAAGTCAACCAAATCATGTACATGCAAAACATTGCCACAAGCAAAAATTCCTCGAGCCAGAGTTTCCTTATTCTCGTAGACTATCGGTCCGGAAGTACGCGGATCGAGTGTTACACCGGCTTCACGACTCAATTCATTTTCCGGAATTAAACCTACAGATAAAAGAACCGTATCTACATCATAGTAAATTTCTGTTCCGGCAATCGGCTTACCGTTTTGATCAACTTCTTGTACTGTTACCTGTTCAACTCTGTTACGACCTTTAATATCTGTAATTGTGTGAGAAAGATATAAAGGAATGTCAAAATCCTGTAAGCACTGGACAATATTACGATTGAGACCACCGGGATAAGGCATCACTTCTACACAAGCAACAACTTCCGCACCTTCTAAAGTCAGACGCCGGGCCATTATCAAACCTACATCCCCCGAACCCAGGATAATAACTTTTTTACCGACCATATAACCTTCAAGGTTTACATATAATTGAGCTTGACCTGCATTAAAGATACCTGCTGCTCTGGTCCCCGGAATTTGAATGTTCATTCTCGTCCGTTCACGACATCCCATAGCTAAAATTACGGCTTTGCTGCGTAAAATACGATAACCGTCTGAACTGCTCATTACATGCACATAACGCCAATCTTCAGAATTTTCCAGATTTAATGCCATCGTATCAAGTGCAACTTCAACACTAGTGTCAGCTAATAAATCAATAAATCGTTTTGAATATTCAGGTCCCGTCAATTCTTCTTTGAAATAATGTAAGCCGAAACCGTTATGGATGCATTGATTTAAAATTCCCCCCAAATATTTATCTCTTTCAACAATTAATATATCGTTCAAACCGTTTTTTGCCGCACTTACAGCCGCTGCTAAACCGGCAGGACCACCACCAATTATAATTAATTGATACTCTTTAATGTTTTGCATTAGTCTCACCTCACCCTAAGCTTCCTTGTCAGCATTTTTCGTCTGACCGACCAAAATATAACTGCCTGTTTTATTAAGCAGAATATCTAAAGGTGAAATCCCGGTTTCCCGAGCAATAATTTCTTGAACTCTAGGTCCGCAAAAGCCGCCTTGGCAACGTCCTAAACCTGAACCTGCTCTACGTTTGATTGCATCTAGTGAATGAATCGGTAATCCTCTACGTATTGCCGCAACAATTTCACCTTCCGTAATATGCTCACAACGGCAAATGATACGACCATAGTCAGGATTTTTTTCTATAAAATCTGCTCTTTCCTCTTTCGGAATTTCTTTAAACCGAACGATTTTTCTTGTACCATCCCAGCTATCCTTTTTATTTAATTCAAGTCCCTCTTCTGCCAACAGTTTAATTCCTTCTTCTGCAATTATCGGTGCACAAGTCAATCCGGGTGATTTGATTGCTGCCAGATCTAAAAAATTCGGTGCACTGATTTTAATAAAGAAATCATTATAATCACTGTTAGCTCTAATCCCGGAATAATTTCTGATATTATGTCTGAAATCGAGGGATGGCACGGATCTTCTGGCTTCTTTTGCTACAAGATCCAAAACTTCTCTGGTTGTTGAAGTATCTTCCGGATCAGAAATCCCCTCTGCATCAGGTCCGACTAATATATTTTCGTGTACGGTAGGTGAGACCAAGATCCCTTTGGTAAGTTCAGTTGGACACGGGAATATCACCGCTTTAACTGTTTCACCTGCTGATCTGTCTAAAAGGAAATACTGTCCGCGAGTCGGCTTTATTTTGAAAGCAGGTTCTGCAACCATATTATGAATTTGATCACTATATACACCGGCTGCATTGATAACATATTTTGTTTGGAATTGATCCGTTTCGGTTTTCACAAGATAATGATCGGAGTTCTTTTCAATATCTACAACCTTCTGATTTAACTCAAGTTTTACACCTTCTCGAACTGCAACCTCCGCCATTGCAATCGTAAATTCCCAAGGATTAATTATACCTGATTCGGGAATCCAAAGTGCACCAATTACTTCTTTGGACAGATTCGGTTCACGTCTGCGAGTTTCCTCACCGTCCAACATTTCCATTCCTTCTACTCCATTGATAAGACCACGATTGTAATACTTGTCTAACGTTTTGAGATCATTTTCATCAAGTGCAACAATTAAGGAACCGCTCTTTTTGAATTCGATATCCAATGTATCAACCAATTCAATGCAGCGCTTAGCTCCTTTTACATTGTACTTACCCATCAGGGTTGCAGGATCCGGATCATATCCACCGTGAACTATTGCAGTATTAGCGCGAGATGCACCGAGAGAAACATCGTTTTCTTTGTCGAGTAGCAGAACATTCAGATCAAATTGTGATAATTCATAGGCTGTCGCACAGCCTATAACGCCTGCTCCAATAATAATTACATCAAACATAGCCTACTCCTTAACTTAAACCTTAATTAAAAATGTTCGTCCTATGGAGAGTGCTTGCTTGCCTCTTTTAACCATAAAAAAAGCATACGACTCCTGCTCAACATAGGAACCTCTGCTCAAAATCTCACGGTTTGTTATTGAGTTACTATAATGTTATCACATACAATTCGCATAAGCAAACTATATTTTGGACACTTTCAACAATTATTTCGCATTTTTCTCATTTTTCAAGCTCGTCTCTCTAACATAATCTGAACGTTATATGGAGAGCCGGTTTACACAAGTTCGCAGAGTATAAGTACTAGTTTAAAGAATTCAAGTACCGGTTTTTCAGAGTGTAAATTGAGCTCCATAATCTTGTCGGTTAGACAGGATTTTAACTTTGCAATTAAAGGCAAAATTAGTAAAACTAATTTCCATTATCTTTTCTTTAGACTGGAATTTAACTTTACAGTTAAAGGGTAAAATTAGTAAAACTAATTTCCATTACCTTTTCTTTAAACTGGAACTTAACTTTGCAATTAAACCGGCAAAATTAGTTTAATAAAATAATTTGACAATCATAATTTGCTTTGATAATATGTTCAAGCATTCAAAATGAATGAATGACTTGGCGCAGTAGTTCAGTTGGTTAGAATGCCAGCCTGTCACGCTGGAGGTCGAGGGTTCGAGCCCCTTCTGCGTCGCCATAAAGCCGGTCGTTTGTAATGAGTGACCGGCTTGCATTTTAAGCCTGGTTAGCTCAGTCGGTAGAGCAGGGGACTGAAAATCCCCGTGTCGTTGGTTCGATTCCGACACCAGGCACCATATGCGGGAGTTTAGCTCAGCTGGGAGAGCACCTGCCTTACAAGCAGGGGGTCACAGGTTCAAGTCCTGTAACTCCCACCACACCGAAAAAGCCTTTACCTTTAATAAGGGCTTTTTTATTTTGTCACAGTAATTCGGTGAACAGCAGGCTTTGTTCTCTAATAATTTAATAGTTGCTATTCACGGAATATAAATTTAGAATAATTAAATATAACAGAAATAGCTGATTTGGGGAGAATAAAAATGCAACTAAATACAGAGCAATTAAAAGATTTAATTTTCAAACCGAATAATAAAATATATTTTGTCGGTATTGGTGGCATTTCCATGTGCGGCTTGGCTGAATTGGCTCAACATCACGGAATGCAAGTTGCAGGATCAGATTTGCATTCTAACAATCGTACTGCATACCTTGAATCTCTGGGCATTGCAATTAATTATCAGCAAACAGCAGACAATATTGAACGTTTTCAACCGGATGCCATAGTTTATACACTGGCAGTACCAGTCGAAAATCCGGAAAGAATAAAGGCCCGTGAACTCGGTATTGCGGAAATTGAACGTGCCGTTTATCTGGGATTATTAAATAGGAATTTTAAGTATTCAATCAACATTGCCGGAACTAACGGCAAAACCACCACAACAGCCATGTGTGCTTTGATTTTGCTTGAACAAGGTTTAGATCCTACCGTACATTTGGGTGCTGAGCTGAAACAATTTAAAACTACAGTCAGACCCGGCTCAAATAATCATCTGATGGTTTCGGAAGCTTGTGAATTTGGCAGGAGTTTTCTCCATTTTTATTCGACAACAGCAGCCGTCTTGAATATTGATCATGACCATGTCGATATTTTTCCGACAATTGAAGATGTTATATATGCATTTGCAGAATTTGTCGCTTTACTCGACCCGAGTTCTAACTTGGTTGTTCCTGCATTTGATCCGCTAATTCCGAAAATGCTGGAGCAGGCTTATGTGCTCAATCCGGCAATCAGAAATCAATTAAAAATATTTAGTTTCGGTTATCCGGAAGATAGATTTGCCGGACAAAAACCTGATCTATGTTGTGACAAATTGGATTTTGTAGAAGGATATCCTCATTTTAGACTAAGTCTTTCCGGTGAATATTTCGGAAATTTTAATCTTAAAATTCCGGGAAAATTTAATGTAGACAATGCAATGGCCGCAATTGCATGTGCCTACTTAAACGGAGCGGAAGCCGAAGCAGCCCGTGAGGCATTAGCTGAATTCACCGGAGCGGAAGGCAGATTTACCGAAACCGGATATTATAACGGTGCCAGAATTATCGCCGACTATGCCCATCATCCGAACTCAATTACAGAAACTTTGCAAGCTGCCGAGAACATTCCTCATAATAAACTCTATACCGTTTTTCAACCGATCACTTACAGTCGAGCCAAAGGTTTAGCAGATGGTTTTGTTGAAGCTTTAGCCAAGGCGAAAAATCCAATTTTAATGGAAGTTTATGATGATCGGGAAAAAGATCATAGCTTTTCCTCCGCGATAATTGCTGATCGCATTAAAGAAAAGGGAGTTAATGCTTTATTCTTTGATTCTCTCAGCGAACTGGAGAAATATTTACGTAAAGTCTTGGACGAAGGTGATTTAGCAATCATCATGGGACAAGACGTCAGAACCATTGCTGATAATCTCACCGGCAGAACCGACCATTTCAAATAGGAAATCATATTTAAAATAAAAAAGCTTAATCATTCGTGGCTTATAAAAATTAAAAACTGAATCTCATCTGTCTGGAAATCGTAAACTCGGGCTAAAGCCCTCATACAGTACGATTTCCTGCGACAGATTCGCTAAGTTTTTTAAAAATTTTTAAAGCAATCTCATGCTCAAGCTTTTTTATTTTTAAATATTATCTTCTTAATTAATAAAATCAAGTAGTACAATATATGGTCCGAGTTTGTAATTTTTAGGCAATGAGCCCTAGTTTTTTGAATTTTTATCAGGACGCATGAACAAGCGATTATTTATTATTTTAACTCGCTGCGAATATCACCACGACGATACGCATCAATCAGTGCTTTAAGGTCGTGAATCTGTGCAATGATTTCTCGGCCCTGATCTGTATCACTGATTCTTAAACGACGCGGCATCGGTTTGACAATATGAATATCCGGCAAATAACTGCCACTTTCTCTGGTAGGATCGAAAGCATGATGTTCCGCCAAAGCGAGTTCATGTGAGTTGAAAATCAGAGTATAGCCGGCGATTCCCGTTGTGGCTTGATAAGCTTTTGATAAACCTCCATCAATTACAAACAACTTGCCGTTTGCTTTGATCGGAGTTTCACCATCTTTGATTTTGACCGGAACATGACCGTTAATAATATGTGAAAACTTCGGATTAAGGCCGAATTCATGCAAAATAGCATCGGCACCTTCTTCAGTACGCTTATCATAATATGGATTTCGCTTTTCTTCATGCAGCTCTTTAGCATCCAGGAAATATCTTTCAAAGGTTGCCATTTTATCTTTACCGAACAATGGAGAATCTTTGCCACACCAGAGATACCACATAAAATCCTGTCCCTTACGACGTTCAGGTGAATTTTCCAAACTGAACCAAGCCCGGCGCACTTGGAAATAGATATAATCCATCAATTCCTTACCGGCATATTTTTCGCCATCAAACTCCAGTGCAGTGAAACTGCCATCTTCATTCATCGGAATACAACCATGATAAAGCAGATTGTTATTATGAATCTTATACATACCGCCCACTGAATATATATAATTAATATGTCTTTCTAATTTGAGCGATGAGGTAAAAGATCTTTTCAAAGAATCAACTAACTCCTGTTCTTCCTCACTTAAAGCAAGTGGATCCTCCGGATCAATCGTCGGAAAATTCGTATCCAGCATAGGGTATTCTACACCGTCTTGTATATAGACATTACGTTCAAAATCAACTTTTTTCAGAACAATACGATCTGCCATGTCAAATTCAGGATTGCGTTCATACAATTGACCTTCCAGTTTGGTTTCTATAATCGCAACCATTTTTTGCATTTTAGCAGCAATTTCAGGATCGATTCTGGCAATTTGCTTATCTTCAAAGATACGAGGCATAAAACGCTCGCAAGGATCATCAGCATAAACTTCCGTTGCATAGCTGTAAAGTGGTCTTAAATTGATTCCATAACCATCTTCCAAACAATCAAAGTTATTATAGCGTAAAGCAATCCGTACTACCGCCATAATTGCAACTTCGCAACCTCCGGCAGCCGCCATCCAGATAATATCATGGTTACCCCATTGAATATCAACATCCGGATATTCCATTAAGACATCCATGATCTTATGTGGTCCCGAGCCACGATCGTATATATCCCCTATAATATGCAATTCATCAACTGAGACATTCTGAATCATTTCACACAGTGCCGTAATAAACGGTATACTGGCATCCTGTTCAATAATCGATAAAATTATTGCCTGATTATAAATATCACTATCTTCCTCATCAACAATTGTATTTAAAAGTTCATTAATAATAACTGCATACTCTTTCGGTGTTTTTTCTGCAACTTTAGGCAATGGATATTTCGAGGAAACATATTTTAATAAATCAATCAGACGGAAAATAATTATTCGGACCCATTCATCAGTAATTTTATTCTCTTGATCTAATTTTTTTAAAGCAGTTCGCGGATTATACACAAGAAAGGCCAAATCATTCTGTTCATCTTCGGTCAAAGTTCTTTGGAAAAGTGTTTTTATTTTACCCCTGATACTTCCTGACGCACTATGTAAAAAATTAATAAATGCATCGGCTTCACCATGTAAATCAGAAAAGAAATATTCTGTTCCTTTCGGCAAAGATAACAGAGTTTGTAAATATACTAATTCTCCTCGCGCCGCCTCAATTGTAGGATAACGCTCACTCAATAATTCTAAGTGCTTATCTATGTGTAAACTAGGTTTCATAATGTCTCCTTTACTTTAAGAAAAAATCTACTTCATTGACTTGCACACTTTTTAAGCTTGTCCAACAATTTAACGGTACAACCTTAAATTCTGTGCAATCTCTTTAACAAATCCTTCTTTTCAGTGTTGGACTTGCACACTTTTTAAGCTTGTCCAACAATTTAACGGTACAACCTTAAATTCTGTGCAATCTCTTTAACAAA
>JAAYRL010000052.1 GCA_012518795.1 Clostridiaceae bacterium
CCTTAGAAAGTATGCACAGCCAGCCCATAATAGCCGGTTTTATCAAAGGCCATGCACACTATTTAAGCCTATACCTGAGAAATCCAGGATAACCTTAAAAAGTGTGCAAGGTCAGGCAAGAAAAGTTGGTTTTTTCAAAGGCCATGCACACTATTTAAGCCTATACCGGAGAAATCCAGGATAACCTTGAAAAGTGTGCAAGGTCAGCCAAGAAAAGCCGATTTTTTCAAAGAACTAGCACACTATTTAAGCCTATACCGGAGAAATCCAGACTAACCTTAAAAAGTGTGCAGGTGCAATTCAGGAAACCCGATTTCATCTATTTGAGACTCTTTATTTAGGTTTTTAGATTGATGAGCCGATGATTATACGAGTTCAGTTATTTCTATTTCTAATTTTAAAATATGCTTAGATATGTTGTCTTTTAATCCCACTAGATGTTACAATGTAGTACAAGAATAATTTAAGAATAAACTGAAAGGAGTGTGAATAATGACTACTATTACGGTACGCTTAACTCATGAGCAGAAAGAGGCAATTAAAGGTTTTTCTAAGCTCAAAAACACTAGTGTTTCCGATGTTGTATTATCGGCTATTATGGAGAAAATTGATGATGAAGAAGACTATGAATTAGCATTAGAAGCTGCAAAATCTCCAATAAGCTCTTCATCAATTAGTGACTTGGCAAAGGAACTTAATATTGATTATGATGAGTTATGAGATTAGGTTTACTGAAAGTTTTCGAAAAGATTTACTTAAGACGGATAAAAGTGTTCAAAAATTAATATTAAAATATATTAAAACACATTTAGATCAAACAGATAGTCCGAGAACCAGAGGAAAGCCTTTAGCGGGAAATAAGAAAGGATTTTGGAGATATCGAATTGGAGCTTATCGTTTAATTGTTGAAATTAAAGATGGTGAATTGATAATTCTTTGTTTGAATGTAGGACATCGGAGAAATATTTACAATAATTGATAAATATATTAAGAACATTAAAAAATATTAATATTTAAATCTAATTAAACCTAATTAAACGAAAATATAAAATCAATTAAAAACAAAATCAATTTAAAACAAAATCAATTAAAAACGAGATCAATAAAAAACAAGATCAATAAAAAACAAGATCAATAAAATATAAAATCAATTAAATACGGGATCATTAAAAACAAGATCAATAAAAAACAAAATTAATTAAAAACGAGATCAATTAAATACGAAATCAATTAAATGCGAAATCAATTAGAGGATATAGTTAATTAAATGAAAAGAAAATTTTCTGATTTTAAAAATTGGTTGCAAGATAAGAAGATTGCAGTGATTGGACTTGGTATCAGCAATCAGCCTTTATTAAGATTACTGGCAGAGCAAAATCTGAACATTTCGGCTTTTGACAGGATGGCCGCAGATTCAGATGTTGCCGTTAATTTGAAAGCTGAATATGAAAACCAAGGTTATGACATTAAATGGTATTTAGGCGATGATTATTTAGATCATTTGACTGGTTTTGATCTGATTTTCAGAACTCCGATTATGATGCCTTATAATAAATATCTTTTAGCTGAAAAGGCGAGAGGTGCAATCATTACTTCTGAAATGGAAGTTTTTCTTGAATATTGCCCGGGCAAGACGTTTGCAGTAACCGGAAGTGACGGTAAATCTACAACTACCAGCTTAATCTATGCAATGCTCAAACAACAAACTGATGATGTTTATGTCGGTGGTAATATAGGCAGACCTTTGCTGGCTGACTTGGAACAAATGACTGAGCGTTCAAAAATAGTTTTGGAATTATCCAGTTTTCAATTAATTGATCTGCAAGTTAGTCCGAATGTTGCAGTTTTAACCAATGTAACACCCAATCATTTGGATATTCACCAAGATTATGCTGAATATGTTGAAGCAAAAAAACAAATATATCGCCATCAATCTAATCAAGATAAAATTATCTTAAATGGTAATTTTTCTGAATTTGCTGCTGACTGGCCCATTCTGAAAGGCGAGATTGTTTGGTTCAATCAAAGGTACGAAGATTGTATGCATCAGGTTTATCAAAGAAAGAATGGTCAATTAGGCTATTGTGCCGGAGGTTCCGATAAGTTTACAGCATTGTTGGATGAGACGGATTTACATTTAATGGGTGATTTTAATTTAGAAAATTGCTTAGCTGCAATGGCTGCAGTAGAGGACGATGTCAGTTTAGATAATATCAAAATAGCAGTACAAAACTTTAAGGGGTTGGAGCATCGTTTAGAATATATTCGTGAAATTGATCAGGTTAAATTCTATAATAGTTCTATTGACAGCTCCCCGGAACGTAGTAAGCATACTTTATCGGTTTTTATAGAACAAGGAATTCCAACAGTATTAATTATGGGTGGTAAAGATAAGAATTCCGATTATCGCGGTTTGGGCAAAATTATTGCTGCTGCTACAGATAAATTAATTCTTTGCGGTGCTAATGCCAAGTTAATTGAGAAGCAAGTCAGGATGGAGGCTCATCAAATTGGGAAATCAGTTAGTTCAATGCAAATAATTCATTGTGACAATTATGAAGAAGCAATAGAAAAAGCTTGTCGTATTGCTTTGCCCGGAGAATCAATAATTCTCAGTCCTGCCGGAACATCTTTTGACAAATTTAAAAATTTTGAAGAACGTGGCAATTATTTCAAAAAAATAGTTAATGGACTTTTCGGGGGCTATTGATTCGGATATTTAATCCAAAGGCTATTAATTCGGATATTTAATCCGAAGGCTATTGATTCGGATATTTAATCCAAAGACTATTGATTCGGATATTTAATCCAAAGGCTATTAATTCGGATATTTAATCCGAAGGCTATTGATACGGATATTTAATCCAAAGGCTATTAATTCGGATATTTAAGATTCAACCTTTCACAATTCATCTGAATGAACTATAATTAAATAACTTCCTTTGAAAGGACTAATATGCTAAAAAAAGACGATAAAAAGTTTATACTTATGGTTATCGGGATTGTGATTGTGGCATTAGCTATTGTGAGTAAGATCGATCCCATTGCAGCTTTTATCGGTGAGTTAATCCATCTTTTAATTCCATTACTTGTAGGTTTTTTAATAGCATTGTTGTTAAACAGACCAATTGAATTCTTTAAGAAACAATTCCGAAAAATTTCGTATTTTAATAATCAAAGAGCTAAGGTTCCGGCGATTATTTTGTCATATTTGATTTTTATTGGAATTTTGGTTGGTCTTGTTTTAATCATGATTCCGCAATTAGTTGATAGTTTCGGTGAATTTATATCAAACTTTGATCGTTATTCGGCAACATTTACAAAAACTGTAAATTCGTTTTCAGATTGGTTGGAACAATATAACATTGATCCTGAATTAATTTCCAATATCGGGGATAAAGCTCAAGATTCAATTGAAAGCTTAGTTGCTCAATTGCCAAGTGTCATCAGCAAATTAATTTCCGGTTTTGTTTCAACTATTGCATCTTTTTTCCTGGGCTTGATAATTTCAATATATATAGTTGCTGACAAGAAGAATTTAAAACGACAGTTTAGTCGTTTCAGCAATGCGGTTATTCCTCATAGAGTTCAACCTCATCTGCAACATGTTTCTTATGTCACACATGGAATTTTATCCAGTTATGTCTATACACAAATAACCGAAAGTTTCATTCTGGGGATAATGTGTTTTGTCGGATTATTGATTTTTGGTTTTCCATATCCGTTAATTATCAGTGTAATGAATGGTTTGTCTGTTCTGATTCCGGTTATCGGTGCTTGGGTAGGCGGTATATTCGGTGGAGTTATTATTCTTTTTGTAGAACCTCAGATGCTGTTTGGTTATTTTATTTTTATTATGGTTGTACAACAAATTGAAAATAATTTAATTTATCCGCGACGAGTTGCTGACTCTATGGAATTGCCTCAAATATGGGTTCTGGTTGCAATTACAGTTGCCGGTGGATTATTCGGTATAATGGGTGCTTTGCTTGCAGTACCGATTGCTTCGATCATTTATCAATTGATTGAAGATTGGATTGAGTTGAAAGAACAGAGGATTCGTCTGCAAATCAACGAAAAACGACAAAGTGCAGGTAAAGAAAAAAAACAAAAACAAAAGCAATTTAAAGATTCAGATCCTGATCTGTTTGATGATACAAATGATTAGGAGAGTTGTATAATATATTTATTCTTTTTATTTCATTTAATATATATTTCACCGAAAAAAATTGATTGAATAACTGACTGAACTTTACAAGAACAATTGTTTGATGTATTATTCACTAGATTACCTTTGCAAAGTTTGAGGATAGTCCGACCTTTTACTTTGCTCAAGGATTAGGAGGAAAATTAATGGACAAACAAAGAAAACAAGAAATTATCGAAGAATTCAAGATTAATGAATCTGATACCGGTTCGCCGGAAGTCCAAATTGCAATTTTGACAGAACGTATCCGTCATCTGACTGAGCATCTGAAAGTACACAAAGGCGATCATCATTCGAGACGTGGAATGTTGACCATGGTTGGTAAAAGAAGAGGATTGCTCAATTATTTAGAGAAGAACGATATTGAACGTTATAGATCAATAATTGCCAGATTAGGATTAAGAAGATAATTCAAAGGCGGGAATTTCCCGCCTTTTATAAGTGAATCGAGCATTGACTGTGGGAGGTAGGTTGAAAAACTGTCTATCGGTAATAAACAGATTTTGAATCTACAAACTACCGTCAAATGCTCCACATCTAGGAGGTATTATGACAAAAAAAGTTTTCAAAACGGATTATTGTGGTCGTGAATTAATAGTTGAGACCGGTCAAATTGCAGATTTTGCCAATGGCTCGGTTTTAATACGCCACGGTGATACAGTAGTACTATCAACATGTACATCGGCCAAACCGCGTGAAGGGATCGACTTTTTTCCGCTAAGTGTTGACTATGAAGAAAAAATGTATGCTGTAGGCAAGATGCCGGGCGGCTTTTTAAAACGTGAAGGCAGACCGACTAATCATGCTATGCTGACATCCAGAATGATCGATCGCCCAATGCGCCCTTTATTTCCCGAGGACTTAAGAAATGAAGTAACGATTAACAATTTAGTTTTAAGTGTGGATCAAGATAATGCTCCGGAAATTACGGCAATGTTAGGTTCAGCTTTAGCCACGGCTATCTCTGATGTACCTTGGAACGGTCCAATGGCCGGGGTTCAAGTCGGATTAATAGATGAAGAGATAATTTTGAATCCTGATGCTGAACAAAGAGCTATCAGTGATATGGAATTAACAGTTGCCGGCACCAAAGAAAATGTTTGCATGATCGAAGCAGGTGCAAATGAAGTGCCTGATGAGTTGATGATGGAAGCTATTATTATGGCTCATCAAGAGATTAAGAAAGTATGTGACTTTTTCCAAGAAGTTGTTGATCAAGTCGGTAAACCGAAGTATGAATATCAGTCTTTTGCGATTGCTTCGGATTTAAAAGACCGTGTTTTTGAATTGGCTTATGATAAGATCAAAGCTAATATTTTAAATGCTGATAAAGCGATACGTGATGAACAAATTGGTAATGTCAGAGAAGAAGTTAAAGCTGTAATCGAACAAGAAAATGAAGAATGGCTGGATAGTTTTGCTGAAGCTTTTACCGAAGTTGAAGCTTATGTTTTACGCGAGTATTTGTATAACGATCATAAACGGGTTGACGGACGCGGTTTATATGATATCAGACCTTTGTCCTCTGAAGTGGGATTGCTTCCCAGGGTTCACGGTTCCGCATTATTCCAACGTGGTCAAACTCAAATATTAAATACTACTACTTTAGCCGGTTTATCTGAGGCGCAAAAATTAGATGGTTTAGGAACAGAGACAACAAAACGTTATATGCACCATTACAATTTCCCGCCATACAGTGTTGGAGAGGCGAGACCAAATCGTTCGCCGGGCAGACGTGAAATAGGACATGGTGATTTGGCAGAACGTTCTTTGATTCCGGTATTACCCACAGAAGAAGATTTTCCTTATGCAATTCGTACGGTTTCCGAAGTAACCATGTCAAATGGTTCGACATCACAAGGTTCTGTTTGTGCTTCAACCTTATCTTTAATGGATGCCGGTGTACCTATCAAAAGACCGGTTGCCGGAATCTCCGCAGGTTTGTTAATTAATCAAGAAAGCGGAGATCCTGATGATTACATTGTTTTTATGGATATTCAAGGTATTGAAGATTTCCATGGCGATATGGACTTCAAAGTAGCCGGTACAACTGAAGGTATAACTTCGATTCAAGTCGACATTAAAGTACAAGGCTTGTCGTATAACATTATTAGAGACGCCTTAGAATTAACCAGAAAAGGTCGTCTGCAAATTATTAATGATGTAATTATTCCCTGTATTGCTGAACCGCGAGCAGAACTATCAAAATATGCACCTAAAATTGAAATCATCGATATTCCTTCAGATAAGATCGGTGAAGTTATCGGTTCAGGCGGCAAAACTATCAAAGCTGTTACTGAAGCTACGGGCTGTGAAATTGATATTGTAGAAGATGGAGCTGTCGGACATGTACATATTGCTGCTCCGGATGCTGAAGCAGCGCGAAAAGCAATTAAAACGATTGATTTGATAATTAATGATCCTGAAGTCGGTTCTGTTTTCGAAGGTACTGTGACCCGTTTGATGAATTTTGGTGCTTTCGTTGAATTTGCACCCGGCAAAGAAGGTCTGGTTCATATCTCGAAAATGGCATGGCATCATGTTAATAAAGTTGAAGATATCGTTGAACCCGGTCAAAAAGTTACGGTTTATGTTGAAGAAATTGATTCTCAGGGCAGAATTAATCTCTCAATGCGTGATCCGGAAGAGAAACCGGATGATTATCAAGAAAAAGAACGTCGCGGGGGCAATTTCGGCGGACGTGGCGGTAATAAAGAAGGTCGTGATAATAGACGTGGTGGCGGACGCAGCGGTAGAGACGGTCGTGATAATCGTCGTAGCGGTGGTAGTTCAAAAGGGTATGATCGTCGCAGAAATGATAAAGATTTTGAATCAGATGACGATTTTAAAAATGAATTAGCAGATTTACCGGATGATTATAATATTCATGAATTTTAAATTAAACTAAATATTATTAAAATAAATATTATTAAACCAAATATTAATAAATAAAAATTAATATATTAATAAATAAATATTAATAAATAAATTTAATGATAAGGACTGATTCAAAAAAATTTGAACAATCAATCGTTAGTGTTATGCGTTAAAACTGCATAAGAGATGAAGTTTGTTTTCAAATGATTTTAAAAATTTTGAACAGTCCTTTTTATTTTGCTTTAGCAATAAATAGTCTATAATATTAATCATGCATAGCTTATCTTCATATATAACTTATTTAGCTCGGTATCCGCTGGCAATCTTGGCTATTATTCTTACTATAGTATTAGCTTGGCAATCTTTGCGTAGTTTATTAAATAGATTTAAACAACACACTACTCCGGCACATGGATTTTTTTTAATGTCGCAAACGGCAGTATCCGGAGATTTTGTTGAATCATATTCATTGTTTCATACTACAGCTATCGGCAGCAGTCGATCATCAGACATCAGGCTTAAAAGTAAAAATATTGCGAGAAGACATGCCTTAATATATTTACATGACGGAAAATGGTTTATCAGACCTGCTGATTCAAATGTAGATCTATATTTAAATGATCGAAAAGTCAATAATCCGCGTCGCATCAACAATCAGGATTTGATTCGTATGGGAGATAGAATCATGGTTTTTGTTGATGAACGAGATTCTGCAGAACTCAGCGGACAGGATTTTGAAGGTTCAATTGCAGATTGGCAATATGGAAAAATTGATGAACAGCCTATAAGAACAGGATTTTCCTGGTTGTTTACCGGTTTGTTTTTTATTATCGGATATATTGCCGTTTTTTTAATCATACCCTCTGATTATGGACGTTTGAGATTGCTTTATTTGCTATTATTAGGGGTCTTCTTTGTTTTTGCTCAAATTTACTATTTTTCATTACCATTGGTATTTGAAAATTTTGATCGCGCTATTTATACCGCTTTTATATTTATTGCAGCTTTAGGTTTAATTATCCAGGCGAGATTTGCTTTTGTGGATAGGATAAAACCTCTCGATTGGAGCGATGCTGAATTTATTAGCTACATTCGTAACGATTTTATTGTGCAAGCCGTAGTCGCGATTATCGGATTGGCAATTTTGCCAATAGTTGTTTTAATTGTACAAAGAACTCGTTTTTTAGAAAAAATTTATTATGTCAGCTTAGTGCTGACTCCGATGTTCTATCTTACTACCTTGATTTTAGGGCGTGGTGCTGATGAATGGGGTGCCACCTTATGGATCACTTTGCCGGGCGGTTTTTCATTACAATTAACTGAGTTTGCCAAAATTACCTATTTGATTGTTTTAGCTAATTTTTTCAAAATCAGGCCGCCACTTAAAACTCAACTGCTATTTGCCGCCTGGGCGGGTTTCAATTTTATCTTGATTATGTTGTTGCCGGATTTAGGCTCAATGATGATTTTACTACCGGTTACTCTGATTGTATTTGCTGTAATGACTTCCGAGTATTTAAAAACAGCAGGTATTCTGGCCGGCGGTATGGCTATATTTTTTGTAGCGTATAAATTATTGTCTTATGTTCAAAATAGAATATATGGTTGGTTAACACTTTGGACAGAAACCAATGCATTTAATGAACAGATTATCTTCGGTCTCCAAGCGATCGGGCGAGGTGGTGTTTTTGGCAGGGGTTTAGGAGTCGGTAATCCCAGATCAATACCTCTAGCATCGTCAGATATGGTCTTTTCAGTTATATGTGAAGAAATGGGAATTTTAGTCGGACTGGCGATAATACTTTGTTTTATCATTGCTTGGTTGAGGGGAGCTAATGCTGCAGCTAAAGTTCGCGACGGATTTACTTCCAGTCTGATTTTGGCTTTAGGAACTTATTTTTTCATCGAGGCTGCAGTAGTTATTGCCGGCAGTACCGGTTTGATCCCTCTAACCGGTGCAACTTTGCCATTAATTGCTAAAGGCGGAAGTTCCATGATTGCTAAATGGTTGATGATAGGCATGTTGATTGGTCTATGTTGCAGAAATGAGGAAGGAGCGTATAAATAGTGAAACAATTAATGCGGAGCTTAAAATCGACTTTGCTCTTTTTCATAATCATTTCGCTTGCATTATTAATTGGAATTGTGGTGCAACAGAATAAAAGTCAACGACTTTTATTGCAATCCAGTAACGAGAATAAAGCGGTTTTACATTCTCGTTATAGTAATGCCGGTACAATTTGGTCTGAGGATATGGTTCGTTTGGCATATAGTGAAGATGGAGAAAGAAAATATGCTGAAGATTCTGAATTAGCGCGGGCAATGGTTCAAACTGTTGGTGATTATACGCATAATATAGGGAATACGATTGAGGGGGCTTATCAAGATAGATTAATTGGAGCAGGCAGATCATTCATTCAGCAAATGGCTTTTGACTTTAGCGGGTATGGCATGACCGGAGATGATATTATTTTGACGTTGAATTCAGACTTGGTTCTGTATGCTCAGAGTCTCTTAGGCGATTCAAATGGATCAATTGTAATTATTAATTATAAAACCGGTGCAATCATCTGTATGGTCAGTACACCGAATACTTATCCGTCTAACGTTATTACTTGGACAGATATACCTGAGTCATCACTCTTTAATCGGAGTATTGCAGGCGCATACTCTCCCGGTTCAACTTATAAAGTAGTTACGGGTATTGCTTGGACGGAATCAGAGCAATATGATCCGTATTATACTATGTATTGTAAAGGTCAAGAACCGTTGCTTGGTCCGGGTTCTGTTACAGAAGATCGGGGCGAGGAAGCCCATGGTGAAATCGGAATGCAAGCAGCATATCATGTATCTTGTAATCATTTTTTCGGTGATATTGGGATAAAAGCCGGATCCAAAGTCATGCAAAGTACTGCAGAACAATTCGGATTTAATAAGCCTCTGTCAATTGGACGCTTAATTGGAAAAACCGGAACTTATAAAGCTGTAGCAGATGATCAATATTTATTGTCTTGGCAATCAATTGGTCAACCGATTGAGAATAATGAATTAACGGTTTCTCCACTTCACCTGGCAATGATTTCCGGAGCTGTAGCTAATAATGGAGTTATGATGCAGCCTTATTTAGTTAAAAATTATATCAGTCCACTTGGGAAAAATTATGAAATAACTAAACCGGAAGTATTTAGTCAACTTGATTCTACAGCCGAAGTCGAGACTGTTAAAAACAATTTAATTACGACAGTTGAACAGGGGAGAGCTTACGGCTCATATATACCGGGCTATACAATCGGAGGAAAAACCGGTACGGCTGAATCTGTTAACGATGATGGAGAGTTGGCACCTAATTCACTTTATACAGGTTTTATCGATGATCCGAACAATCCATATGCTGTAGGAATAGTAATTGAGAATGGTTTTTACGATACACCCGCAATTGCAGGTTCAATCCTGGCAAAAGCAATTGAACTTAATTTATCTTATTAAAGAGGTGCTATAATGACTGAATCATCGCTGGTCTCAGAAAGAGAAGCAGAAGAATCTAAATCGGAAATATTTTAATCATTTATAAAATTTATTACTAATATTCATTATTTAATAAATAATAAATATAGTTAATTAGGAGATTATTTTGTCTAAGAATTTTTTTGAAAAAAACTCACGTAAACACCTAATGTTAATTGACGGAAATAGTTTGATTAACAGAGCATTCTATGCAGGTTCCGGTCGCAGGATGCTTACGGCACCTGACGGAACACCTAGTGGTGCTGTGTTTACTTTTCTTAATATGTTTTTGAGTTATGTGGAACAAATTAATCCTGATAGCATTATTGTCGCTTTTGACCGTAAAGATAAAACGTTCCGTCATGAGCTGTATTCTGATTATAAAGGAACACGAAAACCGATGCCGGATGATCTGGCTGTTCAAATGCCTTTACTTAAAGAAATGCTTGATGCTTTGAATGTTTGTCGTGTTGAAGAAAAAGGATATGAAGCTGATGATTTGATTGGTACATATGCTAAAATTGCGGCTGAGGATGAATATGATGTATATGTTGTAACCGGTGATAAAGACAGTTTTCAATTAATAGATGATCATGTATTTATCGTTCTACCGGTGACTCGTTCCGGTTCTACATCTAACAGTTTAATGAATCGTGAAGCATTTGAAGCAGAGTACGGTTTCGGTCCGGAAAAATTTGTTGATTTCAAAGCGATTATGGGTGATTCATCGGATAATATTCCGGGAATTCGCGGTATCGGACAAGTCGGTGCCTCTGATTTAATCAGGAATCACGGTACTTTAAAAGAAATATATGCTGAACTGGATCATGAAATGACAAAAATTCCTAATAAATATCGCAATAAATTGTCCGACGATCGTGAGATGGCATTTTTATCTTATGATTTAGCTTTAATTAATAAAGAAGCACCGATTAAAATTAACGCACAAGATGCAATCAAGGAAAAACCTAATCTGGAAAAATTAACTGAGTTTTTCCAAAAAATGGGATTTCAAACAATGTTTGAACGATTTGGTATTGAACAGACGAATTCAATTATAGATAAAACTGAATTGGCTGAACTTAATGAATATAAGTCTATTCAAGAATTTCTGCAAAATGTCGGTAAAGCCAGCATAGCTTGGCTTGTCTTGCCGAATGAAAACAGTTTTCTCTTAAGTAAAAATACCGGATATATTTTACTTGAGCCGATGCAAGTTCAACTTGCATGGCAAGATTTGTTTGAGCTTGATAATCAAATTATCGTATGGGACTATAAAAATTGGTTGAAAACAATAAATTTAGGTAAATTAAAAAATCAACCTTTTGATAATCAAGTAGCAGCGTATTTATTAAATCAGGGAAAACCGGAAGATTTTACCAGTGTTTTCCAGGCTGTTTTTCAACAGAATTTTATTCAATTAAATAAGAAGCCATCGTTGGATGAACAAATTGAATACTCTAAACAAATGGCATTCGCGATGATCAAGCTCCAGCATATCCAGCGCGATTTAATTCGCAAACAAAACATGGAATTCTTAGCTTATATGCTTGAAATGCCTTTAACTCCAATATTAGCAGATATGGAGAAGAGAGGTGTTTCAGCTGATAAAACTCAACTTGACAGTTTAAATAAGATAATGTTGCAAGAAATAGAGGAATTAGAAGAACAAATTTATAAATATTCTTTTGAAAAATTCAACATTAATTCCAGTCAACAATTGAGCGATGTATTGTTTAATCAGCTAAAATTACCTGCAGGAAAAAAGCTTGCCAGTGGTCATTATTCTACTGCTGCCGGTGAACTGGAACGAATACGTGAGATGCATCCGATTGTAGATCTGATAATTGAATATCGGGAAATCAGCAAGTTGAATTCTACTTTTGTCGATGGTCTGCGTAAATCTATTAATCCTCTTGATGGTAGAATTCACACGACATATCATCAAACATTGACTACTACCGGGCGTTTATCCAGTTCGGATCCCAATTTGCAAAATATTCCGATCAGGTCAGAAAGGTCGAAAGCAATTCGCGAAGTGTTTGTAGCTGCACCCGGCTATAAATTAATCGGTGCCGACTATTCCCAAATCGAATTGCGATTATTAGCACATCTTTCGGAGGATCCCGATTTGATTCAGGCCTTTAATGATGGGATTGATATTCATAGTAATACTGCTATGAAAATGTTTAATAAAGAGCTTGATGAGATAACTACGCGTGAACGAGCATTAGCGAAAACTGTTAATTTCAGTATCGTATATGGTGTGACTCCGTTCGGTTTATCGCAAGATCTTAAATCTTCTGTTGATACAGCTAATGAATATATTAATTCATATTATGAACATTATTCTAAAGTTAAACCATATCTCGAATCTTTAATTGAAAAAGCTAAAAAAGACGGATATGTTGAAACTATGTTTGGGCGTAGAAGATATATTCCTGAATTGAATTCAAGCCAATTTCATACAAGGAATTTCGGAGAAAGGGCAGCAATGAATGCTCCTTTACAAGGTTCTGCAGCCGATTTAATTAAGTTGGCTATGAATCGTATTGATCTGATTTTGCGCCAACAGAATTTGCAAGCGCGTCTAATTTTACAAGTGCATGATGAACTGATTATAGAATCGCCGGAACATGAAGTTGAACAGGTAAGTCGAATTTTACAAAAGGGAATGGAAAGTGTTGCCGAACTAAAAGTTCCGCTTGTCGCCGAAGTTTCAGTTGGCAATTCTTGGGCGGAAATCTAGTCTTAGCAAATTGTCGCCGAAGTTTCAGTTGGCAATTCTTGGGCAGAAATTTAGTCTTAGCAAAATTAAACATTCAATATAACCAAGTATAAAACCGTCTAATCCTGTGTACTGATAAAAATTCAAAAACTAAAGCTCATCTGCCTAAAATCGCAAACTCGGACTAAAGTCCTCAAACAGTGCGATTTCTTAACGGCTGATTCGCTAAATTTTTAAGAATTTTTTCAGCAAACACATTCTCAGACGGTTTGATTTTGATTGTTTTTAACAAATATGCAATTGTTTTGTGAATTAAATTTTGTTGAAAGGTAAACCTCTTGAGCCAAGTTCAGTAGATAGAATTTTGTTTACTTGTTCTCGCAATTGATCAAAGTCATGATTGTTGACGATGTCTATATTAGCTATTTTACTGTATTCTTCAGGTGTCATTTGAACTGAAATCCGTCTCAAAGCTTCATTTCTGCTAAGTCCTCTTTTTTCCAGACGATTTAATCTGATATCCTGATCAGAGGTTATATTCCAGACTTGATCACATCGGTCAAGAAATCCTTCTTTGACCGGAATTGGAACATCAAGCACGACTACTTTTTCGCCCGATTTCTCCAGATTATCAAGATAATTTCCCATTTGTTTCATAGTATGTTTATGCACAATAAAGCTTAAAGCATCAAGAGCTTTTTTATTTTCAAAAACTAAATCGGACATTTTTTTTCTGTTTAAAGAACCGTCATTATTAATATATTCTTGTCCGAAAAGTTCGGTAATTTCCGGAATAGCTATACCGTCGCTTTGGGTTACGCTATGTGAAATTTTGTCAGCATCCAAAACTGCCAAGCCTGCTTCACGACATAAGCTCGCAACTGTACTTTTACCGGTACCGATACCGCCTGTAATACCAATAACAAACATTTTTCCAGCTTTCTTATACGTTAAAACGGAAGAGGGTACAATCACCATCTTGCATAATATATTCTTTACCTTCTGATTTGACCAGTCCCTTTTCCCGTGCTGCGGCAATTGATCCGTGGGCGATTAAATCTTCAAATTTAACAACTTCAGCACGAATGAATCCTCGTTCGAAATCGCTGTGAATTTTTCCCGCTGCTTGTGGAGCTTTAGTTCCTTTTTTGATTGTCCAGGCTCTGATCTCATCTTCACCTATGGTTAAAAAAGAGATTAAACCGAGTAATTGATAACTTGCAGATATAATCTGATTAAGACCGCTTTGTTCAATACCGAGAGTTTCAATAAATTCAGCAGCTTCTTGCGGCTCAAGTGATTGCAATTCCTCTTCGATTTTTGCACTGATCATGACCATTTTGTCATTATCCTGTTCAGCATATACTTTGAGTAATTTTGCTTGTTCAGGGAATGTTCCTATTTCAGTTTCATTAATATTAGCAACATATAAAACAGGTTTTGAAGATAAAAGCCATAATTCTTTAGTAAATGGCATTTCACTGTCATTTAAAGGATAAGTTCTTGCAGGATGTTCATTAGCTAAATGATCTAACAATTTTTCCAAGAAAGCTTTTTCTTGTAAGAGAGTTTTGTCACCGCTTTTGGCTGCTTTGGCAACCCGTTCGATACGTCTTTCAACATATTCTATATCGGATAAAATAAGTTCCAATTGAATTATACTCGCATCACGCACCGAATCTGCTTCGCCTGCAACATGACTGACATTCGGATCGGAAAAACAACGTACAACATGTACAATTGCATCTGTTTCTCGAATGTTTGCCAGAAATTGATTGCCAAGACCTTCACCTTTGCTGGCACCCTCGACCAGACCGGCAATATCTACAAATTCAATAGTTGCAGGTACAATCTTTTTAGCATGATATATTTCATTCAGAGCACTCAGTCTTGAATCAGGTACATTGACAACTCCGACATTCGGATCAATTGTACAAAAAGGATAATTGGCAACAGCAGCTCCGGCATGCGTCAATGCATTGAAAAGAGTGCTTTTCCCTACATTCGGCAACCCTACGATTCCCAGTTTCATTGTATATCTCCTAGAATTTCAAATAATACCGCCATTCGGTAATCCTACAATTCCTAGCATCATAGTATATCTGCTAGAATTTCAAATAATACCGCCATTCGGTAATCCTACAATTCCCAGTTTCATTGTATATCTACTAGAATTTCAAATAATACCGCCCTGTATTATAACATCTTTTAAGAATCTGAGAATATCTCAATTTTTCTATTTGAGATTTCTATTTGAGATTGCACATTTTTCAAGCTTGTCCTGTAAATCCACTGTACAGGCTTAAATAGTGTGCATGGTCTCCGATAAAACCGGCTTTTTCGAGTTGTATATGCACACTTTTCAAGGTTATCCAGGATTTCTGCGGTACAGGCTTAAAAAGTGTGCATGGTTTCCGATAAAACCAGCTTTCTTGAGTTATATATGCACACTTTTCAAGGTTATCCAGGATTTCTGAAGTACAGGCTTAAAAAGTGTGCATGGTTTCCGATA
>JAAYRL010000005.1 GCA_012518795.1 Clostridiaceae bacterium
AAATCTCAAGGAGTGCAACGACGCCCTCAACTGCACGGTTCTATTATCTCACGTGGATTGAGAGATTAACAGAAAACAGTCATCAAAGTTACACGACTCTGATGAACATTAATATACAAGGAGTTTTTATGCAGGATAATCAGGAAAAAAACGACATTTTATTTACCGAACAACAAATTGCAAAAAGAGTTGTCGAGCTCGGACAACAAATTACCCAAGATTATCAAGATTCCACTAGACCTTTTAGCGTTATTGCAATGCTTAAAGGATCAACTTATTTTTTAGCTGACCTTACACGTGCAATTAAGCTACCGTTAAAATTCGATTTTATGGCAATCAGTCAAGTAAAATCAGCAAATATTGTTCAAGTTACCCGCGATATTGAAATCGATATCGCCGGAAATGATGTTCTGGTTGTTGAAGAAATAGTACGTTCCGGTTTGACTACTCATTATATGTTTGAGCACTTAGAAAAATTCAATCCTGCAAGTATCAATCTTGTTGCTATGTTGGCTAATCCGGATCAGTTGATGATCAATCTGCCTTTAAATTATATCGGCTTCGAAATCGATTATACCAGAGTCGTCGGGTACGGCCTTGATTATCAAGAACAATACCGCAATCTCAGCTACATCAAAAAACTTCGCGAATAAAACCGGATTAAATAATTATAATCATTTAATTCTTATCAAAATAATATTTTAAATAAAAATAGTGCTGATGAGACAGCACTATTTTTTGAATTATTTATAACTATTTTCAAATAGCTTGTAAATTTTCATGAATATTTTTTTAATTTCGAGCAATTAAAAAGCTTCAGCGAACCTACCAATTCTTTGATCTCTACTCAATTGCATTAACGGAACTTTTTTTATCTAACGCTTGAACTTATACATTCCAGGCTATGCTTTTTCATTTTACCAACAGCACTTCTGACGTTTTTTATACATTCCCGTTTTCTGTTGAACCCTATGTCTTTATTCAATTGTTTGACTTGCAATCATCTTTCTAACTTCGCATTTACAATACGCAACTTAACATTCATTCTTTATTACTTCTTAATGATAGTTGTTCAAGCTAGCAATTTATATCATTTAATCATTGTGTTTCTGATCAATTAATGATCTACCTATAAACTATTTTAAGTTCTATACACAAGGGTTTTGGTTTGAAATTAAGATGTGGTATCAAAAATTTATTAGTTTACTATCTTTATATTTAGAATTCTGTTCGTTAACTATTAGTTTGATAGTATTTTTTCGGTACCATTTGATCCTCTTGTGCAAATTAGTTTTACCTTTAGGTAATTCGACTCTTCTTTTGCCAGCTAAATGTTCAGTTATCAAGTTACTGCCATCCCGAACCATTTTCATGGTGCTAGGTTTTCGATCAAGGTTTTTTTAGAATTCCCTGAAGCTTATCTAAAGTATATTCACGGTTTTATTGTAGGTCAAGAGACATCTTAGCTTTTTTTAAAAATTTGGATAATTGATTATAAATACTTAATTTACTTGTGCTACTTGTACAATTAATCGATATTTATTATTAATATTTAAGTTATTTCGGTTAAAACTAACCGGAAAAATATGCTTGCCACTATATTGCTGCATAAAATCATTGACTTTTCGGTAATGTTCCTTCGAGTATAATAACCCCGCCGGGCAAAAGTGAATATACCGATTTGCGATGTTTGACCTCAGATTGTTCAAGGAGAGTTCCTTTTGCATCATAGATTGATTGTTTAAATCCTTTGAGATCAATATTGAGCATTTGACAGCTCGAGGATATTTCAGACAAATTTATTAAAACAATAATCCGCTTGTTACCGGAACCATACGCATAAGCTAATACATTTTCCTGCTCAATACCTGAAGTTACAGTGTATGGATTCATTCCTGAAATCGCTTGCCCTATATTGCCATAACAATGAGCAAAAGTATTTATAACTGAATCCGAAGTTAAATCAAGGTTTATTAAGGCTGCATTAATATCATCGCCCATCATGCTTAAAGCTGTTGCGATTACATCTGCTAATCTAATATCTTCAAAATTTTGATTGGTCTGCCGAATTAATTCAGAACGAATTGTTGTTCCTCGCCCCGGATCTCTAGGCAACATTTCAGTAAAATCATCATTAAATTGTTTTAAGTCGGTTATATTATTGATTTTATGATCTAAATCGAAATCTGACGTATGATAATCAGCATCAGATAAAATGATGTTATCTTTGTATTGCATACCATCAACAAAAATTAAATTCTTTTTTGCTTTTGCATATTCCGGTGTTTCCGACAATACCTGTATAACCCAATTCACATATAATTTGCGTTGCCAATCATTTTCTATAAGTTCATTTTGATCGCTAATTTCAATATAGATTTGATTGAAAATATCACTGAAACGGCTTAATGCCCCATGTGCAGTGCGTAATTCTCCGAGAGGAGTATTCTGTTGCCCGAATAAATACTGCATCAAATGTTTTAATTCGCTGTCCGATACTTGTGAATCTATAATTAACCATGGGTTAGCATTAAACGAATTGCAAAGTTCCATACTTTTTGCTAAATTGGCTTGGCCTTGAAGTTTGATTTCGGTTTGATCCTGATAATATGCGCTATAAAATTTTTCAGAAGACAACCAACTTTCAGAATAATATTTTTTACTGCCTATCGGAATAAAATCCAAACGTAAAATTGAACTTTCAGGAATATCTTCAAATAAATTTGCCAGTACATTTTTTCCTGAATTATCCGCTGCACCGAACCAAAAATTATCCAAATACAGTTTACCTGAACCGTTAAGTTCAATTTGTATCCAGAGTGCAATATCTTCTCTGATCGAATTTTTGGGAATTAAAAAGAATCCTTGATACTTTTTCCAGTCCCCTAAAATATTTTTGTTAATCTGCTCAATTTGTAAATTTAATCCTTCAATTGAAAGGTTTAAGTTGATTAATTCATCAGAATCAGATTTTGCCCAAAATTCAAAACTGAATATTGTATTATTTTTAATATCTTTATATGCATTATCTTCTAATTTTTGTCGAATAATCAGACCTGCGTTTTGCGGAATCTGCTGTTCAATAATTTGTTGACTGAACAAGCCTGTAAGTTCATTTTCGGAAGTCGTTTTTTTCGATAAATCGACTTCAAGAGCTGCTCTGCCTCCTCCGGGCGCACAATTATTTAATTGAATTTGCACAGCAGACGGATTACTTATGTACCAGTCACCGATCAGAGTTTCTGATTCTTCGAGTTTCGGTTGAATTACCGGCGTAGTTGAAGTTTGCTCCAAAACCAACAAATCACCATTTTCGTATTTTCCTTGTTCTAATTTACTGTCAAGTTTAATCACTAAACCCATATTGGCATATTCAATTTTGCCGTCAAGTCCTCCCATTACCAATCTGCCACTCGGCAATCTTTGTACAATGTTATATTTTTTTGTGGCAAGATCAGTTAAATTTTTCCAGGTTTCCCCTAAATTATCGGAAAAGAATAACATACCGCGTGAATCAAGCAAAACAAATTGGTTGTTGCTCAAAATGCTACAAGAAATAAAACGCGGCTTAATAACAATGACTTCTTGATCACCGGGGTTTTGTTCGGAATATTGTAATGAAAGTTCACTGATCGTTTCATTGTTCAGAGATTCAAAGGAATAGCCGTCTTTGCTGAAAACTACCTGACCTTGATCACCTGCAACCATAATTTGATTGCCACGCGAAGACACAGCTTGCCAATTTGCCTTTCGTGAAACATCTAAATATCTGTAATTCTCTCCGTCATATGAATAGAATGCTAAAGAATTGTTACCTACCAAATAAAATCCGTCAGAATTTGAAGTTACAGCATTGATATCATCTAACGATTTAAGTTGTTTGATAGAATACTCTTCTAAATTTCCGTATAAAACATAACCTGTTTCACCAACCGCCATAAATATGGAATTACCCTGATCATCAACTCGTGAACTTAAATCAAACCATTTAACATTTTCTGATAACTCTGCTTCGTTTTCAGCTTCATTTGTTTTATCTGCCGATGTCTCCGATGTCTCAGTCTCATCGGTTTTGTTTGTAGATATTTCAGTATTATCCGTACTGCTGTTCGTTGTTTCGACCTTTTCTTCTAAGTTATCTTCCGGTTTTGTCAATAAAAATTTATCGGCAGCCTGAAAAATCAATTCCCACTTAACTGAATCAGAAGACTTATAAAAACCGCCATTTTCATCAAGAGCTAAAAAATTGTCATCAAAAACACAAACACCGACAACTGTCTCTTCGCTCGGCAATCGACTTAAAACGGTTGTTGAAAATGAATCTATACTTAGGATGTAGCCGTTGCTCCCACCGAAAATTACTTTTTCATCTGATTCAACAACACTATTCCAGCAAATGCCGTGCGGCAAATCAGGCGGCAAGCTTAACGTTTGGAAGTCATCAATCTGATCAGAAAAATATTGACTGACCTTACCGCTCTTTTTCAATGTTCGATGACCTTCCGAATCCGTTGCAAAAACTTCAGCATTTGCATCAACAAAAAAACTTTCCGAAAAAATCCCGGTTTTCGGGTCATTTGGCATAGCAATCTTAATCATCTCATCGTTTCCTGAGTCAATTATCAAATTTTGCCTATATACCAAGGGTTCAAAAGAATTATTGTTTAACAAATTACCGTCATCAATGGCAGCAATATTGAAACCTAAACCTTGTACGACTTTACGTGAAGATTGATCACTGATTGAAAAATCCGCTATGTTACCTGACTCAGCTCTTTCAGCTGAAATCAAATACAATATTAATACAGGAAGCAATACAGCTACCAAACAAATAGCTAAGACAACAAAATTCCTTTTTTTGATGCGTCCATATCTTTGTCTAAACATTGTGTAGTTAATTATGCTCCCATTGAAGTTTATGTTTTGAATCAGGTTTCGCTTTAATAAAGAAGATAATTATTATCAGCAATGAAAATAAACCTGCAGCCATTTCGATATAGCTTAGATAATTTAGGATTTGTTCTGATAAAAAGACTGACAAAACACCACCGAATAAATTGAATATCATGTGCATGACTATAGGTATGATTATGTTCCCGGTGTAGTAATAAGCAATTCCCAAGAGCAATCCGGGAATAAATGTATACAGTGATTGAACAAAATTCATATGAAATAAACCGAACAGTATCGCTTGGATAAGAACAACCTTGCGTTGCGAATATCGCAAATTGAGTTCACCCATTACAATCCCTCTGAACAATAGTTCTTCTGCAATAGGTACAATAATTGCTGTTGCGACAATTTGTAAAATAATATTGCTATTTTCTGAAACAATCAATTCCGACATTTCCTGATATTGTTGCAACTTTTGATCAATATAAGTAACATTTTTGCCCAACTCTTGCATTAGCAAAATCAAACCTGTTACCAGACCCAATGAGCCGAATGCTGCCACTGACATACTTGAAACAGAGCCTATTCCTAATTTATGCTGACCCAAGCTGCCGATAAATTTCTGATTGCGTTTTTTCAGAAACACAATATAAATCGGAATACAGATTGATCCCATGATAACACAAGCCCAATTTTGAATATCAGCGGTCAGCAAAAGATCTATCATTTCTTGTTGGGTACTTACCGGGTTAGCTATAACCTTAAGAGCACCTACAATCATGCCGCTCATATTCAATACTAATAAGTGCAGTACTAAAAAAGCAACCGTAATAAGCCAAATTCGCCAAAGCGGAACTTTCTTATTCAAATTCTGCGCTAATCCCTGATTCTGTATTTGTTGATTATGAACATATTGAATCGATCCCGTATCCGACGGTTGCTGACGATCGTACTGTTGTTGAGCTTGTTGCCATGATTGTTCCTGAAATTGTGGTCGTTTCGAAGATTGTGCCAGATTTTCTTGTTGAA
>JAAYRL010000053.1 GCA_012518795.1 Clostridiaceae bacterium
AAATCTCAAGGAGTGCAACGACGCCCTCAACTGCACGGTTCTATTATCTCACGTGGATTGAGAGATTAACAGAAAACAGTCATCAAAGTTACACGACTCTGATGAACATTAATATACAAGGAGTTTTACAATGTTTGCCAAATTGTATAAATATCAAGTCAAAGAATTATGGTATATCGCACGTTATTTTTATCTCGGAATGGTCGGAACATACCTCATCAGTATGTTAATCAAAGCTACAAAAATTCCCGGCGTTGTTCAATTTTTCAATGTGCTCTCTATTTTAGGTTTTATTCTTTGCGGAGTTGCAATTCTTATATTTACCGTCATTAACGATTATCAAAATCAACAGGGTAAACGCTCATATTTTTTCCGTTCAATCCCTGCAAAAGAATCTGCGATTTTAGGCTCACGTATTGCTTACTATGCAACTTACTACTTCAGTACTATATTAATGATTGTAATCGGATTAACGCTTCGTTTAATTGCAGATGATGCAACAAACATGGGAATACCGTTCCATATAGCTTTAAATGTCTACAAAGATTTATTTCCAATCACTAAAATGGTTGGCATAATGTTGTTTTTAGTAATCTATACCGGAACAGAATTTATTATTTCAATGATGTTTGCGATCACTATCGGCTCCCATGCAAAATTCAAAAGCTTAGGAATCGGCGGACCTATATTAGTTTATTTTTTACACTATATTGCGATGCAAATCATCAACTTGATCAGTATATTATTTATTCCGATCGCCATCAAATTACCTGATAATTTCGATTCAGGCTTTAAGCTTGAAATTGTTTTTCAAAGTATGATGCCGGAAATAAACAAATTATTCAGTGCTCAAAGTAATGAAATTAGAGTTTTCGGAATCGGCTTTATTTTTATAACATTTGTTGTTTGGATTATCATGTTGGTATGGATTTATAAATTTTCCAAAAATAAAATTTCACTTAATTGATATATAAATTTTCCAAAAATAAGATTTCGCTTAATTGATATATAAATATTCCAAAGAAATAGATCATTCCATTGATTAATAAATCATCAAAAATAATTTCAGCCAAATAACATTACAAGATTTATTTTGCAAACCTGATAGTACTATTAAAAAAAGCCTGTCCGACAAAATTGTTGAAACAGGCTTGTTTTAATTTAATTAAATAGATGAAATCAAGAAGATTTCAAGCAATATCCACAATGCGGATTATACGCAGGTATAGCCACCATCAACCGGTAAGATAACACCTGTTACGTATGAAGCTTCTTCACTGCCTAAGAAGATAGCACTTGCATCTAATTCACCGCTTTTGCCGTAGCGACCCAGAGGTACTGTAGCTTTCATATAAGCCGTGAAATCATCTGTATTTAATGTATCAGTTGTCAATTCAGTTTCGAAGTAACCCGGGCAGATACAATTACATGTAATATTGTATTTTGCCAATTCTGCAGCAACTGCACGTGTGAAGTTTACAACACCGCCTTTAGAAGTATGATATGCAACTGTATCGATAGCTGTATTACCGACTAAACCGTACATTGATGAAATGTTGATAATACGACCATAATTGGCTTCTTTCATATATTTACCGAACGCACGTGTTACATAAAAAACACTGGTCATATCGGTATCAATGGTGAAATCCCATTCTTCATCCGTCATTTCTAAAACGCCGGCATTAGCAGATGCACCTGCACAGTTAACCACTACATCAATTTGACCCATTTTTTCTTTAGCTTCAGCAGCTGCGGCATTTACACTGTCAACATCTGTGACATCGCAACGAATAGCCAGACATTTAACGCCTTTAGCTTCAATTTCTTTTGCTAATTCTTCGAGTCTCTCTAATCTTCTTGCCATGATAACCATGTCGGCACCTTGATCTGCATAAGCAAGTGCCATTTGTTTTCCGAGACCTGATGAAGCTCCTGATAATACTACTACTCTTCCTGTGTAATCAAACATATTGTTTTTTTCCTTTCACCATTTTAGATTGATACATTTCATTTACTCTTCATCAGATATTAATTTTATTAATTTAATGAATAATTGAAGTTAATAGAATTAATATCTGTTTCAACTGTTTTAATTATATAGGCACTGACTAAACTAATCAATGATTTTTACCCAAAGTAAAGCATCTTTGCTTGTTGTACAAACTGAAATCATTATATTTTCACAGCAATTACATCTTCAATTTCAATAGCAGAGCCTTTTACATTGGAACCACAAGTTAACTTAATAAATTCTTACAGTAATTGTTTCGCCTGCTTAAGGTTCTCAATAGCTCGATTCATGCGTTGAGACATCTCAAGAGCAATTCCATTCTCATCTACAACTTGCATTGAACCGCGAATTATTTTCGTTTGCCAATCTTTTGCTAAAGAAAATTTTTCCTGTTCGCCCCAAAGATAAGGTACAGGAAAAAATCCTGCGGCAAAAGCTAAGAAAAATCCTTCCGGAGTATATAGATCTTCGATCTTGTCTTCTAATGTTTTGAGTAATATGCATGAATTTGTATAGAGATCTTGCTCGCGTTGCTTGACTTCAGGATTTTTGCTCATATCATCAATTAAGCCTTGATTACGGGCTTTACGATATTCTTTTATGGTATGTAAGGTAATCTGAATACTCTCATTAATTATATCCGGAGTTGCCAAATGGGATGCCTCGGAATAACTGACCACATGAATAACATCAGGATTTGCCTGATTGTGCGGCTCAATATCATCTATCAAACAACTGACCGAGGCCAGTTGAATTTTTGCTTCATCCAGATCAGGTTTAAAATAATCGAGACCGGCTCTGGGCTGGAAAACTATTTTAAAATTTTCATCTTCCAGGGATCTGACCATTTTCAGTAATGCCCTTGATTTTGCTAAATCCTGCACACCCCATGTACTGCGCGGCGTATTGAGCATATTTTGCAAAACAAAAGTTTTTATACCTCGTTTTTTAGCAAGCTTCGCTGCCAAAAATGCAACTACAATATAAGTTATGTCATCGGAGCCTCTAAAAGCAAAATGATGTGAAACATTTGCTTCTAAGGGCTTGTCGGTAGTTGCAATATAATCTATGGTTTTAAAGTGCTCTTGTAAATTTGTATATAAATCATATGGACCGCGATCATCCAATTGATTAAACCACCATAGAGATAGAGCATGCCAGGCGATGTTTATTGTGTTTTCATACATCCTCGCCAATTGCGGAATGTTTTTCGTACCGGCATACGTTCGCATCAAAAGTGGTCGGGACTGTTCATACAAATAACGATAATCCGCTTCCGAATTGACCGGAACTCCTCCACCATTAATTCTACCGGCCCAATTTTCCGAAAAATTTGATTGCGATAACTGGGAAGTTCCTAAAGACAAAATATCCAGTAAACCACGCTCTGCTAACTGCTTCACCCATGAACCGCATTCAAGCACGGCTTCTTCTCTTTTTTGACCCGAATGATAAGGTCCGACATGGGCTCTGATTAAAGGTCTGACATTACTACCGCAATTGCTTGCAGTAGCATTAAGTCGCTTTATTAATGTGTCTTGATCCGTGCCGAAGTGCGAATAGTTGGTGGCGGATTTAACATTATATGAATGATAATCACCGGATTCGATTATTTCTTTACCAAATTGATATATCGTATCGTCATATTGACTGACTTCCAACATATCGCGAGGAATTAAACTTGACGGAACTTGCATCAGGGCTAACGTTTCACCAATTGTTTCTCCGCCCTGAAAACATGTATAAATTCCGGAAAATTCCTGCTCAACTTCTCGACAAGTTTGAGGCAAACCTCCAAAAAATAATAAATCAATATCTCCGTCTTGAAATTTGAGCATTCTTTGTTTCTTAAGTTCCTCTAAGATATAACCCAACATATTTACAGCATCTGTATGATCAAGTCGATAGCTGAAACCTAAACGATTTATCTGGTTGGTTCGAATCCAGTTAATTACTTCTGCCCTTGCAGCATGATCCTGATAATAACTCAATGCTTTCTGCACTTTTTCATCGGCAATAACAACTCGGAAACCACATTCTTCCAATAATTCAGCGGCAGTTTGCAAACCGATTGTATGAGCATCATTCGCAGGTTTAAGGAGACCGTATATTGCCTTCAAATCAGAAGATCTCATCCGCGTCGTCCTTTCGTACAAGTCTTTGGAAGAAATCTACAAAATCTACTTCTCGCAAATTTCTCCCGCTTTCGCGGAAATTTTCGTTCATTAATTTTGAACCCAGATCAATAATCAAACTTGTATAACTCATATCAATATCAAACATATGGCCCAAGGCCTCTAATGGTACTAACCCATACGGAATATCTTCATAAATATAACGATGTTTCAAGGTTGGCGGAGCTAATATTTCTGAATAGGCATGAGTATTTTGAATTTTCTCATAAAGATTATTACCCGGTGATTGATAACTACGACTAAGCCAATCACTTGTGCTCTCAACCTCATAGTCTAAGGCCAGTGCAACTTGCATTCTTTCCCGATCCATAGCCTCAAGATATTCAGCAATCCGTGGTGTAATTCCCTGATGATAATAAAGATAATCTGAATATTGATCCTCGGTTCGACCGGTATTCAATAATAAAGGAGCACAATGCAAAATCATACCTACATTACCGATCGAAGTCTGAATCATAGAATCTGCAGGTTGAAAATTTTGTTTCAAATCAGGCGGGAGTTTGTTATATATTTCTTCATTACTCACAATACCCAGTCCCGATAAATAAACTGCATTTTTAATTGCATATAAATGAACAAGATCTTCCGAAATTTTGCGGCAAGTGTGAATTACTGTTTGAGCTTCCGCAATTAACGGTCTATTCGGATTATTACCTTGATTGTAATAATGCCTAAATTCAATTGCCCCGCAAGTACGTCCCGGACTAAGAATGATCAAAGGTTCACTCTGCAAATAATCACGAAATTGGATTGCCAGTTCTCTATGTGAAAAAGCCGGTGGAGTGATCATAACAATTTCCGGTTCAGCTAAAGCCAAATCCAAATCTGAAGTTGCATCTTTGAGAACAGCTTTGCCTTCAATTACACCTTCCATGTATATAACTTTAGTTTGCATAATTTTTTTGATGTGCTCTTCAGTACGATTCCAAAGGATCACATCATGACCGGCAAGTGCTAATTGTCCCGCCATTGCTAAACCAGAATTCCCTGCACCTATAACTGTAATTTTCATATATTTCTCTCCTGTTTTATGCCAATAAAAATCTCTTAAAGTTAAAAGCATAATTTTATGCGTAGTTCATTTTTAGACAATTCCATCTAAATTTTCTAAAAAACCGGACCTTAAAAAGCATTTAATGATAGCTTCAAAATAAATAGTGATCAAATCTGCAATACTTATACTATAAAAATAAAGATCCCGGATTATAGCTTAAATATGAACTTTTATTAAACTATCATAATGCTTGATTACTTGATTGAAACAAATGAGAAGATTGTTTTGTCAAATATCATAAACAAAAAGCAATATCATTACTCATTGCTACTAATTTCCATAATTGAATAATATTATATTTAGATTTTACCATTATTTCATGGATTAAGTCTATTCACAAACACCACAAGTACGATTTTTCAGCATAACAGAAAAAACTTGGGTTGTTCTTTAGATACTATTATAAAATGAAATGAAAACTAATTGTAAAGCACTCTAAACAGTCACTATTTCTTATTATTTACGTTGACAATGTTAATGTTCCTAGTAAAATTTAGTAATATAATAATGATTAAATGAAGGCAAAAATGAATAATGCTATTGAACAAAAATATAAGCAGGATCAGCTTTCTGCAGCCGGGATCTACTTTAAACTAAATAATCCCGCTGCTTATCAAATTGAGGTTTTTAATTCGCTCGATTCCACTAACAACATTCTCAAAACAAGAGCTCGTGAAAATGCAATTTCAGGAACATTGATTGCTGCCAATGCTCAAGAAAACGGTCGCGGTCGGAGAGGAAGAGGATTTTTCTCTCCTCCGGGAACAGGTGTTTATTTTAGTTTGTTGCTTAGACCGAATCCGGAATATGATCTTAGCCAAAAAAGTCCGGCACTGGCTGCAGTGGCCTTAGCAAAAGCAATCGATAAAATTTCAGGCAAAAATACAGGCATTAAATGGGTTAATGACATTTATCTTGATAATAAAAAAATCGCAGGTATTTTGTGTGAATCAGAACTGGATTTTGCAACTGGAACAATTGCATATCTGGTGGTCGGCGTGGGGGTAAATGTTTATCAGCCCAAAAATAATTTTCCTGAACAAATTGCCAATACAGCAGCGGCAATTTATCCAATTGCCGAAAGACGCTCAGGATTAAGAAACAGCATCATTGCAGAATTTTTAAATCAATGGGAAATTTATATTCAACCGAATTATTCGGAGCAGGCTTTAAAAGTGTTTCGTGAAAAATCTATTCTGACAAACAAGATTGTAAATATATGGCATAATAATAAGCTATTACAAGTCAAGGTTTTGGACATTGATGATGAGTTTGAACTGTTAGTTGAACTAGAAGATGGCTCAACCAAAACAATCAATCATGGTGAAGCTACTTTGCACCAGGAATAAAGTTTAAAACATAGTATCCGAACTTAAATAATAGAATGTAACTGAATCTAACAAATAGAATGCAACTGAATCTAACAAATAAAATGTAACTGAATCTAACAAATAGAATGCAACTGAATCTAACAAATAAAATGCAGCTGAATCTAACTAACAAATAGAATGTAAAAATGTAAAAGAATCCAAAGACTCAAGACTAAAATAAAAAGGAATCCAAAGACAAGAATATACAAAATGACAAATTCAAGATTATCAATTCGCCAAATCACAATTTATGCTTTAATGCTTGCTGCCTTAATAGTTTGCACACAAATCTCTTTCAATCTCCCGGGTGGAATTCCTGTGACAATGCAAACCTTTGCAATTGCTTTAATTGGATTCCTCTTAGGAATGAAACCGGGTATATTGATCGTCGGGGTCTATTTAATCCTAGGCTTAATCGGTTTGCCGGTTTTTTCCAATTTCGGTTCCGGACCGGCAAAACTTGTGGGACCTACAGGGGGATACCTGATCGGTTTCATACCGATGGTTATTCTGAGCGGCCTTGCCGGCAATTTGATCAAAAAAAATAAGTCACCCGTTATATATATATCGGCTTCTTTACTTTCTCTGGCAGGTCTAATCTGTTGTCATCTGTTTGGAATTATTTGGTTGGCGGCAAGAACCAATATGGGCCTTGCAGCCGCAGCAATCAGCGGCTCCATTCCTTTTATCATTAAAGATATTATTTCAATTATTTTAGGATATTTTACTTCAGAAATTCTCAGCAAACCGCTGAGCCAAGTACTAACTAAAACATAGTACTTATGTTCAAATGCGAGTAATAATTTTCAGTAACAGCTCATTATTTAACCGGAAATCTGACTAAATCAACTTCTTTATTTGTTTAAAGTAAATGATATAAATCATTCACTTAACGGTATAACTGAAATTACACAAAAAGCTTCGATGCCCTCTCCTCGTCCTACATCTGTCAGTCCTTCTCCACTAGTCGCAGTAATCATGACTTGTTTCAGATCAAGCTCCGTGATTTGAGCAATCGATTTTCTTATTTCAGGAATCAGAGGTAAAAGTTTCGGACGGCAGGCTTGAACCGTAAAGCTTATATGTAATATCTCATAGTTAAGATCTGCCAAATCAGCTAAAGCTAATTCCAAATATGCTTTACTATCAGTTATTCCACGTTTTAAACATAATTCATCAGCTACAGTGCCGAGAATCGGCTTACAAGTAATCCCGGATATTGCATTGGTTAATGCATGAAGCAAAACATCTGCATCACTATTTCCCTCAAGTCCCGAACAATCTTTAATTTCAACTCCACCCAAGACCAAAACTTTCGGGTCACCTTCTTCCACAAATCGATGACTATCCTGACCTATAGCCTGAATAGAATAATTGTTTTGTTTAAAATTATTTTGCATGACATTTTCTCCAATAATTATTTGCTAATTAAAAAAATGATTTTTATTTGGGATACTATTATCCATACTTTGACTTTATTCTGAATTTGGCTTTATTCTGAATTTGGCTTTAATCCTGATTTGGCTTTAATCCGAATTTGGCTTTAATTCTGACAAGAATTTCTACAACGAATTGTATGATAACCGCCTGATTTATCAATGACAACTACATCTGAAAACAATTCTTGCAAGTATTTAAATGCCGAAACTGCTCCTTGTTTTTTTTGAATGACAGTGTAGAAAACACCATGCTCTTCCATTGTTGCAGCAACTTCAGCAAATAAACGATAATAAACATCTTTGCCGGTACGAATTGGTGGATTCAATAATACTAAATCAAATGATAAATCCATTGATTTCGGAATACCGTCAGATTCAAGCACCGTAATATCTAAACTATGTTTTTTTGAATTTCTTTTGGTTAATTCTGCTGCTCTCGGATTTATATCCACCGCGTACCATTTTTGTTCCGGGAAAAAAGTATTCAAAACAATTGATACGACCCCATAACCACAACCTAAATCCAGACACTTTATCGTTTCAACGCCGTTCATTGATTCAGGCATATTTATTTGAGATTTAGCTTGTTTATTATTTAAAGAATAACCGGAAGAATTAGAATAATATTCTTTTAATTCTTTCAGAACAATTTTCAACATAACATTTGTACCATAATCAACCTTGTTACGAGAGAAAACTCCACGATCCGTAATGAGTTCAAAATGATGTTGAGCAATCATATATTCAATTGTTTTTATTTCATGATCTAAAGTTTGATCCGACTTAAAATAATGCGATTGTGCCATAGCTGTCCTGTAGTTCACAAATAATTATGTTTAATAAAAGTCCAATACATTCAAATATATCAGATGTAATTCAAAATAGCTTTATTTTTACTTAAACCTATTAAAAGCGGTAAACCTAAACCGAAAATTACAATCGTTTGAGAAACCGTAATCGAGAGTATTGTTGTCAAAATTACACCGAGCGCAGGAGTTTCCGATGAAAAAAGAAATGGTAAATATGTTCCGACAATCAGTCCGTTAAGAATTACCGGCGGGATCAAAGAAATAATTCTTGAGATGTCAGCACGTTTACGTAATCCAACCTCTCTCGGTTGTTCCGACTTTTCTAATTTCAAATAACTACGTAACGGTTTTGCCAAAACATAAGTTAAATATGCTGCCAATAAAGTGGTTAGACTGCCACCGAAAATATCAATCGGACCCAGATTTTGCGGATTGAGGAAATTAGCTAATAGACAACCGAGAAAAACTCCGGGAATTGCTGCCGAAGTCAAAGCAGGTAAAACAGTAATTGTTTCTGCCAGTCTGAACTGAATCATGCCGGATGCTATCTGGGCAAAAGGTAAGGTTAGAACTAAATACAACCCCGCCAAAACACCGGCTAAGATCAAATCAAAATGTTTTTTCTTCATTTATACCTCCTAGATGAGAAACAGTCATCCGGAAATCAGATTTTAATTATACCTTATAATAAGGTTTAATCCATCATAAATTAGGGTTTGATTTTGCAATTTAATTAAGTTTGATTAAGCAATTTATTTAGGGTTTGATTATACCCTTTATTTAGGGTTTGATTATACCTTTTATAAAGTCTTTATCACGTGCAAAAATTTCTCTAAAGTCACGCAGAAATTGGCCGGAGAATCTGCGTTGATCCGCAATCACACCATTTGCTTCAAGTCCAAATTGATTGGCAAGATAGACTGCACGATAAAGATGATATTTTTGGCTGACTAATAAAACCTTTTTTAAATGATAGGTGTTTAAACAGTGTTGAACACTTTCATATGTGGAAAATCCTGATTTATCAATAATCAAATCTGCATCAGGCACATTTTTATCCAAAACATATTCATACATTACTTTTACTTCATCATAACCTTTACCATCAACCGAACCGTGACCGCTCAGCAATAATTTCGGTACTATACCATTTTGATACAGAGCCACTCCCATATCTAAACGTTCTTGCAACATAGGCGAAGGTTTTCCATCACGAATTCCCGCTCCAAAGATTAAGGCACATTCATAGTCTTGCCCAGCAATGTCTTTTAACGTGGTTATTTGACCGGAAGTCGTTGCTATAATATATAAATTGGGTAATAAAATCAGTAGTATCAAAACTATTACTATGATTAACAAACATTTCCTTTTAGATTTAGATTTCCTTTTAGATTTAAATTTACTTTTAGGTTTAGATTCTCTCACTTTTAAATTCTCGATCTTTCAATTTTTCAATCTTTCGATTTTTCAATCTTTTATACATTAAAACCTTTGGTTATAGCAATTATACTTCCTTTTTTAAAAGATTACTTGAAATTTCGTGCCATTTTTGAGTCATGTAAATTTCAAATCAAAAAGTTTCAAAAAGTCAAAAAGCTAATTTTATCAAAGGTCATACACACTATTTAAGGTTGTGCAGCCGAAATCCTGCATAAGCTTGGAAAGTGTGCACATACAACTCGGAAATGCCCGCCTGTTTTACCAAATAGCTTGCACACTATTTAAGGTTGGACGGCGGAAATCCGGGATAAGCTTAGAAAGTGTGCATATACAACCCGAAAAAGCAGGTTTTACCAATCGACTTGCACACTATTTAAGGTTGTACCGAAAAAATCCAGACTAAGCTTAAAAAGTGTGCAAGTCTAGCCCAAGAAATCAGGGTTTACCAGAAAATCTGCACACTATTTAAGGTTGTACCGAAAAAATCCAGACTAAGCTTAAAAAGTGTGCAAGTCTAGTCCAAGAAATCAGGGTTTACCAGAAAATCTGCACACTATTTAAGGTTGGACCGAAAAAATCCAGACTAAGCTTAAAAAGTGTGCAGTGGCTAGTCTATAGATGAAAAGGCAATTTTGCTCAGAATTATTAGCCAACTACCTCCAAGCCAATTGTCAAATCTTTCCCATTAATATTTACGCTTGATACATGAGGAACACCATCTTGTAAAGGAGCGACGGAGACAGCTAAAACCTCAGACTTAATCGTATCGGCAAAGCGTTCAATCAATTCGCCCAATTCGACATTATCCGCATAGTACATATTAATACGATCAGCCACTTCAAAGCCGCTATCCCGACGCATATTTTGGATTTTTGAAACGATTTCACGGACATTTCCTTCATCAATCAATTCAGGGGTTAAAGTTGTGTCTAAAGCAACCGTTACGCCATGATCGGAAGCAGTCGCTAAACCTTCAGCTTGAATTGCTGAAACCAACAAATCTTCTTCCGTGAAAATTTCCATTACACCGGCAATTTCTAATGCGATTTGACCTTTTTCTTGTAATTCAAGATAAGCTGCTCGACCGTCAATTGATGCAAGTTTTTTACTTACCTCACCTAAGTTTTTGCCGAAACGCGGTCCTAATAACCGAAGTTGCGGTTTGAATTGATAATCCTGTAATTCAGTTGCATCAGTTACCCATTCGACTTGTTTAACATTTAACTCATCGGCAACTAAAGGAATATAAGCATCATCCAATTTATCATCAGAAACAATAGACATTTTTGTCAAAGGTTGTCGGATTTTCATTTCCGAAAGATTTCTTGCCGCACGGCCAAGATTAACCAAATCCAAAACAAGCTGCATTTGTTGCTCTAATTCCGGATTAATCATAGTCTCATCATAAGTCGGAAAATCTGATAAATGAACACTTTCCGGTGCATCAGCAAAGAAATTCACTACTATATTTTGATAGATGCTCTCTGTCATAAACGGAACAAACGGAGCAGACAATCTGGTTAAAGTTTCCAAAACAGTAAACAATGTCATATATGCATTGATTTTGTCTTGTTCCATACCGGAACCCCAATAGCGATCTCGTGAACGGCGAACATACCAGTTTGTTAAATCATCAACAAAATTTTCCATAACTCGGGTCGAACCGGTGATGTCATATTTTTCCATACGTTGATCAACATCTTTCACCAAAGTATTCAAACGGCTCAAAATCCAATGATCCATGACACTTAACTTGTCATATTCAAGTTGATATTGGCTTGGATCAAATTGATCAATATCAGCATACAAAACATAAAATGCATAGGTATTCCATAGTCCGCTGATAAACTTACGCTTCATCTCGTTAACCATCTGAGCTGAAAAGCGTGACGGCAACCAAGGTTGACTGTTACTGAAGAAATACCAACGCACTGCATCCGCACCTTCTTCATCCAGCACCTCAATCGGATCGACAACATTACCGATATGTTTCGACATCTTACGGCCTTCTTCATCTTGAACATGCCCCATTACAATACAGTTTTCAAATGGTGAACGATCAAAAACCGCTGTACCGAGAGCCATTAAGGTATAGAACCAACCTCTGGTTTGATCAACAGCTTCAGAAATAAAATCAGCCGGGAATGTTTTCTTAAATAATTCTTGATTTTCAAAAGGATAATGATATTGGGCAAAAGGCATTGCACCTGAGTCGAACCAGCCGTCAATAACTTCAGGTACTCTTTGCATCTTGCCTTGACATTCAGGACATTTTAGATGAACTGCATCAATATAAGGACGATGTAATTCAATATCCTCCGGACAATTATCCGACATTGCTTTCAGCTCTTCAATTGAGCCTACTAGATGATCGTGTCCGCAATCTTCACAACGCCAAATCGGTAACGGTGTACCCCAGTATCTTTCACGGGATAAAGCCCAATCAACAACATTTTCCAAAAATTTACCGAAACGACCGGTACCGATAGTCGGCGGAATCCAATTGACAGTACTGTTATTGGCAACCAAGTTATCTCTAAGCTCGGTCATTTTCACAAACCAAGATTGACGCGCATAATACATTAACGGTGTATGACAACGCCAACAGAACGGATAATTATGTGTATGCTCCTGAACTTTTAGTAACAATCCGCGTTCTTGTAGATTTTCAATAATTTTCGGATCAGCTTCTTTGAAAGTTAAACCGGCAAAATCGGTCGCCTCTTCAGGCATCGTTCCGTCTTCTTGAATGAATTGAACAAATGGCAAATCATAGATACGACCGACACGGGCGTCATCATCACCAAATGCAGGTGCTTGATGTACTATTCCTGTACCCTCATCCATTGTTACATATGTATCCATTACAACATAGAAAGCTTCTTTTTTCTGTTGCTCAATCAACTGTTCAGCGTAGGGGAATAATGCTTGATATTTCTTACCTACTAAATCCTTACCTTGCATTCTTTCAATTATGCTATAGTTTTCACCTAAAACAGCCTCGGCTAGAGATTCACCGACATAGTAACGGATTTTCTTTTCAGTTCCGTCGATATCTTGATTTACTTCGGCTAAAACATAATACTCCTCCGGATGTACACAAAGTGCAAGATTCGAAGGTAAGGTCCAAGGAGTCGTTGTCCAAGCAGTGAGATACGTATCGGCTTCCCCTTCAACGGCAAACCGAACATATACCGACGCTTCAGTGACATCCTCATAACCTTGAGCCACTTCATGACTCGATAAAGCAGTTCCGCAACGCGGACAATAAGGTACGACCTTATGCCCTTGATAAATCAATCCCTTATCCCAAATTTGGCGCAATGCCCACCAGCCTGATTCAATATAGTCATTTTCATATGTGATATAGGGATTCTCCATATCTGCCCAAAAAGCAATCCTTTCAGACATTTCTTCCCATTCGGTCTTATATTTCCAAACACTCTCTTTGCATTTTTTGATGAAAGGTTCTATGCCGTATTCTTCGATCTGATCTTTGCCGTCTAGACCCAGCAGACGTTCTACTTCCAGTTCAACCGGTAAACCGTGAGTATCCCAACCGGCTTTGCGATATACATTTTTGCCTTTCATAATATGATAACGCGGAATAACGTCTTTAATGACTCTGGTTAAAACATGACCGATATGCGGTTTGCCGTTCGCTGTTGGCGGACCGTCATAAAAGACAAATTTTTCACCGTCTTTCCGGAGTTTTGTTTGTTTATCAAAGATATTATTAGCATTCCAAAACTCTCTAATAGTATTCTCACGTTCTACAAAATCTAATGAACTATCTACTTTTGTGTACATGTTTGCTCCTTCAAGTATTTATAATTCTGCGAATTCTTTATCTCTATTTATTCGCAAAATATTCGCAGAACCTTATTTTAAATTGATTTTACTTTTCAATAAAAAAGCGCCTCTTCACCGGGGCGCAAATCTGCACGGTACCACCCGTTTTCATAAATTAATTGTATTCTTCCTTTGTGCCTGATTTACTGTTCCTGTCATCGCATTTAATTTAATTGTTGCTTTATTATAAATAGTTCACAACAAGAATGCAATTCTGCTAATAAAATCAATTAACAAGTTTCCCAACAAGTTTCCCAAAAAGCAATGCAAGGTAAATAATTCCTCAAAGTAAGTCTCTTCAACCGAAAGATAAAAACTAATTATATGAATTTTCTTTCGGTCAAAGAATATATGGGAAATAGCTTTATACTATACTAGATTTTCCGGGTGTTCCCTCCAAATAAAAATCGAAAGGATCCAGTAACGAAACTTCTGTTTCTTTATCAAAAATATGAATTTTGGACATATCAAAACGGATAAAAATGTCTTGTCTGACGTCAACATAGCGAGCAGGATTAAATCTTGCAGTACATTCACGATCAGCCGAAAGGAAATCAAAATACACAAAAGTGTCTGCTCCGACCTGCTCAACATTCTTGGTATATGCCGTAATAACATTCTTGTCATCTTTTTTCTCAGCATAATATAAGTCTTCGGGGCGGATGCCGACGTAGACTAATTGGCCTTTCGCTTCAACTCGTAAACGACTGGCAATATCGTCAGATAATACGAACACTTCCCTGGGAAATTCCAATGCGGGACCATCTTCCGTTTGGATCAGTTTACCGTTCAGTATATTCATCTGCGGAGAACCGATAAATTCAGCAACAAATTTATTTTCAGGATTGGCATAAAGATTACCCGGAGTATCAAATTGCATTACATCACCGTAATCTAAGACAACAATTCGATCACCCATCGTCATCGCTTCCGTCTGATCATGTGTAACATATATGAAAGTTGTTTCCAATTGTCTATGTAATTCAGCAATTGTAGATCGCATAGAAACTCTGAGTTTAGCATCAAGATTTGACAAGGGTTCATCAAGCAAGAAAACTTTCGGGTTACGTACCATTGCACGACCCAAAGCGACACGTTGACGTTGTCCGCCTGACAAGGCAGATGGTTTTCTATCCAACACCTCAGTTAATTCAAGAGGTTCTGCAACTTCTGCCACCCTCTTATATCTTTCTGCTTTAGGAACTCCTTTCAACTTCAAAGAAAAGGCGATGTTATCCCGAACTGACATATGTGGATATAACGCATATGATTGGAAAACCATTGCAATATCGCGATCTTTCGGCGGGATATTATTGACCAAGGTATCTCCTATGTACATTTCTCCTTCAGAAATCGTTTCGAGACCTGCAATCATTCTTAGAGCTGTCGATTTTCCTGAACCGGAAGGTCCAACAAAAACAACAAATTCTTTATCCTTAATATCTAAATTCAGACCTTTGATAGCCTGATATCCGTTAGTATATGTTTTACCGATATTTTTTAAAACTACTTCTGCCATTATATGTATCTCCTTCTACTAAAATTATCCTTTAACGGCACCCGAGGTCAGACCTTTAACCATTGATTTTTGTCCGATAACAAAAATTAAGAGGGAAGGAATCATCGATATAACGACTCCGGCAATCATCAAGACCATCGACTGGCTATCTTCCGCATTCAACATAGATAAACCGATTTGGATGGTTCGGACATTATCATTGTTGGTTGTCAACAACGGCCACATGTACATATTCCATGCCGAAATAAAAGATCTAACTGCCATCGAGCCGATCGTCGGTTTTAATAAAGGCATCATAATCGTAAATACGAAATTCAGATCACTGCAACCGTCGACTTTGGCAGATTCATAAATCTCATAAGGGAAATTTTCCAAGGACTGAACTGCCAGAAATATATTAAATGCAGAAACTATGTGTGGAATAACTAAAACCATCAACGTGTCAGTCCATCCCCATGAGGAAACCATCAAGAATTGTGAAATAATAACAGCTTCTCCGGGAACCATCATCGTAGAAATGACTAGACCATATAGGAATTTATTCCCTTTGAATTTTAAAAATCTGAAAGCAAATGCTGATAAAAATGATGTGACAATTTGTGATAATGTAATCAGAACAGCAACTAACACTGTATTAAGTATATAGCGACCTACCGGTGCCACTTTAAATACATCAGTAAAGTTGGACAAGGTCGGATTTTTCGGAAATAGAATCGCATTCGGATCATATAAATCCGCAGGCGGTTTAACAGACATTAAAAATGCATAGATGAGCGGGAACATCAGGAATGCCCACCAGGCTATATTGAGGATGATACCTCCCCATTTTTTCATTTTTTCATGTCTGATATATTTTAATTCAGCTGCATTTAAGGCTTTAGCTTTCATTGTACCTTTCCTCCTTTTGAACGAATATAAAACATCAGAATGGTCAGCGCTAAAATAATTAAAAACAATATGACTGATTCTGCTGAAGCGAAACCGTATCGATAATTCATGAAAGCTTCTCTATAAATGTCAAAAACAATGACATTCGTGGCTTCCCCCGGTCCGCCTTTCGTTAATATATTAATTTGCCCGAAAGATTGGAAAGCATTAATAATATTTGTGACAATAACAAAAAATGTCGTTGGACGAAGAGCCGGAACTGTAATATACATGAACTGTTGGAATCCATTTGCCCCATCAATCGATGCTGCTTCATATTGAGAATCACTAATGCTGGCCAGACCGGATGAAAAATATAGATAATTCATTCCTGAATTGAGCCAGGCAGTTAAAATTGCGACTATAATCAACGCCTTGCCGGGATCGGCAAGCATATTTCCATGTGCACCCAATATTTTATTAATAATTCCTACTGACGGATTTAACATAACTTGGAATATTAAAGCCATCCCTACAGAAGCAATGGCCATTGGAGTTGCATAAGATGTTGAGAAAAAAGCCAATCCGGGAAAGGCTTTTTGTGTTAATAAAGCAGAAACAAAACCTAATACGACACCGACAAGAACGACAATTAAAACAAATCTAAACGATACCCATACCGAATTCCAAAAACTGCTAGATGTAAGCAATTCAATATAATTACCAAACCCTATAAAATTTTGCATTTTCCCAAAATTATCGGTGAAAAATAAAGAACGGATAATCGTTTGGAAAAACGGGATAAACATAAAAATTGTCAATATGACAATTGTAGGTAACAAATAGCCCCAAGGTTGAAGTTTTTGTTTAAACGACTTTTCTTCCTCAATGATCTTTATATCAGACTTTTCCATAGAATATATCCTTTACAAATGATTAACTAAGGAAAGGGGAAACCCGCTTTCCTCAGTTATATAGTTTATTATCTTATTGTTGCTAAGATTTATTTAGCCGCATTATAGGAATCGAGGGCTGCATTAACCTGTTCTGCCATAGCTTCTACGGCTTCTTCCGGTGTAATCTCACCATTTAAAGCTTTTTCCAATTCAGCTTCATAATACGTTCTGGCTTCTTGATTGACGCCGGAGATTGCTCCCTGATCGTCAGCCGTCGCATCATGTAATTGATCAATAGCTGTTTTAAATTGCGGATTTTTTTCGATGTTTTCTTTGAATACATCCGTATCATGTGCACCCTTGTTGACCGGGAAATATCCTGTAGCTACATTCCACTTAGCTTGTACATCGGCGGATACTAAGTATTGAACGAAGTCCCATGTAGCATCTTTACGTGCATCATCTCCGGAATCAATCATCCATAAAGATGCGCCACCGATTGATACTCCCGCTTTATCTTCCGCATCAATACCCGGGAAATAAGCAGTGCCTACTTCAAAACGACCACCGACTTCGGTAAGAATTTGATTAAGGTTTGCTGTAGAAGCTAACGTAATTGCAGAAGTACCGGCAACAAATTCAGCATTTCCACCCTCACGACCATTGTTCGGCATAACACCCGAATCGGCTACATCTTTCCACATCGAAACAACTTTGAGCATAGATCCGTTTTCATCAAAAGCCGCTTTTGTAGCATGATCTTCTCTTCCGTTTCCGTGATCAAAGGTATCTTTTCCCGTCTTATTAATCCATTGTTCCATGTACCAGCCATAGATATCGACGGACATCGGATATTTAACTGTCGTGGAGTCGGAAGATTTTGCACCTATAATCTTGTCTGCAATCTCTTTGATTTCTTCAATGTTTGTAGGAATATCCGTAATACCTGCATCATCAAAAGCTGTTTTGTTGTAATACATCAGAGGTGTTGATGAGTTAAAAGGCATAGAGTAAAGCTTGCCATTAAGTGTATAGTAGGCTAAAAGGTTTTCTTCCAACACAGAAGTGTCAAAATCGCTTTTGTCGATCATATCCTGCATCGGAGTGATCAAACCGGAGTCAATCAGAAATTGTGTTCCCATCTCAAATACTTGTACAAGATCCGCATTGACATCAGATCCTGCAGCAGAGGAACGCAATTTTGTTAAAGTATCGTCATAAGTACCTTGATATTGAGCAACAACTTCTACTTTATCTTGAGATTGATTGTAATCATTGACAATATCTTCAAGGGCCTTCCCTATGGAACCACCCATAGCGTGCCAGAATGTAATTTGTACTGTATCACCGCTATCACTTTTCTCACCGCTGTCTTTACTGCTTTCGCCTTTGCTTTCTTTACCGTTATCCGAGCTGCTCTTTTCACCACATGCAGCTACAGATAGCACCATTATAATTGCCAGTAAAGCAATTAAAATCTTTTTCATTTTGTTGATTTTCATTTTTCTCCTCCTTTTTACATTAATTGAAGAAAGTTCAAAATAATTCAGAACTTAATTTAGCAAAAGTTTGTTATACAAAAATAAGACCAGCTATAAAAAGTCAACAAAGAAATAAAAAGATTTTATAGCTAACAGAAAGTAAAAAACAAAATAGAACCTTGAAAATTGAATAGGAAAAGTGCAACACAAATAAAGCATTGGAAAA
>JAAYRL010000054.1 GCA_012518795.1 Clostridiaceae bacterium
CACCGACATCTATACCTAAATACACAGCCATAACCTTCTCCCGCCACCGGATATCAGTATAATCTTGATGAAAAACATTATATCAGATTTGGCATTTGATAATGAGTAAATAAAATAATCGAACTACAAATGATAAAAATTATACTGAATATTAGATCCAGCGAGGTATATCGTAATTCATTCAGTTTGGTTCTACCCTTACCACCATGATAACAACGTGCTTCCATCGCATTCGCCAGTTCATCGGCTCGTCGGAAACAACTAATAAATAATGGCACAATAATTGAAATATACCCTTTACCTTTCTTAAAAAATCCGCCGGTATCATAATTCGCACCCCGCGAACTTTGAGCTTTCATTATTTTATCGGTTTCTTCAAGTAAAGTCGGAACAAATCGCAGGGCAATCGACATCATCATAGCAATTTCATGTACCGGAAGACGAATCACAGATAGAGGTTTAAGTAAATTCTCCAGAGCATGTGATAGTTGCAGAGGTGTCGTCGTTAACGTCAAAAACAACGTTGTATCAAGAACTAATAAAATCAAGCGAATTGACATAAGAACAGCATTGAGCAGACCATCTTGTCTGATTTTCAGAAAGCCTAAATCAAGCATAAGCTGACCTTTGCCGGAAAATAAATTAATTAAAAACGCAAAAACCAAAATGAACTTCATTGAGCGTAAACTACTCAAAATTTCTTTCAAAGGAATTCTTGAAATAATTATCAAGCAGGCAGAACCGACTAATAATAACAAAATTGGGAATATAGTCTTGGGAATCAGCAAAGTGATCATTAACAAAATTAATAAAATAAATTTTGTCCTGGGATCTAATCTATGCAAGATTGATTTTCCGGGATAATATTTTCCTAAAAGCAAGCGGTCATGCATTAGATTGCCTCCTGCTATTAAGATATTTCAGCAAATTATAATTTACATCTTCTGCTGTATAGCCGACAATTTCATTTGAAAATTTTTTACTGATTAAGCGGGAAAATTTATAAGCCGGTGGTACTTCAAGACCCGCATCTTCTAATAATGCTTGCTTCGAAAATACATTCTTAACCGTATCATAAGCTGTCATGTGTCCTTCATTTAATACTAGAACACGATCAGCTCGGGCTGCCAGTTTCATATCATGGGTCACTAAAATCACTGTTTTTTTCAACTCACGCAAGTGCAAAATATAATTTAAAATCTCTTGTTGTCCGACCGGATCCAATCCTGCAGCAGGTTCATCCAAAACAAATATTTCACAATCCATTGCTAACACTCCGGCAATCGCAACCCTGCGTTGTTGTCCACCGGAAAGTTCAAATGGTGATCTCTGTAAAATATCTTGCGACAGACCGACTATATTAAGTGCTTGCTGAACATTTTTTTTGATAACTGAATCAGAAAATCCAAATTGTTTCGGACCGAAAGCAATGTCATCATAGACCGTATTCTCAAACAACTGATGTTCAGGATATTGAAATAAAAGACCGAGAAATTTGCGAATTTCCCGAATATCTTTTTTATTGTGCGTATTCAGATTCATTATTTCAACCTGACCGGTTTGAGGTACGATTAAACCGTTCAAATGACTGATTAAAGTAGACTTGCCCGAACCGGAATGACCGACTATTGCGACCATCTCACCCTGATTTACTTGAAAACTAATCTCTTGCAAAGCATCTACTGCAAATTCCGTACCCTTTTGGTAGGTATAACTTAGATTTTCAACCGAAATGATTGTTTGATTTGAATAATTATATTTTTCAAGCGGAGCGACAATCGTTTGCGGCCTTGCAATACTACTTAGTTCAAACATCGCCTCTACGGTTTCCTGCGGTGTAAAAATGTCTTGCGGATATTTTCCGCGAAACTTCTCCAATGTTCCATGAGAAAAACTTTTTTGAAACAGATAATTTATGTAGAGATGTTGAGGTAAATCCAATCCGGCTGACAATACTTTATCAGGCCTGGTAAATACTTCACGCGGAGTACCGGAAAAGAAAATTTTTCCTTGTTGTAAAATATAAATATAATCAGCTGAAATAGCATTCTCAATATCATGTGTTATTTCAATAATCGTCAGGGAAAATTCCCGTTGCAATTCTTTGATTAAATTAAAAAAATCTTCGGCAGATTTCGGATCCAGCATTGAGGTAGCTTCATCTAAAATTATACAAGCAGGTTGCATTGCTAAAATACCGGCAATTGCCAATTTTTGTTTTTGCCCTCCGGAAAGTTGACTTGGAGCTTTAAGAGTATACTGTTCAAGACCTACTCGTTGTAAAGACTCATCCACTCTATGTCGAATTTCTGCTGATGGTATACCAAGATTTTCCGGACCAAAAGCAACATCTTCTTCTACAGTCGTACCTACTATTTGATTGTCCGGATTCTGAAATACCATACCGCAAGCTTGTCTGATTGACCACAATTTTGATTTATCCGCAGTATCGTGACCAAATACGATTACTTTTCCTTGATCAGGTAATTCAAGTGCATTTATCAATTTTGCCAACGTGGATTTACCCGATCCGTTACGACCCAAAATCGCTATGTGTTTACCCTTATTTACTTGAATTGAAACATTTTTTAGCGCAACAATATCAGAAGAACTTTCGTCGGATGCAGGATAAGCAAAACTGGCTTTATTAATCATAATCAATTGATCTTCTGACCCAATATACGAAGCCGGTTCAATATGACTGAAGCTTTGTGTCTGTTTCAATATTTGCTCCTTTAAGAAAGGCATCCGCATAGGGATGCCTTAAATTAACATTCATGTTCATTCAGAACAATTATTAACCATATATATTATAACAATTCTAAAATAACCATTTCCGCCGCATCTCCTCGGCGTGGTCCGATCTTAATAATTCTGCTATAACCGCCTTTGCGATCAATATAACGTGGTGCTACTTCATTGAATAAATAATTGACAGTATTAACACGTTTGCCCTCAGCATTATGAAATTCATTCATTTGTGAAATCAATTTGCGTCTGGCTTGCAAACGCGAAGGATGATCTACTTGAACCATTTTGACATCCATTTCACGTTCAACAACATCGTATACATTGTCGTTTTTCGAAGTTGCCTTTTTTAGTAACTTACGACCTTTACTATCCAGTTTAGCTCTGGATACTTCTTTTTCTGCCGTATCGAAATTATCTTTTTCTTTGATCGCCAAAGTTATCATTTTTTCTGCTTTTCGTTGTACTTCAGCAGCTCTCGTTGCGGTAGTTTTAATTTTACCATTTACTATTAAAGCGGTAACTAAACCTTTCAACATGGAGCGACGAACAGCCGAGGTACGACCGAGTTTTCTATTTTTAGCCATTATATTCCTCCATTAAGCCTCTTCATCAGCCAGTGATAAATCCATTTCATCTAATTTAATCACAATTTCTTCCAGTGATTTTTTACCTAGATTACGAATTTTCATCATATCTGATTCAGTTTTGGCTACTAATTCGCCAACTGTGTTAACACCGGCACGTTTAAGACAATTATATGTTCTGACCGAGAAATCCAGGTCTTCAATCATAATTTCATAAACTTGGTTCTGCTCTTCAACAATCTCTTCCTCTTCTTCGACAACTTCTTCTAATTCGGTTTCTAAATTGCAGAAGAGATCTAAGTGTTTAATCAAGTGTTGAGCGCCTGCATTTAATGCATCCTCTGTATCAATTGTAGCATCGGTCCAGATTTCAAGAGTTAATTTGTCGTAGTCAGTAATTTGACCAATACGTGTATCATCAACACGGTAATTAACTTTACGAACAGGATTGAAAATTGAATCTACCGGAATTACACCAATCGGCTGATTAGGCATTTTATTACGTTCTGCATTGCGGTAGCCAACTCCCTGATCAATCGTCAATTCCATCAACAAACGCCCATCACCGTTTAAAGTTGCAATAACTAAATCAGGATTCAAAATTTCAACTTCATCATCGCGCACGATATCATTTGCGGTAACTTCACCGACAAATCCTTCTTCAGTACTGATATAGACTGTTTTCGGACCCTCTGTATGTAATTTTGTTCTCAATTCTTTAATATTCAAAATGATTTCCGTCATGTCTTCAATTACGCCCGGAATTGTTGAGAACTCATGATATACATTTTCTACACGTATTGCTGTAACCGCATATCCCGGTAATGATGATAGAAGCACTCTGCGTAAAGCATTACCGATCGTTGTACCATAACCACGTTCCAGAGGCTCGACAGTATATTTCCCATAAGAATTATTCTCATTTTTTTCAATACATTCAATAATTGGTTGTCCTATTTCTAACATTAAGGCCTCCTTAAAGCACATAAAATCTTAATTGCTAATCCAAAAAAATGATTATCTTGAGTACAACTCAACAATTAAGGTTTCTTCTACGTCGAAATCAATATCTTCACGTTTAGGAAGTCCGACAACTTTTGCTTCCAAGGTATCCCAATTCATGGATAACCACTCCGGAACAACTGCTTCCGCCACCTCTTTAAAAGGTTCCAATTTTTTTGAACTTTCTTTCAGCGTAATCACATCACCTACACGTAAAGTAGCCGAAGGAACATTGAGTCTTCTTCCATTTACTAGAAAATGTGAATGCGAGACATATTGTCTGGCTTGAGCTCTGGTATCAGCCAGGCGCAGACGGTAAATAACATTATCCATACGCAACTCTAATAATTGCAACAGATTTTCACCTGTAACACCTGACATGCGCGATGCTTTGGCAAATGTATTTCTGAATTGTTTTTCCAAAACACCGTATATAAATTTCACTTTTTGCTTTTCGCGTAATTGACGCCCATACTCACTATCTTTACGACGTGATTTTTGAGGATTACGTTTTGATTTTTTATTAATTCCCATCACTTGAGGCTCAATGCCTAAAGTGCGACAACGTTTAAGAATTGGTGACATATCTCTAGCCATATTGATCCTCCTTTAAATTCTTCTTCTTTTCGGTGGTCTGCAACCATTATGCGGAATCGGAGTAACGTCTTTAATCAAGACTACTTCTAAACCGGCAGTATCAAGAGCTCTAATCGCTGACTCCCTACCTGAACCGGGTCCTTTTACATATACTTCTACGGTTTGCATACCTTGGTCAACAGCAGCTTTTGCGGCAGTTTCGGAAGCCAATTGTGCGGCAAACGGTGTTCCTTTACGAGAACCACGCATACCTTGCGATCCGGCACTTGACCACGAAATTACATTACCTTGTAAATCGGTAATTGTAACGATTGTATTGTTAAAGGAAGAATTAATATGCGCTTGTCCATTAGCGACATTCTTGCGAACACGACGTCTTACACGTGCTTTTCTTTTAGTTTTTGCCATAATATACCTCCCCTGTTAACGTCTGCCTGACGATGATCTTCTCTTAGACCCCTTACGGGTTCTAGCGTTGGTTTTTGTACGTTGACCACGAACGGGAAGTCCGGCACGATGACGACGACCGCGATAACAACCAATATCCGTTAAACGTTTGATATTCATTGCAATTTCACGACGTAAATCACCTTCTATTGTATAGTCTTCTTCTAGAACATCACGAATTTGAGTAATTTCTGTTTCTGTTAAATCTTTAACGCGTGTATCCGGATTTATTCCGCATTTATCAAGTACTTCCGTAGCGGTTGTCCTACCTACACCATATATATAGGTAAGTCCGATTTCCACACGTTTCTCATTGGGGATATCTACCCCTGCAATACGTGCCATTAATGCACCTCCATCAATTTTAGTGTTTTAAATTGTAAATTAAATTTGAAAAACACGTTTGAAGGAAAACAACAATCCTCGGTTATAGATTGATGCAGCCGCATCCTTTTGGCGTGTCCTCAATAATAATCAAGTGCTAAATTTGATTATCCTTGTCTTTGTTTATGTCGTGGATCAGAGCAAATGACCATTACTCTGCCTCTACGTTTTATTACTCTGCATTTTTCACAGATCGGTTTTACCGATGGTCTGACTTTCATTTTTTCACTCCCTTTTAGCAACAAAAAATTGCCCTTTTAAAGGCGACGCCAAAACATTTTACCAAACCTACAAAAAAAATCAAGTGAAATAAAAAAATAATTTTAATTTTGCAAAGTTAAGTTCCAGTCTAAGAAAGTTAACAAAAGACAGGAATTTAGTTTTGCATTTATTTTCCGCGCCAAGTAATTCTGCCTTTTGTCAGATCATAGGGTGTCAATTCTAAAGTTACCTGGTCACCTTGTAAAATTTTTATATAGTGTTGACGCAATTTGCCGGAAAGATGAGCTGTTACTTCATGACCATTTTCCAGCCTGACTCTAAACAACGTATTTGGTAAAGCTTCTACTACTACACCCTTGGTTTCAATAAGATCTTCTTTCGGCATTAATTACTCTCCTTTTAGAATTAATATCAATAATTTGTTTGTTTTAGACATCTTATAATTTGCCAAAAAACATTGCAAATATTGGCTGTTACAATATCTTTATGCCCAACCTTGATTTTCAATTTTGCTAAGTTGTTCAGCATATTGTTCACGTTCACTTGTAGTCAGAGTCAATATTTCAACACCATTTTCCGTAATTGCAAATGTATTTTCATAATGAGCTGCTGCTTTTCTATCTGCAGTCACGATCGTCCAATGATCCGGCATTACTTGAATTTGAAAACTTCCTTCGGTAATCATTGGTTCTAAACACATCACCATACCAACTTCAAGTCTAACTCCTCTGCCTGCACGCCCGTAATTCAATAAATTGGGATCTTCATGCAAATTCACACCGATTCCGTGTCCGGTTAAATCTCTAATTACACCGAAACCATGATTTTCACAGTGAGTTTGCACAGCATGACCTATATCGCCTAAGCGGTTACCTTTTTTTACCTGTTTAATCCCTTTCCAAAAAGACTGTTCGGTTACTTCGACCAGCTCTTTCCGGCGCGGACTTACATCACCTACCAAAAAAGTTCTACATGCATCTCCAAAATAACCATTATATTCGGCACCAACATCAATTGAAACAATATCTCCATCTTTGAGATATCGATTTTTTTTCGGAATTCCATGTACAACTTCTTCATTAAGTGATATACAAGCTGAATTTGGAAAAGGCGGATCCCCATAGTTCAAAAAAGCCGGAATCGCATTTTGTGAGACAATCGTTTGATACACAATTTGATCCAACTCATATGTGGAAATTCCTGCTTTAATCTCAGGTTTTACTGCAGTAAAAATTGAAGCTGTTATTCGACAAGCTTCTCTAATCATTGAAATTTCTTGTTCTGTTTTTAAGATGATCATCAAATGATATCTTTCTATGATCTCAGTTATTAATAATCCACAATACCAACTCATGATTTTCAGTCCTTGCTCACCGAGTCAAGCTCGATGATTCGCTACGGACTTGAAAATATATGAGTTGGTATATTTATCATTAACACTCTTAAATACTCTGAATTTTAAAATCTTGCTTTTAATCTTCAAGAGCTGATAAATCTTCCCAAACTTGATCAAGCTTAGTCAAAATTCCTTCATTACAGTTAACTGTCATCAACAACCCTTTGTTTTCGTAAAAACGAGCCAGAGGTTCCGTTTCAGCACGATATGTTTCAAACCTGTGTCTGATTGTTTCTTCATTGTCGTCTGCTCTTTGAACTAATTTGCCACCACATTCATCACAAACATTTTCAACTTTAGGTTTCTTAATAACCAGATTGTAAGGGGCTCCGCAATCTTGACAACTCATTCTGTTAACTAAGCGTTCAATTACGATTTCAGGATCAATCTCTAAATGAACACAAGCCGTCAGTTTAATATTGAAATCTTGCAAAATTTTGTCCAGTGCTTCTGCTTGTGGAATATTACGCGGAAAACCATCAAGAATAAAGTCTTCTCTTATCATATCTAATTCATGACGAATCAATTTTTCCGTAACTTCATCCGGTACCAATAATCCTTTTTCAATATATTCGCTTGCCAGTTTACCTAAATCCGTTTTTTCCTTAATATGTCTACGGAATAAATCACCGGTAGAAATATGAGAAAATTGTTTATACTGCTGAATGTTTTGAGCCATTGTGCCTTTGCCTGCACCCGGTGCTCCAAAGATGATAAGTTGCATACGTTGCTCCTTTCAGAAATTAAAAAGGTTGTCTTAAATTAATAGATTTGCAAATAATTAATTTGTTGTTCCCTCATTTTAAGACAATGACGGAAAAAGGGAATGCCTTTTTGAGACAGTCCCTTCTTCGAGAATTTTTGCTTAATCGAGGAATCCTTTGTAATGACGCATCATCAGTTGGGATTCCAATTGAGTGATCATATCCATAGCAACACCGACTATGATCAGAACCGAAGTTCCACCTAACCAAATGTTCTGCATCGAGTTGGTCAGTAAGCTTAATAAGCTCGGGAATAAAACTATAAATACTAAAAATAAAGCCTCAAACCAAAGCAAACGTTTCGATGTTTTAGCTATGAATGTTGCTGTAGGTCTACCAGGTCTGATTCCCGGTATGAAACCGCCATTCTTTTGTAGATTATTGGCCATTTCTATCGGATTAAATGAAATCGATGAATAGAAAAAGGTAAATGCTAAGATAAATAAAGCATATAGCACATAATATAAAGGGTTACTTGAGAAATTCAAAAACCATTGCGCTACTTTACCTTGAAAGCCGAATAATGAAATTATGGTTGATGGCAACATCAAAACCGAAACTGCAAAAATAACCGGTAAAACTCCGCTTTGATTTACTTTAATCGGCAAATATGTGCTTTGTCCACCGTACATTTTGCGACCAATAACTTTCTTTGCATATTGCACAGGTATTCTGCGCTCAGCAGATTGAATATAAACTACTAAAGTAATAATTGCGACAAATACAACAATTACTAAAATAACTCCTAAAATAGCCAATATGATATTACTTTGACTCCATTGCATAAAAGCAAAATAGATCGCTTGAATATTCATCGGGAAACGGCTGATAATACCCGTAAAGATAATCATTGAGATACCGTTACCGATACCACGTTCATTAATCTGCTCTCCCAGCCACATTATAAAAGCTGAACCGGCTGTAAAGCTTAGAATTACAACTAAAGCATTGATTACCGGAGGAAGTACTGTAGCTTCCGCAGATCTGCTTGACGACCAGTAAGCAAACGACATAATTAAGGCTAAACCCACCGTAACAAATCTGGTAATCTTTTGAATTTTTTTGCGACCGGCTTCACCTTCTTGAGATAATCGTTCAAGAGCAGGAATTGCAGCAGTCAATAACTGCATAATAATAGATGAGTTAATATAAGGCTGTATTCCAAGAATAAAAATCGGAATCGCTCTAACCGTTTCACCGGTTAAAGTAATACCGGTGATGGTCTCCATGAAACCGCCATACTGCCCCAGACGGTTAAAGAATTCCGTAAATGCCTGCACGCTGATACCGGGTACGGGAATTGCCGTACCTAAACGATATATCACCATTGCAACTAAGGTAAAGACTAAACGCTTACGCAAATCTTGAATCTTTAATGCATTACGGAGTGTTTCAAACATGCTACCCATGATTAAATCTCCTCTGCCGTTCCACCAGCATTCTCAATTTTTTCTTTTGCTGAAGCAGTGAAAGCATTCGCACGAACCGTAAGCTTTTTATTCAATTCGCCACGCCCTAGTATTTTAATGCCATCATTGACTTTCGGTATCGTCAAAACACCTGAATCATGAATCACTTTTTCATCAACTATAGTTCCATCTTCAAATTTATTCAAAGATTCGATGTTGATTTCATGATAATGTTTTGCAAATCTTTTATTGTTAAAACCGCGTTTTGGCACGCGTCTATATAAAGGCATTTGTCCGCCTTCAAATTGTGGTCTGACTCCGCCACCTGAACGGGCGTTTTGTCCTTTGTGACCCCTACCTGAAGTCTTGCCGCTGCCACTGCCATGTCCACGACCGACACGTGAACGTTTTTTAGTAGCGCCCGGGGCTGATTTAATTTCGTTTAATTTCATTATTGCCTCCTACGCTTGTTCTACTTCAACCAGATGTTCAACTAAATGAATCATACCTTTAGTTGGAGCATTATCTTCTTTTTCAACTGTTTGACCGATCTTTGACAGACCTAAAGCTTGTAAAGTTGCAAGTTGTTTTTTATTGCAACCTGCCAAACTTCTTTTCAAAGTTATTTTTAATCTACTCACCAGAAGCCTCCAAACTAAATTTCATTTACAGGTATACCACGTTTTTTAGCAACGATTTGAGGAGATAATAAAGATTGTAAACCATTAATCGTCGCATTAACAACATTATTAGGATTATTAGAGCCTAATGATTTTGTTTTAATGTCCTGAATACCTGCTAATTCACAAATCGCACGAACCGGCCCTCCGGCAATAACTCCTGTACCTTCTGCTGCCGGCTTGAGAAGAACTTTTCCTGCTCCATATTCACCGACAATTTCATGCGGAATGGTATTTTCAGCCAAAGGAACTTGAATCATACTGCGCTTAGCTTCATCTCTTCCTTTGCGAATTGCATCAGGTATCTCTGCAGCTTTGCCCATACCTTTTCCAACTCGGCCTTCACCGTCACCAACAATCACAATTGCTGTAAAACGGATATTACGTCCGCCTTTAACAGTTTTCGCAACACGACCGATATGAATTACTCTGTCTTTTAATCCATCATCTTCACGTCGTTGTCTTGGACGACGACCACGGCGCTCTTTGCGTTCACCATCATGAGGCTTATTACTTATTCTATCATTATTTCGTTCATTTGAATTACTCATTTTCATACTCCTCTATCAGAACTTCAAGCCGGCTTCTCTGGCACCTTCGGCCAAAGCTGCAACTCTACCGTGGTAAAGATAACCGCTGCGATCAAATACTACAGATTCGATACCTTTAGCAAGAGATCTCTCCGCTATGAGTTTACCAACTAATTGAGCAGCTTCACAATTACCGGTACTTTTTACTTTTTCACTAATTTTCGCATCTAGCGTAGAAGCTGAAACTAAAGTTGTACCGGTTATATCGTCAATAACTTGAGCATAAATATGTGAAAGGCTTCTAAACACACTAAGTCTAGGACGCTCACTAGTACCACTGATATGCTTACGTACCCTCGCATGTTTGCGTTGACGAATTTTATTTTTTTGAATTTTCTTTATCATCGTCTATTCCTTTCCTAATTATGCACCGGTTTTGCCTTCTTTGAGACGCAGAACTTCATAGTCGTACTTGATACCTTTGCCTTTATAAGCATCCGGTACGCGAGTACCACGAATCTTCGCTGCAGTTTCTCCTACAAGTTGTTTATCGGCACCTTTAACTGTAATCTTATTTTGGTTTTCAACAGTTAAAGTAATTCCTTCAGGTTGTACAATTTCGACCGGATATGATAAACCGACATTTAAAACCAACTTATTACCATCCATTTGAGCACGATAACCTACACCGGTCACTTCAAGAACTTTAGTAAATCCCTCTTTTACACCTATAATCATATTATTAATTAATGAACGCATCAAACCGTGTAAAGAGCGACTTTCTTTTGAGTCATTATCGCGTTTGACAAATACTTGATTATCTTTCATTTCTACACTAATCGCCGGATGTAATGTTTGGGTTAAGATGGTATTCCCGCATTTTGCTGTTATCACACCATCTTTGTTTGATACTTCGACACCTTCCGGTATCATTATTGGTTTATTGCCTATTCTAGACATATTCTATTCCTCCTGCTCTTAAGATTACGACATTGAACAAATTATTCAATATCTTTTCAGAGTTTTACCAAATAAATGCCATGACTTCGCCACCGACACCGGCTTGACGAGCTTTTTTGTCTGTCATTAATCCTTTTGAGGTTGAAACCAGTGCAATTCCCAGTCCACCTAATACGCTTGGTAATTCGTCTACATTTGCGTAAACTCTCAAACCGGGTTTAGATATTCTTTTCATTCCGGAAATTACCGGTTGTCTGTCATGATATTTTATAGTTATGGTCAAAAGACCTTGTTTATTATCTTCTGCAAAATCAACAGCTTTAATATATCCTTCATCTAAAAGGATCTCTGCTATATTACGTTTTAATTTTGAAGATGGTATTTGACAAGATTCATGTCCTGCTCTACCTGCATTACGAATTCTTGTAAGCATATCTGCAATTGGATCTGTTATTTGCATATTTTTCTCCTTTACAGTTACCAGCTGGCTTTGCGCACGCCCGGAATTTGACCTTTATAGGCAAGTTCTCGGAAACATAAACGACAAACACCATATTTACGCATATAAGAACGTGGACGACCGCACAATTGACAACGATTATGTTGACGTGTTGAAAATTTTGCAGGTCTTTTCGCTTTTTCTCTCATTGCTTTTTTAGCCATTATTTCCTCCCCTATTTCCTATAAGGCATACCTAAGCCTGTTAACAAAGCCTTAGCTTCTTCATCAGTTTGAGCAGTAGTAACAATTACAATATCCATACCGCGAATTTTATCGATTGAATCATAATCAATTTCCGGGAAAATTAATTGTTCCTTTGTTCCCATCGCGTAATTGCCGCGACCATCAAATGAATTAGGATTCACACCACGAAAGTCACGTGTACGGGGTAAAGCAATATTAACTAATTTATCGAAAAACTCATACATTCTTTCACCACGCAGAGTAACTTTGCAACCAACTTCCATCCCGGCACGTAGTTTAAAATTCGCAATTGATTTTTTTGCTTTATTTACTACAGGTTTTTGACCTGAGATAACCGTCAGGTCTTCCACAACGTTTTCCATAGCTTTTGCATCATCTTTTGCATCACTTACACCTACATTCAATACAATTTTTTCCAATTTAGGAATTTGCATAACTGAGGTGTATTTAAATTGCTCTTTCAAAGCAGGAGCAACTTCGTTTTTGTATTTTTCAACTAATCTGTTAGCCATTTAATATTGCCCCCTATCCTTTTACTGAATCAATTGTTTTACCGGATGCTTTGCTGTAACGAACTTTTACGCCGTTCTCGAAGCGTTTACCGATTTTTGTCGGCTTCTTTGTATCCGGGCAAACCAACATAACGTTTGAACTGTGAATTTTGCCTTCTTGCTGAAGAATACCGCCGGCTTCCAAATGTGTTCTCGCTTTTTTATGTTTAGTTTGCAGATTAACGCCTTCAACAATGACTTGTGAAGTCTTCGGGAAAACAGCTAATACTTTTCCGGTTTTACCGGCATCTTTACCATTTAGAATATAAACAGTATCGCCTGATTTAACATGTATTTTACCCATTAACTGCCTCCTTATAATACTTCCGGTGCCAAGGATAGAATTTTCATATAATTCTTTTCACGTAATTCTCTGGCAATCGGCCCGAAAATACGAGTTCCTTGAGGATTACCGTCATCGTTCAAAATAACAGCTGCATTCTCATCAAAACGGATGGTTGTTCCATCGGGACGACGAACGCCTTTTTTAGTTCTTACAATTACCGCCTTTACTACGTCACCTTTTTTAACAACTCCACCGGGAATTGCTTCTTTAACAGTACATACGATGACATCGCCGATATTGGCATATCTGCGATTGGTGCCGCCTAAAACTCTAATACATAATAATTTGCGTGCACCGGTATTATCCGCGGATTTTAGAGTAGATTCTTGTTGTATCATTTTCATTCCTCCTTATGTAATCAGCGGAATTACTTCGCTTTTTCAATTATATTTACTAAACGCCAGCTCTTTGTTTTACTAAGTGGCCGAGTTTCCATAATGCGAACTCTATCTCCAATACCACATAGATTTTCTTCATCATGAGCCTTGAACTTTTTTGTCTTTTTAATATATTTCTTATACAAGGGATGACGTACATGTTCTTCGACTGCAACAGTTATCGTCTTATCCATTTTATCGGAAACAACTATTCCGACTCTTTGTTTTCGATCATTTCTTTCGCTCATACTTTATCCTCTTGCTTCTTTTCTTCGGCTATTTCGATTTCACGTAAAATTGTTTTAACACGAGCTATATCTCGTCTGACCATTTTAAGTTCCAAAGGATTGTCAAGTTGATTCGTTGCATGTTGAAATCTTAATTTAAATAGCTGTTCTTTGAGTTCAAACAATTCTTGATTTAATTCAGGAACTGTCATTTCACGCAATTCTGTTACTTTCATCATTCAACCTCCTCAGCTTGTTCTTCGGAGTCAGCAGTTTCTTCAACTTCAGCTTCACCGGCAGCTTCAGCAGCTTCTTCAGCAGCCATTTCAGCTTCTTCTTCCAACTGTTCAATAACATCTGCTTGAACTTCTGAATATTTTGCCAACTCTTCTTCTGTAAGTTCAATATCACTGATTATAAAGCGAGTCTTGATCGGAAGCTTATGAGATGCTAAACGGAATGCTTCACGAGCAGTTTTTTCCGGAACACCTGCTAACTCAAACATGATTCTGCCCGGTTTCACAACTGCGACCCAATATTCCGGCGAGCCTTTACCGGAACCCATTCTGGTTTCCGCCGGTTTTGCCGTTACCGATTTGTCCGGGAACAATTTTATCCATACTTTACCACCACGACGCAAGTAACGATTGATTGCAATACGGGCAGCTTCTATTTGATTACTGGTAATCCAAGCCGGTTCCAGAGCCTGCAAACCATATTCACCATATGAAACTTTATTGCCGCGCAGTGCTTTACCTTTCATGCGTCCACGATGTTGTTTTCTATATTTAACACGCTTTGGCATTAACATTATTACTCGCCTCCTTCAGAATCAGATTTCTCGTTTTTATCCGATTTAGGTAGAGGTATAATCTCCCCTTTATAGATCCAAACTTTAGTCCCAATCTTACCGTATGTAGTATTTGCTTCAGCAAAACCGTAATCTATATCAGCTCTTAAAGTATGTAAAGGAATTGTGCCTTCATGGTACTGTTCGCTACGTGCAATTTCCGCACCGCCTAAACGTCCCGAACACATAGTCTTAATCCCTTTTGCTCCTTGCTTCATAGTTCTGCTGATAGCTTGTTTCATAGCTCTACGATAAGAAACACGTTCTTCTAATTGTTTTGCAATTGCTTCTGCTACTAATTGAGCATCCATATCGGCATTTTTAATTTCTTTGACATTGATAAAAAATGCTTTTTTGAATTTTTTCGTCAATTTCTTTTTCAGAACTTCAATTTCTGAACCTTGACGTCCGATAATAATACCCGGTTTTGCTGTTGAAATCGTAATTATGGTTCTTTCATCACCTTCACGTTCAATCTCAATGCGGGATACACCGGCACGACCGGTTTCTTTTTTTAAGAATTCACGTATTTGTGTGTCCTCCACCAAATAACGAGCAAAGTCTTTTTTGTTAGCATACCAACGGGTATCCCAATCTTTAATTACTCCAACACGAAACCCATGCGGATTTACTTTTTGACCCATTAGTTAGCCTCCTCCATCTTTTCTTTAACTGTCAAACGAATATTGCTGCTTCTTTTCAACAATCTGTCAGCAGCTCCTTTTGCGCGCGGTCTATATCTTCTTAATGTAGTGCCGGGTCCGACTTGGCAATCAACAATGAATAAATCTTCACGATTCAAATTATTGTTATTAACCGCATTAGCACTGGCTTGCTCGATCAATTTAATCAAAACAGGTGAAGCTGCTTTCGGTGTATATTGCAAAATAGCAATAGCTTCATCTACTTGTTTATTCATGATATTACGAACAACAATGCTGACTTTTGATGGACTAACCCTAACATGGTTAATTTTTGCTATTCCGCGATCTTTGCCAATGCCCAATACCTTACGTTCTTTTTTTGTTAATGTACGTTTTTTAGCTGAACGTGGAGCTTCAGAACAATGTTCTTTTATAATTTGCTCTCTATTATCTTGCAATTCTTGTCTTGTATAAGTTTTTGACATTTTTCCCTCCTTCCGTTTCAGCTAATTATCTCATCTGTGTTCTTGTTTCTGATTTGGCATGGCCACGGAATAATCTTGTCGGAGCAAATTCACCTAATTTATGACCTACCATTTCTTCAGTTATATATACAGGAACATGTTTTCTGCCGTCATGTACCGCTATTGTATGACCGACCATTTCCGGGAAGATCGTAGAAGCACGTGACCATGTTCTGATAACTTTGTGTTCATTCTTTTCATTCATTTCTTCGATGCGACGCATCAGGGCTTCTTCAACATAGAAACCTTTTTTCATTGAACGACTCATATGTCACCCCCTATTTCTTACGTCTTCTTATTATGTATTGATTTGATTTTTTGTTCTTTTTACGAGTTTTCTTACCTATGGTCGGTTTGCCCCAAGGCGTACGCGGACTGGATAAACCGATTGATGTAGCACCTTCACCACCACCATGCGGATGGTCAACCGGATTCATCGCAAGTCCTCTGACCGACGGTCTCAAACCTTTATGACGTTGACGCCCGGCTTTACCGATCTTAATATTTTCATGTTCAATATTACCAACAGTGCCAATTGTTGCTCGGCAGTTGATCGGAATCAATCTATATTCACCGGACGGCATACGTAACTGAGCATATTTTCCTTCTTTTGCCATTAAACTGGCAGATGCACCGGCTGAACGGACCAATTGAGCACCGCGCCCCGGATGTATTTCAATGTTATGAATAGTCGTACCGACCGGAATATCACGCAAAGCCAAGGTATTACCTACACTGATATCTGAACCCTCGCCGGAAACTACTTGCATTCCAACCTTTAATCCTTGCGGAGCCAAAATATATGCTTTTTGGCCATCTACATATTGAATCAATGCTATAAAAGCTGTGCGATTAGGATCATATTCAATTGCTTTTACCGTTGCAGGAATTCCGTCTCTTTGACGTTTCCAGTCAATAATTCTTATCTTTTGACGATTACCGCCACCTCTGTGTCGAACAGTAATACGTCCATAATTGTTTCTGCCGCTATGTTTCTTCTTCGATACCAAAAGACTTTTCTCGGGCTTTTTATCTGTCAGTTCAGAATAATCTGCCACTGTCATAAATCTTTTCGCAGGAGAAGTCGGACGAAAGCTTTTTATTGCCATATTAATTCACTCCTTCTTCGATCCGGCCTAAATCCCGAATCCAAATTCTTCAATTGAATTTTTATATTTTTTTGAAGTCTTTTGCTCTTTACCGCCTTCTACCAAATATGTAGTTTCTTGCGGGTCAAGATCAATAGTTACAATTGCTTTTTTCCAATCAGCTGTTTTACCGGTATGCATGTGCACACGCTTCATTTTACCGGAAACATTTTGTGTATTGACTTTTAAAACGCGAACATTGAACAACTTCTCAACAGCTTGTCTCACTTCGGTTTTCGTTGCTTTACGATCAACAGCAAAAGTATATTTACCTTCCATGCTATCCATGGTACTGCGTTCAGTGATTACCGGTTTAATGATAATATCATGCGGATTTCTCATACGTAGACCTCCTGAACTTTATTAACAGCTTCATTAGTAAAAATAATATTTCTATATTTTAATAAATCATAGACGTTCATTGTATTAACTAACGCTGTTTTAACATCCTTGATATTTGCTGCAGATTTCTCAACATTTCGATTGGATTCCGCCATAATAAAAAGTGCTGAACCTTGCAATTCCAAATTGTTGATTGTTTTAACCATCTCTTTGGTTTTGATTTCTTTAAGTTCCAGTTTATCCAAAACTTTGATGCGATCTGCGCTCAAGGCTTGTGACAACACTGATTTCATCGCTAATCTGCGCATTTTTTTGTTTGTTTTATAAGAATAATCACGTGGCACAGGACCGAAAATAACTCCGCCGCCTACATGATTACCGGCCCTGATCGAACCTTGACGTGCTCTGCCTGTACCTTTTTGTCTATACGGTTTTCTTCCGCCGCCACTTACTTCACTGCGACCTTTTACTTTAGAAGTACCTTGACGTTTATTTGCAAGTTGATTTTTCACAATACGATGTACAACATCTTGATTCGGTTCAATACCGAATATGGTATCTGCCAATTCAATATCACCAATTATTTCACCTTGCATATTATACAAATTAGTCTTTGCCATATAATTCTCCTCCCAGCCTAACGTGCTTTGACGGAAGTTTTGATTTCTAACAAACCGCCTTTTGGTCCGGGTACAGCACCTTTAACAACCAAAATATTACGTTCTCCATCAACTTGAACTACTTCCAAGTTTTGTACTGTAATACGTTTGCTCCCCATTTGTCCGGGCAATTTCTTCCCTTTCTGAACTCTGGCAGGGGTAGCTGAAGAACCCATTGAACCAACACCACGATGGTATTTTGAACCATGAGACATTGGCCCTCTGCTGAAACCGTGTCTTTTGATAGATCCTTGAAAACCTTTACCTTTTGAAGTGCCGACAACATCTACTTTGTCACCGGGCTCAAACATTTCATCAACTTTTAAAATTTGACCTGTTTCATATTCAGCTGTATTTTTGAACTCTTTTAAAACTCGCATCGGTTCAACATTAATTTTTTCAAATTGACCCTTTGTCGGTTTATTGTTCTTTTTCGTCTTATCGTATCCCACTTTAACTGCTTGATAACCTTCGACTGCTTCTGTTTTGTTTTGGATAACAGTTACAGGACCGCAATCTATAACGGTGACCGGAATTACTAAACCGTGTTCATCAAACAGTTGAGTCATACCGGCTTTTCTACCGAGCATAAATTTATTCATTTATTTCTTCCTCCTTGGTTATTGGTTCGTCTCTGCGAACATTGACCTGAGCCTATGCCTATAATTTGATTTCTATATTAACTCCGGCTGGCATCTCTAATCGCATTAAGGATTCCATTGTCTTGTTATTTGGAGCCAAAATGTCAATTAAACGCTTATGTGTTCTTGCTTCGAATTGCTCTCTTGAATCTTTATTTACATGAGGAGAACGCAAAATTGTAATAACTTCCTTTTCCGTCGGCAAGGGAATCGGACCCGAAACACTCGCTCCGGTACGATTTGCAGTCTCAACGATCCTTGAGGCACTTTCATCTAAAATTTGATGATCAAAAGCCTTGAGGCGAATTCTGATTTTTTGATTTACAGCCATTAATAAAACCTCCTATGTGCTGCTCTACCATCTATTTGCAACAACTCTTCCGGGCGTTTCATGTCCTGCCATGATAAAACCCAGACACTTCGTATGCAACGCATGTGCTGGGCAACCTTCCCGGCTCTGCTGCGAAATAGATGTGACGTTCGACTCTCTGTTCGAACTGCTCCGTCTAAGTTACCCGCAGATACCGCAGCGGTAAACACGGCAATCTCAGACTTCTACGCTAATTCATGCGACAAAAAAAGTCATGCTGAATTTTTGACGCGATTAAGAGTATATAACATCTAATTTATTGATGCAAGCCTTTTACAAAATATTTTTGTTTTATTTGATGAAAACTTTAATTGATTAAACATAATAGTTGTTTAACAATTCATACATTTTTCAAGTCCGCAATGAGTCATCGGGCTTGACCCGGCGAGTAAGGACTGAAAAATATGAATTGTAAACTATTATAAATGTTATTTATATATCTATGCTATATTAAGCTTCGTAGTTGATACCTAAAACTGTTTTAAGTTTCAGTAAGTTTTCCTGAGCAACTTTGCGGGCTTTTTTGCTTGATTCGATCAGTAATTCAATTGCCCGATCCGGTTTGCCTTCAAATTGAGCTCTGCGTTCTCTGATCGGTTCCAGTTCAGCTTGCAAGACTTTTTCTAAACGACGTTTTACTTTAACATCACCTAAGCCGCCACGACGATAATGTGCTTTCCATTCTTCAAGTTCATCTTTATCAGGGTCAAAAGCATCCAAATAAGTAAATACGGGATTACCTTCTACCTTACCCGGATCTTCAACTCGCAAATGATTTGGATCGGTATACATACCTCTTATTTTTTTACTTACAGTTTCAGCATCATCTGACAGGTAGATACAGTTGTTGAGTGATTTACTCATTTTTGCATTACCGTCCGTTCCAGGCAATCTGGTAATCTGTGAAAGAATCGGTTTACATTCTTTTAATACATCAGTATTAAAATGAAAATTAATATGCCTGACTATTTCATTTGTTTGTTCAAGCATCGGTAACTGATCGTCACCAACCGGAACTAAAGTTGCATTGAATGCCGTTATATCAGCAGCTTGACTAACCGGATAATTGAGAAAACCAATCGGGACTGCATTGTCAAACTCGCGTAATTGCATTTCACTTTTCACGGTTGGATTGCGTAACAATCTGGCAAGAGTTACAAAGTTCATATAAAGAATAGTAAATTCAGTTAATTCAGGAATCAGTGATTGAATAAAGATTGTAGTTTTTTCCGGATCAATACCACAACCTAAATAATCATATAGAACTTCGATTACACTTTCTCGAACTTTTCCCACATCGTATGCATTATCGGTCAACGCCTGTAAATCAGCAATCATCAAATAATTTACGGCATATTCATCCTGTAAACGCAAACGTTGTTTAATCGATCCTACGTAATGACCAATATGCAAACGTCCGGTCGGTCTATCTCCCGTTAATACAATTTCCTGTTTTAACTGTTTCATAATTTCTCCCTTAAAATGTTTTCTAAGTATTTTTTACAAATTTATATTACATTACACTTCTTACACTTTATACTACACTTCTTTCATCAGAATCAGAAGTTTTTTCGGTTTGAAGTATAAATGCTGTTTCAGCTAATTGTTTGACTTCGGCTTGAGTATATTGATAGTTTGCATCACAGAAATGACAACTCAAAGTTATTCCGTCAGGATCTTCACCCAATTCAGTCAATTCTTTATTTCCTAAAAGTAAAAGATTCCGCGTCATTCGATCACGATTGCATTCACAATAATACTCAACCGGAGTTTCCGCTAAATACTCCAATTCAGCAGTAGCTCCTAATAATAAATCAAGTAATTGATGCGGACTGATCCCCTCTGCTATTAACTCAGATAGATCAGGAAAGCCTTTACAACGATTTTCCAACCAATGAAGTGTTTCATCATCAACACCGGGCAACGCCTGGATCATCATTCCTCCGGCTGATACAATTCCTTGTTGATCAAGTCTGACTCCCAAAAAAATAACGGTAGGAATTTGTTCGGAATAAAAATAGTATGATGCTAAATCTTCGGCAATTTCACCGCTGACTAATTCAACATTACCGATATACGGTTCTTTTAAACCTAAATCTTTAATTACAGTTAAATTGCCTTTACCTATAGATTTACCCAAGTCCAATTTATCTGTCGTTTTGTAATACGATATTGCATATGGATCGTCTACATAACCGCGCACTTTACCATCTAAAGTCGCAATTGTTGTCAAGTTTGAAATATCTCCGTCCGATTTAATGATTAAGGTTAAACGATTCTGCTCATTTTTTAAATCAACCGCCATCAATAATGCACCACTCATTAAGCGACCTAAGGCAACACTGGAAATTGGGGATAAATCATGAATTTCTCTGGCTTGTTTAACCAAGTTAGTAGTCCGAACTGCTAAACAACGTAACAATCCTTGTTTTGCTGTTGCCTGTATCAGATAATCATCTTTGATGTAATTGATATTTTGTTTTATCATTTAAATTCCTTGATTTACTCTAATATCTCAATTGCTTTTTGTAATTGGGTGTCCTCTTCCTGATCGATTCTGGATATGATCATATTTCTAAATTCTTCCGGTAATTCTACTTCATAGTCAGGAGTCAAACCTTCACCATCTACATTCGTACCTGAAGGTAAATTGTAATAAAAATTGGTAACCTGGATTGCCGATCCGTCTTCCAAATATTGAGTAATCGTACCGACACCTTTTCCGAATGAGGTTTCTCCGACCAGCTCAGCTTTTTCCCAATCACGCAAACATCCGGCAAATAATTCACTTGCTGATGCAGAGTTATTATTCATTATACAGACATATTTCATGTTTTCAGGAACACCCATATTCTTATCTGAAACTTCACTAATTTCAAATTCCTCACCGCTTCTTCTGCCTATTTCAGTAATCAACTCACCTTCCGGCAGTAAATAATCAAGCATATATAAAACTTCGTTTACGTAGCCGCCACCATTATTTCTTAAATCGAAAACAATATTCTTTGCACCTTGATCTTGCAAATTATCCATGGCTGCAACGAAATTATCACCCACACCTTCATTGAATTCTACAATTCTTACATAGCCGATATCATCAGTTAGCATTTCAGAACGAATATTAGCGTTGGTAATATTTGCTCGTGTGATTTCAAACTCATAATATTTGTTTTCGGAAGCGCGGTAGATTTCTATAAAGACTTTTGTTCCCTGTTCACCACGGATGTTTAGTGCTAACATCGAAACATTTTCAAATTCCGAAGCATCTTTATCATCCACTTTTACAAAAACGTCATTAATCATTAAACCGCATTTTTCTGCAGGAGAGTCTTCAATAATGTCACTGATCTGGTAGGAAGCACCAACTTGTTCAACAATAGCTCCTATTCCACTATACTCACCTGACATGGCATCTTCCATTTCTGCTACATATTCGGGTGTCATATAGAAAGTATAAGGACTCTCCATCTGATCTACCATACCGGTAGCCATTGCATCAATCAACTGATTTTCAGATAATTCTTCATAATAATCATTTTGTAAAATACTGAAAATCATCTCCAGTTTTTCTAACGACTTTCTATTGGCAGGAGTATTTTTAAAAACTAAACTCAATTCATCACTTGCATTTTCACTTTCTTTAATATTGATAATTTGAGATTCCTTTGGAGAAAATTCTTTATTTGTTTGAGCCTTTGAAAATAATTCTTCGCCTTTTATACTAATTAAAAGACCTAAAATCATTGCAACAGTAAGAATAATGGAAATTATCGAAGTTAAAAAATAGCCCCAAAAGTTATTTTTTACTTTTTTATCCTGAATTTGATCAGGTTGATACTCATTCGGTTGTTGAATATAATCAGGCTGATTAAAGTTTATATTATGTCGATATTGCTGCATCTTAAAAGCTCCTTGGCGAAATTTCATGTACTTCGTAATCTTTAACAAGGTCTATTATATATCAATGAAGATATTTTTGGTTATGAATTTTAATAATAAGTTAACGGATCTACAGAAACACCGTTAATTCTAATTTCGTAATGCAAATGAGGACCTGTGGAAAATCCGGTTGATCCGATATAACATATAGTTTCTCCGGTTGATACAACCTGGCCGACACTGCATCCGAAACCGCTCAAATGACAATACATGCTCGTCATTCCGTTACCATGATCTATCATCACCGTATTACCGCCAACATCCATCCAGCCTGCATAAGTTATCGTCCCCGGTGCCGGTGCAACCACGGGTGTTCCTGTCGGTGCACCAATGTCCGTTCCTGTATGGAAATCGGAATATCCGCCGAAAGTACGATAACCGAAATAAGAAGTTATCATATATGAACTGGGAACCGGCCATGCTAAACCACTACCATAGTAAACCGGCTCCTGAACAATTTGTGGTTCGGAAGGTATTGGTTCTTCAACTTGCGGGTCTTCCACATATCCCGGATCTTCAACTACCGGATACCCCCCCACAGAATCATCGAACTCAGGTTGTGTCATTGGATCAACAGGCTGTGTAGCTTGTGCCGCCAATCTTGCTGCCTCTGCCTCCGCTGCTGCCGCTGCTTCTGCTGCGGCTTGTTCCGCAGCCAGACGTTCCGCTTCTCGCTCTTCCTCAATTCGAGCCATATTGGCATCAGCTTCCGCTAAAGCCCATTGAATTTCACTTTCACTTGCCACAAATAGATCAATTTGACCTTCTAAATCAGAGATTGAAGTATCTAATAATGTAATTTCTTCAATTTGATAGTTAATATCCGCTTCAATTCCTGCCAAGATTTCATCAATTTCGTCTAATTCTTGATTGTTTTCATCGATAATTACTTGGGTATCCTGAGTCAATTGGATCAAATTATCATGAGCTTCTTCCAGATCTTCCAAAGCTGCTTCATCTTCATCTGTGATAATACGCATAAATTTTACAGATGTGAAAAATCCTTCCAGACTATCCGATTCCAAAAACAGTTCAAATATTGATTTATTGTGCATTCCGAACATCGTTTCAATTCTGTCACCATATTGTTCTACTTTTGTATCATAGTTTTGTTTGCTCACATCAAGATTTTCCAAATAAGAGGCTTGAACCGTCAAAATTAAATCCTGCTTTTCTTTAAGCGCAGTATAAGCTTCTTGTTGTTCAGTATTACGTTCATTGAGCCACGCTAAACTATCTTCAGAAGTAGTTTTCAGATTTTGCAAACCGTATAAATCCGCCTCGACCAGAGATCGCTCATAAGCAACATTTTCTTTTTGTGCCAGCAAATCATCAATTTGATTTTGAACTTCAACCAACTCATCCGCTTTGACTGAGACACTACTAAAAGTGCTGATCAAGAAACTAAGGATGATCAAACAAATCAAACTGACCATGATTAACTGTTTTTGTTCTTTTTTGTTTTTATCAGATTTCATTATATTCCTTAAACATTTATATATTTTCTAATTGCCAAACCGCTAAAAATCGCTCCGATTAACAATCCTGCTATTATACTGATCAAAATAATTATCGGCAATATTTGATTCGGTGCTATTAAAGCAAAATCAGCTCTATTCAAAATATCTTGACCAAAATGGCGATAAATTGCATTGTAACCAAATCCAAAAATGACGGAGGACAAAACAGATCCTACAAATCCTACCACCATCCCCTGAATAATGAAAGGAATTCTGATATAGGAATTTGTCGCACCTATATACTTCATAATGTTAATCTCATATGACCTTGCCAAAGCAGCGATTCTGATCATATTTGAAATAATAAAAATTGTAATTAAAGTAAAAATTAACATTACAATAATACTGACCGTTGTGACGCCATGCAACAGTTGATTGAGAATTTTCATCAATTCGTCTTCCATATATACATCTTTAATATTGGGATTTTGCATGCTCCAATTACGAAATTCTTCACCTAATGCAGGATCAGCCAATCTTACATTGATCGTATAAGGTATTCTCTTTGTATAATCAAAATCTTTAAATAACTCTTCTTTACCGAGACTGTCTATAAAAATTTCATAATTTTCTTGCGGAGTATTTATTTTATGAAAAATTACATCAGGATTCTCTTCCAACAATTTATCAAAGTTTTCTGCATCAGCATCTATTGTACTCGTCTTAAACATAATCTCAATCGGTGGTTTCTGTCCGGCAATCTCAACTAAATTCCTTAAATTAATTGCGAAAGCACCAAAGGAACTACCGATCAATATTAACAACATCATAGTTGTAACTGATGCTATTAAAACCAAGGGATGGCGTTTTAGATTAATGAATCCATCTCTAATAGCGTATAAAAATCTTCTGCTATTCATGAATATCGCTCTTTTCTAACATTCAAATCCGAAGCTATTGCTCAATGTCAATTTTACTTTGAGAATTATTCGGTTCAATATTTTCAGCCAGCATTCGCATTTTTGCAATACGTTCTGCTAAGGAAAGGCGATTTCTTCTTTTTCTGCTATCTTCATCTAACATTGATTTAATCTCAGCGGATTGTTTTGCTCTTTTAGCTTGTCGGCGTTGATGTTCAAAATGCATATTTTCATATATGGCTTCATCCAATGCTGCATTTTCCTCATCAGAACGTTCAAAACTCAATTCTCTTTCCGGAACACAATCAGAATAAGCACCACATTTCTCATCACGAATCAGACGTCCTTTAGACAATTCAATAACTCGTTTCTGCATCAGATCAACCAAACTTGCATCATGCGTACAACATATAACTGTCGTGCCAGCCTTATTGATTTCATCTAATAAAGCTAAAATCGCTTCACCATTAGCCGGATCCAGATTTCCGGTAGGTTCATCAGCCAAAATTAAACCGGGATTATTAATCATCGCCCGTGCGACACCGACTCTTTGCGCTTCACCACCTGACAATTCGGACGGATAATGATCTGCTTTGTCACGCAAACCAACTACGCTTAAGACCATCGGCACTCGACGCTTAATTTGTGCCTTTGACGCACCTATGATTTCCATCGCGAATGCTACATTTTCAAAAATAGTTTTTGATTCAATCAAACGAAAATCTTGGAATATCATTCCTATTTTCCTGCGTAAATTAGGAATGAGCCGTTTTTGCAAACGACTCAGTTCATAATTATCAAGAATTATCGTTCCTTTGCTGGGTCTTTCTTCACAGGTTATTAACCTAATCAAAGTGGACTTTCCGGCACCACTTTCACCAACACAGAATACAAATTCTCCGGATTCTATTGTAAAATTTATATCCGTCAGTGCTTTTGCACCATTCGGATAGATCTTTTCAGTATTCCTAAATTCAATCAAAAGAATTTACCTCAATCTTTTACCATTTATTACCCATAGGATTGAAGGTTCCGTCCAATTTGAGCGATTCAAGATATTTTCTGACCATTGAAGCCAATTTAAATAATACAGCATCATCAAAGGATCTCAGATCCAAACCGGTTATTTTCTCCACTTTATCCAAACGATAAACTAGAGTATTGCGGTGAACAAATAGTTGTCTTGAAGTTTCTGAACCGTTCAAACTGTTGTCAAAAAACTTATCAATCGTTAGTAATGTTTCCGGATCTAGTTGCTCATATGTTCCCGGCTCGAAAACTTCCGAAAGGAACATTTGACACAGAGTAGGAGGCAATTGATAAATCAAGCGACCTAGTCCCAACTTATTGTAACGCATGATCTTTTGTTCATTTTCAAAAATCTTACCTACCGTTAAGGCTAATGCTGCTTCTCGATATGATCTTGAAATATCTTTCAACGTTTCAGTCGGCATACCTACACCAATGTGTAATTCCAATTTATCTATACTACTATTCAGAACATCATAAATTTTGCTTGGAAGACAATCTGCTTCATCTGTCTTCTCTTCAGCCCCGTTCTCTTTAGCTTCTTCCAAATCACCGGCATCCAAAATATCGGCATGTTTTCCCAAATCTAAAAGGATCACCAAATTTTTTTCATCCATAGGTAAAATATGATGTTCCGAGTCAGATTCTAAAATTGTATTCAATACCGATTTAACCTGTAAATCAAAATTTTCTTTAAAATTAATCAATAATGCTTGTCGAGGATGTGTATAAGGAATTCTGTACTCCCGAGCTTTGAGAGGAATGTCACCCGGTAATTCGTTTTCCAGCAAAACATTCTTTAAAAATCCTTCGCTTTCTTCTTCAGTATTCTTTTCTTTAAGTGCAGATCTGATCCATCCTGCCAGTAACTCAAGGTAATTAGCAGATACAACATCTGTACCTTTGATAAAAGCAATTGCGACTAACTTCTGATCATGATTCAATTTAATATAAGTGTTGCCGCCGGCAACAGTTTTATTATCAGAGGATATTACAAAAGCCTTGACCGAACTGTCTTGATTGCCCAACAACGATTCATCGGTGGCAGCAAAAATCAATCCGTCTTTATTTGTCGCACCTATGGTCGCATCCAAAAAATGCGATACCTCTTCTATGCATCTTTTAATCTCTTCCATGATCTACCTTCCTGATTATCACTATCAATTTTACCTTAAATAAGGCTACAGACTTTTGATTAACTGTATCAAAGGACTAACAAGTATATAGCAATTATATTACATTTGTAAGGTGTGCACAAATATTTTTAATAAATTATGATATTTTTCTACATTAACCCTTTGATGTTACCCTGCTCATCAATATCGATGTTTTCTGCTGCCGGTATCTTGGGCAAACCCGGCATTGTCATGATATTACCGGTAAAAACTACGATAAAACCTGCACCTGCAGAAATTCTGATGTCCCGTACGGTGATTTTAAAATTATTCGGTGCAGCCAGCAACGAAGCATCATCTGAAAATGAATATTGTGTCTTAGCCATACAAATCGGCAAATCACCATAGCCTGCTTGTTCAGCTTCATTAATTTTTTGAATTGCCTGCTTGGTAAAATCAACTCCATCCGCACAATAAACATTTTGTGCAAGTTCAATGATTTTTGATTTAATTCCTTGATTGAGTTCATAAGCAAAACCCAGATCACTTTCAGTTTTACAAAGCTTGATCACTGCATCTGCCAATTCCAAACCGCCGGCTCCGCCTTTTGACCAGACTTCAGATATACATGCCTGAACATTATTTGCCGCACAAGCAGATTTGATAACCTCCAATTCAGTATCAGTATCAGATGGGAAACGATTGATTGCTACAACAACCTTTAATTTAAATACATTTTTCAGAACATCAATATGGCGCAAAAGGTTGGGCATTCCTTGATTTAAAGCAGTAATATTTTCATCGTTTAATTCAGAATTCTCGGCTCCACCATGTTTTTTGAGTGCTCTCACAGTTGCAACAAGCACAACTGCATCCGGCTTCAATTGATTTTCTCTGCATTTGATATCGATAAATTTTTCCGCACCCAGATCCGATCCGAAACCTGCTTCGGTAATTGTATATTCGTGATGACTCAATGCCATTTTAGTAGCCAAGATACTGTTACAACCATGAGCAATATTGGCAAAAGGTCCACCGTGTACATAAGTCGGAGTACCTTCAAGCGTTTGAATCAAATTAGGTTTAATTGCATCTTTCAGTAAAACGGTCATAGCCCCTTCGGCTTTCAGATCGCCTGCTGTTATCGCTTCACCCGAATAATTATAAGCTACAATCATTCGTTTAAGTCGTTGTTTCAGGTCATCAATTGAATTAGACAAACAAAAAATCGCCATGACTTCTGAAGCGACAGTAATATCAAAACCGTCTTGGCGTGGAACGCCATCAACTCTAGCACCAAGCCCGTTAACAATGTTACGCAATTGACGGTCATTCATATCAACACAGCGTTTCAAAACGATACGTCGCGTATCGATATTCAAAGCATTACCTTGATGAATATGATTATCCAGCATGGCGGCCAACAAATTATTAGCCGCACCGATTGCATGAAAATCACCTGTAAAATGTAAATTTAAATCCTCCATCGGTAAAGCTTGAGCATAACCGCCACCTGCAGCACCACCTTTTATACCGATATACGGGTCCCAAGGAAGGTTCACGCAAAGCAATCGCAGCTTTCTTATTTCTTCGGCGCAGAGCGTCACCCAAACCTACTGTTGTTGTTGTTTTTCCTTCACCGGCTGAAGTAGGAGATATCGCAGTTACCAAAACTAATTTATTAAGTGAATAGTCAGATTTCAAAGCGGATAGATTGATTTTTGCTTTATATCTTCCGTATAATTCAAGATCTTTTTCAGAAATTCCCGCTTCTTCAGCAATTTCTTGAATCGGCTTCAATTTTGCATTTTGAGCAATTTCAATATCAGACAATTGGCTCATAAAAACCCTCCCTAAAACTAAAATCAAAGAAAATAAGAATAAAATTCAGGAAGCAAAATCGTCGATAATACCATTTTCCAGACCTGCTAAATCCATCAGCCAGATAACTCTGCCACTGACTTTGATCAAACCATCTTTTTCCATAGCAATTAACTCACGAGAAAACGATGGTCTCGGCATTGCCAGCAAGCGTGAAATAACTTCTTTAGAAGCAGGCAATTCAACAGCTTGAGTCGAAACAATAGCTGAAGCTTCCTCTAAAGTAATATTTTCTTGAATTAATTGCTGATCGAGTAACTCCAACAAATAAGCAGAAATTTTTTGTCTCAAAGTTCTCTGTGATAATGTGTAGATTCTCTTGTTTTGTTCTTTTATATGATTAGAAAGCAATTTTAATAAATTGCTCAACATTTGAGGTGATCGATTGATCATTTCAAACAAGTCTTCACGTTTAACGTAAATTACTTTAACTGCGGAAACCGCTTCTAAACTGAAATTGAATCTATTGTCGGTACAAAAAATAAAATCTTCACCGAAAGTGTCACCGGCTTCCAGCAAATCCAAGGTAGAAAAATCGCCATCAGAAGAGTATTTTTGCTTTGCGAGTTGGCCTTCAAGTACAATACCGACACCTGAAGAAATATCACCTTCACGTACTATAAATTCACCTTTCCAGTACATATGGATATTGGTTCTCTCACAGTAGTCACCATAGACCTTATGATTAAGACCGGCAAATAATTTTGTCATTGCTAAGAAATCACAAAGTTTTCGCATTTTCTCTCCTTAAAAATTGAACACGGATTGATCTGGTGCGGATGACAGGGATCGAACCTGCATGCTTTCGCACTGGAACCTAAATCCAGCGTGTCTGCCAATTCCACCACATCCGCATATTCATTTCTCAACAATTTTGCCACGTAAGTATACTAAAAACCAAAATTTTAGTAAAGTTGATTTGGTTTTTAAAATGTTTAAAGTTACTTATCTGTCAATTCTTGTTTTTCTAATCTGCTTTTCAATTGATTATCTGTTTCTTAGTTTTTGACGCATTTTCCAGGCAAAATTAAACAACTTATATTTAAACGATAACGGCATATCAAACTCACCGATATATTCAACTATATCAGGACTGAATTGTGATTTGAAATAGGTAAGACCGTCATCAAGACTCCCTTCTACACCACCCATATCGACATATTTATATCCTTTTTTAAGAGACTCTTTGATTATATAGTCATAAATAAATTCTTGCGGATAAAATTTTGTGAATTTAACATCATTACCGGCATATAAAAGATTAACGGTATTGCCGAAATCAATCTTGAGCAAAGAACCTATAACTATTTTTTCTTCATCTTTCACATCTTCCAATTCCTCGACAAGCGATTTTAATGAATTGATCTGATCGGTAAGGCGATGTACCTTTTTGGGAGATTTTTCTTTTATTGCCTCAATTTCTGTTGCTAAACTGTTGATTTCATTAGTAAAAATTTCAATGTTTTTCTTTGGAGTCAGATAAGCCAAATAAATTTTCGCAGTTTCCGGATAGGCATCTAATAACTGATTGAAATATTCTCTATTTCTCAAATTTACATTTTTGCGTGATTCGGTTAATTTAATCATTGAAGCCATTTCATCCAAAAATTGATACGTTCCTGATTCTATTTTAGTGCCTCTTTTTTGAATTCTGCGCAACGCTCTTTTTAATCTGTTTTGATAATTATTTAAGGTGGAATCATTCAAGCTGCCTATAGCAACAAAACGCGGCTGAAATGAATCATGCATTTTGAGAGGCAGCCCGCGATGGATATAGCCGTTATTCTTTAAAATATCTATAACATTTTGCCCATATTCAGTCACTTCGGCATCATCTTTTGCTTCAACTTTATAGACTTTGTATGCAATACCGGGATCTATTCTAATCATAAAACAGCCATTAGCTTTCGCAACTTTTTTAAGATTATTATTAAAGAACTTTAGCAATTCTTGATTAGTAAAATCAATCAGCGGTCCTCTGGGTATATACGCAAATTTTAGTCCCAAAGGCAAGGAACGAATCAAAATAAGTGCTGTTGCAATAAGCTTATCATCTTGTTTAACTCCCACATATAATGGTTTGTAAGTATTTTTGACTTGTGCCCATTGATAAGATTGAAGTAGATGAGTATTTTTATAATTACCGGCAAAGGCATTGAATTCAATTTCTGCTACATCATCAACAAAAGTATACATTTTTGTTCCATTTCCTTTAGCTTTTATTTAGGATTTATAATTTTTATGATTTAAACAATTTTTATGCTTTAAACAATTTTTATGCTTTAAATAATTTTTATGATTTAAATAATTTGGATTTAAAATTCTTATTCATCAAGTTTCAACACGCTCATAAATGCTTCTTGCGGTATTTCTACACTGCCGACTTGACGCATACGTTTTTTACCTTCTTTTTGTTTTTCCAATAATTTGCGTTTTCGGGAAATATCACCACCATAACACTTGGCAGTAACGTCTTTGCGGTATGCTCTAATCGTTTCACGTGCAATTATTTTGCCGCCGATGGCTGCTTGGAGCGGTATCTCAAATTGTTGGCGCGGAATTTGTTCTCGCAATTTTTCCACCATACGACGACCTCGGGCATATGCTTTGTCCTTATGAATAATAAACGATAAGGCATCAACAATTTCACCGTTAATCAGAATGTCCAACTTGACTAATTGAGAACTTTTATAGCCTTTTAATTCATAATCAAGCGAAGCATATCCTCTGCTCCTTGATTTAAGGGCATCAAAGAAATCATAAATAATTTCATTTAACGGCATTTCATAGTGCAAGTTTACTCGTGTAGTTTCCAGATACTCCATTGTTTGATAAATTCCACGACGTTCTTGACATAAATCCATAATATTGCCGATATATTCATCCGGCATAACAATCGAAACATCGACTATCGGTTCTTCTATATATTCGATTTCTTCGGCTGCCGGCATATTAGTCGGATTATCTAATTTGATAATTGAACCATCAGTCAAATGCAATTTGAATACTACAGACGGAGCAGTTGAAATAATATCCAATTCAAATTCACGCTCTATTCTTTCCTGAATAATCTCATAGTGCAGTAAACCGAGAAAGCCACAACGGAAACCGAAACCTAAAGCTGCGGAAGTTTCCGGTTCAAAAGATAAGGCTGCATCATTCAGTTGAACTTTTTCCAAAGCATCACGTAAATTATTATAATCCGCTCCATCTACAGGATACAGACCGCAAAAAACCATTTGCTGCACCGGCTTATATCCAGGCAAAGGTTTATCTGCAGGATTGTCTTTTGAGGTTATCGTATCACCGACTCTGGTATCTTTAACATTTTTGATACTTGCCACAAGATAACCTACATCTCCGGTAACCAGCTCTTCAACCGAGATACCACCATTCGCCTTGAAATATCCTAATTCGGTCACTTCAAATGACTTTTGAGTATTCATCATCATAATCTGATCACCGACTTTAACCGACCCTTGTTTGACGTTAACATGGGCTATAACACCTTTATACGTGTCATATTCAGAATCAAATATCAAAGCCTGGAGAGGTTTAGCAGAATTTCCCCCGGGTGACGGCAAACGTTCAATAATCTGATCTAAGACTGCTTGAATATTAATATGATTTTTCGCGGAGATCCTCGGTGCATCTTGAGCTTCAATACCGATAATATCTTCAACTTCTTTTACAATTTCTTCCGGTCTGGCAGAAGGTAAATCAATTTTATTAATTACCGGCATTATTTCTAAATCAGCTTCCAAGGCCAAATAGACATTCGCCAATGTTTGTGCCTCAATACCTTGGGCTGCATCCACCACAAGAATTGCTCCATCACAAGCTTCAAGAGTTCTTGATACTTCATAATTAAAGTCAACATGTCCCGGTGTATCAATTAAATTTAAAATATAAGTTTCGCCGTCAGAATGTTTATATTCCATTCTTATTGCACGTGCTTTTATTGTAATACCCCGTTCTTTTTCCAAATCCATATTGTCCAGAACCTGATCTTGCATTTCGCGCGAGCTCAGTGTACCAGTTTCTTTAATTAAGCAATCAGCTAAAGTTGATTTGCCGTGATCTATATGGGCTATAATACAAAAATTTCGAACATTCTCTTGCCGAACTTGAGACATGATACCTCCACAGGAAAAGATTATTTGGGTTTACCTATGCTGTCAAAAGGATAAAATCTGAGCAAAAGCTTACCGATAATTTGATCCTTATGAACAGGTCCGATGCGTCGACTGTCTTTACTTACAGGTCTATTATCACCTAAAACATAATACTCATTTTCTCCTAAGGTCACAACCTGCTCATTTCGCACCGGATCAGCTTTTGTTTCTACGCCTTGCTCTAAATAATCCTCTTGCAGCAATTGATCATCAACAAAAACTTTTCCGTCTTTCAGCTCAATTTTTTCACCCGGCAAACCAATAACTCTTTTAATTAATAAATTATTAGGATGATCTTCATCTGTTTCATCAATTGTAATAATGTCGCCGCGATTGATACTAAAGTGCTTGCTAATTTTTTCTACAATAATTTGGTCTTTGTCATGCAGAGTCGGTTCCATTGAAGGACCTGAAATCGTATTGCGTTGCGCAACAAATAATGTAATGAATAAGCCGATTAAGATGACAAGCAAAAAAGTTTTGATCCAATCTAAAAACTGCAACAACTTATCCGAACTCGATTTTTTCTGTGATTTTTCTTCAAATTCTATTTCGGATTTTTCATTATTTATCTTTTCAGATTTTTCATTATTTATCTTTTCTGATTTCTCATTATTTATCTTTTCGGATTTCTCAGCATTTATCTTTTCAGACTTTTCAGCATTTATCTTTTCAGATTTTTCATATTCATTTTTCGAATGTTTTTCCACAAATAATGTCCTCTGTTTAGTGTATCATTCAAATGTATTAGCGCTTAATCAAATTATTATTAAACTCATCTTTTTAAGAATCAGTCAAATCAGTTAGTTCAATTCCCAATTCTGTTAATTGATCCTCTGCAACTGAACTTGGAGCATTACTCATTAAGCAAGATGAGTTTTGAACTTTCGGGAAAGCAATAACATCACGTATGCTTGTACTGTCAGTTAATAACATAACTAAACGATCCAGACCGAAAGCCAATCCTCCATGCGGCGGAACACCATATTGAAAAGCTTTTAGTAAGAAACCGAAACGTTCTGTACTCTCTTCTTTAGATAAACCAAGTAAATTAAAAACTTTATTTTGTAAATCCTCATCATGAATCCTGATACTTCCGCCGCCGATTTCATTACCGTTAAGTACAATATCATATGCTTTTGCTCGGCATAATTCAGGATCGGTTTCCAACAAATGTAAGTCTTCATCCATCGGCGAAGTGAAAGGATGATGTACCGCGACATAACGATCTTCATCTTCATTATATTCAAACATCGGAAATTCCGTAATCCATACAAAACTCCATTTATTTTCATCAATCATATTCAATCTTTTGGCAATTTCTTCGCGCAAATGACCTAAAGCATCATATACTACATCCGTTTGATCAGCAACAAATAATAATAAATCTCCCGTTTCAGCTGCAACTTGTGTTTTGACCTGTTCTATCCAGGCATGATCAACAAATTTCAGGAAAGAACCGCGCGGTTCCGCTTCCAAGGCTAACCAAGCCAAACCTTTTGCCCGATAATCTTTTACATAATCGGTCAAGCTGTCAATTTCCCGACGAGTCATGCTTGAACCTTGCGGTACAACAATTAATTGTACGGAACCGCCATTTTCAATTGCTCCACTAAATACTCGGAAATCAGTTTGAGATGCCAATGCAGAAACATCATGCAATTCCATCGCAAAACGCAAATCCGGATTGTCTAAACCGAATCTTCGCAAAGCTTCAGCATAGGTTAAACGCGGTATCGGTAAATCTATTTGATAACCTTCACTTTTATCCCATAAATAAGCCAGATAATTTTCAATTAGTTCCATAATATCTTCAGCTTGAACAAATGACATTTCCAAGTCTATCTGGGTAAATTCCGGTTGCCTGTCAGCACGTAAATCTTCATCTCTGAAACATTTTGCTATTTGCATATAACGGTCATAACCGCTAAGCATTAACAATTGCTTATAAAGCTGCGGTGATTGCGGCAAGGCGAAAAACTTACCCGGGAAAACTCTTGAAGGTACCAGATAATCTCTGGCTCCTTCAGGCGTACTTTTTATCAACATCGGCGTTTCAATTTCAATAAAACCTTGTTGTTCAAAGAAATCTCGCGTCCATTTCGTAATTCGATGTCTTTTGATGATTTTCTTTTGCAAATCCGGTCTGCGTAAATCCAAATAACGATACTCAAGCCTTAAAGATTCACCTGTATCTATATTTTCTTCAATATAAAAAGGCGGCGTTTTCGCTTTAGACAAAATCCTAAGTTCATTAACATGTAATTCCCATTCACCGGTCGGCATATTAGGATTAATATCTTGTCTTTTGCGTAAAATTCCTTTACAGGCTAAAACAAATTCACTCCTCACCTGTCGAGCAATTTCCAGAATTTCTACCGGACTTTGATCGTCAATCACCAATTGTAATTCTCCACTTCGATCCCGAAGCGTAATGAACACCAAATTACCGATATCTCTTTGTCTATGGCACCATCCCATTAATGTTAATTCAGAACCTTCTTGTTCAGAAGTGAATTCAGCCACTAAACAACTGCGCTTCATGCCTTCAATTGTATTCATATACATTATCCTCTATTCGATAAACTTCTTTAGCATTAATAATTATCTGTTAAACGCTATTTAAAATTATTATTACTATCAATAGTAAATCTAAGCTAATTGCAAAAAATTATTATTACTATCAATAGTAAATCTAAGCTAATTGCAAAAAATTATTATTTCTATCAATAGTAAATCTAAGCTAATTGCAAAAAATTATTATTTCTATCAATAGTAAATCTATTCTAATGTAATAAATTATTATATTTATGCAACTTTATGCAACAAATATGTTTATGCAACGAATCAATTTTCTCTAATATAGTTTGCCAGATCAGTCAATTCCAACTTAATTTCTGTACCGTCCGACATCCGTTTCAGATCTACTGATTTAGATTTTATTTCATCTTCCCCTAAAACCACAATATATTTTGCTCCGATCCGATCAGCATATTTCATCTGAGCCCTAAAGCTTCTAGCAGTTATATTACTTTCCGCTGTTATGTTTGAAGCACGCAAATCAAAACAAATTTTAGCTGCTTGATTAATTGTATCGGGAAAAGACACAATATAAATATCAGGACCTGCTTGAGAGGGCAATTTAACATTCTGACTTTTCAATTCCATCAATAATCTCTCAACGCCTAAAGCAAAACCCACTGCAGGAGTTGATTGTCCACCCAGTTCCTCAATCAAGCCGTCATATCTGCCGCCACCACAAATCGTACCTTGTGTTCCAACATTATTTGAAACAAATTCAAATACTGTTCGCGTATAATAATCCAATCCTCGCACAATATGGCCATCAATCTCATATTCAAAACCCAAATTGTTCAATTCGGTACATAACTTATTGAAATGCTCTTGACATTCAACACAGAGATGCTCAATTTGCAAAGGTGCATTTTTTACTATTTCATTTTCTGCATCTTCCTTACAGTCCAAAATCCGCAGCGGATTGCGTTCAAATCTATCTTGACAATTGAGACATAAATCACCCAAATGAGGTCTGAAGTAATCTTTCAATAATTCCAAATATGCAGGTCGGCATTTAGGACAACCGATACTATTAATTTTTAAATTTATTTCTTGCAAACCTAATTCGCGGAAGAAAAGAAACAACAAGCTAATAACTTCTGCATCAGCTGTCGATTCCGCTGAGCCGAAAAGTTCGCATCCCATCTGATTGAATTCACGATAGCGACCTTTGCCCATTTTTTCATAACGAAAATTATTCAAAATATAGTACAACTTCTGGGGAGAAGGTTCAGAACTCAAGCCATTTTCTAAATATGCCCTGACAACCCCTGCTGTGCCTTCCGGTCTTAAGGTCATACTTCTGCCACCCTTATCATTAAATGTATACATCTCTTTTTGAACTATATCTGTGGTGTCCCCAACCCCTCTTTGGAACAATTCTGTCTGTTCAAAAGTCGGTACTCTAATCTCTTGAAAACAGAAACGACTGCACACTGAACTGTATTTTTCTTCTACATACTGCCAAGCAGGTGTTTCTGCAGGAAGTATATCACGTGTTCCTTTCGGTGCTCTAATTGTCATAAATTCCCTCTCCATTTTATCCGTTCCGGTTAAGTTCTTTAAATATTTTAATAATCATCTAAATCCATTTTAGCAATATTATATTATACATTATGATTTTTTCTATGCAAAACACTCCACCAACTCTTAACCGTTTTAGTTACCATACATCAAAATACTGTAATCTTTCCCGCTTTAGTTACTATGCTTTTAGTTACTATACATCAAAAAACTGTAATAAAAGAAAATATTATGCTAAAATTTATTTAATTATCATATCGCCTTAATTATCATATCGCCAGCATATTATAATTATATTGAAAAGGAGAGTTCGAATGGGTCTACTGGAATCTGGTCAAAACTATTTAGAAAACATTTATATCCTACAACAAAAACAAGGGCTAGTACGCTCTGTCGATTTAGCCAACGCAATGGGATTTTCCAAACCTTCCGTAAGTAGAGCAGTGCATCTCCTGGCAGACGATGGTTACCTTGAATTTTCCGATAGCGGAAACTTAATTCTTACTGAAACCGGACATAAAGTTGCTAAAAATATATATGAAAGGCATATGTTCTTAGCTGAATATTTTATGGCAATGGGTGTAAGTGAAGAGACCGCTTATGATGATGCCTGTCGTTTGGAATATCATATAAGCGAAGAAACCATGGAAAGATTAAAACTACATACAATCAATTGTGCACTAAACTGTCCTAAAGCTTCTTCTGAAAAATTTTTCAACTTTAACAAAGAAAAAATTCAGGATTTAGAAAATTTTGATCCAGGAAAAATAACTGCTCTCAATGATGAACAACAATAACTAGGAAATAAATTCAAATCAAATAACTGCACACTATTTAAGATTATGCAGTTAAATTCTTGACTAAGCTTGAAAAGTGTGCAAGCCGGTTCAGGACCTGCACACTTTTTAAAGTTGTACCGTAAAATTCTGGACTAAGCTTGAAAAGTGTGCAAGCCAGCCCAGGAAATGCACACTTTTTAAAGTTGTACCGTAAAATCGTGGACTAAGCTTGAAAAGTGTGCATAATTTAATCTCAAAAAGCTGCTTCCCAAATTTAAATCTTACTTATTCTTTTTATTTAAGAACATTCGAAGTCCAACTACTAAAATCAGCAAAATAATTAAGACAATAATTAGCCAAGTATATGTTGTTTCACCTGTGCAAGGAATACAATACATACCTCACTCCTATTTCACGGCATTGGAAATCGCTTTGAATTGTGGGGCTTTGGAATCTTTTAATAAATCAAAAGCAATAGTTTCGCTATTTGATATAACTGCTCCCATATCTGACATCAGGTCCAAAGCATTATTCTTATTTTCAATATCCCGTGAGCCTACGGCATCTGCTGCTAAATAAACATTATAGCCCAGTCTCAGAAGATCTCGTGTCGTTTGAAAAATACAAACATGTGTCTCTATACCTGCAATAATTAAAGTCTTAAGATCATCTGCTTTAATTTTTTCAATTATTTCCGGTAAACAAGCAGTAAAGCTTGTTTTTTCCCAAAAGTTTGCTTCAAGTTTTTCCAATTCCGGCTTATGTTCCGGAATTGTTGGCCCCAATCCTTTTGGATATTGTTCTGTAACATAAATCGGCAAGTCAAATAATTCCGCTGTTGTTATCAACGTATTTGTCGGTTGGACTAAAGTTTCATGTCGATAAATTGCAGGAAATAATTTAGTTTGAATATCAATTAAAAATAATCCGGTTGATTTTTGATCAAGATAATATTTTTCCATAGTAATTCAACTCCGGTTTAATAACCCTCGATTCGGTCTATATAGTCTGATAATTGCTCAGAAAGAGGTTGACTGAATTTCCATTGTGAACCTTCTTTTCTCATAGCTATTAACCACTCATCTGATAATTCTTCTTCGAAACTTTCTCCTGCCATATCCATAAGATACTGTAATTCCTGAGGCATCTTATCAAATGATACTCTAGCCGCTAAAGCCACTACACATTGATCTTTCGGAAGTCCTTCATTATAAACTTGCCGAATATCAAATTCAATTTTTACATATTCAAAAATATCAAATCCCGGCATCATCATGTCTGAAGCATTCATATCCATAGCATCTAAAATCGGTTCGTCAAACCCTTGTAAAGTGGCAGTATCAAAACATTCACGTGCTAGTGCTTCGTTTTGGGTCATAACTGCTTTTTCCAATTTTTTTGCAGTTTTTTGCGGTGAACTGCCGGGAAAAACAAAGAGAAATAAAACTACAGCTACTATTGCAACAACAACTACGGCACTTACAATACCAATTGCTTTTTTCTTCGATTTTTTCTTAACTTGAGTGCCTCCCCATGCTGCAGTCCCATTTACATTCATCGGCTGTTGCATCGGATATTGACTTGCATATTGCTGATTAGCATAATTTGCAGAAGCCTGAGTACCATAAGCTTGTTGATACGGTTGCGACCCACTATAAGGTTGAGGTTGAGGTTGAGCTTGAGCTTGACTATAGGCTTGGGGTTGAGTACCAGGTGCACCATATCCCTGATTGTATGGTTGAGGTTGAGGTTGAGGTTGAGGTTGAGGTTGTGGTTGTGGTTGTGGTTGAGCTTGAGGTTGTGGTTGAGCTTGGGGTTGTACTTGATGTTGAGCTTGAGTGCCAGGTGTGCCATATCCCTGATGATATTGTTGGGATTGGGTTTGAGTATAAGTTTGACTTTGACTTTGGCTCTGGCTCTGGTTCATGTTTTGATTTACATCTTGTTGAACAGGTTGTCCACAATATTTACAAAACTTTTTAGTACTATCAATTAAATTATTACATCTGCTACATCTAACAGTATTGTCCATATTATTCATACTATTCTCCTTTAAAAATCAATGCTCCAATCATTAATTTTAGAGCAATGTTGGATTTCAAGATTCTTAGAAATATTTAAAATCCTATCTAATAAGTATCCAGCATTTGCTAACAAATTTTCAAAATCCTATAAGCAAATCGTTATAAATTAAATTAAACCGATATAGTTTATTGTAGTCAATATTAATTAATTTAGTCAATACAAATTAGACCAGATATTTGCTTTATAGTATTCAAAAAGTAGACGGGAGTTTAACACTTGCCGGTTAAAACAGAAAACATTGAATTAAGAAAGTCCACAGTGGTGGGCTTTTTTGTTGTTTGTTTTAACTTGTAATATAAATGTAATATCGTAATGTTTCGTATTGTTACGCTTTATGAGATAATATAGACACAGGAGGAGCTTGGCTATGAGACTCAATAAAGTAATTTCTAAAAATACGATCAACTATTACGTTATCAAAGATGTGGTGAAAGATGGGAAACGGACTACCACTACGGTTGAAGCTCTCGGAAACATAGAGCAGATTCGAGCCAAAAGCGATGGCGAAGATCCGGAAGTTTGGGCCAAAAACTATGTTAAGAAATTAAATCGAGAATTAAAGCAAGGTAAGGTTACCGTTGTTTCTAATTTAGATAAAAATGTTTTAATAGAAAAAGAACAACAACGCTCTTTTAACGCAGGTCATCTGTTTGTGAATCATCTATTTAAGCAGTTAGGTTTGGATGACATTTGTGCTGAGATTAGTAAAGGGCATAAACAAAAATATAATGTTGCGGAAATTCTTTCTACTTTAATTTCCACCAGATTCCTTTATCCTTCCTCAAAAAAATCGTCTCTGGAATATGCTAAGCATTATTTTGAGCCCCCAAAATCAACCTTATCTCAAATATACAGCTGTTTGAAACTATTAGCCAAACATAGCGATTTCATTCAAGAAGCAGTTTATAAGAACAGCAAAGATGTTACTTCTAGAAACAATCGTATTCTGTATTATGATTGCACTAACTACTACTTTGAAATCGAACAAGAAGCCGGTTTTAAGCGCTATGGTGTCAGTAAAGAGAAAAGACCCAATCCGCTTGTTAATATGGGTTTGTTCATGGATGGCAATGGTTTACCTTTAGCTTTTCACCTTTATGACGGTAATAAGAATGAACAAACTTCACTAAAACCTTTAGAACAAAAGGTTATCCAAGATTTCGGGATGTCAAAAATAGTAGTATGTACGGATGCGGGTTTATCTTCTACAGCCAATCGCAGATTTAACAGTAAACTGGGTCGTTCGTTCATCACCACACAATCCCTTAAGAAATTAAAGAAACATCTAAAAGAATGGGCCTTAGATCCGGAAGGGTGGAAAATTTCAGGTTCTGAAAAAACATACGATTTAAGGAATATTGATTTTCATTGTGCTAAGGAAAGAGATCGTATTTATTACAAGAGTTGCTGGATTAATGAAGATAATTTAGAACAACAATTTATTGTCAGTTTTTCTCCAAAATACAAAATCTATCAAGAAACTCTTCGAGAAAGGCAAATAGAGCGAGCAAAAAAGAATCTTCAAAAGCCATCAGACTTAAACAGAAAAAGACAAAATGATCCGAAACGTTTTATCAAGAGGTTAGATTATACAGACGAGGGTGAAGTTGCAGAGAATCAACTCTTTTATATCGACGAAAATGCAATTGCAGAAGAGGCCATCTATGATGGATTCTACGCTGTTTGTACGAATCTTGATGACAATCCTTTAGATATCATAGCGGTCAACAAGAATCGTTGGGAAATAGAGACTGCCTTCAGAGATTTGAAGACTGAGTTTAGAGCTAGACCGGTATACTTACAAAGAGAAGACTGTATTGAGGCTCATTTTTTGATTTGCTTTTTGGCACTACTTATTTACAGAATCATGTATCAAAAGATTTCAAGGAGAATTTCTCCGTCGGAAATAAGTGGCGGACAGCTATTGGATACTTTAAAAGCAATTCAATTTTTTTCTAAAGATGGTGATATTTTCGAACCTAATTATACTAGAACGGACATAACTGATGCTCTCCATGAAGAATTTGGTTTCAGAACCGATACACAATACATTGACACTAGAGCATTGAGAAAATTAACTAAAATGTAACGATTAACCAAAACACATTACGCATAATATTTTAAATCTGAAAACTCCAAAACGCCTCAACTGTAAGGATTTGGAGTTTTTTTACTCTCTCACAAGTGTTAAAGATGGGAATATTAATTAATTTAGTCAATACAAATTAGACCAGATATTTGCTTTATAGTATTCAAAAAGTAGATTGCACTATCGTGAAATAGCTTCGATAATTTGGTTGGAGTTTTACTTTTATACGTTAAACTGAAAAAGCTTGAGGAGACATATTACTTAATTTGTAATAACAGTAGCTGAACCTCCATGAATGAAGGCATCTATGTTTTCCAAGGAAGTAATATAAGCTTTGCCATTCTTAGAACTTTCCAGAAAAGAAATTGATGCTTCGATTTTCGGCAACATACTGCCGGCAGCAAATTGATTTTCCGCAATGTATTGCTTCATCTGATCAACTGTTACCGTTTCCAGTTTTTTCTGGTCAGGTTTATTGAAATTGATATAAGCATTATCTACACCTGTCAAAATTAATAGATAATCAGCTTTTACAAGCTCGGCAAGTTTAGCAGCTGCAAAATCCTTGTCTATAACCGCTTCTCTTCCTTCATAATACTGATCACGTTGCACGACCGGAATACCGCCACCGCCTGCGGAAATCGTAATTATTCCATTTGCGACTAATGTATTAATCGTTTTAGCTTCGACAATTGATATTGGTTTTGGCGAAGGAACAACCTTACGGTATCCCCGCCCGGCATCTTCCATATATATATCACCGGTTTCTGCTGCTCGTTGTTCAGATTCTTCTTTTGAAAAAAATGGTCCTATCGGTTTAGTTGGATTTTGAAAAGCAGGATCATCTTCAGAAATCACCACTTGTGTCAATATAGTAACTATTGACCTGTCAATTCCCGCCTCACGCACGGCTCTATCTAACGAGTTTTGAAGCCAAAAACCAATACTGCCTTGAGTCATGGCAACAGCTGTATCTATAGGCATTGCCGGATTTTTATCGGAATTAGCTGCTTCTTGTTGCAGCATCAAATTTCCCACTTGGGGACCATTACCATGGGTAATGATCAGATCGTAACCGGCTTTAATTAATTTAATCAAATGTTTACTAGTTTTGCGTAATGCTTTAATCTGACCTTCTGCACTCGGGTCGTCAGTTAGAATTGCATTTCCACCTAAGGCGACAACAACTTTTTTATTCATAATTTCCTCTCTAATGAATTAAAATGCAAGTATACATTTTATTTCATCTTTCAACTTATTACATTAATTCTTTCATATGGTTTACTGTTATCATTGTAGTAATCAATTGAAATCCATCTCTATTGAAATCCATCGCTATTGAAATCCATCGCTATTGAAATCCATCTCGCGTAAAAGCTTGACATCTCATTTTTTGATTAGTATAATCACTTACGTTGCATAAATTGCATGGGCCATTAGCTCAGTTGGTTAGAGCCACCGGCTCATAACCGGTTTGTCCGGGGTTCAAGTCCCTGATGGCCCACCAAATTATGCAATCTTGACAATCAAACAATATATTCGGGAGAATACCCAAGTGGCCAAAGGGGGCAGACTGTAAATCTGTTGTCGTTCGACTTCGTTGGTTCAAATCCAGCTTCTCCCACCAACTTTGAAGCTTACGAACATTTTGTTTGTAAGCTTCTTTTGCGTCTTTTATAATATTTTTATCTTTATCTATGTTTTTTATCTCAATCTACATTAATTTTATCTCAATCTACATTAATTTTATCGCTATATCTATATATATTAAGTTTGAACCTAATTGATTTCGTCAACATATTGCTTGGTGCGGATTTAGTATATATATATATATTAAGTTTAAGCCTAATTGATTCAGCTCAAGGTTCAATTTCAGAAATAGAGTCAACTATCCTCCTAGTTCCTAAGGTTCATTGTTATTATGAATTATCAGCTCAAGGTTCAATTTCAGAAACAGAGTCAACTTCCGTTGTATCCTCAGAATCAACTATAGGCGGACTTTGCGGAATAGGTTCAGGAGATTCTATTCCGAAATATTGATCTAAAACTTTTCTTGCAACTGTAGATAAACCGTCACCAAGCGTTGCATCTTCAACAATTCCGGCAAAAACAACTTCCGGATCATCTAATGGTGCAAAGCAAACGAACAAGGCATCAATTGAAATATTTTGGCTTGCACTGTCCTGAACTTCCGCTGTCCCCGTTTTCATACCTAACTCGAACGGATAATTATGAAAATTCATATGTGTCTCAGTATATTCAATATCGTGTTGCAAACCATTCATCGCATTTTTTACTAAATCAATTGAAGTTTGAGAAAAACCTAAATCCTCAACTTGGATCACCTCCGGTTTGATTATCTCACCATTCGATCCGGTAATTTCTTTAATCACATGAGGTTGAACTAATTTTCCTGTAGCGATGCCCCCAACTCCCCTTGCCAATTGGATCATTGTATAGGCATTATCAAATTGACCGATTGAAGATTGCGCCGTATCTGCCGGAAACCATAATTGATCCTCCGGCAAAGCACGTGTCATGCGTTTAACTTCTTTACTCGGTCGGATTCCTTTAGCTTCACCCGGTAAATCAATCTCGGAATATTCACCCATGCCTAATTTTTTGAAAATCGCAGAGAGCTTATCTATAGTCGTATCAATACCCAATTTAGCAAAATACAAATTACAAGATGTTGACATTGCCTGACGTAAATTCAAATCACCGTGTCCCCTATCGGGTTCACCGTAACAAGTCCAAATCCTATGTCCGATTTCTTCTTTCCCGGCACAATTATAAACTTGATTTGTTTCAGAAATAACTCCGTTTTCCAAAGCCGCAATTGCCGTAAACGGTTTAAAGGTTGATGCGGGGTGATAAATTTCAGAGATAGCCCGATTTAACATGGGCTTATTTTCATTGTCCTGAAAATACTCTTGAACCCGTTCCGCTGCTTCAGCATCATATTGAGCCAATACAAAATCCTGTGGGTTAAACGATGGTATCGAGCTCATTGCGATTACTGCACCGGTTTTTACATTCATCAAAACTCCACTTGCTGCCTTTGCCGGAACTGACTCCTCTCTATCTCTCAATTCAGCCATATGTTCAACAAATGCTTCAATCATAACTTTTTGAACATCCGGGTCTATAGTCAAACGCACATTTGCTCCGGGTTGAGGTGTTACACCACCGGTACCTTTAACAAATTCTTCACCATCCTCAGTTTTTTGCCAATAACTATACGGAACAGTTCCGGGAATTCCATGCAAATATCTTTCTGCCGATAGTTCTACCCCACTTTTGCCAACTATATCATTTAAACCATAATCCAAGTTCTTTAATTGCTGATACTCTGTTTCAGAGATTTGTCCGGTATATCCCAAGACATGGGAAAAGAGAAAACTATTTTCTGAATATTGTCTTTGTGGCTTATCCGCAATTAGTACTCCTGCATATCTCTGATTCTGCTCTTCTATAGCTGTAATTATTTTTTGATTGACCGGACCACCTACCTCGATAGCTTGTCCTTGTGTATATTGCCAATTATGTTCCAGGATCAAATAGCGCATTTGAATAATATTAAATGCCTCTTCGACTGTATAGCGATAATCGCCGCCGGCATCCCGATCTTCTATACCGAATTTATCAAAAAGCAAATATTCATAAAAATCCTGTGGATCAGTTATGATTCGCTCGGCCGGTTTCTTCGTTTCCTCTGCTTTTTTCAGACCGAACAGATCTGTATTCTGCTGCCATTTCTCAATTTCCTGTAGATCTTTTTTAAATACGAACTCCGCATTACTTTTATCTCTTTTTTCTTTACTTGCACTGGAATAATCGAAATAATTTATCAAATTATCCGGCAATTTGACACCGTTTTCGAGCATTAACTCACTTAAATCAAGCAACATGTCATTAAGTGCAGTACCTTTCAAACCGGAATTGCATAGATACAGCATAGGTTGAGTTATTGAATATGCTATCGGTTCACCTGAACCATCTAAGATGTCACCTCGCGGAGCTTCCACTCGCATTTGGGCTCGATTACCATAAGTTTCCGGAATCCGGTTCAAGTCAGCAGAACTTAATTGCAATTCACTAGTTCGCCAAAAGATAATCAAAAACATTAAAATAAAAAAGAGTCCAATTAAAATATTTCGATTTTTGAAAATACGATTTTCAGATCTTTTAACATTAGAGCTTGTGTTATTTTTGATAGGAATAAAATCAGAACGTGCCACTTAGAGAACCTCCTGAGTATCATCGTAAAAACTATCAAAATCTGTATCCGGTTTGGATTTTTCAAAAGGAATAACAAATCGTAAAATCAGGAACCACAATCCGGCAGCGAGCATGTTGAAAGCTATAGTCAAAGGTAAATCTCGTAAAAAATTTTGTCCAATATAGTTAAATTTCAAAGCTATTTCATATTGCAAAACTGAAGAAATAAAATGGAATATAGACTCCAGAAATTTTGTTACAAGTAAAGCAATAAAAGCTTGGACAAATAGAAATGCAGATCGGTGTTGCCATATAGATTGCAAAAAATTCGAGCAAATTATTGAAGTTAACATACCGATAAAAATTCCAACACCGATAATCGGACTAAACAGCCAATCATGAAAGAATCCGGCAAGCAACCCCAAAACAAGACTCCAAATTCCATTATTAATATAGGCAAATACCCAAATTAAACTAAAAAAGAAATTAGGATATACTTTTAAGCTCGGAAATGAGAATTGACCGATTTGATTAAAAATAAAACCTAATGAGCAATAAAGCAATATTTTCAAAATATTAATTATTATGTTTTTCTTAGGCATCAATTATTCTTCTCCAGCGTAAGCATCTTCGTTTATTACCGGACCTGACATGACGAAAACAACATCTGTTTCATCATATTTGAGTGCAGGTTCAACTAGCGCTTGACGATATCCATCTTCATTAACAGGTAAAATCTCAACTACTTTGCCTATTTCCAAGCCGTACGGAAAAATTCCACCCAAACCACTGGTTATGAGCTGGTCTTCTATATTGATCACGGTTGTTGCAGGTATTTCATCTAAAACACATAAGTTTTTACTTTTCAATTCAGGATCACCACGCAAGACAAGAGTTTCTCCACGATTATCTTCGGCATAACAACTAACTGAAAATCCTTCATGTGTAAGCGGCAAAACTTTTGCACTGAATTCATCAGAATTATAGATTCTGCCAAACACCTGTGCATTGGCATTAACTACAGGAAATCCTTTTGTTTCAGACATATCGATACCTGCATTTTTGCCTTTATCAATGCGGAATAAATAGGTATCAAAGTTGATCGGTCTCTGAACTATTCTACCTGCCTCAATAATTGAGTAATTGTATTTTGAAGACAAATTGAAAGCTTGCTTTAACTTATCATATTCAATTGCCAATGCTTCATTTTCTTTTATTTGAAGACGAAGCTCAACATTTTGTTGTTCAAGTTCTGTAACTTGATTCGACAATTCTTTATTCAATCTTGTAGTAGAAAAATAATTCCGACCTGACTCTTTTACATTATTAATAAGGTTTTGAATAGGTTTGAAGATTGCCGATAACGGATTTGTACTTTTGTTAACAAAGCTTTCAGGTAAAATTGAATAAACCATCATAATTGAAACTACAATAGTTACTACTAAAACAATTAATATTCTTGTACGTCGATTCTTTGACACTTTAATCCACCTGATTTAAGTTAATTATCTCCATCTACATATATCCTGCAGCTTTCAAACTAATTGATTCTTTTGCACCTATGATAATATGATCTAAAATATGGATATCTAACTGTTTACCCATTTCAAATATTTTTTTGGTTGTAATAATATCTCTTTCAGAAGGCGTCGGATCTCCGCTTGGATGATTATGTGCTAAGATTATACCGGCAGCATTACTTCTGATCGCTTCACGAAAAATCTCTCTGGCATCCAATTCAATGGATTTAATATCGCCGGTTGAAACTTGGACTGTTCTAATTAATTCCTGTTTAATATTCAACAGTGCCAAATGAAATTCTTCCCTAGGTAAAAATCTTAATTGATTTTCAAAATAAAGAATTGCTTTATGGCAACTACCCAATTGTTCTCTTTCCTGATTTGCTACATAATTATTGACTCTATTTCCCAATTCTACTGCGGCTTTAATCCGAATTGCCTTAACGCGCCCGATACCTGAAACTTTTTGTAATTCCTCCAGACTTGCCATTTGCAGAAATCCGATATTGTCATAAGTTGCAAGCAACTCCATTGCTATTTCTACTGACGTTTTACCATTCATCCCACTTGAGATGACCGCTGCCACCAATTCTGCATCAGATAAAGCTTTCGGTCCCAGTTGTTCCATTTTTTCGTATGGGCGATCTGCAAGCGGCCAGTCTTGGATTGTTAATTTTGTGTTCATACTTCAACCTTTCCTTTAAATAAAGAATTGAATTAAAGTAAATTGAACTTAATCTGATATTTAATATTCGACATATCCGACTGTACGCGGAAACGGTATAACATCTCTGATATTACTCACGCCTGTCAAATACATGATCATTCGTTCAAATCCTAAGCCAAAGCCGGCATGTCGAATTGAACCATATTCTCGTAATTCCAAATACCAATCATATTGTTCTTCCACCAATCCCTGTTCCATAATTCTATTTTTAAGTACATCAAGATTTTCTTCTCTCTGACTTCCACCAACAATCTCTCCGATTCCCGGAACAAGACAATCCATTGCCGCAACTGTCTTGCCATCAGAATTTAATTTCATATAAAAAGCTTTGATTTCTTTCGGATAATCCGTAATAAAAACCGGACCTTTACAAACTATTTCAGTTAAATAACGTTCATGTTCAGTTTGCAAATCACAACCCCATTCAACAGGATATGCAAAATCAAGATCAGCTTTCAATAATTCAGCAATTGCTTCCGTATATGTCAAATAAGCAAATTTACTGTTAAGTACGGCATCAAGCCTTGCCAGCAAACCTTTATCCACAAACTGATTAAAAAACGCCATTTCATCAGGACAGGTTGCCAAAACATGATTTATGATCGCCTTGATCATATCCTCTGCTAATTGAGTGCTGTCAAAAAGATCAGCAAAAGCAATCTCCGGTTCAACCATCCAAAACTCGGCAGCATGACGTGCAGTATTGGAATTCTCGGCTCTAAACGTAGGTCCAAACGTGTATATATTACGAAAAGCCAAAGCAAATGCTTCTCCGGCCAATTGTCCGCTCACGGTTAAATGAGTTTCTTTACCGAAAAAATCTTGTTTATAATCAATTTGTCCATCTTCAGTCAATGGCGGGTTTTTCAGTTCCAAGGTTGACACCCGGAACATTTCACCTGCACCTTCGGCATCGCTGGAAGTAATAATCGGAGTATGAACATAAACAAAATTACGATCATGAAAAAACTTGTGTATTGCATAAGATGCTTCTGATCGAACTCGGAATATAGCTGAAAACAGATTTGTCCTTGGGCGCAGATGAGCAATGGTTCGCAAAAATTCAGGTGTATGTCTTTTAGGTTGCAGAGGATAATTTTCCGGAGCATCTCCCTCCAAAACGATCTGCTCAGCTTTCATTTCAAAAGGCTGCTTGGCCTCAGGTGTCAAGACAATTTTACCTTTGACAGTAATTGATGCTCCATTACCAATTTTGGCAATCTCATCAAAATCATCTAAAAACTCTCGTTCAAATACAATTTGTAACGGTTTAAAAAAAGTACCGTCATTTAAAGTAATAAAACCAAAGTTTTTTTGATCTCTGATCGTTCTGACCCAACCGCCTACTGTAATAATTTGATCTGCATACTCTTCCGGATCGTGAAATAAATCACGGAGTAAAGTATAAACCATATTATTCTCCTATACATTTGAAATATTTCTTTCAAATGTTCCTTTATTAATGTTGTCTATGCTTTATTTCAAGTTTTATCATATTTAGTAGTTGTATTAAATATATTGACTTGGTGTAAGCGAAATACCGATATTTAATTTTTCCCACAACAATTTTTGTATTTTTTACCGCTGCCGCATGGGCATGGTTCATTACGTCCGATTTTATCAACTCGAACAATTTTGCTTTGACGCCATTCATACAACATTTCTTGTTGTTTGCCGGGCTCGATAATATCATCCCACGCTTTTATGTTATATAACCAATCCGCTTTTGCTTCATGCATTGCAATAAACAACTTTTCAAAATCAATTTCGATTTTAATTTCGGTATCATCTTCAACTTTATTTAAATCCAACTCATTTTTCAGGCTTGAATTTATGCCTTCAAGAAATCCTGTGAAAATAATTGATTTTTTGCCAAAACCGAATTCCTCTCTTAAATCAGTAAATGTCCCTTGCCATACTTTTTGCGGTTCAGCTAAAATAATTTCATAAGCTTTAGTTTCCAATTGATAATACAAGTCAATTTCCGCCATGTTAAGCTGTTGGCTTTGCTGATCTTGGAACATAGCATTCCATTGTTCAAGATATGAACTCATTGTCTTATTCCTTCCGTAATTAATTTATTTTCAAACATTTTATATTTTAACTACTATTAACGAACTTTGCTAGCAAAAGTTAAACTTGCTTCAATTAATAGTGTTTCAAAAGACAGACGATCTGTCATATGACCACGTTTGACTTTCCAATCGGATTCAAAGGCTAATCGATAAAAAAGCTCCAACTTTTCCAACGACATATTCCTTGCCTGTTTTAGCAATCTGCGGGCTACAAAAGGATATACTCCGATTTGCTTGATTAAGAGTCGCTCATCACCTAATTCCTTAGCACAGATTAATTGTTTGATATGGCGAGCAAACATAAATCTGATCAAAGGCAGAGGTTCTTTTAAGATTAATAACGTATCCAACAATTTTAAAGCCTTTTCGGTTTGACCTGCCGAAATGGCATCAGTCAAATCAAAAACCGTACCTCTAATATCCGATTTGCAAACCAGATTAATCGTATCTAAATCAATTCCCGCCAATCCGGCATACTCCGCATATAACATTGCTTTATTGAACTCTTGTTCAAGTTGAGTCATATCGGATTCACAACGGTCAATTAAATTGTCTGCAGCCTCAACTGTTAAACCTAATTTTTTTTGTTGAGCTTTAGCTTGAAGCCAACGTCGCAAAACACCGATTTCTTCTCGCCCGATTTCGACTTGAACTCCACCTGCCTCAAACCAGCTTTGGAGTTTTTTCTTGAGCCTTCCATCAACAGTATCTTCATGTAAAATTAGACAGCTGCCTGAATTCAACAAAGTAAAAATCTGACTTAACTCTTCCTGATATTTCTTATGAATTTCCGCCTGTCCTTGAGCCGCTCGTGCAAAAATCCCCGTCTTTTCAAGTAAGATCACTTTACGCTCAGACATAAATGCCGGAGTCTGTAATTCTTGTTTAACACGTTCAATATCTTCAGAAGACAATTTGGATCCGATTTTTATTTTGACTAAATCAATATCTTGCATTTGTGGTTCAACAAATCTTTTACAAATTAAATCTATGATCTGTTTAATTAAAAATATTTCTTCACCATAAATCAGATAGCCGTTATGCCAGATATCTTGGTCAATCTCTTTTTTTATTGTTCTAAAATTGTATTTTGTCATTTTTTCTTTTATTCAACATATGTCGCCAGATGCCATTGGTTATCTATCAATTCTAACATAATAGCACCATTCAAATCTGTACGTTTAATCTCAATATCATATTGTATCAATCTCTCCAATAATTCCGGGGCCGGATGGCCATAATAGTTATTTCCCACAGAAATAACCGCCAATTCAGGATCAACAGCATGCAAAAACTTTTCAGAAGTAGAATATTTTGAACCGTGATGTGCAACTTTAAGAATATCTATTCCGGCAAATTGATATTCGGATATTAACTTTTGCTCATTTGTATTACTTAGATCGCCGGTAAACATCAAATTTAAACCCGCAATCTCCAAAACAAAGCATAAACTGTAGTCATTTTGATTTTGTGTATTTCTCGTTAATTGCGGAGCAGGTGATAAAATTTCAAGTTTATCGATTAAAGGTTCAAGTGACAAAATATCCGACTGTTTGACTGTTTGATATTTTACACCATTTGCATCACATTTATCACATAAGGTTTGTTTGTTAATCGTATTCGCGTTGTTATTTCCTATGTAAACATTCTTTTCGCTCTCGGCATAATTGGTTTTAATGCTCCCGGTGCAGTTCGAATCCGGAAAAACAATCTTTTCAATTCGCCTTAATTCAAGCAAATCAACAATTCCCCCATAATGATCTGAATCAAGATGACTGATAATAGCATAATCAATCTTCGTAATTCCGAAATAATTCAGTGCAGGAAGAATTGTCCGATAGCCTTGTCCGGGAATTCCTCCATCAATCAAAATACAATTTCGCTCAGGTGAAATTATCAGGCAGCAATCACCTTGCCCAACATCCAAAAAACATATTTGCCAATTTAATTGTGGTCGTAAAATATTAAAAAGTAATAATATCATCAAAATAAAACCGGGTAAGTATGTTTTGAATGTTAAAGATAACCTCTGTTTTTCAGTCAAAAGATTACTTAAAAAACTTCCTATAATTAAGCCTATACTTAATATTAACAATCCGAGTATTAACCAAGTCAGCAATGAGTTATTATTATTTTGTAATTGCAACCAAAAATCTGCCCGAGCAAACCGCGAAAATATCTGCAATGCACTATTAAGCAGCCAATGCAAAAAATCAAATATTCTCCTGCTTAATTGTTCTGTCAACCTAAAATCTAAAAATATAATGTTCTTAATTAATTTGAGAAACAAAAACATATAAAAACTGAACAAGCCTGTTAAATAAAAGAATGTTAAAGGAAAATTCAACAGTCCGCTGACTAATATCACTCCGATTTGCCAAATACCGAAATTTTTTATTAAAAAAGGTAAAATAATAATTTGTACCAAAAAGGACAAAAACATACTTTGAAGAAATTTTGATTTTTGCATGATATTAATTTTCTTTAAATATGGCAAATAATAATAAATTGCCAAGCTGGAAATAAAACTGAGTTGGAAATTAACCTGAAAAATCAACCAAGGGTTTATTAACAAAAAAAGTTGCATAATGAATAACAATATGTTTTTTCGTGAAACATCCAAACCAAGATATTTTGTGATCAGCATAAAAGTATAGATCAGACTTGCTCTAATCAAGCCAATCGGATAAGCACAAAGCCAATTGTAGAACAATATTAAAGGTAATAATAAAAATTGAATTTTCAAATTCCGTTTTTTAAAATTAAAGCCTTCCAGCAAAGGCATTAAAAATAAATCAAAGTGAAATCCTGAAACAGCTAGTAAATGGCTCAATCCAAGATTGCGAAAATCTTGTTTGAGATCAGGACTTAGGTTTTCAGTTCGGCCGAAACATAAACTAAGTATAAAATCTACTGTTCTCGGGTCAAAACTTGATCCAATATAATTTTGAAAACCGGTTAATAATTTGTTTCTATCTAAAATCGGCATTCTGACAGTAACTTGTTGAATTGAAGTATATTTGTCTTTTAAATCTAAAACAGCATAACAGTTATAATTTGCTAAATATTCTTTTTGATTGAAACCTCCCGGATTTCTGACTCTTTGTGGTACTTTCGGTCGGAAATAACCGCAAATTTTCTGCCAATATCTCTGTTCTCCCTCTACCCAAAGTGCAAGCCTTGCACCATTCTTGCTTTGGTAAATTTTAAATTCTCGTTCTTCATTTGTTTGAAAAAGAGTATTTTGTGCGGTAAGTTCCAAATAAACTGTATCTCCAATATACTGTTCGATTGCTTTCGCTTGATATCTGACATACAAAACACGCCATATTTGGATCAACATTATCGATAACAGTCCAAAATAGAAAAAGCGATTTTTCTTCGATATAAATGAATAAGCAAAAACCATGAGAATCAAGCAGAAAAAAATCACAATTAAACAAATAGAAAAATGATCACGTGCTAAATAAGTGATTAAACATAGCAAAAAGCAACCCGATTTCAAACCATACCTTTCGGCATTAAAAAGCAAAGCAATTATTCTTTGTTGGAATAATAATTTCATAACAATATTATCCGACAAAGAAATTTTGCCAAGGCGACTTTTTTTGGTAAACAGTAATAATTTTTAGAAAATCAGATGATCGTTTGAATTGCTGATTTTAAATTGTCCAGACCCTGTTTTTTGATTGCCGAGGTAACGATCGGTTGAAATGATTCTGTCATTTCGGGTGGTAAACTTTGTTTAATTAAATTAATTTGAGGTTTAATCTGACTACGTTTCAATTTATCTGCTTTTGTCAGAACAACAACATAGGGTATTCCCGAATAATTAATCCATTCGAGCATTAACAAATCCTCACGACTTGGCTTATGCCGAATATCTATTAACTGAATAATCAGATTGATATTTGTTTCAGAATTAAGATATTTATTGGTCAAATCAGAAAATTTTTCTTTCTCAGTATGTGAAGCTTTTGCATAACCATAACCCGGTAAGTCTACTAAATAAAATTTTTCATCTATTAAATAAAATATAACTTGTCTGGTTTTGCCGGGACTGCTGCTCGTACGTGCTAAATTTTTGTTATTACATAAAGAGTTGATCAAAGTAGATTTCCCAACATTTGATTTTCCGGAAATTACAATTTGAGACAAATTATTTTGTGGAAACTGTTCAACAAATCCTGCCACTTGTGCTAATTTTGCATTTTGAAAATTTATCTTCATATTTTTGTATCCCTTCATGAACATTGATATAATATATTTAAATACTTAAGATAACAAGTAAGAATATCCGTTGAAATGGCTTTGGCTGTTTGGTGCCTCAAAGCACAAACTAATTTTTGCATAGGTAGATATGCCGAATATTTTATCTGAACCAGAACATGTATTACGTTCCGAGGCATTAGTGCTTCGGAATTACGATGAAAGAATTCTTCAACCTATAGGCCCTGTCGGAATTATAGCTCATCAGTTGGAACCGTCCTTTTCCGATGCAGTTAATTTTCACTTATGTAATCGTCGTGCATTAACAATTGCAAAATATCCCGAACAAAATCAACTTGCAGGTTATTATAGACCAGAATATCGCATTTCGGTGAATTTAAAACGTTTTAATTCAGGTGAAGGTCAAGCTTCTATTTTAGACACTGTTCGCGGACATGATCTGTTTATTATTACTGATGTTTTGAATTACGGTCAAACTTATATCAGGTATAATCAAGAGGTTTCAATTAGTCCTGATGAACATTTTGAGGATTTATGCAGATTGATCTCTGCAGCGCACGGTGTTTCAAAACGAACCAACGTTGTCATGCCATACCTTTATCAAGGCAGGCGATACAGACGAGAATCAAGAGAATCTTTAGATTGTGCCGTCATGTTAAAACGTCTTTTCGAATTGGGTATATCTAACTTTATTACATTCGATGCACATGATGAGCGAATTGCTAACGCAGTCCCACGTCATAATTTTGAATCTGCAGCAACTTCATTTCAATTAATTGAAGCTTTACTCAGCGAATGTCCTGATCTGCAACTTGATAAAGATCATTTTATGGTTATTAGTGCAGATGAAGCTTCAATTAGTCGTTGTATTTATTATGCTTCTGTCTTGCGCGTGCCGCTCGGTATCTTTTATCGCAAATACGATCCCAGATTGTTAGATAAAAGTGAATATACTTTGCATAAACTCAAAAGATCGGCCGAAAAGAAATTTCTCGGTGATAATATTTCGGGAAAAGATGTTTTAATAGTCGATGATATGATTGACTCCGGTAAAACTGCCTTGGAATGTGCTGAAAAACTCAAAGATCAAGATGCCAGAAGAGTATTCATAGCGGTATCTTTTGCTCAATTTTCCGAAGGTATTGACAAATTTAATGAAGCCTATGATAACGGTTTAATTCATAGGATATTTGCTACAAATCTTATTTATAGACCACCCGAACTGCTGGAGACTGAATGGTTTTGCGACGTTAACCTGGCAAAATATTTAGCATTATTGATTGACGGCATTAATCATGATGCTTCACTTTCTAAATTAATTAATCCGACCGAAAGGATTCATTCTTTATTGAACTCATTTAACTCACTTAAAGGAGATGAAAATGGCCAAAACTAAACGAGCAATCGATCGCGATTACAGAAATTATTACCGTTACGATCAATATGGGGATAATCCTATGCCTTCCCACGGACCGGTAGGTATTATTTCTCTAACCGGAGCAAAGGAATTTGGCGACCAAGTTAATAAGCATTTGGTTAAGAGGCGCCATGAGTATCTGGATCAAGTTTCCGACGATATCAGCAATACCGGTTTCCTACGCGATGACTATAATATTCCTGCTGAAGCTATCCGTTTTTCTACAGGAGAGGGTAAAGGCGTAATCGGTCGAACTATTCGTGGCCATGACCTTTTTATTATCTGCGATGTAACAAATTATAGTTGTACATATAAAATGCGCGGTTTAATCAATCATTTCAGTCCGGACGATCATTATCAAGATCTAAAAAGAATTATTCTTGCAGCTTCCGGTAAAGCTCGCAGAATTAATGTAATAATGCCTTTCTTATATGAAGGAAGACAACATCGCAGAAATTCCAGAGAATCACTTGATTGTGCATATATGTTGGAAGATATTTTCGATCTGGGAATCAGCAATTTCATTACTTTTGATGCACATGACGATAGAGTTGCCAATGCCGTACCTACTTCCAGTTTTGAATCTATTCCTTCAACTTATCAGATTTTGAAAGCCTTAATTAAATCTGTACCGGATATTGTAATTAATCCGGAATCAATGATGATTATTAGCCCGGATGAAGGTGCTATCCAACGTTCAATGTATTTTGCATCAATGCTCGGATTGCCACTCGGAACTTTCTACAAAAGACGAGATTATTCTAATATTGTTAATGGGAGAAATCCAATTATTGCTCATGAATTCCTTGGCGAATCGGTCGAAGGCTATGATGTTTTAATAGTTGATGATATGCTTTCTTCCGGTGAATCTCTTTTAGATTTAGCAAAATCACTTAAGGAAAAAGGAGCAAAACGCATTTTTGCCGCAGTTACCTTTGCTCTGTTCGCAAATGGCATTGATTCTTTTAATGAATATTATGAAAAGGGTCTAATAGATCGGGTTGTTGCTACTAATTTAATGTATGCACCGGAAGAAGTCCTCCAAGCTCCCTGGTTTATTTCCGCAGATATGACAAAATTCGTTGCTTTATTGATTGATGCCATAAATCATAATGCTTCAATGTCCAGCTTGATTTCACCCACCTCGAAGATTAACAAACTTCTGAAAAAATTACAAAATAAGTAGCTGCTTAAAAATTGATAATGATTCAGCATAATTTATTTATCAGTATAAAACGATTGAGAAAATACTTATTCTATATCTGAATCATGATTTGAGTTGCGCTTAATTAAAAACCAAGTCCAACTTGCTACCATAATAATAACTAATTCAATACCCGTGATTAAGGCAAATTTTTCTAAATCATTTGTTGCGAGTAATGTATTAAGAGTTAAGATTAAAGTTATCAGCAATACAATGGAAATAAATCGACCGATAATGTTATAGCGCAAAAATGCCAACATTGCATGAAATCTTGTTGTTCCTTGTGCTGCATCGCTCTTTTTCTGTGTTTTTTCCTTAATTTTTCTCATCAAATTTCTCTTTTCCTAAAACTATATTAAAAGTATTATTTTTATTAAATATATCATTTGTTAACTGCAATTTAACTTTAAATATTATTAGGCATATCCTGTAAATCAAATTGCATGATTTCTTAGCTCTCAACAGTTTCGTTGGGTAGTTTTGGAGACACATAATATGTCTGATGTTGATTATATATAACCATACCCGGTTTTGCACCTTTAGGTTTTCTGACATATTTTGCTAAACAACTGTCAACTGCAACTTTTCCACCATGATTTGTTTTGACCTGATTGGCTTCTGAATACCAAGCAGCAATCTGTGCAGCTTGTTTGATATGTTGCGGTTCTGCCATGTAGCCATCTTGTACCGTCAAAATAACATGGGTACCGGTTAAATCCTTAACATGAAACCACAAGTCATCTGCAGCAGCTTTGCGCAAAGTAAGCTGATCATTCTGAATGTTATTACGCCCGGCATATACTGTTATCCCTTCGGCCAATTCAAATTTACGAGGTGGTAAAGATTTCTCACTCTTCGCTTTTTTCTTGGTTTTTTGCTTGTTTTTTTGATAATATTTTTTGCGCTTACCCGGTTTTCCCGGATTTAAACGATTTTTCAGCAAATGCTGCTCAGGTTGAACCGCTTTCTTAACTGAACTCTGATTCTCAATCGGTTTTTCAAATAAATCTAATTCTATTTTTATCGCCTGTAAATCCTCTAATACTTCAGATCGCTCAAGTGCAGTATGTAAAGAATTCAGCCATAATAATTCTGCTTGATCCATTGCCAACAAGCGTTTAGCTGATTTATATTTAGCTTGTGCTTTGCGATATTTTTTAAAAAATATCTTCGCATTATCTGCCGGACTCAATTGAGGTTTCAATTGGATTTTTATCTTATTTTGTTCAGGATCAAAATAATCAATTAACTCCACTTCCGTTGCCTGATCTTGAACCAAATATAATTGTGAATTTAATAATTCTCCTAATCTCTGATATTGTTCAGCTTTTTGACCTTCAACAAAATCTCTTTGATGAAAATCTAATTTTTTTTGAGTACGACTGATTGCTTGATTTAAATTACGCTCCAACTTTTGCTTAAATTGCTCATAAATTCTTTCCGCATCTTGTAATTTATAAAAAACATCCATAGCAATTGATAAGCTTGACACTTTTTCCCGATAGGGTAATGACTTCAATTCAAATGCATGAAAATCGTAGGGCTTATGATCATTTTTATCAAAAAAATACAAAGTCGGTTGATCGGCATTTGCTCTGATCATTTCACATGTTTTATAGAACTTATCACTCAATTTCTGTTTTTGATTGCTCGACAGTTGATCTACATGTGAACGAAATTCAATTCCGGTTGCAGCGATAATTGAACTTACAAGCAACGGAGAAAATCCTTGCACATGATTTAAAATGACCTTATCTATCCTGCTTGCTTCTTGAGCATTTGCCAAAAAAGATAAAACCGCAGGTTTTTGTTCATAATAAAAATCCAAAGACTTTTTATTTTGTGTCGGTGGCAATTGATAAGTCCTGGCCGGCATAACTTCACGCTTGCTGGAAATATCTTGATCTACATGAATCAATGCATCATGAATCTTTTGATCCTTATTCAAAAAAATAATGTTGCTATATCTTCCCATAATTTCTGCAACCAAATATTTCTCATCAGGATCACCCAATTCATTTATGGTTGTAAATTTAAATTTGAATACTCTTTCATAATCAGGTTGAATGATTTCTTTCAACCTTGCTCCAATCAAATACTTTCGCAACATCATACAAAAAGATGGCGGACTTTTGGGATTTTCAAGTTCGGCTGTTGTTAAATAAATCCGTGGTGAACTGGGATTTGCAGAAATTAACAGTCTTTTTTGTACCCGATTCACATAGAAAATCAACAAAATCGTAAAACGATTCGGCTGATAAATTCGATCAACTCTTGCATCCGCCAATTCATAATTTAATTCTTTGCATAAAAAATTTGAACTGACACCGTCTAAAGGCATATTATCTTATTTTCTATTAATTCTGTGCGAAGTTCTTGTGGTATAACATATTCCGCTTGATCTTTTTTTATTTTGGTTAAGAAATCTGAATCTTCTAAGGAAATCATACAACCACAGTATTTTTGACGATAAAGCCCGTCTTCCCTTGCCATTTGCTGTCCTTTACGAAAACCTTCCGTAAAATCAGCTGCTAAAAAATCAATTGAATTTATTTCAGCTTGACGCTGACCTGCTTGATGAATTAATTTTTTATTCTGGTAAGGACTGACCAATAATGAAGTTGTGATAATATCAAAATCATTTTCACCGGCATATTTGGCCACATTCTTCATGCGCGATTCATAACAATAAGTACATCTGGCCGGAGTCCTGCCTATCTGACACCAGGTTTCAGGTTCACAACCTTCTTCAACAACAATCGGCAATTTACGCAATTCAGCTAAACGCAACGCTCCTTCCAAACGACGATACCATTCTTTTTCCGGTTGAATGTTCGGATTATAAAAATATAAAGTGAGATCATATTTTTCCATGCTCTTTAAAATTTCAATCGGATATTCACCGCATGGACCACAACATAGATGTAAAAGCATTTTCTTAGGCATCGTTTATAGTATTTCCTTTATCAATATCTAAATTTAATTGGTCAAAACCAAGTTGAGTATATTCTGTTGCTTCAGTTCCGTTTAAATTCTTTTCAATTTTACTTTCAGTTTTACATTCATTATTGTTTTTATCAGTCATGTTCTCCGCAGCATTTGTCGAAAAAATATCCGTCGGCGGAGTTAAGTTTAAATGGCGCCAGCCTTGTTCCATCAGAATTCTGCCGCGCGGAGTTTTTGCAATAAAACCCAATTGCATCAAATAAGGTTCGCAAACATCTTCAATTGTTTTCGGATCTTCTCCGGTCATTGCTGCCAATGTATCTAATCCGACCGGTCCGCCACGGAAGCTTTTCGCCATAACAGACAGTAAATTTCGATCTGTATTATCAAGTCCTTGTGCATCAATCTCTAAAGCTTTTAAACCGACTTCAACAATATCCGAATCAATTAATCCTTGCCCTTTAACCTGGGCAAAGTCTCGCATCCGTCGCAATAATCTAATCGCAATTCTCGGAGTACCGCGGCAACGTGTAGAAAGCATCGTCAAGCCTTGTGTATCAATTTCTACATTTAATAATTCGGCATTATGTTTAACGATTTGTGCAATCTCTTCCGGTTCATATAATTCCAAACGATGAACCATTCCAAAACGATCCCGTAAAGGAGCACTGAGCAAACCGGCTCTGGTTGTCGCTCCAATCAAAGTAAAATGCGGTAAATCCAGTCTGATCGATCTTGCACTCGGGCCCTTACCGATAATAATATCCACAATATAATCTTCCATTGCCGGATAAAGTATTTCTTCAACTTGATAATTCAAACGGTGAATTTCATCAATAAATAAAACATCATGTTCTTGCAGATTAGTTAAGAGTGCAACTAAATCGCCCTGCCGTTCAATTGCCGGTCCTGATGTTATTCTTATATTTGAATCCATGTTTTGGGCAATAATACCTGCCAGGGTCGTTTTGCCTAAACCGGGCGGTCCATATAATAACACATGATCCAAAGCTTCATTACGGCTTTTGGCAGCTTTGATAAATATTTGCAAATTCTCTTTGATTTTTTGCTGGCCGTAAAAATGTTCAAAAGATTTCGGTCTTAACGTACCTTCAAAACTGTCATCGGAACGCATCTCCCGATCAACTAAGCGAGGTTCTTGTTCAATATCGTAATCTTGATTAAAAATACTATAAAAACCGGATTCATTCATAATATTTGATTATAACACGGAGAGATGTTTAAGCGCATATTTTAAAAGCGACTCAACTGTAATCTCTATTGCGTTTTCTTTCAATTCATAATAAGCTTTTTCCAAAGCTTTTTCAGCTTCAGACTCCTGATATCCTAAAACCATTAAAGCGGCAATAGATTCTTGACCGACACTTAACAAATTACTGTCCGCCGAAATTCCAATACTCTTTGAGGTTTCCGTACCGACCTTGCTCAAATCCGGCAAAGATTTTTTTACTTTATCCTTCAGCTCTAAAATAATTCTTTGAGCTCCTTTGTTTCCAATGCCTTTAATTTGAGTTAAGCTCTTCACATCATCATTCAAAACAGCCATTGCAAAGCGTTCCGGACTCATACCGCCGACAATTCCGCTTGCAACTTTCGGCCCGATTCCGCTTACTGTAATCAACAGCTCATATAGTTTTTTTATTTCTTGATTTGGGAAACCGTAGAGACTCATTTCATTTTCTCTGACATTCATATAAGTCCAGACCGTTACCTCTTCACCGATTGCCGGAAACTGATTTGCCATTAAAGAATCATAAAAAATTTCAAAACCAATTCCTTGAACTGTAACTATCATACTTTCAGGATGTTTTTGTAAAATTCTACCTGTTAACACTGCGATCATTATTTATCCTCGAAAATTTTCTACTACTGAATCATTTTTAATTCTTTATATATTTCGTATTTTTTAATTCTTTATATATTTCGTATTAATATTATCATTGTTGATAATTTAAAACCTAATCTTCATCTGTCTTGTCAATCTATTATTGATAGCCTCCGACAGCTAAAGCTGTACTCCTATTTCCACTATGTGCATGACATAAAGCAACAGCAAGTGCATCCGCCACATCATCAGGTTCAGGAATTTTATTTAATTTAAGTAATACTTTGACCATTTCCTGAACTTGATTTTTTTCGGAATTACCATATCCGGTAACTGCAAGCTTGACCTGTTTCGGAGTGTATTCGAAGACCGGTATTTTATTTCTCGCTCCCGTAACTACAGCTACTCCTCTGGCTTGTGCAGTGCCGATTGCAGTTGTTGTATTTCTATTGAAAAACAGTTCTTCAATTGCCATCACATCAGGTTTATATTTATTAATCAATGCTTCCAAACTTTGTTCAATCAATAGTAAACGTTCAGGAAAATATGAATTGGCTTTTGTCGTAATTAAACCATAATCCAAAACTTTAAATTTCTGTTCTAAATAATCAATAAAAGCATAACCGGTAATGGCATACCCGGGATCAATTCCAAGTATAATCATATTTTATCTGCATATCCTATCAAACATTTGTTCTTATTCTAGCATAGATTCTCTTACAATACATACTGATTAACTATATTCTTTAGAAATTAAAGCTGATTAGATTACGTTATTTGTCAACTTAAATATAGATTAAAGTGTATCATTTGTTAACTTAAACGGATTACAATATATAATTTGTAAACTTAAGCAGATTAAAAGATATTATTTGTAAACTAAATCAGATCAAGGTAAGATTTGAATTATTGACTTAGGTGGAAAAATGAAAAATAAAAATAGAATAGAAAACCCAAATAAAAATAATAAAGATTCTGAATTGAACAAAGAACAAAAAGAGGTCCACAAAAAATCATGGATCAGAATCATTAAAGATATAATAATCAACGGACCTAGAGCTTGGCGTGGCAAAAGAGCAGGCAGATATTGGGATTATTCAATTGACTTCATCCAAATGGTTACATATCACAGAATCGGTGACAAGGCAGCAGGAGTTGTTTATTATTTATTATTGGCTTTTGTTCCTTTGTTAATGTTAGTAATGTTTTTTGTTTCTCTAATAGGACAAAATATTGAAATAACTCCTGAAGCAATTGAAAGAATTAGAAGTTTCTTGCCCGAACCTATTTTGATTATTATCGAATCATTAACTATTAATATTAGGTCACCGTTGTCAACTTTTTCTTTAATTATTACTATCAGTACGGCCTTGTGGGCAGCAAGCCGTGGCATCGGTCAAGTTTTTACAGGTATTGCTACAATATATCCGCCGCGTGATAATACGCTGCCTTTGCCCCCGAGAATATTCGGTATTGTTTTTACTCTTTTTTTCTTTATATTGTTGACACTTGCAACAGTTGTCATGAGCTTCGGTCGTGTTATTTTTAATTTTCTCAATGAAAATTTAGAATTCCTTGATATTCAAAATTGGGTTGTCGATTTGGTCACATACGGCTTTAGCTTTTTCGTAATTTTCATTATCCTCTATATTCTCTACTATACAAATTCCAAACGATCGGTCGGTAATATTCCTAGTGCCCCCGGTGCATTGTTTGCTACTATCGGTTGGATTCTCCTGTCTTATGTGTACTCGTTTTATATTGCAAATCGGGCATCGTTATCGACTCTGTACGGCGGCTTAGCAAATATTATTATTTTAATGCTCTGGTTGAATTTCACAATTCAAATTCTGCTCTACGGTGCAATGATCAATTATCAAAGGTCTTGGTATAATGCTCAGCGAAACAAGAAATACATCAAACTAAGTTATGTAATTCGCAGGATAGGTCTGCATGAAAACCCGTTCAATTATCTGACAAACAATGATGAAAGTGCCAACATCAGTTCATCTGCTGAATCGAAGTAATTTTCTTGATGTAATTAGCTTTTTACGTTAACTTTTCAAGACACAAAAAAGTAGTGATACGAACATTAAATGCACATATCACTACCGGCAGATTATAATTAATTTAATTTATTATTATTTTATTTATATTCCTTTATCCTTTACGTTTAGCCGTTTTATTAGCCCAGATTGTGATGAGCATTGCTACAAGGGCAGCTGCCAGCATTGCAATGACTAATTGAACCGGTTTCTCATTAGTTAAGCCCGGTGCTACAAATGTCGGAACATAAGCAGTACTTTTAACATTAAATAAGCCAACTAAGGCACCACCCACTGCTCCGGCAAATATTGCTCCGCCAAACACCTTTTTATCACCAAACATATAGGGGTATGCAGCCTCAACAAAAGTGCCAAAGAAGATATTAACTAAAAAGCCCGGTAAAGCAGCAGTTCTGCCACCTTTCTCTCTTGGTAAAATAACATTTCCCAAAGTAATGCCGGCGGATACACAAACCAAGCATACTAAATCAACAGCACCAAGGAAACTGAAGCCTGCAGCTTCCATCTCAATCAGAACGATAGGTAGAATGGCTGCATGATATACACCGCCCATGATAGCCAACCAAATCAATGCACCTGCTACTAAACCTGCAAGAATCGCATTGTATGCCAATATTTGGTCAATTAAATTTCTGATTCCATTACCTAAGAAAGCAGCAATAGGTGATATCAGGAACATGCCGACAAAACCTGCCAATAAGCCACCTAATGCACCGGATAAAAGATTGGTGGTAGTTCCCGGAACTTTGTTTTTCAAAGCCCAAGTAGCTACATAATAAACGATAATACCTGCCAGAATACCGGTTATAATTCCGCCAATGACTCCTCCGTTAGTAGACATTGCACCTGCAATTATACCTGCTACTACACCAATTTCGTCAAAACCTGAAACTTGTTTTGCTGCAATAGCGGCAAGAATAACAGGCAACAGACCGATAATTGTACTTCCGATAGCAGAAAAAGATGCTGATTCATTACCTGTTACCGAAACTATCCAAGAATTCAAACTCCCAATCTGTCCTAAGGCAATCATAATTGCCATAGCAATAAATGCAGGCATTGCCGCAAACATGATTCCTCGCACATTGATTCTTTGCCATACTGTTGTTGACTCAGCACTTGCACTTGCCGAAGAAGTAAGAACAGCTCTGTATTTATGATCATGCGCTTTCGCTAAAGCTGAAATATAAGCAACCGCTCTTGTCCTGTCAGTTGTACCTGTTGTTCCGGTTGACGAAACGACGTTGCAGCCCATTTGTTCATATACACCCATCGCAGAACCACCTGAACCTGCAACCGGAATTTGTGTGTTCTTAGCTGCTTCAGCCGAAGCTTTATTGTTTGACTTAGGATCAGCACTGATAACAACTAAACCTTCAATTTCTTTAGCTTCTATTTGTTCAGCTAAATTTGCATCTAACACTTTAACTGTTTCATTAATCGCTGATAACTCCCCTTGCTCAGACAATGTCAAATCCCCATTCGAATCTAAAGTATATAAACTTACAACAGAATCTTCTTTAATGTTATCCAAAGACGTTGTTGCCGCAACAAATTGTACAAAAGCTACTTCAAAATCCGCCGCCTTAGCTTGAGTCAGAACCTCACCTAACAGCTTTTGAGGATTATTTCCACCTTGAGAATAGAGATTACCTCCACTGCTGCCTACAATTGCTATTTTCTTCATACACACACTCCTAAATTTATAATTATAAAAAATATAATATAATTATACATCCTACCAGTTTACCGGAATTATTGAAAGTCTATTTTTCAAGGGCTTTTTTAAGGCCTTTTTTTGGATAAGATGAAAAAATAAAGATAAATACTAACAATAAAAATAAAGCTCAGGAAGGTAATTAGTAAAACAGATATCACAAATTCCACATTACTCATGGTTTTTAAATCTGAAGAGATTCCTAAAATGTTAGTCCAAGGTAAATAGGATAATATATTGCTATTCAAAATAAACATTTTTGCAATCGTCGGAAGCAAAATCACAATAAACAATGGAAATAAAGAAGTTTGTAATTTCTTGATCTTTTTGATGAAAAAATAAGATAGCAATGCCACCAATACAAAACTGATATAGCGTCTTAGGAATAACAGCAATTCTAATTGTCCCAGGTTTATGTCAAGGGTAAGGTGTTGAATCATTTTGACAGATTGTATGGAAGCCCTGAGTGGCAAGGCATAATGACTTTGATGCACCTCATAATAATGTAAGCAAGAATATATTGCATTTCCAATTAAAGCTGTTGTATTGATAATGTGAAAATGAGCGGAACTGCGCAAGCCAAACCTGCTTGGCGTACTGAAAAGTAAATTATCCAGTTCATATACCTTGTCCGGTCCGATTAACCACACACTTAGCAACAACATATTCAGCACCCGGAATAAAGATAACAGATTCTGAGTAAAACTATATTCATAATGTTTATACGCCATATCCTGATCAAGAACATATAGTTTTTGTTGATTATCTTCATGAAAAAACTTCATGTCTGCAAAGTCATTTTTTATTTGGTATAGTACTTCTTTTTCTATTTGATAACGTTGATCTTGTGTAGTGGAAGCTTTAGCTTCTATGTCTTCGATCATTTCATTCAATCTCAATTCTTTTTCATCCGTTAATTCACCTGATAATTCTTTGATAGCATTAACATAAGTAATTCTTTGTAATGAAAAATAGACTTCTTCTTCATAATCAGTTGTCTTTGAGAAAACGGACACACTTTGTAAAATAACAGGAATCAAAAAAACTAAGATTAACTTTCTTTGCAAAAACACTCGATTGATTTCAAATAGCAGTAAAGAACGATGAATTATATTTTTGCCTGTTTTCTTTCTCTCTTTAACAATGGAACTATGTCGCTCTTTTCTTTTTTGTAGTTTTGCCAGTCGTATGCCGGCAAGGAAAAAGAAGAAAACAAAAACACAGAATAAGAAAATATTGGAAATTAATAATCTGGGAACTGCCATGTTCGCGATACTTAAATCTTTATATATCGCTATTTGTCCGAAAAAATCAGCACAAGCAATCAAATTTAGATATTTGAATAAATTAAAGATTGAATTACCGGGAATAAAACGGTACAAACCTGTAGATACAATAAAGATCACTGATATAATAATGATATCAACGGATCTTTTCTTGGTTAAGGAAATGACAAATAAAGATAAAGCAATAAAACTGAAAGCAATAAGAACAAAATAGAGTATATCGTATAATATTAACTCAGTTACTTTGATTTCTAAATATGCTGTCTTAAAGTAAGGATTGGATTGAATGTTTCTGGAAAGACTTTCCGGAGTATATCTGAAACCAAGAGTTAAAAGAGGAATGATTTTTATCAGAATCGCATACACAAAAGCCAACCCGGATAAAACAATTATTTTCACTTTAATTAATTCGCCTCTGCCGGCAGGCAGACTGCGTATAAAGCTGATTAATCCTTCATCTTGATCACCTTTCAATATAATAAGTGCAAGCCAAATAATAAAAAGCAACCAAAATATATCGAACTGATTAATCAAAACCAGTTTTGTTAAAGCTGCTTCATCAGTAATCGTTATTTCTATATTTTCTAATGCTTGATATTTTTCGATTTGATTTTTTAAGCTTTTGGTCAGAAAAGTTTCATTATCAGAAAAAGAAGATACGATTAATTTATCTTCTAAGGCATTAATTCGTCCGTTGTTAAAATCATGATATTCTTCTGTAGTGATTGGATCTTCTTCCGGGAAGGATGTTCCCAATATGTCATTGTCATTATCAGCAAAAGTTACAAAAAGCGAAAAGACAAATCGGCTTAGTAAAAACAATACTAAGATCAACGTGACTTCCTTTCTTGATAAAATTTTTCTGACTTCTGCCTTATACATAATATGACACGTTCTTTTGTTAATTATTTTTCGGAATATAAATAGAGATAAACATCTTCCAAGGTGCAGGATTTTTCAATATCTTGGCAATTTTCAAGTAATTCTACAGAGATATTTTCGTTTGCAGATTTGACTATAGTTACTTCCAATAAATCCTTTTCCACTTCTTGCATATGAGAAATATTAAATTTGTCGATATATAATTGAATTTTTTCTTTGGGTATCAAATAAGTGTGAGATATATTCTGATATTTATGTAATATATTGGAAACCGTATCCTGTTCTAATAGATGACCCTGTTTTAAAAAAACAACCTCTTTGGCAATCGAATCTATATCGGAAACAATATGTGTCGCTATCAGCACAATACGCTCCAAGGCTTGTTCTGCAATAAAGTTTTTTAAACGTATCCTTTCTTTAGGATCTAAACCGGCGGTCGGTTCATCTAATAACAATATTTTAGGATCTCCTAGAAGCGCTTGAGCTAACAATACTCTTTGTTTCATACCGCCACTTAAAGTAGAAATTTTTCGTTTCATTAAATTGGCTATACCTAATTTTTTAGTAATATAATCTACTTGTTCCTTGAAATCATCCATATTAATTTTCTTTAACAAGGCAAAATATTCAAGGAAACGAAAAACTGTCATGTATTCAAATAACTTTTGCTGTTGCGGCATATAACCCAGAGAAAGTGAAAATTTATTTGCTATATCATCAATATTTTCTCCGTTATAAGTTATGGTTCCGGTATCATAATCTAAAATATTTGCAAGAATATAAAACAAAGTAGATTTCCCTGCACCGTTCGGTCCTAAAACACCGTAAATACCGGAAGTAAAAGTTGCTTTGAAATTGTTTAAAGCAGGTATAGACTGCCCTTTATATCGCTTAGTAAGATTTTCAATTTGTAAAATACACATTTTGTTTATTCTTCCGCAAAGAGATTTTCATAAACATCCAGATAATCAAATTTTACAACAATTTGATTGTCTATTATTTGATAGAAAGCATCTCCGTTTGGCATCATTAAAAAAATATCGCCATTTGTACCGATACACACTTCCATCGGGATTTGAATGACGGCAGCTTCTTCATCACTAATATCAGCAATAACTTTTAATTCATTATCGACCACTTTATATATTTTAAAGGCTACCTGGCTGAAACGATCCGGAGTAGAAAGACCAAGTACTGCAGGTATGGCATATATGTCTTTACCATTTGTTTCTATATAATAATTAGCAGGTAAAGAATACTTATTAGAAACCTCTTCTTTATCTTTCTTAACATACCATGCTTCCATGTCACCGGACATATCATCCGGTGGTAAAGAGAGACAAGAATAATATTGAACTCCATCCAATTCAAAAAGATTTCTTATCTTTTCATTATCTTTAGGATATTCAAGCAAAGTCTTAAAAGAAAATTCTCCATTAGATGCATCATACGAAACATAAATAGTTTTTTCTACAAAGCCAATATCTGTATCAGTTTCCGCAGAATAATTCAAATTGAAATGAATCATATTATCTGAAACATCATAGCGTGGAGCAGTGATTTGATTTTCTCTGAAATCTTCACTCACAGGAACAGGAATCGCTTCTTCTGATTGCTCAGCTTCCAGATTATAAACCGCAAGAAAATAATCATAAACATATCCCTTGACTGATTCCTCGTCATTTGCTACTTCCGCATAAAGGGTATAGATTTTGTCACCGGCAAGTGCAAAATCACCATACATGGATTTAATTGAACCAATTCTCTGTCTTTGCAAAGTAGCCGGATCAACTTTGATAACTTGCCAATCCCCTTTAAGGGAATCGACAGATTCTAAAGTATAAAGATAATTATCATAATAATGGATTGATACATTATCCCCAAAATATGCCTCATGTGCTTCTCCATCCTGATAAACCTTTTTCAGTAGGTCCTCTCCTTGAATGGAATCATTGCTGAAAACAACGACTTTGCCGGTTTCTTTGTCCAGATAATGCAGTATTCCGGAACACATTATAAAATATCCGTTATCAGTTTCAGCAATATGATGATAAAGATTATAGTAGAACGGATTATCAATAGTCGGCAGTGAAGTTTTTATATTTTCATTTTCAGCAACAGATTCTTCAGGTGGGGAAGATTCTTTTTTATTACAGCTTGATAGTAATATCATCAGGATAAGTAACACTGAAATTAATAAATAATATTTAGATTTCTTGCTTTGAAGTATTTTTGTGATCATATAATGCTCGTTTCCGGTAAGTTCTTACCACTTGATAAGATTCAATTCATACTGAATCGGTGAACCTGCTATAGGAGGGTACGAACCTTATCAATTACGGCTATGAAAGCTGCAATCCTGGTCAAGTCGAAAGTGATAAACCGGTCTGCTACCTCGATTTCTTCATTGACCAGGGAATTCACACTCTTGTAAGATCTTCTTTTGAGATCTTCGATTGCACACTTCCGGGAGAGATTCGGATTTGGATACAGGGGTTCTCCGATCAAGATAAAATATCGGGGTTTTCCGGTCAACCACCTTTGTTTACCCTTACGAGATTTTACTAATCTGATTGCCATTGGCAAAATCGCTTTATTTTCTTTTATAGCAAAATAGAAGGCACCATTGCGAAAATCCCTCAAACCTTGGAAATTCTTTAACAAATATCCTTCAGGGAAAAAATGGACAATATTATTTTTCTTTAACTTATGCTGAATCACCTGAACAAAATCTTTGGCCGAAGAATAAGTACTCGGTGTTGGAATGACTCCCAGCAGTTTAAGGATTTTCCCAATGACCGGCAGCTTAAAATTGGCTGAGGTTGATACGAATGTCACATTTTCCGGGGAAAGGGCAACCGCAGCCATACTTGAATCCATGTTGTGGATATGGTTCATGATGCTGATTCCACCCTCATTATCAAGCAGGGCAAGATTTTTCCTGCCCTTAACTTTTACACCATAAAGGATAAAAAGAATCACATAAGCAATAAAACTTATGAATTTTTTGGCTTGTCTGGTGAAAAAAACTCGGATTTTGCCGGGAAGTCTCGGTTTAGCAAATTTTTTCTTTTCTTTTTGAGCTTTTATTTTGTCTTGGTGGTGTGGTTCATCTATTTTCGGATATCCATATTTTTTTTGTTTTCTTAGTGCATCCTGATAGAGTTTGACTAGATCTTGAATTGTATTTTCCACCCTCATGCCATCTGTTTTTTCAGCATATTTTTTCGAATATGATGCTTTTTCTGCAGGATTGTCTATCCAATATTCAATTTTTTCAGCCAAAGAATTGGCGTTACCTGCAGTGAATAGGGAATTTTCAGTTAAGGAAAAATTGTTGGTTGCTGACAATTTAGAGTCGGAAATGATTGGGACCAAGCCACAGGCCATGGCTTCCAGACAAGAGATCCCTTCAATTTCAGCATCAGAAGCGTGGATATATAAATCAGCTTGGTTCATGAGCTTTACCAGATCTTCTTGCGAATAAAAATCAAAGACTGGCTTGTTAGTCAAGTTCTTGCTTAGTTCTTCTAAGTTTTCCCGCTCAGGCCCTTGTCCGGCAAAAACCAGCTGTATTTTGTCTTGATACTTGCTTTGTTTAACAGCCTCGATCACGAGATCCTGTCGTTTTTCGCCGGATAAGCGACCCACTGTTAAAATCAAAAATTTGTCTTCGAATTGCTTGGCTCGCTCAACCTGCATGGGTTTAAAAATATTGCTTACTCCGTTCGAGATAACTCTTACTTCAGCCTTGTAATCATGGGCGATAAGTTGGTTGGCGATCATCCGGCTTGGAGCATGAATGTAGTTAAATTTGCTGTAAAAGTGTTTACGGAAATCACTATATAATCGGTCATTAATTTTATCATTTGTGCCCAGTCCGATTGAGTAGGTGATATTTTGCGGTTGGAGATGGAAGGAGGATACAGTTGTAATACCCATCTGACGAGCTATCTTCTCACCCTCAATACAAAAAGGAGTAGGTAGGTGGAAGTGGACAATATCTGCTCCGTTAAAGGCTGCAAAATATTTACTGTCATCCGGCTTGGCAAATGTAAAACCTTGTGCGTCAACCAGGTGTTGAAAAAAAGGAAGACTGAACTTGTCCACAACAATTTTGTCAGTTGCCGGTTCTCCGGTTGAAAGAATCCTAACCTCATGTCCCAGATCCTGAAGAAGTTTTACGTTTCTTTTAGTTGCAGTAGCTACACCATTGTAAGGTTGGTCATATAAGTCTAGTACGTGTACTATTTTCAAATTGTTTACACCTGCCTTTAAATAAATTATATATCTAATTATTAGCATCGCCAAGTGGTAAGGTCGTGTTATGCAAAATCCTGAAAAAGCATTTCTATAGAATTATTTACATACAAATGTTAGAATAAAGATAATCTTTCAACAATGATAGATAACTTACGGCAATATCCTATGACAAGCTGTTACACTCACTGATTGCCGGCAGATGAGTTGTAAGGAGGGAGCTTGTGGCAAATTCCAATATAACAAAACAAGCACTTTCAATTGCCTTGAAAGAACTCATGGAAGAAGTTCCTTTCGATAAAATCCGTATAGCAGATATTTGTAATCGATGTGATATGAATCGAAAGAGTTTCTATTATCATTTTAAAGATAAATATGATCTGCTCAACTGGATTTTTGATACCGAATTTATTTCATTTGCTAAAGATCTTTCACAAGCTGAAGAACTTAATGAGCATGTAGATGCAGTCCAAAATATATGCAATTATTTCTATGAAAACAGAGATTTCTATCGCAAGGCGTTACAAACAGAAGGGCAAAACTCTTTTCCTGAACATTTCCGAGCATATGTAATGCCGATTATGAAGCTGCGAATTGAGTATTTATTCGGTGACAGCGATGATGAGTTCACATTGAATTTTTTTACTGATGCAGCAGTGGCTACAATAGAGCGTTGGCTGTTGGATAAAAATTGTATGCCACCGGATGAATTTATGAACAAATTGCTGCACATCGTTCAGCAAGGAGCAGAAACATTGCACAATGAATTAAATAAGGAAGAATAATGGATTGAAATTCTCAGGGTAATTATTCTGAGTTATTAACAATTACTTTCTTTTAAAAAATTGGTGATCTTTATGCCATCTTGGTAGCCTTTTTGATATAGTTGGTTGAGGTCGTTTATATCCCGGCTTAATGTGCTTACACCGCAGTCAAGTACTCCGGCTGTATAAATTCCTCTGAAACCGCCGCCCACATCTACGATGCCGATTTTTTCTTTTTTCACATTAATTTACCTTCTGTTTTGTACAAGTATTCAATAGAATATCTGTAATACTGCTTCGAAAGAGGTTATGGTGTCCATTCTCGAAGGTTTTTTCATAATCACATAAATTGCCTTTTTTATTAAAGTACACGAAACAAGCATCCTCTGAAATAATCGTGTCGACCAGACAATTATCCCCTTGCAAATCCCAAGCGATCGTACTGTACGATTGGTCAAGGCGAATTTGCTTCACTGTCGAATATATTACTTGGCGAACTTCTCTCAAACAATTCTTTTCCGGTATCAGAACGGAAAAAATAGGTGAAAACTCTTGAACACTATCAAATAAATCACCATTGATGATGATTTCTGTGTTTTTCTGTCCATACTCATACCATATAGAGTAAAGCATTTTATTTGCACGAAGTTCAGCACAAACATCGGTGATATTATCATCGTAACGGATAACGACCATCAGATTATTTAATGTAGTCGCTTCTTCAAGGAATCTAAGGGTTATGTCCTTCGGATCACAAAACACACAAAAAGCACTGTCAGGGTGTTTTTTTATAAGGGAAAACGTTTTGCCAGGCTGATCAGGTACAAAAAACATCCATGTGTAAATACCTAAACTTTCACCCTCAAAGATCAGATCATCATATTTTTGCTGATTTTTTTCAAACAGTTTTGAGTCCATCTCAACACATATTGTCCACGGAATATTGCAACCCAGAACCTTTTCATTTTCCCTGATTCGTTTTGCACCAACGGTACAACTGTTATATCCCACGTTGATACCGAACGTATAGAGTTTTTCTGTGTCTGCATACGTTATGGCATCTCTTATCAGATTATAATAAGCACTGTTCTCATTCCGGAGCATAGTTTGAGCAACTGTGAAAAAGTCCCTTTGAAATCTGCCGTCCGAAAATTGCAAGGCAAAATCGATCAGGTTTCTGATACCGCGTTCCGGACTGTGTTTAATACTTTTTAATGCCTTTTTAACAATAGTTTCAACAAATAATCGAGGCATTCTGTTTTTCATTAGGTACATTTGCTCCTTCTAAAGTACTGACATACCCTCTGCAGCCTAACCAAAGAGTATTAAAAGAGATAATTACCAACAATGCACAAAGTTCTCTCAATGTCGTAAAAGGTGACAGATTATCAGTTATGTTACAATTTAGGACTTTTACCATTTAGTGTCTAATGAACTTTCAGAGTCCGTTTTTTATAATCTGATTAAATAAAATTATATATGTCAACTGATTTTCGGAACATTTTTAAATTAACTGAACACTAAACAGAAAAAGGAGAAATATACGATGAGCAGAACATTTAAAGAAAATATGCAAGCCTTTGCAATAAAGCAAGTTCTTAACTACCTTGATGAAGATCCGGAAAAGAGTTTGCCCAAAATATTAGGATGGGCTGAAAAGTTTGACAAGGATGGTAATCTTGCACATTTGATTAAACCTTTTCACTCAGTTTTAGATGATCCGGACAACAACTGGAATATGCTTATTAAAAGCCTATGGACTGATATAAACCCCGCTGTCCGCAAAGTTTTTTTTGAGAATTTCGTTATAAATGCTACATTTATCGGTTTTCCTCGACAAAAAAAATGGAAAAAAGAACATAACTGCAACATCCCATGGGCCATTTTGATGGATCTTACATCTGCCTGCAATCTTAAATGTATCGGATGTTGGGCAGCAGATTACGGTCAAAAGCTGAATTTGGAATACGAGGTGCTTGATGATATTATCCGTCAGGGTAATGAGATGGGTACCTATATGTATATTTACTCCGGGGGTGAGCCATTAGTTCGTAAGGACGATATTATCCGTTTGTGCGAGGCACATCCTGACTGTATGTTCCTGGCTTTCACCAATGGAACGTTGATTGACGAAAAGTTTGCTGATGAAATGTTACGTGTTAAGAACTTTGTGCCTGCTATCAGTATCGAAGGATTTGAAGAAGCAACTGATTACCGTCGCGGCAAGGGTACCTATCAGAAGGTTATGAATGCTATGCGCATTCTGAAAGAAAAGAAATTAATATTTGGTGCATCCTGTTGCTACACTTCCAAAAACATCGATTCTCTTAGTTCTGAGGAATACATCGATATGCTGGTAGAATCAGGAGCAAAATTTGCCTGGTTCTTTCATTATATGCCGGTTGGCAATACGGCTGTTCCTGAACTATTACCCTTACCGGAGCAACGCGAAATTATGTACCATAAAATCAGAGAATATAGAAAAAGCAAACCTATTTTTACCATTGATTTCCAAAATGACGGTGAATATGTTAACGGATGTATCGCAGGCGGTAATTCTTATCTGCACATTAATGCTAACGGTGATATAGAACCCTGTGCGTTTATTCACTACGCAGACTCCAACATTAGAAGCCATACACTCATAGAAGCCTATAAACGTCCTTTATTTATGGCTTATAAAGAAGGACAACCTTTCAATGAGAATATGCTCCGTCCTTGTCCCATGCTGGAAAATCCGGAGTGTCTCTGCAATATGGTAAAACGTTCCGGTGCACATTCAACTGATATGCAGTCTCCTGAAAATATTGACGATTTATACGCTAAGTGCAAACCTTATGCAGACCGCTGGGCTCCCAAAGCTGACGAACTGTGGGCAGCAAGTCATAAGTAAGAGTAGTTCTGCGTCAAGAAAAAATGCAAAACCCCTCTATCCTGTCCGGATTTTGGGGTTTATTGTATAAGCTATACATTATGCAATTACTTACGCTTCAAATAAGTCATCTAAATTAACTTCGTTAAGAATTTCTCGTAAAATCGAAGCTTCTTCATAGCTTAAGGAAACACCTTTACTCATTTTAGCATGCTCCGGTGCCCAATCACGGATATCCAATTTTGCCGGATTCTCATTCCAACTGACCATATTTACTTCACGATTCCAGCCAGAACGCCCGGAACTTAATTTACCGATATTTTGTTTTACTTCGTATTTAAAATCAGCCATTTTCTTCTCCTTTATAACAATATAAGCTCTGCTAAGAAAATCAAATTTTCTTTATTTTAGCAGAGCTTGAATTTATATCAATATTTCACATCAATGTTAAGCAATTGGTTCCGGTTCAACTTTCCAAATTTCTTCAGCATATTGTTCAATAGTTCTATCTGAACTAAACTGACCACTATTACAAATGTTTGCCCAGCACATCTTGGCCCAAGTTGCTTCGTCTTGATATGCTTTAAAAGCATCTTGGCGACGCTTTTTATAATCCGAGAAATCACCTAATACATAATAGATATCTGCTTTGTCCCAATTTGAACCATATAATAAACTATTATATAATTCGCGGAACATACCTGTATCATCATCATTGAAAGTTCCATCAACTAATGAATCCACAATGCGTTTAAGTCCCGGAATATTTTCATATTGCCATTGTGAATTATAGAAATCTAAAGTTGCCGGGAAATCTTTCAGATTCGAACCGAACATAAAGTTGTTTTCTTCACCGGCAAACTCAACTATTTCAATATTAGCACCATCGTATGTACCCAATGTCAAGGCTCCATTCATCATAAATTTCATATTGCCGGTACCTGAAGCTTCTTTACCGACTGTCGAAATCTGTTCTGACAGATCTGATGCAGGAAAAATCTTTTCCGCATATGAAACATTGTAGTTCTGAACAAAGACTACTTTCATTTGATCATTGACATCAGGATCATTATTTATCCTCTTGGCGATTTCGTTGATAAATTTGATAATCGCTTTTGCTCGGAAGTAACCCGGAGCGGATTTTCCGCCGAAAATATATGTTACCGGAGTAATTTTAGTTCCCGGATTATCTTTCAGATAAAAATATTGATCGAGAATTGCAAAAGCATTGAGTAACTGTCGTTTATATTCATGGATGCGTTTGACTTGAACATCAAAAACGGAATCCGGATCAATTTTAATTCCTTCACGCTTTTCAATGTATCTAGATAAAGCAACCTTATTCTCACGTTTAATTTGCATCAAACGTTGCATCACTTCTTGATCATTTTTATAGGGCAATAACTTTTGCAATAAAGATAAATTAGTAACCCAATCTTCACTACCCAACAATTCTGTTAACAAAGCTGACAATTTGGGATTGCAAGTTCTCAACCAACGTCTCGGTGTAACTCCATTGGTTTTATTATTGAATTTTCCCGGCCAAATTTTGAAATAGCAATTAAAAGTGGTATTTTGCAAAATATTAGTATGAATTCTGGCAACACCGTTTACCGAATAAGACATATACACTGCCATATTGGCCATATGAACCATCCCGTCATGGATAATCGAATTTTTCTCGATTTGGTCAGCATTGAAATGACATTCTCTTAATTCATTACGTAATAGGTTATCAATTTTTTGGATTATTTCCAGAATTCTCGGGAATAAGAATTGGAAAATACTGATTTCCCATTTTTCCAAAGCTTCAGCCAAAGTTGTATGATTGGTAAAAGCAAAAGTTTTTCTGGTTATGGCAAAGGCTTGATCCCATTCAACCCCTTTTTCATCGACTAATATTCTTATCAATTCAGGGATTCCTAATACCGGATGCGTATCATTCAATTGTATACTGTTATAATCAGCAAACTTGCTATAATCTTTGCCATGTTCTCTTTCATACATATTTAAAATATTTTGGAGAGACGCTGATACAAAGAAATATTGTTGTCTTACTCTAAGAACTTTACCGTCATATGAAGTATCATTCGGATAAAGGACACGGAAAATATCATTAACTCGATTTCTTTCGATAACTGCATCATCAAAACGTTGCGAATTAAACAAGTTAAAGTCAAATGCTTCTGCCGGTTCCGGTTTCCATAAACGAAGAACATTAACATTCTTTGTACCGAAACCCGTAACAGGTAAATCATAAGGTACAGCAATAACATCCAAATCTTGATAACGAACTGTCACTATATCTTCTGATCTTTTTACATTAAAGGGATACGGATATTCCATCCACTCGTCCGGATATTCTTTTTGGAATCCGTTTTCAAACAATTGTTTAAGCAAACCGTAACGGTAGAGAATTCCGAATCCGGTAACAGGATAATTAAGTGTTGTACTGGAATCTAAAAAACAAGCAGCTAAACGACCCAGACCACCATTACCAAGTCCCGGATCAGTTTCTTGTTCTTCTAAATCATTTAAATCAAAACCTAATTCCTGAACCGCCTCTTGCACTTCATCATAGATTCCCAGATTCACAATATTGTTAATCAAGCTACGGCCAACCAAAAATTCTGCAGAAAAATAGAATGCTTGTTTACCTTTACGATAAGTTTCACGCGTGCTTTCCCAATTCTCGGTTAAGATTTGCATAATTGAACGTGATAAAGATTGCCAAATTTCCGTTTCAGTAGCATGCTTCAAGTTTTTGCCGTATTCAGCAGCTAAATTAGCTTTAATACTGTCCACCAACTGTTCTTTCATAAAATCTCTCCTATAAAATAATTAATTATCATAAAATAATAGTTCAAATAATGGATCGCAATCTTGTGAAATTGCAACAACCTTATCTATGTTACCAAATTTATCATTATTTACCAAAAAAATAATATATTCCTTATAATCTTGTCTGATATTCTAAATTTATGAATATTTTTTTTAATCTGTTTTGCTTTTTGCCCTTTTTACGTTTTTCCTATACAGATTTACGTTGGCAAAAAGTTTATAACAGCGAAATAATCATAACTTGGATAACTACATTGGGAATCAAGATTATTACCTTTAATTTACAACAAATCGTTTTGAGTTTTCTCGTATCTTTCTGCCTTTTAATTATTCTTATGTTCATAGTATTAATTTCCGAATCAATTCTGAATCAATATCTATTCGGTGGTGGTGATATCAAAATAATCTCTTTATTAGCATGGTCTTTTGATTTAACAATTGCATTATGTGCTATTTGTCTTGGTTGTTGTTTAGCACTCACATTTTATTTGCTAAAAAAATGTATTTATAATTCTAAAAAAATAATTATTCCGTTTGCCCCTTTTTTGACTACAGGAATTCTGTTTTCGCTACTCTTGCAACATTTTTCCCTATTAAGTAAAATATGAAATAATTATTGAGGTGCAATAATGTGGACGACAAGCAAAACAACAATATTCGGCCAAGCAATCAGCTAAGATCTGAAAACACAATCAGACCTACTAAAATTAGGATAGTCAATCCGACACCTAAAACCAGCCAAGCATTGCTTAACCAAGCCCACAGAAATTCAAAATGGCAAGAAAAATTTAATTTGTTGTTTTTTATTGTTTTAGGTTGCTTGTTTTTTTTGTTGTTAGATGTATTCAATATTTGGCAAAAAATCATTCCCGGCGTATACACTTGGAAAAGTTTCACTTTGATGCGAATTGTATTCTTGTTTTTGGTTTTTGTTTTGCCAAGTATTATTTATATCTTGATAAAACCGCAATTTGCAAGCACCTTTAATTTGACTTTGAATCCACTCACTGCAATATTAAGCATCTTGATCGGTTTTCCTTTTGCTTATATCATGGCATTGCTAAACTTGACTTTAGCAATTTTGCTGGAACGGATAGGTATTCTGGAAAATATCATTTACTTTGGCAAACAGCTCTCACTGTTTCCTTCAAGCAACGCTATCTATTTAATTGTTTATTTGACAATTATTTGTCTAATCCCGGCAATCTTAACAGAATTTGCTTTAAGGGGCATTGTTTTGGAAGAATTGTTATTACAAAAGAAACAAAATCGCGCCATTTTATTCTGTGCTGCAATAACCGGATTATTGACATTTCAACTCCAGGAATTCATACCGTATTTTGGTTTAGGCATGCTGGTATCTATGCTGTATCTTTATCATCAGTCAGCTATTACCACAATGCTCTGTCATCTAACTTTTAATTTTACTTATCACTACTTAATTATTAAAACATCGGTATTAAACTTGAATCTTACAAACAGTTCCTTACTTTTTATTGAAGAAATGATACCGACAATTATCAAAGGACTGATTGCAACTACTTTATTTGTTCCGTTATTTGTTATCTTAAGTCAGACTAAACAAATCAATCCCCTTTTAGATTCAGAAAAAATCATTGAACGCCATTCCAAGAAAAAACAACCCGGTAATAAATTATTTAATATTTCTTTTATTGCATTAATTATATTATTTATTATTTATGTAATTATTTGAAGAATTTATGTAATTATTTAAAGAAATTATGTAATTATTTGAAGAAATCTTCGAATAAATATTTTTCAACTCCGGAAATCCGGTTTTATTGGACGACGTGCACACTATTTAAGCCTATGCAGCGAAAATCCATTCTAACCTTAAAAAGTGTGCACGGTCTGCCAAGGAAAGCCGGTTTTACCATAGAACTTGCACACTATTTAAGCCTATGCAGCGAAAATCCAGACTAACCTTAAAAAGTGTGCACAGCCAGCCGAGGAAAGCCGGTTTTACCATAGAACTTGCACACTATTTAAGCCTATGCAGCGAAAATCCATTCTAACCTTAAAAAGTGTGCATATACAACTCGAAAAAGTCGATTTAACCAAAGAGCATGCACACTATTTAAGCCTGTACCGCAGAAATCCAGACTAACCTTAAAAAGTGTGCACATGCAACTCGGGAAAGCCGGTTTTATCAAAAGTCATGCACACTATTTAAGCCTATGCAGCAAAAATCCAGACTAACCTTAGAAAGTGTGCACGGTCTGCCAAGGAAAGCCGATTTTACTAAAGAACTTGCACACTATTTAAGCCTATGCAGCGAAAATCCATTCTAACCTTAAAAAGTGTGCACGATCGGCCGAGGCACCATAATCATGGCTTAAAAAGTGTGCACGATCGGCCGAGGCACCATAATCATGGCTTAAAAAGTGTGCACAGCCAGCCGGCGGGGCACCACAAGTCAATCCGAAAAATCAGAATTAATTTAATAGAGAACCTGCTTTAAATAAGATCCCTGCGGTACTTCTTCAGCATTTTCAAAAGGAATTAAAAACAACATCCGTGCGTGAGGTGTAGAATCAATAGGTTGACGATTAATATCGAACAATTCATTCAACTGCAAATCAATTTTATCCCGGTTTGGCATGATCAGTTCAACAACTGCACCACGTTCTATTTTATTCTTTTGCTCTAATATTAAATAGCTGTTTTCAAGATTATCTCTGACTTCAGCAATAACTTTCGCCTGTTTGTACATGGTTTTTTCTGCATGAATTTTCGATTCTTGTTCCACTAAAGGCCGGGAAGTATCTTGAAAAAAGAATCCGGTATCAAAATGGCGATGAACAGTTTGCTCCAAAGCTTCAAGCCACGCAGGATCTACCTGATAATTATCCGGATCTGCTAAATATGCGTCTAAAGCCTGACGATAGGTTTTCACCACAACTGAAGCGTAAAAAGCACTTTTGGTTCTGCCCTCAATTTTAAAACTGGTTATTCCCGCTTCAACTAATTGCGGAATATATTCAATCATGCAAAGATCTGATGAACTCAAGAGATATGAACCATGCTGATCTTGTTCCAATATTATCGGTTTGTCCGGATGTCCTTTTTCTCTTAATAACAAAGCATCAGTTTGATAATTCCAGCGACATGGTTGAGTACAAGTACCTCGATTGCCGGAGCGCGCATTAAAAAAATCGGATAGAATACAACGTCCTGAATAGGACATACACATCGCACCGTGGACAAAAGCTTCCAATTCTAAGTCATCCGGAATTTGTTGGCGCATAGTTTTAATATCCGCTAAAGAAAGTTCGCGAGCTAAAATAATTCTGGTGACTCCTTGGTCATACCAAAATTTTGCGGTTTGCGAATTCATGACACTGCTCTGTGTACTGATATGAATATCAAGTTCAGGAGCAAATTTACGAATCATTTGCAGAACACCTGGATCGGAAACAATCACAGCATCAATACCTGTTGCAGGTAAAGTTTTGATCGAGGTTTCCAAATCGGCAAAATCATGATCGCGCGCCAGACTGTTTAAAGTTAGATAAACTTTTACCTTGTTTTGATGTGCCAGTTCAACTGCTTGTGGCAATTGATCATGCAGACTAAAATTGCCGCCGGCTGCTCGTAAATTAAATTGATGCAATCCCAGATAAACAGCATCCGCACCATATTGAATAACTTTTGTCAATTTTTCAAAATCACCTGCCGGTGCTAACAATTCAATCATCAATCTTCCTCGTTCTTCGAACGATAAAATTCAATATTTTCTAATTGTTCTTCATAAGATTTAGCAAATACATTATTGCCTTTACCGTCTGCACAGAAATAATAATATTCCAAAGCGTCCGGCCAAGTCCTTTCTGTCGCAGGCCATAAAACACCTTCAATCGCTGCTAAACCCGGATTATTGATCGGACCGGGCGGCAAACCGTCATAAGCATATGTATTGTAAGGGTTATATTGAAAACGATCCAAATCGGTTTGTTGTACCCAGAAAACAGGTTTTTCATTATTTTCTAAACGGAGATAATTGATCGTTGCACATGATTCAAGCTTCATTCCCGCAGCCAAACGATTAAGAAAAACTCTGCCGATCTTATACATTTCGGTAGATGTGCCTTCGGATTGGACAATCGATGCCAAGGTCAGAACCTGGTCCATGCTTAAACCCATTTCAGCTGCTCGCTCTTCATAATTTCCTGTTGTCAATTTATTATAAGTATTGTTCAAAAATATTCTTAATATATCAATTTCATCCATACTGGGATCAAAACGATAAGTATCCGGCCACAGATAACCCTGCAACATCCATGTTCGCTGTTCATGTACTTGAATATTTCTTACAAAAGGATAGTCGATAAAAGCATTTGGCCGTTTTACCAACTCATCCATATATTCCACATCAATATTGAGTCCGGAATCAATCAATCTTTGCTGCATTTGTTTGTATGTATATCCCTCAGGGATCGTGATAACTATTGCCTCCGGCTGATGAGTCAAAAGATACATCATTTCATCATAACTCAGTTCAGGTGTCAAATAATGTGTTCCGGCTTGATATTTGCCGTCAAATCCGTTGAACTTGGATAACATCTTAAAGGAAAAGGGACTGCCGATTAAATTTTTTTCTTTGAGAATATTCGCAATATCGTCACTTGTTGCAGCTCGCGGTATTGTTACTTCAACAGCCCCCGGAGTAAACTCAGTAATCGGGGAACTTCCTTTTTCTTCAAATCTCTGTTGTAAATTAGTCAGACGTTGATTTTGTGCTTTGACATATTCAAAACCGTTAATAAATCCTACAAAGGCAACCAGAATTAAAAAGGCTATGCTGGCAAAAATTATTATCGTTTTAATTATCTTAGATGACATTTAACAACTCCGTTTATGGACATTTTTAGCTTTAAGCTGACATTATTTAGTCAAAATCTTCAATATCTAACTATAATGATTTTAACTTGTTTGCTCTTAATCTTTGAGAATGATCCAGAATTTTCTTTCTGACTCTGATGCTTTTCGGAGTTATTTCAATCCATTCATCATCTGCCACAAACTCCAGATATTGTTCCAAACTTAATTGCACCGGCGGTGTCAATTTTAAAGCATCATCACTACCCGCGGCCCTGATATTTGTAGCATGTTTACGACGACAAACATTTACTGTTACATCTTCTTTTTGCATAGTTTGCCCCACAACCTGCCCTTGATAAACTTCCGTTCCGGGTGAGATAAACAACTCGCCTCTGGCTTGTGCATTATGCAAACCGTAGGTTACCGCCGTACCTGTTTCATGTGATATTAAAACACCGTGATTTCTACTTTCAATATCGCCTTTCCATGGCATAAAACCGTTAATAATGCTATTGATTATACCATTGCCCCTAGTGTCGGTCAAAAACTCAGACCGATATCCGATCAGCCCTCTTGCCGGCATTTTGAACTCCATTCTGGTATAGCCGCGTGACGGTGGAGACATATTAATTAATTCGGCTTTACGTTGACTGAGTTTTTCAATTACAATCCCGGAAAAATCATTCGGTACATCAATCATAACTAATTCTTCCGGTTCATATAAAGTTCCATCAACCTCTTTCATAATTATTTGCGGTTTTGAAACTTGAAACTCATAACCTTCTCGGCGCATCGTTTCAATCAGAACCGACAAATGTAATTCCCCTCTGCCTTTAACGATAAATTGTTCAGTTGTTTGGGTATCTTCCATTTGCATAGAGATATTAGTATATGTTTCACGCTCAAGCCTGGCTCTTAAATGTCTGCTGGTTACATATTCACCTTCTCTGCCTGCAAAAGGACTATCATTGACTGCAAAAGTCATTGCTATTGTCGGCTCGTCGATTTTAACGAAGGGTAAAGCATCAGGTTTTTCCACGTCACAGATCGTATCACCAATCAATAAATCTTCAAGACCTGTTACCGCAATAATTTCTCCGGCTTCAGCCTGCATAATTTCTTTGCGTTCCAAACCTTGAAAAATCATCAATTTACCAATCTTGCCTACTATCTTTTTTTTCGGATCATGATGATTTACAATCACAACTTCCTGTTTATTATGGACTAAACCATTTTCTATTTTTCCGATCGCAATTCTGCCTAAATAAGGATCATAATCAATATTTGAAACTAACATTTGAAAATCTGCTTCGACTGATCCTGCAGGTTCCGGAATTTTCTCAACTATTGTGCGGAAAATCGGCTCAATCGAGCTGTTGGCAATTAATTCAGGAGTAACTTCTTGCGGCAATTCGGTAAAAGCCGCTCCGCCTTTGGCCGATGCATATAAAACAGGAAATTCAATTTGTTCATCTGTGGCGTCTAATTCAATAAATAACTCATAAACTAAATCCAGAACTTCTGCCGGTCTGGCATTAGGACGGTCTATTTTGTTAATAATAACAATCGGTTGGAGATGTTTTTCCAAGGTTTTCCGCAATACAAAACGAGTTTGCGGCATTGGTCCGTCAAAAGCGTCTATGATCAGTAAAACACCGTCGACCATTTTCAAAACACGTTCGACTTCTCCACCAAAATCAGCATGACCCGGAGTATCGACAATATTAATACGGTAATCATTGTATTGAACAGCTGTATTTTTCGAAAGAATAGTAATACCGCGTTCTCTCTCTAAATCATTAGAATCCATTACTTGTTCAATCACAACTTGATGTTCATCAAAAACTCCACTTTGTTGTAATAGAGCATCAACTAAGGTTGTTTTACCATGATCAACATGCGCAATTATTGCTATATTACGAATTTTTTTCATCAATCATTATTCTTTCTGTCTGAACAAATTAGTCAATTCCTCATTTCTTTTACGGTTACGCCAGATAAAGATAATAGGTGTTCCTTCAAAACCAAAATTTAAGCGAAATTGATTTTCAAGATAGCGTTCATAAGAGAAATGTAGTAAATCTTTATTATTAACGAAAAATACAAATTGCGGCGGACCGACTGCAACCTGAGTTGAATAAAGAATTTTCAGACGGCGCCCTTTGTCTTGTGGCGGAGGATTCATTGCAACCGCTTCCGCCAGAACTTCATTTATTACTGTAGTAGATAAGCGCTTGTTGGCTTCTTGGTATACTTCAACAATCAAATTAAAAATCTTATCAATTCGTTGTCCGGTTTTGGCAGAAACAAATATTAGCGGAGCATAACTCATAAAATTAAATCGTTGCTTAATATCTACCATAATTTCGGACATCTGTTCTTGCTTATTATCGATCAAATCCCATTTATTAATAACAAAAATTGTAGCTTTGCCATTATTATGAGCCAAGCCTGCTACTTTTGTATCTTGTTCCGTAATACCGTCAAGAGCATCAATCATGATTAAACAGACATCTGATCGTTTAACAGCTGCTTCAGTTCGTAAATTACTATATTTCTCAATTTTGTCTTTTATTCTGCTTTTACGACGTAAACCGGCTGTATCAATCAAACGATAAGCTCCGGTTGGATGATCAAAAAAAACATCTATTGCATCGCGAGTTGTACCGGCTTGATTAGAAACAATTGTCCGCTCTTCCTGCAACAAATAGTTAATCAATGAAGATTTTCCGACATTGGGTTTGCCGATTATGGCAACTGCAATTCTCTGATCAGCTTGTTCTGTGGTTTCCTGCTCGGGCAATTCTGCAATAACACGATCCAATACTTCGGTAAAACCGAGACGATGAGAAGCTGAAATCGGGATAAATTCACCTAATCCCAATTGATAAAAATCATAGATCTCCGGTGGTAAATTTGTCGGTGCATCAGATTTATTGATCACCAAAATAACCGGTTTGCCTGATTTGCGAAGCATATTTGCAATTTCATAATCCGCCGGTAACAGACCTGTTTTCAGATCACACATAAATATAATTACATCTGCCGTATCTACTGCAATTTCCGCTTGATTACGCATTGCAGCTAAAATATTATCTGAATTATCCGGCTCAATACCCCCGGTATCAACAAAAGTTAATTCTTGACCAAGCCATTCCGTATCAGCATAGATACGGTCACGAGTTACCCCCGGCGTATCATCTACAATAGAGATTCTTGCGCCGACAATAGCATTAAAAAAAGTTGATTTCCCGACATTTGGTCTGCCTATTACTGCTACAATCGGTTTTAACATATCTAATTATTCCACTTTCAGATTTTTGAAATATTTTCTAATCTTAATAACAATTATTTGCATAAAACCAGCTATTATTTGCATAAAATCAGCTATTATTTGTATAAAAATCAGCTATTATTTGCATAAAAAAGTAGCTAATATTTGCATAAAAAAGCAGCGAGTGTATTAAATTATCCCCGCTGCTTCAAATCATTCATCTAAAACAAGAATTCAAGAAACTATACTTCTTGTTCAATTACTTCACGACCGTTATAATAGCCACAATTTTTGCAAACTCGATGACTCATTTTTAACTCGTGGCATTGCGGGCATTCCACAAGACCTGGTGATTTCAATTTCCAGTTTGATCTGGAACGTCTCGATCTTGCTTTCGACCATCTTCGCTTTGGAACTGCCATATATATCAACCTCCATCTAGAACCTAAATCTTTAACACCAAAGAATTATGATATAAAATACCATCTGTGTCAAGTCTTAGGGGCTACCGTTAAATTTAACTTAGTACTAATCTTTTCTTGCTGCGGAACATTCATTGAATAGCCTAAACTCAACTCACCGCCTTGCTCTGAAAGATTGCCTTTTACTTCATTAGTTAAGATTGAAATATCCAACAAACCGAACGGAGTCTCCATTTGAGACATGAAATGATTTCCCGTTTCAAAGATTACGTCCATTTGAACCGAACCGGTTCTGAGAAAATGAACGTGCCCTTCTTTTGTCAGCCGCAGACTGGTTTTGGTTCCGGTCATACCGGTTGCTTCACTCTCATCATAACTGACAGTCCACTCATTATTTTTTTCATCATGAGTTAAGAGACCGGTCGTCATGAACTTCATCGGTTCAAGAGCTTCTCCGGTCACCCATTGTTCACTAATTATATTAATAATTACCTGTTGCGATTTATTCATTTATTTGATAAATCTTCTTTCTCCAGTACTTATTTTCGTGTCAATACACTTGTTTCAGTGTAAAGCTGAAATATATATTTAACTCTTTAATGCCGCTGTTTCTTGTGCAATTTTTAATTCTTCATTTGTGCGAATTACATATACTTTTACTTTAGAATTTTCAGTTGAAATCAGTTGTGCATCCCCGATTTTTCCGTAATTTAATTCTTGATCTAATTCAATACCTAAATAACCTAATTTGCTCAACATATCTTCACGTAAGCGTGGAGTATTCTCACCGATTCCTGCTGTAAATACAATTGCATCAACTCCACCTAAAGCCGCTGTGTATGCGCCGATGTATTTACTGCAATTATAACAGAACATTCTCAGTGCCAATTCAGCTCTTTCATTGCCATCATCAGCTGCTGCTTGTAAATCGCGACAATCTGAACTGACTCCGGAAACACCGAAGAAACCGCTTTGTTTATTCATTAAACTATCTATTTCTGCCCGAGTCAGATTTTCATGTTCCGACAAATATGTAACAATTGCAGGATCTATGTCACCGCATCTTGTACCCATAGGTACACCTGCTAAAGGTGTCATACCCATTGAAGTATCAATTGATTTGCCTGCATCAATCGCTGCAATTGATGATCCGTTACCTAAGTGGCAAGTGATAATCTTCGCATTCGGGTTATCCATCAATTGCATTGCTTTCTCTGAAACGAAAGCATGTGACGTACCATGGAAACCATAACGGCGAACTGCATGTTTTTTGTACAATTCATAAGGTAAAGCATACATGTATGCTTTATTAGGAATAGTTTGATGGAAAGCAGTATCAAAAACAGCTACTTGGCTAATTCCCGGCATTGCTTTTTCACACGCTTCAATCCCCATCATATTTGCCGGATTATGTAAAGGTGCCAAAGGATAGCAATCTTTAATCGCTTGTTTTACTTCTTCATCAATAATAACTGAACTGGCAAATTTTTCACCGCCATGAACAACTCTGTGCCCTACAGCATCTACTTCAGATAAACTTGAAAGAACTCCATGTTCAGCTGAAAGCAAAGCATCAATAACCAATTTTACCGCAACTGTATGATCCGGCATTTCAGCTTCAACATTATACTCTCTGCCATCTCCTGTTTCATGCTTTAAATTCGAACCGTCAATACCGATTCTTTCACATAGTCCACTTGCAACAACTGCTCGCGGCAAACGTTCCAAATCAAACAACTGATATTTTAAGGATGAACTCCCTGCATTAACAACTAAAATTTTCATATTAACTCCTGATATTTCTTATTTATTATTCTTCCATTTGCGCCAGAACGGCAGTAATTCCAACAACACCTACAATATCACTAACCGAACAACCGCGTGAAAGATCGTTTACCGGCTTGGCGATGCCTTGCAGAACCGGACCGTATGCTTCCGCTTCGCCCAGATATTGAACCAACTTATAACCGATATTGCCGGTATTAAGATCCGGGAAAATTAAGACATTAGCTTTTCCGCCAACTTTATTACCCGGTGCTTTTTTCTCGCTGGTAACAGGTGATAAGGCAGTGTCGATTTGTACTTCACCGTCAAGCAGCAAATCAGGTGCTTTTTCTTGTGCTAATTTCGTAGCTTCAATAACTTTATCAACCATTTCACTTGATGCACTGCCAAAAGTGGAATATGAAGTCATCGCAACGACAGGCTCTTCGCCAATTAAATTACGGAACGATTGAGCTGAGGAAATCGCAATTTCCGATAATTGATCAGCATCCGGATTTTCATTTAAGGCGCAGTCAGCAAAAAGCAGCGTACCGTTTGAACCCAAATCAGTTTTTGTAACCATGACAAAGAAAGCAGAGACTAATTTAGTACCGGGCTTAGTGCGTAAAATCTGCAATGCAGGGCGCAGAACATTAGCAGTGCTGGTAACAGCTCCGGCTACCAAACCATCTGCAACTCCTTGATGAACCAGCATCATGCCGAAGTATACAGGATTAAGCATCATCTTACGTGCTTCCTCTTCAGTCATACCTTTTTTCTTGCGCATTTCATGGAAAATCTCGACAAACTCATCGTATTTTTCATAAGAGCTGGGGTCAATGTACTCAGCACCTTCTAAAGAATACTCCGGTGTCACCAATTTAATTTTGTCTTCATTCCCGATCAAAATTACATCGGCGATACCTTCAGTAATTATTTTTGAAGCTGCTTCAGTTACTCTCGGATCTTCAGTTTCCGGTAAAACGATTTTTTTACGATTTTTCTTAGCTTTTTCAAAAATTCCATTAATAAAATCTGTCATTTCACACCTCTTTCAATTATTGATTTGTATAATATATGTCTAAATTAATAGGCAATTAATAATAGAATCACTTGCATTTCTAATAAACAACTAAAAGTATAATCAAGTATTTTTTAACAACGCCTGAATATTAGATATTATAATACAAGCGAATGTATCATTCAATTAAATAAGACTCAAATCCACTCTCTGTTTGATTACTTATCTTGCTTAATAAAACAATTGAAAACATCTTGGTTTATTTAACAATCCCGCTGACTAAAACATATAATTGATCAGTAGCATTAAAAAGCATTTTTTTATCAATATTCTTATAGAATAAAGTATTAAGAGGACTTAAATTATCTTTATATTGATTGGTTGATAAACCTGCCCGAATTGCTGTTAAAACTTCCGAATTTGCATAATCATTCGGATCAGAAAAACCTTTTACAATATGATCAGCATATAATGCCATCGCCTGTATATCAGTTTGATTGCTCATATTTTGTCCGGTCACCATATTGTAAATTTCATAAAGATTATTTGTTTGCAAAAGCTGTCGATTAACGAAACCTTCTGTATTCGAATTTTGCTGTTCGGGATTCAATTGATAAACAATTTTAATCGTATCCAAAGCTAATGCTGCAAATGCTGTTTCCGCTGTCGGTACATAATTTTGCTCATCCGGCATGATACCGAAAGGATAAAACACTGATTCCGAATCAATTGAGTCACTAACAAGTTCCGACCAATTCTCATAAGGTTGACTCCATTTCTGATCAATTAAACTGAAAGATTCTAAAACATAAAGATTTACATCAGAAAGCCTGATTATATTTGTGTCCTGATAGGGATTAACTAACTCCGGATTTCCGGTTGGCTTGTCTGCTGAAGAAGTTTCCGGATAAAATATTCTTTCCACTTCTGATTGGTAATTAGGAATCAATTCATCAGCGGAAAAATACGGCCAAACCCTTTCCATAATTTGCTCAATTTGTTGTTTAAGAGAACGTCCCGGATTTCGATTATAGGCAGTTAGCAAGACATCAGCATATTGTAAATCATATGTCCAAGTTATTTCAGTTTGTGCAAGAATATCACCATTTCTGTTTATTTGCGTTATCCAAGTCTGATCAGTCAGATATATTTCCGTGATCATATCTTGCCATACCTTAAATTCTTTTTGTTCCGCGGCCAATGCCAGATATTTTCCCCAAAGTAATTGATCTGTCAAATTAAAGGTGGTTTCTTGAATAATTTCATCGTTTTTAGCTAGCTCGATACTTGATATGATGCCTTGGAATGATTTTTTATTATCTTCCAGTTCTAAATCAATTAAGAAATTCTCTCTAAATGCTCGTTCGACTTCACGATCAGCAGGCTTCAATTTTTCGATGATTCCCTTATCATCCCAAATTGAATAGTGGCGATTAGCCAAAGGTTCAACGCCGTAAGAATCCAAAAGAAAACCCGGATATATAAATAATAGAACAATAGCAATTACAATTAATACTACCGGTACAACAATCTTGAAAATTTTCGGTATTTGCTTTTCAGTCAGCAAAACTACTACCTCACTTTGTCTAATATGCTATTATCTTAGAATATATAATTAAATTAATAAAGAATTGATTTTTGAGGTTAGATAATTAATTTTATGAATATAACAGGAATCATTGCTGAATATAATCCGTTTCATAATGGACATTATTATCAAATTGAGCAAATTAGAAATTTTAGTCAAAGACCTTTTCTAATTGCAATAATTTCCGGTTATTTCTGCCAAAGGGGTGAACCGGCAATCACCTCACCTCGCATCAGAACAAAAATTGCATTAGAAAACGGAGTGGACTTAGTCTTGCAAATGCCGACTTATTCAGCCGTCGGCTCAGCTGAAATATTCGCTTCTGTTGCTGCTAAAATACTTGATCGAACCGGAATCTGTGAGAATTTAGCTTTTGGAGCTGAGCAAAATCGTTTGGACGAATTAAAACAAATAGCCAAGCTTCTGGTTAAACAAGAAAATGAGTTGTGGCTTTATATAGATCAAAAATTAAAACTTGGAATATCATATGCCAAAGCTCGCGAGCAATTCGTTGCAGAAAAACTCACTCCGAAAACCGCTGAACTCTTACAGCAATCCAATCAGATATTGGCAATCGAATATTTAAAAGCTATTTTAAAATATAAATTAAGCTTAAAACCTTGGTTGATTCCACGTCAAGGCAGTAATTATTCGGATCCTGATTTGAATTGTCTTACCGAAGATGTTTTTACTAAAAATCCGGAGGAATGTTGCTTTGCCTCAGCTTTGGCCATCCGGAATCAGATTGTAAAATCATCCGGCAAATCTGATTTTCCGATAAATCTAATTGAAAAATTGTCATCGGTTGTTCCTCGTAAAGCTTTAGCTGCCTTGCTATACAACGTTTCGAAACACAAAGCAATCAACATGGAATCATTTTCTGACTTATATTATTACGTGCTTGAGACTACAAAGGTACCGGTAACACGTTATTTAGATGAAGCTTTGTTCAATCGCTTAAAAAAAGTTGTGCGATTCACCGATCATAATTACCCGCCAATTGAAGATTTAATAGATCAGGTCAAAACTAAACAATTACCTGAAACCAGAGTTAAACGTGCATTAACTAACTTGTTATTACAGATTAAAGAAAAACCGAATTTCGAACCAAGTTATATTCAGGTATTGGGCTTTAATAGACAGGGTCGATATTTATTAAAACGTATGGCAAAATCTGCTCAATTGCCAATTATTACCAATTTTAGCGAATTAAATACAGTGTTGACTTCGGATAATATCTGGCAAGAAGAATTGGAATTGGCTGCCGCCAGAATTTGGTTGAAACAAGCAGGCAGCTCTTTGAATGAAGTTTTTGCCAGTCCGGTAATTATTTGAGATAACTTTTAAATATTATGCAGGCATTTTAATCAGATATTGTTTATTCCAATAATAAATCTCTAAGTTTTAAAATGTTTTTGTTAATGATACAATTATAAAAAATCAGGAGTTAAGTGTGAAACGGAAGTATTGGAAAATCCGCAATATAGTCGGCCAAATTCTTATTATTTTATTACTTGGATTCGCTCTACTTTGGATCAGAAGTAACATTCAGCATTTACAACCTTTATTGGCAATGAAGTGGTTAAAATTAATCTTTGTTCTTCTGGCAATTTTATATCTGATTTTCTGTATCGGTTGCATCACTACTCTAATTGCCGATCATGTCATCCATCCCTATAATCCTGCCGACCCGAAAAGTCTGGCAATTCTGGCTAAAGTAGATAAATATAAGCTTGATGCCGCTTTATTGAGAAAAATTAAACAACAAGGAAATATTGTACAGCTGATCATTCAATGGCTTGCTCAACATAATTATCAGCAGGTTGCCAAACATCGTCTAGGTCTGATTTTCGAAAAAAAGACTGCTTTTGTAAATCATAGATTTAAAAACAAATATCATCGAACATTCTTACTCTATCGACCGCTATTAAATGTCTTGATAATTGATAATATTTTGTCTGAAACATTAAAGTTTATCGAATCGGAAAGTCAGACAAAGCCGGTCAGTCAAAATAATCTTATTTTGATCACAGACATGAAAAACGAGGAAGAAATACTCTCAGCCGGAGCCGGAATTGTTAACTATGTCAGTACAGAACAAACTTCTTATCTTTATCCGATCTTCCTCGATATGAGTCATGCTCATCTATTTTATCCACAGGACATATCTTTATTTCCGTGGTATAAACGTTTAGCACAGAAGTTTAATTTAATCAGCTTTAAATCTTGGCTGAGAAATAATATTCAGACAAACAAAAATTCTTAAAGATTCTTATGAGCTATTATGAGCCGTTCCCCTTTACATTTAACCTATGATCCGCATAGCGGTTTTCAACTAACAGTTCGTGTCTGTTTTAATAAATCTTCACTAAAAATTTTCTCACATAATCAATCCTACAAACACCATGTCATTGAAGGTATTGAACAAAATTGGTCCGGTCTTTATCCGATGAATTCAGAACTTAAGCAGGCATGTTCAGACTTTTTATTGTCGCAAAGAAAAAAACAAATTTCAGCTGAACAGCGACAATCAAAATTACTTGCTGATAAATCTTCAAAAGATACATCCTGTCAATTATCCGAACAACATTTAGCAGAACTGCCGTTATACGTAAAATTGGATGAAGATAGCCTTTCATGTAAGCAAAATCCAAGAATTGTTTTTCTTAAGCGTTTTTTAGAGGGCAAAAAAAGACCGATACCGATTTTTATTAAAAAACCTCGCATTTTACCATCACATGTTGCGAGTGGACTATTCCGCAGGTTCTGGGGGATTTTTCGCACCGGACAAATTGAAAGTATCGGCTATAATTGGAGTAGAAACTTTCCCGGTTACGCAGTAATTAATGATTTGCGCAGTACACATCATTTGCGACAAGTAGCAGCACATGAAGCAGGGCATTTATTTGGAATAGGTGATGCTTATGCTGCTTGGTATCGTTTCTTCTACGCTGCACCAAATACAAAAAACTATATGATGCATTACAATACTCGAGTTCATACTCAGGAAATTGCGATGTTGATTCGTGCATATGTAAAGATGAAAGCCCAGTTTTTTCCTCGCAAATTTAATTTACAAAATTTATTTAAAGGCATTTATCGAGAATTCAAATATTACCTCAAAAAAATTTATAAACTAATTTGTAAAAAAAGTTAGATTGCTTGATTTGACCAATTTTCTAAAATAAATTTTTCCGGATCAAATTTCACAACAAAATTTTTCCAAAGTTTTTCTGCTTTTTCAATAGAATATTCCTCTTCAAACCAAATCGAATGTGAAGCATATGCTTGATAGAATAACATTGAGAGTCCATTCTTGATTTCTAAGTCCATCTCAGTCGCCAGCTTCAACAATTTGGTGCGGATCGGATTATATATAACATCAAATACTCTCGGTTTTGATTCAATTAAAATATGTTGAATAATCTTTTCCGGCAAAGGAATTTGCTCAATTTCAGGGTACATTCCTGCTGAAGTCGTATTAATCAACAGATCCGGTGTTTGATTGAATTTGAAGATTTCTTCCGGATCATTAATAAAGGTAATTTGTTGTCCGGTCGCCATGCTTTCATAAGTTCCGGCAGATAATTCTTTCACTTCAATAATTTCAGCAAATTCACACTTTAATTTCTTCAGATTATTTATATTTCTGTGAATTAAAGAAATATTCGGTATTTCCATAGCGAGTAAAGTATATAATGCTGTCCGTGAGGTATTCCCTGCACCGATAATCATTGCATGATCGGGTTTCGGCCATTCCGCCAAAGCCAGTTCCAATCCCATGCCGTCTGTATTATAACCCTGTTCACGAGCAACAGAATTGACAACACCTAAAATCTTCGCACTATCAGAAGTTCCTTGTAAATGTGAAATTATCTCTTTTTTGTATGGAATTGTAACATTCAAATACTGATATTCTTTCAGGATAGTACCAATTTTCTCGGAAAAATCTTCAGGTCGAACTCTAAACTCCTTATACTCGCCTTTTCTACCAGCCTGCTCATACAAATAATTATGAATTGCAGGTGAAATAGAATAATTCAACGGATATCCGACAATACCTGATTTAACAATATTTTTATCAGTCATTTAAGTCTCCTTTAGATGCAGTTTTAAATAATTAATTCATATTGTTCGAGTTCAATCGCAATAAATTTCATGATATAATATTCTATAGTTTCTGATCATTTCTGAAAAGAGGTTCAAGTGCCCATATTAACTATTTCCAGAGAAGCAGGCAGTTTTGGAGATGAATTCGCTGAACGCTTATCAAATAAAAGCGGATATACTCTAATAGATTTTGATCAAATGATCGAAATATTTCTCAAGCCGATAGCCAGCGAACATGAAAAACAGATGCTCGAAGTAAGTGCCAAATATTTTTTCGAGCCAATTACTACAGATCAGCAAATGAACTTCAAAGCATATTTGGAAGGCTCTATTAATGATTGGGCAAAGAATCATAATGCAATATTACTTGGTTGCGGTGCGAATTATTTTTTAAAAGATCATCCCCGAGCAATTCATTTGCGAACCATTGCGCCCTTAGAAATTCGTGAACTGCGAATAGAAACTTCTCAAGAACAATACCGTAATTATTTACAATACAAAGAAAAGAACAAAGAATTTACTACTTCTATTGATTCTCTACATGAATTGAAATTCATGGAGAAATTCATTCCATCTTCCCAAATTGTCGATATTTCCCCCGGTGATTTAACTCAAAGGATTGATCGCCAATATCGTCGCTTTATTAGTACATTATTCCAAGCCGATGATAATCAATTCGATTCTTTTCATTTGATATTGAATACGGATAAATTATCTTTAGATGCTTGTTTAAGTGTAACTAATGCTTTAATTGAGGACTATGAAATCAATCGCCATTTAGCAAGACAAGGTAATAGCGAGCAAGCAATTCTGCAAAGCACCAATTTACCTGAATTCAAAAACGAATCAGAAAAAGAATTTGCCAGGTTGCTTAACCTATATCAAGTTGAATGGCGTTATGAACCTAAGTTCTTTCCGGTTGAATGGGATGAAGAAAACAGAGTAACTATGGCATTCAGTCCGGATTTCTATTTACCTAAGTTTGATTTGTATTTGGAATTAACCACAATGGATCAACGATATGTCAGTGCTAAACGAAAAAAGCTTAAAAAACTTGAAGAACTATATCCCGGAATTAATGTTAAAATCATTTATCGGCGAGATTTCTTATCGCTAATTCAACGTTTTGAATAAGACCAGCTATAAAAAGTCAACAAAGAAATAAAAAGATTTTATAGCTAACAGAAAGTAAAAAACAAAATAGAACCTTGAAAATTGAATAGGAAAAGTGCAACACAAATAAAGCATTGGAAAA
>JAAYRL010000006.1 GCA_012518795.1 Clostridiaceae bacterium
AAATTCAAACGGCTGCTGCATCGGCTGAATCAAATTAAGATCTTCGAGTTTCATTCTAACTTTTTTGAAATCTTCCCACATTTCAAGTCTTTTGCTAGGATTACGCAGCAAATATGCCGGGTGAAAAGTGGGCATAATATAGTAGCCGCTATTTTCAATCCATTGTCCCCTGACTTTAGAAATAGGATCCTTCAGATTGGTAAAATATTTGTAAGCAGTTGCGCCGATCAGCACAATAACTTTCGGCTTAACCAAGGTAAATTGTGCACTCAACAAGCGTTTACAAGCTTGAGCCTCTTCTTCAGTAGGTACACGATTTCCGGGAGGTCTGCATTTAACAATATTGCAAATATGAAAATCCTTTTCGGTAAACTCCTGAGCTTGTAGTAAACTATCTAACAGCTTCCCCGACCTGCCGACAAAAGGCGTGCCTTGTCGATCTTCTTCAGCCCCCGGTCCTTCACCGATCAGCATTAATGGTGCAGTTAAACTTCCGCGATAGACTACCACATTGTCACGTGTTTTATGCAATTCACAGTTTTTGCACGATTGACATGCTTGCAAAAAACCTTGCCATGCCAGAGGTAATTCTTGAAAACTTAATTCCGGATCTGCCATTATAATTCCTTTATTAATCCGCCTTAGCTTTTTGTTGCAAAATATCTTCGCGCACTGCTTCAACAGCTACTCTGACAGCAAGCTCGGTATCATGTTGGTGCGGATCAGATAAACCGCGCTTGGCTCTTTCCTGATTCCAGATTACGTTTAAGACGCAAGCTGCTCTGGCGCCGAGGATTTGACTTACGATAAACAGTGTGGAACTTTCCATTTCCGAAGCTAAACAATTAGCTTTGAACCAAGCTTCCCATTTGGCTTCAAGCTCATAGCCAATCGGCATTCTGCCCGGACTATGTTGGCCGTAAAATGAATCTTTGCAATGCACGATTCCGGTATGATACTTTACCTTAAGTTTTTTAGCAGCTTGAACCAAACTCCCGGTAAAATCAAAATCAGCAACTGCAGGAAATTCTTTAGGCACATATTCATCCGGAGTACCATCCATCCTGATTGCTCCGGTTGCAATAACAAGATCGCCCCCCATTACATCAAGTTTGATACCGCCGCAAGTGCCGATTCTGAGAAAATTTGTCACACCGGTTTGAAAGAGTTCTTCAATACCGATTGCCGTTGAAGGTCCACCCATTCCGGTTGACATAACTAAGATATTTTCACCTTCTATTTGACCGAGCCATGTTGTATATTCACGATTGCTTCCGATAAATTTCGGATTATCCAAAAACTGTGCTATCTTCTCTGCTCTTGCAGGATCACCCGGGAGCAAAGCGTATTTCGCTTGATGTGAATCATCTAATTGAATATGGTACAATTTTTCCATCGAACCCTCCAACCTATATACTATAATTCCAGGTTAGCAGAACCAAAACTATCGGGCAACAATTCGGCTAATGTTCTTTCCAGATAATTATCTTCTGAATGGACAATCAAAATAGTCAAATCAGGCTCGGCAAATTCACTTAATACTTGACGACAAATACCACAAGGATATGCATAATAAGTTTGATTCGGTTTTGGTTCATGAGGTGAACCGTGAATGGCCAAAGCTATAAATTTTTCTTCGCCTTCAGAAATTGCTTTTACAACAGCGGCTTGCTCAGCACAAATCGTGGCGCCGTAAGATGCATTTTCCACATTGCAACCGGTATGGATCTTTCCGCTTGCACCAAGCAAAGCGGCACCTACTCGATATTTCGAATAGGGAGAGTAGCTTTTTTTACTTGCCGCAATTGCAGATGAAATTAATTTATTGACCAACTCTTCTTGCATAAAACAAACCATGCTGTTTCTTCATAATCCGGCTTTATATTATTTATCGATTGCCATTAAACTCACATTCAAAGAGCAAACAATATTGTTTTTTCGCGTGCCAGTTCTTCAGACTTTGATACTCCAGCCGGTCGGACCGGGTTGACGCCCCCATTGAATATCGGTCAAATTATCATACAGACTTTGGGAGATCGGCCCGATTTGATTATTATTAATAACCATTTTTTTGTTTTTATACATTAATTCACCAACCGGTGAAATAACTGCTGCAGTGCCTGTTCCAAAAACTTCTTGTAATTTACCGTCATCATATGCGGCAACTAATTCATCAATCGATATTTTTCTTTCTTCTACTTTGGCACCTTGTTTACGCAACAACTCCAAAACTGATTTCCGGGTTATACCGGAAAGAATCGATCCGTTAAGAATTGGTGTGATAATTACATCATCAATTACGAAGAAAATATTCATAGCGCCGACTTCTTCGATATATTTTCTTTCAACACCATCTAACCATAAAACTTGTGAATAGCCTTTACTCTCCGCTTCCGCCTGACCGATCAAGCTGACTGCATAATTACCTCCGGTTTTCGCTTCTCCCATTCCGCCCGGAACAGCACGCACATACTTTTCTTCCACGTATATTTTGACCGGATCAAGTCCCGATGCATAATAAGGTCCGCTCGGACTTAAGATGATCATAAATTTATATGATTTACTGACACGTACACCAAGAAATTCCTCATCGGCAAAAATAAACGGTCTGATATACAAAGATGAGTCTGATTGATGAGGCACCCAATCACGTTCTATATCTACTAACTTTTTGAGAGCTTCTAAAGCTAGTTTTTCATCGAATCTCGGTATACACAATCTGTCACACGATAAATTCATCCGTTTAAAATTTTCTTGCGGTCTGAATAATAATATTTCATCTTCAGCTGAACGATAAGCCTTCAAACCTTCAAAAACCGTTTGTCCATAATGGAAAGTTAAACAAGAAGGATCTACGCTGATCGGCCGGTAGGGAATTATTCGCGGATCATGCCAACCCTTGCCTTCCGTATAGTCCATGAGAAACATATGATCAGTGAAATAATTACCGAAACCCAGTTTGCTTTCATCTTTAATTTTTTCTTTAAGATTCTCATTTAATGTAATTTTTATTTCCATATTAACTCCTATCGAATCCTTAGTCCTCTGTAAAACAGCCTCGTGCCTCTTCTTTGCTGATTAGATTGAACCCTTTCTCTCGCAGAACAGTTTCAATCAAACGAATATGCTCTATGTTTTTCGTTTCCAGTTTCATATTGATAACACAACTATCAATCGCAGTGTTTTCGCCACCCGGATTATAATTTACTTCAGTTACATTGGCACCCAATTCTGCAATTGCAGTTGCTACAGCTTGCAATTGACCGGGTTTGTCAGTCAAACTGATACTGAGTTCCGTATTGCGTCCGCTAACCAATAAACCGCGTCGAATAACTCTTGAAAGTATATTAACATCAATATTACCACCGCTTAACAAAACACATACTTTTTTATTTTTGAATTCAATTTTATTAAATACTACTGCAGCAAATGCAACCGCACCGGCACCCTCACAAACCAGTTTCTGTTTTTCCATTAAGGATAATAGTCCATACGCAATCTCATCTTCACTGACTGTCAGCATCTGATCAACGTATTTTTTAGCTAATTCAAAAGTTACAGGGCCGGGTTGCTTGACTGCAATACCGTCAGCAAAAGTATCCTGACTCGATATTTTGATTATTTTATCTTCTTTAAGCGACATACCCATTGAAGGGGCTTTAGCAGCTTCTACGCCGATTACTTGACAATCCGGTTTCAGACTTTTGATTACATAAGCAATTCCGCCTAGCAAACCTCCGCCGCCGACAGGTACTACAATAATGTCTACATCCGGCATCTGATCCAAGATTTCCAAACCGATTGTCGCTTGACCGACAATAACTTCTTCATCATCAAACGGGTGAATAAATATTTTGTCATGCTCGGCAATATATTGGAGAGCTGCTTCATAAGAATCATCGTAATTGTCACCGGCTAAGATAATCTCAGAACCATAATGACGTGTAGCTTCTATTTTGGAAATCGGTGCTGATTCCGGCATAAAAATTGTTGAATCAATGCCTAAATGATTACAGGCTAAAGCAACGCCTTGAGCATGATTTCCGGCAGAACAAGCAACGACGCCACGTGCCTTTTCTTCTTCGGTCAGTTGAGAAATTTTAAAATAAGCACCCCTGACTTTGAAAGAACCGGTTGTTTGCAAATTCTCCGTTTTCATAAAAATATTATCATTCGGAAAAATTGCTCGCGCCTCAATCATATCTGTTTTGCGCACAACCTCTTTAATTCTATGTGCTGCCCGATAAACATTATCTAAAGTTAGCTTACTCTGGTTCATTCTAAAACAGCCCCTTTGTCAGAACTGGTAACCAATCTGCGATAACGGTTGAGCCAACCTCCGACCACATTTGTTTCTTTAGGTTCAAAACCTGCCATACGTTCAGCATATTCCTCATCGGATATTTTCAGATTAAGCTCATAATTCGGAATATCTATTGAAATTATATCGCCTTCTCGGACAATACCGATCGCACCGCCTAATGCAGCTTCAGGTGCCACATGACCGATTGATGCTCCTCTTGATGCTCCGGAAAATCTACCGTCGGTGATTAAGGCAACACTCTTATCTAATTTCATACCGGCTAAAGCCGACGTCGGATTGAGCATTTCACGCATGCCGGGTCCGCCTTTCGGACCTTCGTAGCGAATGACAACTACATCACCCGGATTGATTTCACCTGCATAAATCGTCGCAATCGCATCATCTTCACTGTTGAATACTCTGGCCGGACCTTCATGTTTTAACATTTCAGGTGCTACAGCTGAACGTTTAACTACTGCTCCTTTTTCCGCAATATTTCCGTATAAGATTGCGAGACCGCCGACTTCACTGTAAGGATTGTCGATCGATCTGATTGCACCGTTATCTCGAATTTTGACATTGGCGATATTTTCGCCTACTGTCTTGGTCGTAACCGTCAATAAGTCTAAATTGATTAAATCTTTTTTCGCTAATTCCTTAAGAACGGCACCTACACCTCCCGCAAAATATAAATCTTCCATGTGAGTAGGTCCGGCAGGTGCTAAATGACATAGATTAGGGATCTTTTCACTCAATTCATTAAAGATATTCAAGTCTAATTCAATTCCCGCTTCAGTCGCAATCGCTAATAAATGTAAAACTGTATTGGTCGAACAACCCAATGCCATATCCGATGCAATTGCATTATGTACTGAATCTTCCGTAATAATATCTTTGATTCTGATATCTTTACGTAACAATTCCATAATCATAAAACCGGTTTCTTTAGCCAAACGTTGTCTGGCTGAAAACGGTTCAGGTGTTGTGCCATTACCGGGCAATGCCAAACCTATTGCTTCGGTCAGACAATTCATCGAATTTGCCGTATACATTCCGGCACAACTGCCACAACTTGGACATGCAGACTGTTCACATTCCAAAAGCTCTTCCGCGGTAATCATGTTTGCTTTATAACTACCTACCGCTTCAAATAAAGAAGACAGACTAAGCGAGCCTTGATCGCTTTGACCTGCCAACATCGGACCGCCACTGACTAAAATGGTTGGCAAGTTAACTCTTAAAGCTCCCATAATCATCCCGGGAACTATTTTGTCACAGTTCGGAATCAAAACCAGAGCATCTATACCATGAGCAATCGCCATTGATTCAACGCTATCGGCAATCAATTCTCTGCTGGGTAAAGAATATTTCATTCCTTGATGTCCCATCGCAATTCCGTCACAGACCCCAATTGAAGGAATCATGATCGGAGTGCCTCCATTCATTAAAACTCCGGTTTTAACACTTTGTGTTAATTTATCAAGATTCATATGACCGGGAACTATTTCGCTGTAAGCACTGACAACTCCGATCAACGGACGTTGTAATTGCTCTTCGGTATAACCCAATGCATAGAACAAACTGCGATTAGGCGCTCTTTCAGCTCCACGTAAAACCTCATCACTCGCTAATTTCATGTTTCCCTCCCTATATCATTTATATTAAAATAATTTTCAAACCAGCTAATTTGGGTATAATACATTCATTCTGAAATTGCCTACTCAGAGTGGCAGATAAAAATTAAAAAACTAATGGCTTATTGCCTGGCAATCACAAATTTGCTTACTTGTTATCTAAGCCTTGCATCATACCGCGCAATTCTTCACCGACTTTTTCCAATTGGTGTTCGGCTTCCTTGCGTCTGGTAGTTAAGAAACGGATTTTCTTGCCTGATGACATTTCTTGAATAAATTCAGATGCAAATTTGCCGGTTTGAATGTCATCTAAGATATCACGCATGCTTTCTTTCACATATTCATCAATTACTTTTGGTCCGGATACATAATCGCCATATTCTGCCGTATTCGAGATGGAGTTTCTCATATTCTTGAAACCGCCGGCGACAACCATATCTATGATCAATTTCATTTCATGAATACATTCAAAGTATGCCATTTCCGGTTCATAACCGGCTTCAACCAGAATTTCAAAACCGGCTTTCATCAATGCGGTTACACCGCCGCAAAGAATTGCCTGTTCACCAAATAAATCTGTTTCGGTTTCTTCTTTGAATGTTGTTTCTAAAATACCCGCTCTACCGGCACCAATTGCAGATGCATACGCTAAAGCTGTTTCTTTGGCATTACCCGTTGCATCTTGGTAAACTGCAATTAATGAAGGAACACCAAAGCCTCTTTCGTATTCGCTACGCACAGTATGACCCGGTCCTTTTGGCGCAACCATGATTACATCAATATCCTCGGCAGGAATGACCAAGTTATAATGAATATTGAAACCGTGAGCATACATCAAAGTATTACCGGCAACCATATAGGGTGCAACTTCATTATTATAAATATTGGCGGATACTTCGTCCGGAACCAACATCATAACAATATCTGCACGTTTAGCAGCTTCCGAAACGGCCATCACTTCCAAACCGAATTCTTCAACTGTTACTCTGGTTTTTGAATTTGGTGCCAAACCGACAACAACTTTAACTCCGCTCTCTGTTAAGTTTAAAGCGTGAGCATGTCCTTGTGAGCCGAAACCGATAATCGCTACGGTTTTTCCGGTTAATACGTCTAAATTGCAATCTTTGTCATAATACTTCTCAACCATTTTCTTCCTCCTATCATCTTTGAACTGCTGTTACGCCGGTTCTGCAAAAATTAATAATATTAAAATTATCGATTACACTGATAAATGCATCTATTTTCTGCGGTTTACCCGTGAGTTCAATAATCATACTTTCACGTGAAAGGTCAACTACAACACCTTTATAAACATTTGCAATCTCAATCAGTTTGCTGCGACATTCATGTGTCACAGCTACTTTTACTAAAAGGATTTCTCGTAAAACAGAATTGTGATCAAAAAGTTCTTCAATCGAAACTACTTCTTGTAACTTAGCGGTTTGGCTCATTAATTGACTTGTTTCAAAATCATCCAATTCAGCAGTCAATGTAATTTTGGAAAATTTGGGATCTTTGGTTGCGGAAACAGTCAAAGTATCAATATTATATCCTCTTCTGGCAAACAATCCGGCAACTCTGGTTAAGGTTCCGGCATTATTTTTGACTAAAATACTCAATACTCTCATTTTTTTCATAAGCTTACTCCATAATTATATCTTCTACCGTACCACCGGCCGGAATCATCGGCAAGACTAATTCATCTTGATCAATCAATACTTCAATAATAACCGGTCCATCTTGTTTTTGACTATCAGCAAATGCTGTTTTAAACTCATCTACAGTTTTACAACTGTAACCTTTGGCTCCGAAAGCCTCAGCTAACTTAACATAATCAAATGAATGGCTGATATCGGTTTGACTGAAGCGCTTATTATAAAGCAAGTTTTGCCACTGACGAACCATACCTAAAGTGTGGTTGTTCAAAATAATAGTTGTCGTTTTGATATTATGATCAACTGCGGTTTTCAATTCATTCATGTTCATCGTAAATGAACCGTCACCGGTAAACAAAACAACCGGTTTATCAGGATTACCGACTTTGGCACCGATTGCCGCACCGAAACCGAAACCCATGGTTCCCAATCCGCCGCTTGTTAGGAAAGTACGCGGTTTGGTTCTGGCACAACATTGAGCTGTCCACATCTGATGTTGTCCGACATCGGTAACGACAATTAAATCTTCGCCAAGTTCATTAACAACATACGAAATCAATTGATGCGGTTTAATTTGTTCTTCACAGCACGGTGCTTCATAATCATCTTTTTTGAATTCGGCAATTTTTTCCAGCCAAGCTTCACGTTTCTTTGTATCAATTAAGGGCAGCAATTCTGTCAATACTTCTTTGACATCACCGACTACTGCATAATCGACTTTAATATTTTTGTTCATCTCACTTGCATCAATATCAACCTGAACGATTTTTGCGTCGGGTGCAAAATGTTTTGTATTAAGAGCAACCCGGTCGGAAAATCTGGTTCCTAAAGCGATAACTAAATCCGAATTCTCTATTGCAAAATTCGAGCTATTCTTGCCATGCATACCTACCATGCCAAGATTCAGTTGATCAATCGGACCCAAAACACCGATCGTCATAATCGTATTTACCGCAGGAATATTGGCTTTATTCATCAATTCTCGCAATTCCGGACTGGCATTGGCAGAATTAACTCCGCCACCGGCATAGATAATCGGTTTTTCAGCATTATTGATATATTCAGCCAATTCTTCAATTTCATTCTGTTCAAATTGAGGTGTTTCGGCTAAAGGCAAACTTGGTTTCGGTTCGTATTCAAACATGTTTTGCATGACATCTTTTTGTATATCGATCAGAACCGGAGCCTTACGACCTGAATTAGCTATACTGAACGCCTTGCGAACTGTATCCTGTAATTTTGCAACATCACTTACCATGAAATTATGTTTGGTGACCGACATCGTCACACCGTAAATATCTATTTCCTGGAAAGCATCTTTACCGATCAAATGGCTTGCAACATTACCTGTAATACAAACCAAAGGAATGCTGTCCATATATGCTGTTGCTATACCGGTAATCATATTGGTTGCACCTGGACCGCTGGTAGCTATACAGACACCGGTTTTACCCGTACTTCTGGCATAGCCATCAGCTGCATGTGCACCGCCTTGCTCATGGCTCGGCCTTATATGTCTGATTTGATCTTGGTAATCAAAAAGAGCGTTATAGATATCAATTACAGCTCCGCCGGGATAACCGAATATGGTATCTACGCCTTCATCAAGCAATGTTTTGATTAAAATTTCCGCTCCTGTATATTTCATCTCATCCCTCCTCAATCTTTAATTTGTCATTTATATAAAGATTTTTTCTTTCTTTTATTTTTTCATTCAGAATAAAGATTTTTATCTGAATCTTAACATCCTCTGCCAATTAATAATTATTGATCACTCTGATCGTCGGTCGATCATCAATATTATTAATTTCTACATCTAAGCCATATAATGCTCGTAAATTCTCCGGATTAAGAATTTCCTTTTTGTCTCCTTGAGCTAAAATTTTACCTTCTTTTAACATCATTATATGATCGAATTCAGGAATAATTTCCGTTATATCATGTGTGATATAAATCATATTTGTATTCTTTATTTTGCTCAAGGTTCGTAATATTTGCTCTTTTTGAAATAAATCCAAAGAAGAACACGGTTCATCCAAAATTAATATATCGGGTTCAGTAATCAAGCTACGCAGGATCATTGTTTTCTTTTTTTCTCCTGCAGAAAGATTACGATAGTTTTTATATTGCATCGAGTCAAAACCTGATTGAGCGATAAATTGTTCTGTTTTTTTCTTTTCCGCTTCAGTGATCTTTTCGTATATTCCAATTGACCGTTTTAAACCCGAAAGTACAATCTCAAAAATTCGCATTCGATTGAGAACCGATTCAAAACGTGACATAGTCGATGAAACAATACCGATGCGAGATTTAATTCTGTTCCAATTGTACTCACCGAATGTTTTACCAAAAGCTTTAATTTCACCTTTAGTCGGAATGTTATATGCCATCAGCATCGAAAACAAAATGCTTTTGCCGGCTCCATTCGGTCCTAACACAACCCAGTTTTCATTTTGACCGATTTTGAAGCTTATATTGTCAATTATCAGATTGCCGTCTCTTATAAAAGAAACATTTTTATATTCTATCATTAATTCTCACATATTTTATATAACTTACAGAACATTTCTTGCTAATAGCTAAATACGATGTAAATTCAAATAAATTGAATTGTAACTTTCAAGCATCATTTTTATAAATTTTTGATCACTTCATGAGTAATCTCACGTGTACCCAAATAATCATCCGGCGCCAGATCTTTCGTGCGATGGCCGTTAGCCAAAACTTGTTTCACAGCTTGTTCAATCTGATCGGCTTCAGCATGCAGACCGAAAGAATAACGCAAAAGCATTGCCAAGGACAAAATTGTCGCCAAAGGATTTGCAATATTTTGTCCTGCAATATCAGGTGCCGAACCATGAATCGGTTCATAAAGTCCGACCTCGGCACCCAAACTTGCCGAAGGTAAAAGACCGATCGAACCGGCAATTTGGCTTGCTTCATCCGATAAGATATCACCGAAAATATTATTGGTTAAAATAACATCAAAACTGCTCGGCTGACGAATCAATTGCATAGCGGCATTATCTACGTATAGAAATTCCAATTCAACTTCCGGATAATCCTCGGCAATTTCCGCGACAACTTCACGCCACAATTTTGACGAATCTAAAACATTTGCTTTATCGACCAAAGTTAATTTTTTCGAACGCCCCATCGCAGTTTCAAAAGCATAAATCGCTATACGTTTAATTTCCGCTTCATCATAACGTTCTTCGTCAAAAGCTGTACGCAAACCGTTTTCAATAAATGTATCACGCTTACCGAAATATATTCCGCCCACTAATTCGCGGACGATTACAAAGTCTACATTTTTCAGATATTCCGGTTTCAAAGGTGAATTATCAATTAAACCCGGATAAATTTGACACGGTCGCAAATTTGCGTAAACACCTAAAGCTTTACGTAAAGCCAAAAGACCTTTTTCCGGTCTGATTGCAGGATCGATATTGTCCCATTTAGGACCGCCAACCGCTCCCAGTAAAACTGCTGAAACATCTTGCAGTTTTTGCTCGGTTTCTTCCGGAAAAGGATTACCGTACTTATCTATTGCCACACCACCTATATCAGCAAAATCCAAAGTAAACTTTTCACCCGATTTATCAGAGATCGCCGATAATACTTCCAATGCACAATCAATAATTTCAGGACCGACACCGTCACCTTTTAAAACTAAAATTTTCTTATTTTGCATATTTTCTCTCATGTTCTTCTATTAAATCTATATATTCCAAAATCTCTTCGATGCCATCCTGCCCTTTCAGCAGTTTTTCCCGATATACATTTTCTATTGCAAAAGAAAAACATAAGTTACCGGCTGTCACAGTCTTATCAATCAAATTAACCGTAATTTCGGAATTTTGCTCAATCAGAGCTTCCCGTTCCGCTCTACCCAAAATCAAAGGCAACTTCAAATTATTTAAATAATTCATATAAAAAATTGGCGAATAACTGCCGGCAATTACAACTTTAAAGCCGAAATCCTGTAAAGCCCATGCTGCATGTTCACGTGATGAACCGCAACCGAAGTTTTCGCCGGCAATCAAAATTTGATTTCCTTGATTGGCAGTTTGATTTAACGGAAAATCTTCAATCGGTTTTCCGGTTTCATCATAACGCCACGGAGCGAACAGAGCATCAGCAAAACCTGTGCGTTTCGTGGATTTTAAGTAGTTTTTCGGAATCAAAATATCTGTATCAATATTGTCTTTAAAAATTACTGTAGCTTTTGATTTTACAATATCTAATTTATCCAAGGCTGATTCTCCCTTCGATTGCAGTTTTTGCTGCTAAATAAGGACTCATTAAATGCGTTCTGGAACGTTCACCCTGCCTGCCTTCAAAATTACGATTTGAGGTTGAGGCGCAATGTGTTTCCGGAGCAACTCTGTCTTCATTCATTGCCAGACAATATGAACAGCCGGGCATGCGCATTTCGCAGCCTGCTTCTTCGAAGACATCAACTAAACCTTCCTGTTCAGCTTGCTGTAAAACTTGCATTGAACCCGGAACAATTACACAAGTGATATTGTCCGCTATCTTTTTGCCCTGCATCACTTCCGCAGCTATTCGCAAGTCGTTAATTCTTCCATTGGTGCAAGAACCGATAAAAACAAAATCAATTGGTATATCGGCAGCTTTCATGCCCGGTTTAAGACCCATATATTGATAAGCAGTTTGATCTTCCGGCGATTTTATTTCAGGAAATTCTTGATCAATGTCTACGGTCATGGAAGGATTCGTGCCATAACTGACTTGAGGTTTTAAGTCGGTTACATCTAGAGTAATAATTTTATCAAACAAAGACTCATCATCCGTGTATAAGTCACTAATTGATTCTTTGAATTTTTCAAAATCTTCACCCTTCGGCGTATAGAGTCTACCTTCAATATAGTCCAAAGTCTTTTGATCCGGTTTAATCATGCCGAATTTTGCTCCGCCTTCGATTGACATATTACATAAACTTAATCTTTCTTCAATCGACATATTTTCAATAGTCTCACCGTAATATTCAATTGCATATCCGGTACCGAAAGAGACACCGTTGTCGGCAATCAATTTTAAGATAATATCTTTAGCAAAAACATTATCCGACAGTTTCCCGACAATCTTCACTCCCATATTTTTCGGTTTCGTTTGCCACATACATTGGGTCGCAAAAACATCTTCCACTTCACTGGTGCCGATACCAAAAGCAAGAGCTCCTAAAGCACCGTGAGTCGCAGTATGAGAGTCGCCGCATACTATTGTTTTGCCGGGTAAACTTAAGCCTAATTCAGGGCCGATCATATGGACAATTCCGTTATATTGAGACTCCATATCAAATAAGGTCACGCCGAATTCTGCACAATTATCAGCCAAGCTTTTCAACTGTTCAGCTGACAACGGATCCGAGATTACATCGCGATGTGCCGCAATGGTTGGTGTATTATGATCCATCGTGGCAAAAGTACGATCGGGTCTTCTTAATTTGCGATTTTTCAAACGTAATCCTTCGAAAGCTTGGGGAGAAGTTACTTCATGAATTAAATGTAAATCTATATAAAGTAAATCTTTATCATCTTTCGTCACAATTACGTGTTTTTCCCAAATTTTGTCAAATAAAGTTTTCTGCATTTAAAGCTCTCCTGACGTTACAGCTTGTATATTCAATTTAGTAAATAATTAAATATATAAATAATTAATCAGATATTTCGAATATTTAATCCAGCATCTGTTTTTGTTGATTTACAGCATTTACATATGCAATAATGCTTGATTTAATAATATCATTGCTCAGACCTTTGCCGTTAAACACTTGACCGTTACTTCTTAAACTTAGGAATGTCTCACCTAAAGCATCCTTACCTCTGGTTACCGAATGAATTGCAAAATCTTCTAATTGGAATTTATCTCCGACGATATTTGCCATACAATCAAAGGCAGCATCGACCGGTCCGGCACCCGAACCGACACGTTCAATCGTTTCTTTGCCATCGCTGAGTTTAATAATTGTTTTTGATTCTTTGCCATTGCTGGTAAAAGAAGAATAGTCAACCAATTCGTAACCGCCACTGACTTTTTGATACTCTCTGAGCATTAAAGCATGAATGTCACGATCATAGATATCTTTTTTAGTATCTGCTATATTCTTGAAATCAACAAAAACTTCTTCCATTTGTTGATCATCAACTTCATAACCTAATTCTTCAAGTTTAGCTCGCAAAGCATGTTTACCGGAATGTTTGCCCAAGACAAGATTTTCAGTTTCTACCAAACCGATCATAGCCGGATCCATAATTTCATATGTTGATTTTTCTTGTAAAACTCCATGCTGATGAATTCCTGATTCATGCGCAAATACATTTTTACCCACAATCGGTTTTGTCGGGCTTACACGAGTGGCGGTAATTTGTTGTAACAGATTGGAAGTTCGCATGATTTCCGTAGTCTTAATCCCGGTATCTTCACCGTAATAATCATGACGAGTTTTCAACGCCATTACAATTTCTTCACAAGCTGCATTACCTGCACGTTCGCCAATTCCGTTGATGGTACATTCAACTTGGGCAGCTCCTACCTTAACCGCAGCCAGAGAATTTGCTACAGCTAAGCCTAAGTCATTATGACAATGTACAGAAATATCTACCTTATCGGCATTCGGTACATTCTCAATCACAGTTTTTATCATATTGGCATATTCTTCCGGCACAGCATAACCAACTGTATCAGGTAAATTAATCGTTGTTGCACCATTCTGAATTGCAATATCGACAGCTTCACATAAAAAATCCAAATCCGTACGTGAAGCATCTTCACAAGAAAACTCAATATCATCAACCAATGATTTAGCATAACTGACATATTCAGCAATATCTGCTAAAACTTCTTTTCTCGTCTTCTTTAATTTGTATTCTAAATGGATATCCGAAGTAGCAATAAATACGTGGATTCTTTTAAACTTTGCATCTTTAATCGCGTTATATGCAGCATCAATATCATTCTTGGTACAACGAGCTAAACCACAGATCACCGTCTTATTTAAAGTGCGAGCTATTGCTTGAACGGCATCAAAATCGCCTTGTGAAGCAGCGGGAAATCCGGCTTCGATGATATCAACACCCAAACGTTCGAGTTGTCTTGCCATTTGTAATTTTTCATGTAAATTCATCGAACAACCGGGCGATTGTTCTCCGTCTCTCAAGGTTGTATCAAATATTTTTATCATATTTCCTCCTGATAATTTTCCGCTTAAATAAAAAAACCCAGAGACTGCTCTCTGGGACGAATTATCGCGGTACCACCCAAATTAATGAATCTTGCAATTCATTCACTCTGCATCTATTTAACTGGTATTTTTCTATCATTCAATAATTTACTTTTAATATCATCCTGATCTTTTGATTTCTCGATCAGGTATAAAAGAAATTACTCGGACTAATATATTTGAGGTTCAATAATCTGAAAACCTCAAAGAAAAATCACGTCTGATACGAGGAACTGAGTAGTAATAAGTCTCTGCCGGCAATTTCCACCTGCTTTGCCTCTCTATCGGTTTCAACAGATCACGCGTTTCCTCTGAAAAATCTAGTTGCAAATCATTTTCAAAATTAAGTTTTGATTAATTTGAAAATTAATCTATTTCAAAAATGATAATTAAGACTAAACTACTTCTTTAATATAATAATGTAAAGAGCTGTTCCTGATTTTTATACGAATTAACAAATTATTATACAAAAGCTTCTAATTGATTTAGCAATTTCATTAGTTTCATTAATATACTTATCTCAATAGCAAACCGCTTCAACCATTACATTGTGGTAGAAAGCGGTTTTCCTTTGCTAGTTGATTGAGAAGCCACTGTTTTATTGAGAAGCTACTGTTTTATTGAGAAGCCACTATTTTATTGAGAAGCCACTGTTTTATTGATAATCTACTACTTCTACCCAAGATAACAAGAATTCTCTTTCTTCTTCATTGCCTTTAACTGATTGACTTGCTGCCACAATCGGCATCCATAATTGCACATATTGTTTTGCAGTATCTGTTTTTTTACAGAATAAATTTAAATATTTTTCTGCTAATTCATCTTGCGCTTTCAGCTTAAACAATAAATAGGTTCTGGCAACATCAGCCGAAGCATTTCCTCTGGTTACATGCGACCAATCTAAAATATAAGGTGTATCATCTTTCGCTACAATAATATTAGATGGATTGAAGTCACCATGACATACTTTGTCATGTTTCGGCATAGATTCTAAACGGGTATGTAAATCATATCTGGTCGTGGCATCAAGATCGGTTTCTGATATTTTACGATGCATTTTGTCTTTTAATTTATTTAACATCGGTGCTTTTTGCGCATGAACGCTTATTTGTAAATCTACAAAAAATTCCAAATACTCATCTTCCTTATCAGGATTTGCATCCATCAAATCTTGTAAATTGTCTCCTTCGATGTAGTTCATAATGATAACAGAATCTGTTTCATTCATTTCTACTCCGACAATTTTAGCAATATCTAGCTCTGTCTCTTCTTCTACTCTGGCTGTATTCAAAGCTTCATTTAAAATATCCGCTTTTGAAAAACTTTTATCAAAAGTCTTATAAACTTTTCCATCTGCCTCATAGATTTTTTTATTTTTTCTTTCTGCAATTAAATTTTTAAATTTCATCTTCATCACCTATGCTTTCTTGGATCTGTTTTTCTTTTTTAATTGCGATTCATTAGGCATATCGGGTTCTGCAAATGTCGATTCGCCATAATATGCATTGAGATATATTTGTTTTATCTCACTCATCAGCGGATAACGTGGATTTGCACCGGTACATTGATCGTCAAAGGCATTTTCTACCATTTCATCTAATGTACTTAAGAATACTTCTTCATCAACTCCATATTCTTTGATAGAGTCTTTGATTTCAATATGCTTCCTTAACTTTTTAAATTCTGCTATTAAATTTTCTAATTTTTCTTCGTCATTTTTACCGCCTAATCCTAAATAATCAGCTACTTCAGCATATTTTTGTAATGCATTGGGATATTGATATTGTGAGAAAGTCCCCATTTTAACAGGCTGTTCACTGGCATTAAAGCGAATGACTTGTTCTAATAATAATGCATTAGCAACACCATGTGGTAAATGATGATAAGCACCTAATTTATGTGCTAATGAATGGCAAATTCCCAGGAAAGCATTGCCGAACGCCATTCCCGCCATACAGGCTGCATTCGCCATTTTTTCACGAGCTTCTACATCGTTGGTTCCATCATCATAACAACGAGGCAAATATTTAAATGTATTTTTCAAAGCATGTAACGCAATTCCATCTGTATAATCTGTAGCCAACATAGCCACTAATGCTTCCATACAATGTGTAACTACATCAATACCGGAAGCAGCCGTAACACTTTTCGGTGCAGTCATATGATAATCAACATCAATGATTGCCATTTGAGGTAATAATTCATAATCAGCTATCGGATACTTAATTTGTGTTTTTTCATCTGTGATAACTGAGAAAGGTGTAACTTCTGAACCTGTGCCTGCTGTAGTTGGAATTGCAACAAAATATGCTTTTTGTCCCATCTTGGGAAATTTATAAACCCGTTTTCTAATATCAATGAAGCGCATTGCCATATCTTTGAAATCAACATCCGGATGCTCATAGAGAACCCACATGATTTTTGCAGCATCCATAGCGGAACCACCCCCAATTGCGATAATTGTATCCGGCTGGAATTGATTCATCTGTGCTGTACCTTCATAAACAGAAGCTAAAGTGGGATCCGGCTGGACATTGAAAAATGTTTGGTGATTGATTCCCATTTCATCTAATTGCTTTTCAATGGCATCTGTAAAACCATTTTTATATAAAAACTCATCTGTAACGATAAAGACACGTTTTTTATTTTCTTCTTCTTTTAACTCTCTCAAGGCAACAGGCAAACAACCTTTTTTAATATAAATCTTAGATGGAATTCTAAACCACAGCATATTTTCTCTCCTCTCAGCAACCGTTTTAATATTCAGTAAATGTTTAACACCTACATTTTCACTTACTGAATTACCACCCCAGGAGCCACAACCTAAAGTTAAAGATGGTGTTAATTTGAAATTATATAAGTCACCGATTCCGCCATGAGATGATGGAGTATTAACAAGAATTCGGCATGTCTTCATTCTTTGTTCGAATTCTCTTAATGTAGCTTTTTCTGTTAATTCATTTAAATATATTGCAGAAGTATGACCATATCCGCCATCAGCTATCAAAGCCTCAGCTTTTGCAAATGCATCTTCTATATCGTCAGCTTTATACATAGCCAGAACGGGAGACAATTTTTCATGAGCAAATTCTTCGGACAATTCGACAGATTGAACTTCACCTATTAAAATTTTGGTTCCTTGAGGAACTTTCACATCTGCTATTTCTGCGATTGTTGCTGCGGATTGCCCTACAATTTTCGCATTTAAAGCACCATTTATAATAATAGTTTTTCTAACTTTATCTATTTCTTTGTCTTGCAAAAAATAACAACCGCGTTTAGCAAATTCTGTTTTCACCTCATTATAAATTTCTTTTGCTACTATGACTGCTTGTTCTGATGCACAGATCATGCCATTATCAAATGTTTTAGAATGAATGACAGAATTAACTGCTAATTCTATATTTGCTGATTTGTCAATAATAGCCGGTGTATTCCCCGCACCAACACCTAAGGCAGGTTTGCCGGAAGAATATGCTGATTTGACCATACCGGGGCCACCGGTAGCTAAAATAATATCTGATTCTTTCATAACCATATTGGTTAATTCCAGAGAAGGAATATCGATCCAATCAATTATTCCTTCAGGAGCACCTGCAGCTATAGCAGCTTCCGCTACAATCCTCGCTGCCTCTATAGTACATTCTTTTGCTCTGGGATGAGGGGAAATAATAATAGCGTTTCTGGTTTTTAAAGAAATCAAACATTTAAAGATTGCTGTTGAAGTCGGATTTGTAGTTGGTATAACTGCTGCTACAACTCCAACAGGTTCCGCAATAATCTTATGACCGAAAGCTTGATCCTCTGAAATAATGCCGCAAGTTTTAGTATCACGATAAGCATTATAAATATGCTCAGAAGCATAATTATTCTTAATGACTTTATCTTCAACGACTCCCATTTTTGTTTCTTCTACGGCTAGTTTAGCTAAGGGAATTCTTGCCTTATTCGCAGCGCTAGCAGCAGCAAAGAAAATTTTGTCTACCTGTTCTTGTGAAAATGTAGAGAAGATTTTCTGTGCCTCCTTCAAACGGCTCAAGGCTTTTGCTAAATCTTCTACATTAGTAATTGCTTTTCTTTTTTCAGCCTCCATTTTTTCCTCCTTCTGCCTCTTCGTCAGGCATCTATTTGTCTTTATCGTAAACGTTTGCAGTAATAAATTCAATGATTTATTTGTTGATTTTAACAACTTAAACGTTTACGGAATTGTCGTAACTGCACAAAAAGGTTTCTGCTCAGAATTTGGAGCTGGGCAAATCTTCATTTGTCCAACGCGGAATAGTGAGCAGTTTCCATGATTAGGAGACCGGTTTCTGCTCAGAATTTGGAGCTGTGCAAATTTTCATTTGTCCAACGCGGAAAAATGAGCAGTTTCTATGATTAGGAGACCGGTTTCTGCTCAGAATTTTGAGCTAGGCAAATCTTCATTTGTCCAACGCGGAAAAGTGAGCTGGGATCATGGTTAGGATTTTTCGGAAATCTAAAATCTTTTATATCTAAAATTTTTTATATTTTAAAAGAGAATTTTAAAAGAGACTGCTCAAAACTCTTTTATTTCGAGACAGTCCCTTGTTAATTAAATTTTCTAAAGTATTTTATATCTTATTATTTTATTAAATTCAGTTTTTACAAATATTACTATGCTTTGCCGTCTGAGCCTAAAACATCGGTAATTTTATGTCTGACCAGTTCACGAATAGCATCGCGAGCAGGTCCCAAATATTTACGCGGATCGAACTCTGCCGGAGATTCATTAAAGACACGTCTGATTGTACCTGTCATAGCCAAACGCAAATCAGAGTCGATATTAATTTTGCAAACTGCTCTGCGTGCTGCTTCTCTCAGCATCGGTTCCGGACAGCCTAATGCATCTTCTAAAGCACCGCCGTTAGCATTGATCATTTCTACAAATTCAGGAATGACCGAGCTGGCACCGTGTAAAACGATCGGGAAACCGGGAAGTCTTTTCGCTACTTCATCTAAAATATCAAATCTTAATTTTATGTCGGTACCGGGTTTAAATTTATAAGCACCATGACTGGTTCCGATCGCAATTGCTAATGAGTCACAACCGGTACGTGTTACAAAATCTTCAACTTCATCCGGATCTGTATAGCTTGAATCTTCAGCTGATACATTAACCTCATCTTCAATACCTGCTAAACGTCCTAATTCCGCTTCAACAACAACGCCATGTGCATGAGCATATTCAACAACCTGTTTGGTTAAAGCAACATTATCTTCATAGTCTAAATGCGAACCGTCGATCATTACTGAGGTGAAACCACCGTCAATACAGCTTTTACATAATTCAAAAGTATCACCGTGATCTAAATGTAAAGCAATTGGAATATCGGTTTCTTGAACTGCCGCTTCAACTAATTTCATCAAATATGTATGATTTGCATATTTTCTGGCACCTGAAGAAACTTGCAAAATCAAAGGTGAATTTAATTCATTTGCCGCTTCCGTGATACCCTGGACAATTTCCATGTTATTTACATTGAAAGCACCTATCGCATAGCCGCCATCATATGCATCTTTAAACATCTTCTCTGTTGTTACTAATGCCATTTTAATTCTCCTTTAAATTAATCTTATTTGTTAAACTTTTTACAAAATTGATAATAAACACATTATATTACTAAAACACTAAATCTTCAATCACAACCGGCTCCATAACAAGATCAATTTATTCTTCTTCTCAATTTATTCTTCTCAATTTATTCTTCTCAATTTATTCTTCCAAATTTATTCTTTAATCAAAGTTTTCAAACGAATTTCGGTTTGCTGATATATATTGCGGTAATCTTCCAGTTTTTGTCTTTCTTTAGCAACTACTTGTTCCGGTGCTTTATCAGTAAAATTTTTATTTGCTAATTTTTTTTCTGCTCTGTTTATTTCAGCTTCATATTTTTCCAATTCACTTTCAAGTCGTTTTTTCTCTTCTGCCAGATCAATCAGATCCTCTAAAGGCAGATAAGCTGTTCCTGCACTAAACGGCAACGTAATTGCGGTTTCAGGAACATGCGAATTATCGGTTTGAATTGTGACTTCATCAATACCTGCCAAATTTTCTAAGCTTTGAGCTGCATTATCAAAAATTGAACGTACAGCAGCTGATTCTGAAACAATCAGCAAACCGGATTTGCGATTATGCGGAACATTCATCTCTGCTCGGATATTTCGCACACCATGAATAACCTCAATTAAGATTTCCATTTGAGCAGCATCCTCTGAGAAAACCAATTTGTCATCAACTTCCGGCCAAGCTTGATTTATTAGCAAACCGTCTTGATGCAAAAGTGATTTATAGATTTCTTCTGTTACAAAGGGCATGTACGGATGTAAAAGTGCCATGCATTGACAAAGCACATAATTAAGAACTGATTGTGCTATTAGTTTTGATTTCTTATCTTCACCTTGTAAGCGCGCTTTGACCATTTCAATATACCAGTCACAGAAATTGTCCCATAAGAAATTGTAAATTTTAGTTAGAGCAATTCCCAAATCGTATTGCTCCATATTATAAGAAACTTCCTTAATCAAATTTTGTAAATTGCTCAAAATCCATTTATCTTCTATTGCCAGGTCAGCTGCCCTATAATCTAAATCCAAATCGACAAAACTGATTTCATTTTCGATATTCAGCATCACAAAACGGAAAGCATTCCAGAATTTATTTATAAAATTACGTCCGTTCTCAATCCTTTCGGTTTGATAGCGTAAGTCGTTACCTGCTGCAACTCCGGCAACTAAAGCAAAACGCAGAGCATCTGCACCATATTGATCAATAACTTCAAGCGGATCAATGCCGTTGCCTAAAGATTTCGACATTTTACGTCCCAATTCATCGCGCACAATACCGTGAATCAAAACATCATGAAATGGAATTTCACCGGTATGTTCAATTCCGGAAAAAATCATGCGCGAAACCCAAAAAGTAATGATATCATAGCCGGTTACTAAAACATCTGTCGGGTAGAAAAATTCTAAATCTTCGGTTTGCTCCGGCCAGCCTAAAGTTGAAAAAGGCCATAACGCTGAGGAGAACCAAGTATCTAAAGTATCCTCATCCTGTCTTAAATTTGAACAACCACAAACATCGCAATGATCAGGAATTTCTCCCGGGTGGCACGGAACTGTAATTTCACCACAGTCTTCACAATACCAGGCAGGAATTCGATGCCCCCACCATAATTGACGCGAAATATTCCAATCACGAATATTCTCCATCCAGTGAAAATAGGTTTTATTGAATCGTTCAGGAACAAATTTTATTTCACCTGATCTTACAGCTTCAATTGCCGGTTTAGCCAATTCTTGCATCGCCACAAACCATTGTTCAGACAATTTCGGTTCAATTATTGTATTACAGCGATAACAAGCACCCACAGCATGTTCGATGTTTTCTGTTTTAACTAAAAAACCTTCCGAGATCAGATCTGCCACTATTTTTTCCCGAGCTTCTTCCCGAGTTAAACCTTGATATTTTCCTCCAAGCTCGTTAATTGTTGCGTCATCATTCAGTACATCAATTACTTCCAGATTATGTCTTAATCCGACTTCAAAGTCATTCGGATCATGAGCAGGAGTTATTTTCACAACACCGGTTCCGAATTCCGGTTCAACGTAATCATCGGCAATAATCGGAATTTCTCGATTAACTAAAGGTAATCTAACCGTTTTACCGACCAAATCCTGATAGCGTTCATCTGCCGGATTAACCGCAACTGCTGTATCACCAAGCATTGTTTCCGGTCTGGTCGTTGCTAATTCCAAGAAACCACTGTCATCAGTCAAAGGGTAACGCAAATGCCAAAACTGATCTTGACGGTCCTGATGTTCTACTTCAGCATCAGAAATAGAAGTCATACAGACCGGACACCAGTTAATCATACGATTTCCACGGTAGATCAAACCTTTTTTATATAAATTAATAAAGACAGATTCCACAGCTTTAGATAAACCGTCGTCCATTGTAAAACGCAAACGACTCCAGTCACAAGAAGATCCCATACGTTTAATTTGTTCAACAATTTGATTACCGTAACGCTCTTTCCAATTCCAAGCCCGAATTAAGAACTTTTCACGTCCCAGATCTTCTTTGGCCAAATTTTCTTCACGCATTTCTTCAACAATTTTCATTTCAGTAGCGATTGAAGCATGATCTGTTCCGGGTAACCAAAGAACTTCATAACCCTGCATTCGCTTAAATCTGATCAATGTGTCCTGTAAAGTCAGATCTAAAGCATGACCCATATGGAGAACACCGGTAATATTCGGCGGCGGCATAACAATTGTATAAGGCTTTTTGCCTGATTTCGGATCAGCCGTGAAACACTCCTTCTCCTGCCACAGAGCATATATTTCTGCTTCACGGTCTTGTGGCACAAAATTCTTTTCAATAGCGTCAATTCTCTTCATCAATTTCCTCAACTTCCTTTTCGATAATTTTTCTACCTTCACCGAATACAGAATCTATAGTTAAATTACCATCTGCATAATTTGATTGTAAAATAAATTGCAAACGCTTGATTTTACTTAAATCAACCGGCATCTCATCAATTATAAAACTAATTTTTTGCCACGCCAAGACATCTTTAATTTGATGCGGAACCGATCTTACAGTATTACCGTCTTCGTCTTCCAACATCAAAAAGATTTTTTTAACATGATGATCAGAATTAAATACTTCGATTGTCAATCTGCGCCAAAAACTTAAATTTAATGGCGGATAGAGTGAAGCATAATGTAAAATCGGTTCAAACATTATCGGGTTTTCATCAGCTTTGACATACTCTAAATATAAGGCGGCCAAGCTGCTGCGTTTATTGTTTTTCTCCAAACTCAACCGGCCTTTACCGGAAGATATCTGCCATAAAGGGAAATAACCCGGCCGATCCTCTTTCACGATTTTCGAATAATTAATATCCTTTTTCGGAACTATCCAACCCGTCAGTTGATCACAATACATCCAAATTTGACTTAATGAATTTTCCGGATAATCTCTTTCCAGACGGAAAGGAACAATCGGCATACCGTCACCGCCTAATAAATTGGCAGCTTGATTAAAGTTGGAAAAAGCATATGAACAAGACTTCGGTTTTTTGATTTCAGGATGCCAGACTAAAGTCCGAATTCCAAATAATATGTTGGCTTGAGCCGGCAGATAATTTGAAGTTTCACCACAAATATTGAAACCTTTTAAAGTTAAATCTCCTTCCGGTAATTTCAGACCTTGACCCACATTGGCAAAACTCAGAATTAACTTGTCAGAAATCCATTCAGCATACTTGATTTCCGGAGCTGAAGTCGGCATATCAGCGTGATAGACCAAACCTTTGGCAATTGCACACATCCGCTCGCCGATTTGAGCTTTAGCTATCGGATTTAACGGTCTGGCGTAAAGATGGTCGCCCTCGGTATTATAATCTAAAGGCAAATCATATAATGTAATCATACCGGCCGGAGTTTTTAACTGACGTCTGGCTATCGTTAAAGTTTCATTAAAACAGGCTAAAATTTTGTCATCTGTTGAGCTGTGATAATATGGTGCCAATTGACTGTATACCATACATGGACCGCGTTTAAAGCTATTAAAATCTCGACATAATATTATTGAAAATTCTTTAAATGCTTCCAAATAATAATCCGGATAATGAACATCCGATTCGCCATGCGAGAATATTACACCACGAATTGATAAACCGATAAACGGAGCAATTTTATGATTGTACATTACTGACGGTTGGTTTTTTCGACTAAATGATGCGGATTCAGGAGATAAATCATTCCAATTTGATTTGTCTCGATAATAATCTAAATCCACCACATGTTGTTTAAGATGCGGTTTGGTTTCTATAATTTCTCTGGGTAACCAGCTATGAATCATTGTATCTGCAGCTGCTAAATCATAAATTGCAATCGGTATATTCAGACTTTCCTGCAATCTGGCAGCAAAAACCAACGCTGTTGCAGACACATCCGAGAGATTGTCCAAGTCCGGGATCAACCATTGCCCTTTTACAATACGAGCCGTCGGTTTAAATAAAAACAACTCTTCATCATCTGCCAAACCATATTCAGCCATTGTAAATATTCGTATTTTTTGTTGTTTGGAAATTTGAGGAATCAGATTTTTAACATCAGTATAACGAGCAGGCATTGACATATTTGACTCACCCAGAGCTAACCAGACTTCACCGAAATAAATATTATCGATGATGCATCGTATATTTTCTACAGTTAAAGACAAGCGATAAGAATCATAAGAAGCTTCCAAGACAGGCAATTTGAAGCCGAATAAACCACGTGCATCAGATTCTTCCGTGCTCTGAAATTCAATACCGTATTCTTTGTTTTTCGCAGAATCAATTCCCGGATATCTCTCCAACAAAATCTCAATTCTCGCATTGGGTTTCGTTTGTCCGAAAATTTGGTTCGTCACTCCCTGCTGCAAAATCATATTGTCTTTAAAATACCCCGGGAGCCTAATACTGATATCTGACAATTCAATCCTCCATGTTAATTATCGTTTTTTAAGAAAACCTGATCTCGGATAATTATAGCATCTAGTGCATTAATTTTCGTAATTTCTTCCGCTTCATATAAAGCTTTCAACAGCATATCAGGTCGTAAATTTGCAATACTTCCCGCTTTGCACAAAAGTTTGATTTGATTTGAAGCAACAATTTGTAAATCAATGATCAATTCACGTAAATCATATCGGCGTTTTTTACCTTTGCGTATCCTTTCCACAACCAAATCATCATCATTGGATAAGATTACTTTTTCGGTTGCGGCACCCAGATTATCAGCGAGAATTGTATATGCAGCAGCTTCAACCAAACTCATCAGATTCTTTTCCGGATGTTCGAGATATACTGCCTCTTCTATCTGCAAACCCTGCGGTAATTTCATATTTAATCGTTGCATGATCGATCCGGCAGGTATTTTTTCAATTAATTCCAAATCAAGCGGATCTGCTCTGGTCTCAATTCCAACTCCTACCGGTAAACCAAATTCCATAATCGGTCTCGGATTGAAGCCCTCTGTATATGCCGACGGTAAATTTGCACGTCTGCAACTATATTGAAATGTGCGCATTAAATCAAGGTGTCCGATCCAAGTCGGTACTCCCGTACGAGAATATTTTAAACGATAGCGATAATTTGTTTTCTGTTTACTTATCATGGCTAACACATAATCCCGTATTAAATTGTAAGACGCCGCAATTATGACATTGTTTACGACATTCTGCTGTCAATTCTCCTGTTTCAGCTTTCAAATATTCCGACCATAAAAATTCTTTACTTACTCCGGGGCTGATATGGTCCCAAGGGAAAATTTCATCACTCGATCTCTGTCTTGAAGTATAAAAATCAATCGATAAGCCATACTTCCTCATCGCATTTTTCCAACGTTCATAATCAAAAAAATCATTCCAAGATTCCAGCCAACCGCCATTTCGCCATACTTCTTCAATTACTTTGCCAATTTTACGATCGCCCCTGGCTATGATACCTTGAGCCACACTCAAGTCCGGCTCATGCCATTGATAATTGATCACACGTAATCGCAGATTCTCTATTAAAATTTTTCTTTTTTCCAACATTTGAACCTGATCAATCTGGCTACACCATTGAAACGGAGTCCAAGCTTTCGGGATAAAGAAAGAGGTGCTGATAGTCAGCTGAGGTTTACGGTTTTTCTGTTCAGACGGTAAGTCATAATATACCTGTAAGACTTTTTTTGCCAATTCCGGAATACTATATACATCATCCGCATTTTCAAAAGGTAAGCCCAGCATAAAATAGAATTTTAGTCGATTCCATCCACCGCTGAAAGCTATTCGGGCTGCTTCCAATAAATCCGATTCGCAAATATCTTTATTAATGATGTCACGTAATCTCTGACTACCTGCTTCAGGTGCAAACGTCAACCCTGACTTTCTGGTTTTGCCTGCTTTGGCCATCAAATCAAAACTGAAAGAATCTAAACGTAATGAAGGTAAAGACAAGCTAATATTCCGTTCAGCACAATAATCTAAAAGCCGATTACCTAATTGTTCCAATTCAGAATAATCACCGGTTGATAAAGAGAGTAAACCCAGTTCATCATAACCGGTTGATTCTATTAAATGCTTTGCTTGTTCAACTAACAGATCAACTGTTCTTTCTCTGACCGGACGATAAACCATCCCGGCCTGACAAAAGCGGCAACCGCGTGGACAACCACGAAATAATTCTAAATATGCCCGATCATGGACAATCTGAGTATTCGGCACAATCGGTTCAGTTGGGAAAAAAATATGATCAATGTCTTTAATTACCCGTTTTTTAATTATAGTCGGCACAGCCTGATGTAACTTGTTAATTTGTTTAAACTTACCATCCGGAAAATATTCAGGTTCATAGAAACATGGTACATAAATGCCTTCAAGTTCAGTGCAACGCAATAAAAATGATTCTCTGCTTTCATATTTTCTATCCCAAGTTTTGTAAAGATCGATTAATTCGCCTAAAAGTTCTTCGCCGTCACCAATCATAAACAAATCAATATAATCAGCTAGAGGTTCCGGATTATAGACAATCGGTCCACCTGCCACAATCAGCGGATCACTGTTGCTGCGCACAGAATTATATATTGGAATATTTCCCAGATCCAGCATGTCTAAGATTGTGGGAAAACTCATCTCATATTGCAAGGTAAATCCAACGATATCGAATTGATTCAAAGGTGTCTTGGACTCTAGGGCAACAAGTGGAATATCCAACTGTTGCATAAATTGACGCATATCGCCCGCCGGTGAAAAAATCCGTTCACACCAAGTGTCAGCTCTGCTGTTCAACAAGTTATAAATAATCCGCAAAGCCATATTAGACATTCCGATTTCATAAATATCCGGGAAGCAAAAACCAAAACGGATCACAGGCATATTTACATGCCTATGATCCATAAGTTCGCTTTTATCTATCATATTCCATTCATGTCCTAAGTATTGTGCCGGTTTTTCTACCTGTCTTAAAACATGAGTCGGATAAAAAAGATCCTGTGATTTATTCAGCATTAGAGTCTTTGTTCTAATTCCTTAGTTAATTCTTCATAACCCGGTTTGCCCAACAAAGCAAACATATTGCGTTTATAAGCTTCAACTCCCGGTTGATCGAAAGGATTAACTCCTAAAACATAACCACTGATACCACATCCGAATTCAAAGAAATAAATTAAAGCACCTAGGTGTTTTGCATCAAGACGATCCAATTCCAAACGAATGGTCGGCGTGCCGCCGTCTTCATGTGCCAACATGACACCTCTTAAAGCGGTTCGATTAACTTCCTGCAAACTCTTACCGGTCAAATAATTCAATTCATCCAGATTCTGTTCATCACTCGGAATATGAATTTCTTTTCTGGTTTTCTTGAAATCCAAAACGGTTTCAAATAAATTGCGCTTACCATCTTGTATAAATTGCCCCATTGAGTGCAAATCCGAAGTGAAGTTAACTCCGGCAGGGAATAAACCTTTGCCGTCCTTACCTTCACTCTCACCATAAAGCTGTTTCCACCATTCAGTAAAGAACATTAAACCGGGTTCATAATTGACTAAAATTTCTGTATCATAACCTCGGCGCAACAAAATATTTCTCCAACCGGCATAACGAAGAACAACATTCTCTTCTAAATCAAAGTTCAAAGCCAATTCTCTTTGTTCAGCAGCACCTTGCATCAATTCTTTAATTGAAATTCCGGCAGCAGCAATTGGTAACAATCCGACAGCAGTTAAGACCGAATAGCGACCACCTATATCATCAGGTACAACAAATGTTTCATAACCGACTTGATTTGCCAATTCTTTGAGAGCACCACGAGCTTTATCAGTAGTAATAAAAATTCGCTCAGTACTCATTTCGCCATATTTTTTCTCCATGAATTCGCGCAAAATTCTGAAAGCAATAGCAGGTTCAGTTGTAGTACCTGATTTTGATATTACATTTAAGGAGACATCTTTATCCTCAAGATAATCCAATAACTCTGCTAAATAATCACCACTTATTTGATGACCGGCAAAGATAATTTCCAGATCATCCGGTTTTGAGAATGCAGGATTTAGTGCTTCTATTACTGCACGTGCACCTAAATATGATCCGCCGATGCCAACAACTAATAAGACATCACTTTGTGAGCGAATCCGTTCCGCCGCATAAAGAATACGGTCAAATTCTTCTTTGTCATAATTAATCGGTAAATCGACCCAACCTAAAAAGTCATTACCCGGTCCCGTTTTCTCTGTGACATTGTCAAAAGCTAACGCCAACTGTGTTGCCAAATACTCTAATTCATGCTCCTGTACAAAAGGTTTAAGGTGATTTTCACATATACGAATCATATGATACCTCCATTTCAGATTATGATCTTTATATAAGAATTTATCTTAAATATCTATATATTATAAGCCAGACTGCTACAGAATATCAATTATTTGATATTCTTCAATAACCTTAACCGGACCTTGACCTAATCGCAAAGCACAAACGTATAAAGATGACAATTTGCCTTCTTGCTCGATTTGTTCAGTTAAATAATCCATTACTCTGATTGGACTCGGCTGGACTGCTCCTACACCTGAAAATTCCAGATTCTGATTCAAACAAAAACCCGGTAATTTTTTTATACTGAAATGAAAACTCTCGAATCTAGCCCTGTTTTTATGCCCTGCCTCACGATATAATACTGTCGCTTTTTCAGTAGCAGCTTTTAAAATCGTCTGATCAATTTGCTGTTTATCGGTAAACCAATCCGGATAACCTTTTAAGCCTTGTAAAAAATAATCTAATTTCAGCAAATCGGCAAACAGAATTTGGTGGTGAGTAAGTGCTTCAAATGAACTGATATTTCTTAAAAAATCCATGCCGAATCGGTAAAATAATTCGATTTGAGTTGGTCTGGCTAAAGCACCTCGTTCAAGTTCCGGTTTCAACCAATCATATAACTCCATAATCACCGTAAATGGCTGCTCAGTTAGAAGCATCAAATAGTTAATGCTATAAAAATAATGTCCGCTGTTGTAATAGATATTTAAAATGTTCTCTACATTACGTAAGTACATCAAATCATCTGCACTCATTTGATCTGACTGCAAAATTTCATAAGGTGGCTGAGTTTGATAAATCATCCCTCTTTGATCACAATCAATTTTCATTCTTGTATCAGGTAATACTTTTAAAAAACCCATTTGCAACATATTCGGGTGCAAAAGCAATAAATCATTTGCAGATTTTATTTGAGATTCCAGGCTTTCACCAGGCAAACCGGCAATTAAGTCCAAATGCAAATGAATGTTTTCCATGCTACGTAATTGCCGCACAATATTATTATAGTGTTCAGCCCGATAAGGTCTGCGAATTATTTGCAAAACTTCGGGATTTGTTGTTTGTGCACCAATTTCAAATTGAAACAGACCCGGCTTGAGTTTGGATAATAAGGTTAATTGCTCCTCAGTTATTAATTCAGCGGCTATTTCAAAATGGAAATTTGTTCTGGTCTTTAATTGATCGGTTTGGCGCATTAAAAATTGCCAAATTGCATACGCTCTCTGTGGATCGGAATTAAAAGTCCGATCAATAAATTTCAGCTGTCGAGGATTGAATTGCATAATCCATTCAAGTTCCGAAAAAACTTCAGATAGAGGTTTATGACGCACTTTATAGGTATTGCTTGATAAACAATAGGTGCAATTATAGGCACAACCTCGACTACCTTCATAATACAAAATCCGCTCATTTAACTGCTGCATTTCACTAGCCGTATACGGAAACTTCCAACTTATTTCTTCACTGGTACCAATTAATCTCTCAGTAGCAAATTTCTCATAGCTTAAATAACGTAAAATCCATTCAACCGTTGCCGAATCACCTTCAGTCTGAATTAAGCCATCAAGCCAGGGATGGTCAGCCAACATTGATCGGGCTTGAGATGAAACATCCGGACCGCCCCATATTATTGCAGCTTCCGGTCTGATTTGTTTAAGATGAAATGATAAGGATTCAACTAAAGAACGATTCCAAATATAGCAAGAAAAAGCATATATATCTGCTTGCATTTTAAGCAATTCGTCAAATAAATTAAACCATTGATCATTAATTGTTTTTTCAAAAAAAACAATTTCCAGATCAGCAATCATTAAATCAACCAATTTTTCTCTGATATATCTCAAAGCTAAATTGGTATGACTATAACTTGAATTGAGAGCAATTAAAGCAACTTTAGACATTTTAAATCATTGATTTAGGTTTAACTCTTGAAACCAGAGGTTTTATTTTACACGTATTATGCTGACTCGAAATAACAACAACTGCTGTTCCTTCTTCAATTTCAACATCAGAAACAGCTTCCGAAAAACGCACACCATCTTCAGTTTCACAAACAATATATCCTGCTTTATCAGGACGAACATATTGAAAAACATGACAAACTTGACCTTCAACAATATCATTGCTTTCTTGATTAAGTTGATTGTTTTTTTTGCGAAAAAAACTAAATACTAATCGTAACACAAAGTAAAGAATCAAAAGAGTTATTGTAATAAAGGTCAGACTTTTGATCAAGTCTACAGTTTTATCAAATTGGCTGCTTGCTAATATCCTCATTATTAATTGTTGTCGTTAATATCAGTTTGTTCTGCATGATTCGGTTGATCTATATTATTTGGTTGTGTCGGATTATTTGGCTGTGCCATGTTATTTGGTTGTTCCGAATTATTTGGCTGTGCCACGTTATAAGGTTGTACCATATTATTGGGTTGTACCGTGTTATTTGGCTGTGCCATGTTATTTGGTTGCCCAAATTGTGCTTGAGTTTGGTAAAAATCAGTCGCACTCATCGGAGGTTGATTCGGATTTCCTTGTACTGCAATATAGCCCAATTCTTCCATTGTGACCAAACCCTTACGCACTGCTTGATCACGTATCCAAGCATAAAACTCTGCATAACTTGCATTAACATAAGTTTCTAATAAAGGTCTTGTAAAAAGCATTAACGGCAAAGTTAAAAGCAATAACAAAAACCAACCGATAAAAGAGAGATCTAAAACAAACCATTTTCCCTTGAAGCCTTGCGTCATATCTTTTGACAACTGCAATGCCCGGCTATGACCGATATTTGGATTATCAGCCAAAATCCAAGCTGTAGCACGATAACTGTATCTTTTGACAATAGTAACTATGCCGAAACCGATCGTGATCAAAGTTCCTACACTCATGATAACGAAAAAAACCATCAAATTCGGTATCATCTCGTTTATGATTTGTCTTTCTACATTATAAGAAGATAAGTGTAAATAATTTTCTCGCAAAAAATCTAATACGCGCCCTAAAATGATAAAAGTGTAAATTCCACCTATCAATTGGACTATAAAAATCGGAATTTGCCAAATTATCAGCCACATCTCACGCCAGGACATACCTTTAACAAGACCACCATATGATCCTTTTTTAAAACCGTTAAATAGTAAAGAAAATGCCGGTGCTTCCATTTGTTCTCTGTTACGGGAAAACCAAAGCAGTTTCCCTGTAGTTAAAATATTATTAAACAATATTTTTACCACAAACATGATCAAACCAAGAATCAACGCTGACAAAATAAAGACTTTAATTTGATCGATAAGAGATTCCAGTAAATCAAACAAGCCTTTAATATCATATGAGATGGTAGTTTGAGTTACCCTAAGACTCAAATTTATCAATGGACCGAACATGCCTAAGCTTAAGAAAACGCCAAACAACATATTAATTATGTTGTTAATAAAAGTATATGTAAGGTTTACACCATAGCCTGACCAATAACATCCTTGCTTCAAAGCATTTTTGGCCCTCGATTTAATTTCTTTTGTAGTCATAACTTCTCCTATAAAACTTATGGTATAACTTTAAATCTAACAAATTAATTTTGAGTTTTATTCTCGGAATTTGCTGAAATCAAAAACTGTTGCTCCTCGCTCCAAGTCACAATTATTTCTTTGGTATTTTCAAAATCTCCAGCCAACAATTTGTCAGCTAAAGGATCTTCCAGTTTACGTTGAATTGCTTTTCTTAAAGGTCTTGCTCCATATTTAGGATTGTAGCCTTCTTTAGCTAAAGCATCGCGCGCAGCATCAGTTACTGTTAAAATCATACCATGTCCTTTGACATCAGCCTCAACCTCTTGCAACATCAAATCTACAATCTGACGAATTTCAGCTTTAGTCAATTCTTTGAACACGATAATTTCATCTATTCTGTTGAGAAATTCCGGACGGAAAATATCTTGCATTGCTGTCTGGACACGGCTTTCCATCGCAATATGACCATCATCGCCGAATCCGATACTATGAGCCTTTAACGTTGTACCGGCATTTGAAGTCATAATAATTACTGTATTTTCAAAATTAATCACTCTGCCTTGACTGTCAGTCAAACGTCCGTCATCTAATATCTGCAGCAGAATATTATAAATATCCGGGTGAGCTTTTTCTATTTCATCAAATAAAACTACACTGTAAGGTCGACGTCTGATTTTTTCCGTTAATTGACCACCATCATCATATCCGACATATCCCGGCGGAGAACCGATTAATTTACTTACGGTATGAGGTTCAGTAAATTCCGACATGTCAAGTCGTACTAAGGAATCTTTTTCTTCGAACAAGGTTTCCGCAAGTGCTTTCACTAATTCGGTTTTACCGACTCCGGTCGGTCCGACAAAGAAGAATGACGGCGGCTTGTTAATTGAACCAAAACCTGCTCTTTTGCGACGGATCGCTCGTGAGACTGCATTTACAGCATCTTCTTGTCCGACAATTCGTTCATGGAGACGTTCTTCCAAATGTAATAATTTTTCCGTTTCAGCTTCAGTTATTTGCTGAACAGGAATTCCTGTCCACATTTCAACAACTTCTGCAATTTCATTGACACCTATTTGTACAGGTTTTAACAATTCAGTTACTTCTTTTAATCTGCGATTAACCTTTAATTGCTCAGATCTCAATTCAGCATCCTTTTCATAGAGCTCTAAAGATTTTTCTTCATCCGAAGTTTCAATCAATTTCTCATAGGAAGTTGCAATTGCATCATTTAATTCCGCTAAACGATCTTCCAATTCTTTTTGTTCAACTAATAAATCATTATCTAAATTAACTCTTGAACCGGCTTCATCAATAATATCAATCGCTTTATCAGGCAAATATCTTTCGTGAATATAACGGTCAGATAATTGTACTGCAGCTCTGATCGCTGCTCCTGAATAAGTTACAAAATGATGTTTTTCGTAATAATCTCGGACTCCATTTAGAATTTCTATTGCTTCCGCTTGAGTCGGCTCATCAATAATCACCTTTTGAAAACGTCTTTCCAAAGCCGAATCTCTTTCAATAAATCTGCGATATTCATCCAAAGTAGTTGAACCGATCACGGAAACATCACCTTTTGCTAAGGCAGGCTTTAAAATATTGGCTGCATTCATTGCCCCTTCAGCATCTCCTGCCCCCATGATATTATGTAGTTCATCAATTACCAAAATAACATTGCCATCTCTTTTAGCATCTTCCACTACACCCTTCATCCGACTTTCAAATTGACCTCTAAATTGTGTGCCGGCTACCATTGTCGTCATATCCAATTGATACACCTGTTTATCCAGTAATTTGGCAGGAACTTCTTTACTGACTATTTTTACGGCTAAGCCTTCAGCTATCGCTGTCTTGCCTACACCCGGTTCGCCGATCAGTGCCGGATTATTCTTAGTTCTCCGATTCAATATTTGGATAACCCGATTCAATTCTTCATCACGACCGATTATTCTATCAATTTCACCATGTTTAGCTTTTTCGGTCAGATTTGTTCCAAATTGATCAAGAAATTTATTGCGTCTTGTTCTGCGTCTGGTATTCTGCGGTCGTGAACTTTGAGAGTTGGTGCCTGTATCTTCCTGATCAGCACCAATACTGCTGTCAATTGTGGCTGCCAGTAAACTGCCGGATTTATTATCTGAATCAGGCTTGCTTTGATTCCCGGCATTAATCTCTGAGTTTTCAGAATCTTCAAGATCATCGGAATCATCGTCATCACCAAAACCACCCAGATCATCAAAGTTCAATCCTTCCATCATCAAACCGAATTCATTATTAGCATCTGAATCCATGAATGATTTAAATAATTCAAACGGATTGCTATCGCCCATCTGCTCCAATACGGAATTCATTCTACTCTGAATTTGATCAATATTCTCTTCGTTGATACCGGATTTTTTAAACAGCGGTTCAAGTCCTCCGATATTCATGTCAAAAGCACATTTTAAACAAATGCCCTCACTAACAGTTTCATTGTTTTCAATGCGCGTAGTATAAATCACTGCTGTGTTTTTTTTGCATATTTGGCATATAGACATATTGTTTTTGTATTCCTATCTATATAATCTAAAATCTATTCTTGTATTTTTCATATATTTACGTATCTTGTAATTTGTATTCAGTATACGATAATTATTGAATTTTATCGATTGCATATTTAATTTTATAGTATAAATTTTTATAAAGTAAATCAGGTCAATCAATTTTCTTAAGTTTAGGATATTCACGTTTTAAAATCTGTTGTAAGTATTTCCCGGTATATGAGTCAGAAATTTCCGCTATTTCTTCCGGTGTGCCTTGTGCCACAATTTCACCACCGCCATCTCCACCTTCAGGTCCTAAATCAATAATATAGTCTGCTGTTTTTATTACATCTAAATTATGTTCTATAACTAAAACACTATTACCTTTCTCAGTCAATCTCTGCAAAATGTTAACCAAACGATGAACATCGGCACTGTGTAATCCGGTAGTCGGCTCATCCAGGATATAAAAGGTTTTACCGGTGCTTGTTCTTGAAAGCTCGGTTGCTAATTTAACTCTTTGTGCTTCACCACCCGACAATTGAGTTGAAGGCTGACCGAGTTTAATATAGCCTAAACCCACATCCACCATAGTTTGAAGTTTATTAACAATTTTCGGTATATTTGCAAAAAAATGGTATGCATCTTCTACCGTCATATCTAAAATGTCAGCAATATTCTTATCTTTATATTTTACTTCCAAAGTTTCCCGATTATAGCGTTTACCTTTACAAACTTCGCAAGTCACATATACATCCGGTAAAAAATGCATTTCAATTCTATTAACTCCATCACCTTTACACGCTTCACAACGCCCGCCCTTGACATTAAAACTGAAACGCCCTTTCTTATATCCTCTGGCTTTAGCAGTTCTGGTTTCAGCAAAAAGATCACGAATCTCAGTGAAAACACCTGTATAGGTTGCCGGGTTGGAACGCGGAGTTCTGCCGATCGGAGATTGATCAATCGCTATAACCTTATCTAAATATTCCAAACCTTGTATTGATTTGAAAGGACCGTTAAATTTACGTGCCCCATTCAAAACCTCTGCCATTTTCTTTAAAAGGATCCCGTTAATTAGGGAACTCTTACCGGAACCGGAAACTCCGGTAACACAGACAAATATTCCTAAAGGAATATTGACATCAATATATTTCAAATTATTTTGGTGACAACCTGTAAGCCGCACGGAATGTCCATTTGATTGACGACGTTTTGCCGGAATAGGTATTCTTTTAACACCTGATAAATATTGACCGGTAATTGATCTCGGATTTGTCATAATTTCTTCCGGTCTGCCCATAGCAACAACTTCACCGCCATGTACACCGGCACCCGGACCGATATCTACAACATTATCGGCTTCCCAAATCGTTTCTTCATCATGTTCTACTACGATTACAGTATTACCCAAATCACGCAAATGTTTTAATGTATTGAGCAAGCGCGAATTATCTCTTTGATGTAGTCCGATGCTGGGCTCGTCCAGAACATAGAGTACTCCGGTCAGACCGGAACCGATTTGAGTTGCTAAACGTATGCGCTGGGCTTCTCCGCCGGATAAACTGGCGGAAGCTCTCGCTAAAGTCAGGTAATCCAAACCGACTTCCAATAAAAATTGCAAGCGACCGGACAATTCACGTAAAATTGGTCTTGCAATTTGATTTTTATAAGAGTCAAGTTGAATATTGTCTAAAAAAGTCTTACTTTCCGTAATTGGCAGAAGCGTCAATTCATAAATGTTAAGACCGCCAATTCTGACTGAAAGACTTTCCTGATTCAAACGTGCACCATGGCAAATCGGACAAGGTGTAACCGAAATATAGCGTTCATAATATTCTTTGCTGTCACCGGAGGCTTCCGTATATCTTTTCGTCATGCTCGGAATTACTCCGATCCAATCACGTTTATATTCTGCGCCTCGATTAAATTTACTGTTACTCGTATCAATTGACAGAATTTCTCCATCATTGCCATATAAAACAATATCACGGATTTTCTGCGGTAAATCTTGCCAAGGCATATCTAAAGAAAAATCATAACGTTCTGCCAACGCCTCAATAAAACCGCGCGCCCAACTTTTACGGTCGGAAAATTTCCAGCCGATTGCTTGAATTGCTCCCTCATTTAAGGAAAGCGTCGGATCATGAATTACCAATTTCGGATCAATTTCTGCCATTTCGCCCAAACCGTCACAACCAGGACAAGCCCCAATCGGATTGTTAAAAGAAAAAGACCTGGGCGAGATTTCACTAATACTAATATCACAATCAGGACAGCTAAAATGTTGAGAGTATAAATGCCAATCCGACAAATTCCGTTCAGAATCAGATTGTAAAACATTAATTAAAGCTAAACCGTTACTCAAATTAAGACAAGTTTCCAAAGAATCGGCTAAACGACTTTCAATTCCTTCACGCATGACCAAACGATCCACGACAACTTCAATATTATGTTTTTTATTTTTTTTCAATTTAAAATCTTCCGGTAAATCGTCTAAGTAAAGAATTTCACCATCTACTCTGATTCGTGCATAACCTTCTCTGCGAAAATGATTAAACTGATTTTTGAACTCACCTTTGCGTTCCCGTACTATCGGTGCATAAAGTATCATTTTTGTTTTTGCAGGATACTGCATAATTTGATCAATCATCTGATCAATCGTCTGTTGTTCAATAATTCTGCCACATTTTGGACAATGTACTGTACCGGCTCTGGCATAAAGTAACCGTAAATAATCATAAATTTCTGTTATGGTTCCTACTGTAGATCGCGGATTATTTGAAGTCGATTTTTGGTCAATAGCTATAGCCGGTGACAATCCTTCAATACGGTCTACATCCGGTTTTTCCATTTGTCCTAAAAATTGTCTGGCGTAAGACGACAAGGATTCAACATAACGTCTTTGTCCTTCAGCATAAATTGTGTCAAAAGCCAGAGAAGACTTACCGCTGCCTGATAATCCGGTAATGACAGTCAATTTATTACGTGGAATTTTCAATGAAATGTTTTTCAAATTATGGGCACGTGCACCATAAATTGCTAAATCATCTTTATTATAATTTAAATATTTCTCTGTAATAGAATTAACATCCATTGTTATTATTTCAAATCCCCTATTTCATGACTTTGATTTAAATGATAAGCCATAATTCCGAACGCAATAGCTGCATTCAAAGATTCCGCATCCCCCGGCATCGTTATTGTTAAATTATGATCGGCAATCTGTTTAATTGAATCACTTAATCCATGAGCTTCATTGCCGATTGTCAAAACAAAACCGGCAAATGTACTATCAAGTTTGAATTCAGGCAATGGCTCACCATCAAGGTCAGATATTAATATTTGCAATTGATATTGTTTTGCCAAATTTGCCAGTTCAGCATGAGAATTTAAACTTATTAAATCTAAAGCAAATAGAGATCCCATAGTAGCTCGCATCAATTTAGGATTATACGGATCTACCGTTCCTTCGCTCAAGACAATGCCCGTGAAGTCAAATGCATGTGCTGTCCTGATCATCGTTCCGACATTGCCCGGATCTGCCAATTGATCAAACAATGCCAATTTAATCTGTTTATCTTTTGCCTGAAAAACTGCTGCATTGCTACTTAACCAATTTGCCAAATTAACAAGATTAGGCTTTTTTATAATAAAAATGATACCTTGAGGATTTTTTACATCTGCTACAGCATTAAATAAACCAGGAGCCAAACGGAAAATCTGATTATAATTAAATTTTTTTCGAAAAATCCAATTCTTTACTTTCTCAAAGATATACTCACCCATGCTATCGTTGCTGAAAAGAATTGTCACAATTTCCACATGATGTTCAATAGCAGTCAGACAAGATCTCAAGCCCTCAATGATTAAAAGTCCTTGTTTTTTTATACCCTGAGTTGTATTTAATCTATTCCAGTTTTTAAAGCGCGAGTTTTGTCGAGCACTGATTAACGTTAATTCTTCAAATATTAAATCATCCATTTTTCAAGTATATTCTGATTCTAAAATTATTTAAAGGCATAAATGACAATATGATATATAATCCGGTTTTTTCAAAAAAGGTGTTGTCTCAAAAAATTACTTCTTAAGAAACAGCCCCTTATTCTACTTATTCTATATCTTCTTTATCAATCTTGGATAAAATTGAATCAAATACGTCCGCTCGTGGTGAAACTTCACTGTTTTTTACTGCTTCTATCGTTTGTTTTCTGCTAACAAGAGCATTTTTTGTAACAACAGAGCCTGTCGCTGTTTGCAAAGCCGGAACTAGTTTTGTGCGAATGGCAAATATAATACCGGCTCCGACCAAAAGCACCATCGGTATAAGCAACCACAACAAACCTGTATTTTTGTCCTCAGCTATGTCTCTCTGGTCCTCGTCCACAAAAGCCTCGCTTTGGAATACCACAACCTTGTCGCCATAGAGTTCCTTGAACAGTTTTGTATACTCGGCAAATATGCTGCTGTCTACTTCTACTACAACACGCGCTTCTCTTCCGCTGTCTCCAAAGCCCGGCGCCCCGTCACCTACTCCTCCCCAACCGACACTGAGACCATAAAATAGTTTATTATTTTCAAAATATTCGGAGGAGATCTCGTTGGCAATCGTCATTAATTCATTGTATGAATATTTAGCACTTCCAAAGGAAAGGCCGGAATCGTTTATTAGCATGCTGCGAATTTGATCCTCCGCCGTACCGTCATCTCCTACAAGAAGAACGGTAAGATTGTTTGTACTTCCGTCCGTGCTGTATACAAATCCGACATAATCGGGATACCCGTTTGTTTCCCAATGTTCATACAGGGCTGCAATGTTTTCATAAGTAACATGATTGATCGATGATTCCTGTACGATAAACTCTGAATCGCTGTTTGAATCAGTTGCCAACACAGTTATTGAAAAAGATAAAATACACGTGAGTGCTATTAAAAAAGCTATTAATTTTTTCATGTTAAACCTCCTTAAAAATAGATCGTAATTGTTTAATACCCTTCTGGTATCTCCAAAGAACTGTTCCCAAAGGAATATTCATCACATCGGAAATTTCCCGAAATTTCAGTCCGCCATTAATGCGCAAGGACACTATTTGACATTCCAGCAAAGGCAGGGTCTTCATGGCATGATCAATATCCATTTTAGTAGTAAAGTCGTCAAGCGGAAGATACACAATGTTCTCAACACTATCCCAATTAGCATACTGTGGAAGTTTTCGCACATGATCAATTGCCAAATTGCGCGCCATCTGGAATAAATATGCACGAGGCTTCCTGATCGGGGGCTTAGGCGGCGACTTGTACAATTTGAAGAAAACTTCCTGTAATATGTCCTCTGATAACGACCTGTCCCGCGTAATTCGCAAGATAATCGTATACATCGGCGTCTTTAGGTGGTTGTAAATATCTTCAAATGCTGTCTTATCGCCACTTTGTAAAGCCATAAGTTTGCTTCTCAAGCTTTCATTATCCATGCTTATTTCTCCTTTCACTAACTATGACGAAATTGAGCTGTGATTTATTGGCAGCACTTAAGTATTTTTCAAAGCCAGAGCAACTGAGATAAAAAAGTAGTACAGAAAATGGGCTATACAACGCAACTAGCTTCTTTATATTTGCAATGAGAAAAAGCCAGTCTAACGGAACCGCTTTTTGTCAAAACAGAATGTATGTTACTTGCAAGCTCTAGCTTCATTTTTCGCAAAAACAAAGGACTATCTCAAAAAATTACTTCTTATGAGACAGTCCATATTATTATTTTGGGTTTTGTTATTATATTCTGCTATTCAGCAAAACAAAAACCCCGGGATTTCAATATAATCAGTATTCTGATATTTTAGTAAAACAAATATTTCAATATTCTGGAATATTAACAAAATACTTTTACAAAGCTTTTTTTGCTGTTTCACAGATTGCTGCGAAAGCAGCTTTATCGTTTACAGCCATATCCGCTAAAATCTTTCTGTCCAATTGAATGTCCGATAATTTTAAACCATGCATCAAACGGCTATAAGAAATATCATTTAATCTGGCAGCTGCATTTATTCTGCTAATCCAAAGTTTTCTGAAATCACGTTTTTTTGTACGACGATCTCTATATGCGTAGACACCGGACTTCATCACTTGTTGATGCGCTACACGAAATAATTTACTCTTGCTGCCAAAATAGCCTTTTGCTTGTTTTAATACTCTTTTATGGCGTCTTCTCGTTTTTACGCCTCGTTTCACTCTTGACATAGGTTACCTCCAGCTTAATTATTTGTACGGAATTAAACGTCTGATTCTCTTTGTATCAGGCTCACTGGCTACGATTATTTGACGTAATTTACGTTTGCGTTTTGTAGTCTTCTTATTCAGAATATGTTTTTTATAGGCTTGTGAACGTTTTACCTTACCGGTACCCGTAACTTTAAATCTTTTCTTTGAAGAGCTGTGTGTTTTTTGTTTTGCCATATAGACCCCCCTTGTCTTCAATATCAATTTTTATCATTAATTCAAACTCCATTAAACCGAATTCGAATTTATTTGCTGCTTTCACTACGCGGAGTAAGATACATCACCATGTGTCTTCCTTCAATACGGGGCTCTCGATCGACTTGAGAAATGTCTCCAACTTTTTCAATAAAGTCTTTCATTACATCATATCCTTGATTTTGGAAAGCCATTTCGCGTCCTCGGAAACGAATAACCACCTTAACCCTATCACCGTTTTCCAAAAAACGTTGGGCTGCCCGAACTTTTACATTAGTATCATGTTCTTCAGTCGTCAGTTTTAATTGTACTTCTTTCAGGCTGGTAGTTTGTTGGTTTTTTCTTGCTTCACGTTCGCGTTTTGATTGCTCGTAGACGAATTTCCCATAATCCATCATTCGCGCAACTGGATTTGCCGGATTATCAGACATTAAGACTAAATCCAGATCCCTGGAATATGCCATATCCAATGCTTCATCTGTGCTGACAATCCCTACTTGATTTCCTGCTTCATCAATTAAGCGTACATTATCCACACGGATATTTTCATTAATTGTGTGGTTATGTTTGTTTGATCTAGCGATAAGACACCTCCTAATCAATTCTCTTCTTTTTTCGCTTCACTTATCGGTCACTTGAGCCATCGCCTTATTTACCCCATAAAAAAAGCGGATTGATTCCGCCCTCTAAACACATTAAAAGATATTAAAGTACTATAAAGTAACTATATCTTGTATTAACCTTTTCACAAATTTATTAAATGCTTAAGGTGAGATGGAATCTTCTTTTTATCACTTGACTAATATACCGAGCAAATTGTATCTTGTCAACCCATACACAAATTATAATTGTCAAATTGTCATTTTGGATATTATGGATTATATAAAATTAGCTGCACACTATTTAAGCTTGTACCGCTGAATTTTCGGATAACCTTGAAAAGTGTGCAAGGATAGCCCGGAAAACCTGGTTTTACTAAAGGCTTTGCACACTATTTAAGCTCATGCAGGATTTTCGCGGTCCAACCTTAAAAAGTGTGCAAGGATAGCCCGGGGAAGCCGGTTTTATCAAAGAACTTGCACACTTTCTAAGCTCATGCAGGATTTCCGCGGTCCAACCTTAAATAGTGTGCAAGGATAGTCCGGGGAAGCCGGTTTTATCAAAGAACTTGCACACTTTCTAAGTTTATGCAGGATTACCGCAGTCCAACCTTAAAAAGTGTGCAGCTTATGATAAAATTCAGATTGTAATCTTGTCACTTCAACTTTATTATCTTTATTATCTATATTATCAATATCTATATTATCAATATCTATATTATCAATATCTATTCAACTTATTATTTTTTCATTGTTATTTTTCGATAAGACTGGCTGCTTCTTTGTCCAAGCAAACAGTGATATCTTTATGTAGTTTTAATAAGGAAGCCGGTACTTGAGTATCGATGTATTCATCAGCAAAAGATTTGCAGACTTCTGCCTTATTAAGACCGTTTGCTACCAAAACAATCTTCTTGGCTTTAAAAATACCTTCCAAACCGAGTGTAATTCCTTGTTTCGGTACATCATCGATAGAATCAAAGAAACGTGCGTTATCTTTGATGGTTTTCGGGGTTAAATTTACAATATTGGTATTTGTATTTAATTTTGCACTAGGTTCATTAAAACCGATATGACCGTTCTGTCCAATTCCCAAAATCTGAATGTCGGCATAACCTAAATCCCTTAATCTTTGATCATAAAGTCTACATTCCTGCTCCAAATCATCAGCCAGCCCATTAGGCACAAAAGTGTTAGCTTTATCAATATTAATATGATCAAAAAGATATTCATTCATAAAATAGCTATAGCTTTGCGGATGATCACTTGACAATCCGACATATTCATCCAAATTTATTGAAGTTACCTGACTAAAATCTATTTGCTTGTTTTTATTCATTTCAATCAATTTTTTATATAAACCAATCGGTGATGAACCGGTTGCTAAACCTATAACCGGTTTCTCTGTTGAATTTATAACTTCTTTTACGATTTCTGCTGCATAAGCACTCATTTCATCGTAGCTTTCAAATACTTTGATCGTAATCATTTTTATCCTCCATGGTAACAATGCGGTTGGTTAAATTAAAATATTATTTGCATTTTATTCTAACTGAATTTTTTAATAATATAAGATTATAGCAAATCAGATAAAACAGAGTCATTTCATAATATTAAAATTTTATTAAATATTAAAATAATTATTATTGCAGAAAGAATAATTGTTACATTACACCATATAATTCGTTATGTTCTCAATTTGCGGCTCATTTATCATTTTAAAAGTTGGCCGGATCGGTCTAACGTTGATAAACATTAATACCGTCGACGTAGGTTGCTTGTAATTTCATGTTCTGATCCAACACAATATAATCTGCCGGACAGCCTTTACTGATTCTGCCGCAAACATCCGCAATTCCCGAACTTTTTGCCGGAATCAGAGTTGCCATTTTAATAGCTTCTTGTGGAGTTGCAATTCCCCAGTCTATCACATTATTAACTGCATCAATCAATTTAAGGCACGAACCTGCCAAACTATCTGAACCATCGGTTAAACGTACAGCACCATCTTTTGATTTTACAGGAAACTCGCCCAAGGTATAATCACCTTCAGGCATACCACCTGCCCGCATACTATCAGTAATCAAAGCAACTCGGTCTGTTGTTTTTATTCTTATAGCTATTTGTGCAGCCCCCGGATGGACATGATGACCGTCACAAATCAGTTCTGCAACTGAGTTGTCCGTATTGAAACACGCACCGACCATACCCGGATTTCTATGATGTAATCCACTCATACCATTATATAAATGAACAAAAACTTCGGCTCCGGCTTCTACTGCATCAACTGCCTCTGCATAATTTGCATCGCTGTGTCCCAGAGCTACAACTACTTTCTGTTTATTTAGTGCTTTAATAAAATCAATCGAACCTTTCCTCTCCGGTGCTAATGCAATTTTTTTAATCAAACCGTTTGCTGCAATTTGCCAACGGTCAAACAAGGCTAAATCAGGATCCAAAAAAAATTGAGGATTCTGTGCTCCCTTAAATTTTTCAGTAAAGAATGGACCTTCCAGATAAATACCTTGAATTTTTGCTCCATCTGATAAAGAAGCATTATCGGCAATAATTCGACATGCTGTTTCAATATTTTCAATTGAGTCCGTTAATGTTGTCGGTAAAAAAGAGGTGACACCGGCACTTGGCAGTTGTTTGCAAATTTCCAAGACACCGGCTCCGTTTAAATCCATAAAATCATGGCTTATAAAACCGTGAATATGAGTATCGACCAATCCGGGGGCAATAGAAAAATTGGAAAAATCACGAATTTCCCAATCTGTATTGATAGGTAATGTTTCGTAGAAATCTCCGATGACTCCATCGATAACTTCTAAATAGCCTTTTTGAGCAGTCTCTTCTTCGAAATAAAACTTATCTGCGTAGATTAAATAATGCATTTTGTATTTTGCTTTTTTAAAAATTCAGTTAACCCGGCAAATATATTTACTCTCACAATCAATTTATCTGTTGTTAAAAATCCGGTTGAGCCGGCAAATATATTTACCCTCACAATCAATTTATCTGTTGTTAAAAATCCGGTTGTCCGGCAAATATATTTACCCTCACAATCAATTTATCTGTTGTTAAAAATCCGGTTGAGCCGGCAAATCGGCCAAGCCTTTAGCGATTGATTCATCCGTTGGCGGTGTATCGTCAAGATCATTTTCCCGATAGCGTCTGTATGCCGACATATCAAAATATCCGGTACCGGTTAAGCCAAATAAAATTACTTTCTTCTCACCGGTTTCCTTACATTTAAGAGCTTCATCAATTGCTGCTTTAATTGCATGAGCAGATTCGGGCGCCGGGAGTGTGCCTTCGACTTTAGCAAATAGACCTGCTACTTCGAAGATTTCTTTTTGTGTTACACTTCTTGCTTCATCGAGATGACCATCATGATAGAGTTGAGAAAGAATCGGACTCATACCGTGAAAGCGCAAACCGCCGGCATGTGACGCAGGAGGAATGAAACCATGCCCCAGAGTATACATTTTTGCTAAAGGAGTCACCTGACCCGTATCACAATAATCGTAAGCGAATTTTCCGCGGGTCATGCTGGGGCAAGATGCAGGTTCGACCGCAATGAAATATGGTGACTGTTTTCCGGCAAGACGATCCGCCATAAATGCACTCATCAATCCGCCTAAATTGGAACCGCCACCTGCACAGCCAATCACGATGTCCGGATAACGATCAATTTTCTCCATCGCTAATTTACTCTCCAAACCGATAATACTCTGATGGATTAAAACTTGATTTAATACCGAGCCTAAAGTATAGCGATAGCCTTCATTTGAAACGGCATATTCTACCGCCTCTGAAATTGCAGTACCCAAACTGCCGTTACGATTGGCCGGATCCTGCAACATTTTTCTGCCAACCTCGGTTGTATCCGACGGCGACATGGTAACATCAGCATTATATGTTTCCATAATCGCAACCCGATCCGGTTTTTGCTCGGCGGAAACTCTGACCATATAGACTTTGCAATCCAAATTAAAGTAACCGCAAGCCATTGCTAAAGCCGTACCCCATTGACCGGCGCCGGTTTCTGTAGTAACTCCTTTTAAGCCTTGTTCTTTGGCATAATAAGCTTGAGCTATTGCAGAATTCAACTTATGACTGCCCGAAGTATTGCCGCCTTCATATTTGTAATAAATTTCAGCAGGAGTATCCAAAGCCTCTTCCAGGAAATAAGCTCTAATCAATGGAGAAGGTCTGAACATTTTGTAAAAATTCCGAATTTCCTCCGGAATTGGAATATACCGATCAGTTGCATTTAATTCTTGTTTTGCCAACTCTTCGCAGAATACCTCACTCAAATCTGCTACTGTCACCGGTTCCATTGTTGACGGATTAAGTAACGGACGATGATCGGTCTGCATGTCGGCTCTGACATTATACCAAGATTCAGGAATTTCGTTTTCTTTCAGATATGTTTTATATGGAACATTATTTCTCATTTTATAACCTCTTATTATCTTTTAATATGGGACATTGTATCATAATTCGCAAAAACTAAATCATAATTTTCTGTTATAACTCTAGAGTTCTTCTAAATACAATAAATTCGGAATATTATGTAAATCTTCGAGGATACTTTCTCTCGATCTCTTTTCAATACTGCTGATCGTGACTAAAAAGGCAATACTATCTTCTGTTGGCACCGCTTCTTCAACTTGTAAATTTCGCATTCTTAATCCTTGTTCACGTAAATGTTTCGCTAACGTTGACATCGATTGAAATTTTTTCAATTCAATAAAAACATCAAGAGAATTACTTCGTTCTCTGGTAATTTGATTAATTTTATCCATTAAAGTCATTATCAAAAATATTAAAATCGCACCACAAATGGCAATTTCATAAAAACCGATACCCACAGCCAGACCTATACAAGCTGATGTCCATAGTCCTGCAGCTGTAGTAACCCCTTTTATCTGATTTCTTCTGGTAACAATGATTGATCCTGCCCCCAAAAAACCAATACCGCTAATCACTTGTGCACCCATTCGAGTCATGTCGCCGGCATATCCTGATTGATAAATCATTTGATTTGTCATCATAACAATTGTTGCACCTAAACAAACTAACATATAAGTTCTTAGACCCGCAGCCATATTCTTTTTACCACGTTCTAAACCTATTATCAGCCCAATCACACATGATAAGAGTAAACGTATTAACAATTCGTAAATTGTCAAAGCACGTAATTCCAACATGATAATAATCCTCCTAGTCACTTTTATATCATGTTATAAAAGCTAAGGTGAATTGTAAAATTTAATAAGTTAATATAATTTGGCATTAAATTATCACAGAATATACATCAATTGTTCATACCAGCTATACTTGCTTGGGCACGGGTATCTTTGTGGTAGAAAAATTTAAAAATTTCACCGATTACAAATGGAATAATTGCTAAACAGCCAATTATCAGCCAATCTCTACCGCTCAAAGCAATCGTATGAAAATATGTTTGGAATATAGGTAGGTATACAACAATCAGCATAAGTGCTGCCGAAATCAGAACCGATTTGTTCATAGTTGAATTGCTGAAAAATCCTAATTGGAATACTGAATAATGCTCTGAACGACTGGAAAATGCTCTTAATAATTCGGCGAAAATCAAGGTGATAAAGGCAAAAGTTCTGGCACCAAGTGAAGGTCCGAATCCTGTTGCAGCAATAAAGCTATAGGACGTTGCTTGAACTGTCGGATCTGTGAGCATTATATCAGGATAAAGGAAACGTCCGATTTGGAAAGCTGAAAATACTGCAATAAATATTGCAAGAGCTTGGGTAATAATCGCAGCTATCATTTCTCGATTAATAATCGATTCATCATTCTTACGCGGCGGATGCAGCATAATGTCTTTTTCTCCCTTTTCTCTGCCCAGAGCCAGAGCCGGGAAACTGTCCGTAACCAAATTTAACCATAATAATTGGATCGGAGCTAAAGGTGTAAATTGCGGCCCCAAAACCAAATTAGTAATAAATACGACCAGAATTTCACCGACATTACAAGATAATAGGAAACTGACAAATTTTCTGATATTGCTATAGATAATTCTGCCTTCCTCAACTGCCGTTACAATTGTTGCAAAATTATCATCAGTCAAAATCATATCGGCTGAGCTTTTGGCAACTTCAGTACCGGTAATACCCATTGCAACTCCAATATCTGATTGTTTGAGAGCCGGAGCATCATTGACTCCGTCACCTGTCATCGCCGCAATATGGGCTTTGGCTTTTAATGCGGCAACAATTCTCACTTTATGCTCGGGCGATACCCTGGCATAAACAGCAACTTTATCGCATACTTCTTCCAGATCAGAATCGGACATTTTTTCCAATTCAGCACCGGTCAATACCTGATCTCCTTCTTGCATTAAGTTAAGATTTTTTGCTATTGCAACTGCCGTATCTTTGTAGTCGCCTGTAATCATCACGGCTCTGATGCCGGCGCCATGACAAACCGCTATCGCATCCTTAGCTTCCGGACGCGCCGGATCAATCATGCCGGAAAGACCGACAAAAATCATATCTTGTTCCGCATTTGAAAAATCTTGATCCGGATGTAGTTTATAAGCAAAAGACAAAACTCTGAGTGCAGAATTGGCAAAAGCTGAATTCGCCTCCAATACTTTTGCCTTAGCTGATTCTGTTAATTCAGCTACTCCGGCTTCAGTCAAAATGTGAGTGCAACGATCCAGAACGATATCCGGAGCACCTTTGGTAAATGAAATATATTCTCCTTCAATTTCATGGAAAACTGACATCATTTTACGGCTTGAATCAAAAGGCATATCGCCCAAACGAGGATATTTATCTTTTAAAACTTCCGGTAAAAGATTCTGTTTGGCACTTAGGGTCAGTAAAGCTCCTTCGGTCGGATCACCTAAAACAGCCCAACTTTGATCATCTTTTTGAATCAGACCGGCTTCGTTACACAGAGCAGCAATTTCCAGCAATCTGGTCAATTCCGGTGAATTTTGTTTCACAACCTGATTCGAACTGAATTCAATTATCTCGCCCCGAGGTTCATAACCGGTCCCGGAAACCTCATAAAGTCTATCTGCAACATAAAGTCTGGTTACCGTCATTTCATTTTGGGTCAGTGTACCGGTTTTATCTGAGCAAATTGTATCAACACTGCCTAAGGTTTCAACCGCAAGCAGACGTTTTACTATTGCATTTTTCTTTGCCATTCGATTCATGCCTAAGGCCAATACAATCGTAACAATTGCCGGTAAACCCTCAGGGATTGCCGCTACAGCCAAACTGACCGCAGTCATAAATAATTCCAGTAAATCGCCGCCTTGGAATAAACCAACAACAAAAACGATTGCACAGACTGCCAAACAAATGATTGCCAGAATTTTTCCCAAATCGTTCAAATTCTTTTGTAAAGGGGTTGCCTCTTGTTCAATGCCTTTAAGACGTTTGGCTATTTTACCTACTTCGGTTTTTTCAGCAATTTCAAGAACAATGCCGCGACCACGCCCATAAGTTAAAGCGGTACTGGAAAAAATCATATTTGAACGATCGCCGATACCGAGTTCGGTATCGCAAGTAAATTCAGCATCTTTATCAACCGGAACCGATTCGCCGGTTAAAGAAGCTTCTTCAGCTTGCAAATTACTGCTTTCCAAAAGTCTGATGTCTGCCGGAACAATATCGCCTGCTTCGAGAATAACAATATCACCGGGCACGATATCAGCAGCTTTAATCATAGTTTGCTCGCCATCACGCAATACTCGTGCCTCCGGTGCCGCCATCTTTTGCAATGCATCAATTGCTTTTTCGGCTTTACCTTCCTGATAGACACCAAGAATGGCATTAATTAAAACTATTGCAATAATTAAGATTGCATCGATTAACTCACCTAATATACCTGAAATAATTGCCGCGACAATCAGAACGATTATCATCACATCCTTGAACTGTTCAAGAAATTTTTTCCAAAGCGGAACTGCTTGTTCAGCTTCCAGTTCATTCGCTCCATAAATTGCCTGACGTTGTTTGGCTTCTGTTGAATTAAGTCCTGTCGCCGGGTCAGAATCAAGACGTTCAATTATCGTTTCCCTTGATAATTGATAATGTTCTCCGGCTAGAAAACTGTTGTTTGTATTAGAAGTTTCTTTCATTTATCCACCTGCATTTTGTCATCTAAAAAATTTATTCTTCTGACTCCTGAGCCCCTTGCTCATCATCTAAGAATTCAAGCTTAATGCGAGCAATTCGTTTATCGTCCATTTCGAGCACAGTAAACTTAAAATGATCTACAATAACTGAAGGATTTTCAAAAGGTTCAGGAATACGCTCTAACCTGTTTAGTACCAGACCTGCCAAAGTATCATAATCAAAACTATCTTCTTCATCTAAATCAGAGACTTCCGGCACTCTTTCGACAACTTCTTCAGGTGAAAGCAAACCATCCAGGATATAACTGCCATCAGGATTTTTAACAACACTTTGATCCGCGCCGTCATATTCGTCGGCTATGTCTCCGACAATTTCCTCCAGAATATCTTCGATCGCAATCAAACCATCAGTTCCACCGTATTCATCAATTACAATCGCTAAGGAAATATTCTGTTGTTGCATCTCACGAAATAATAGATTAATTGATTTACCTTCCGGTACAAAATAAGCTTCGCGTAAATATTTACGCAAATCAAAATTTTCTTTTTGATTCTCAGTTATCCGTAATAAATCTTTGATATGAAGAATTCCGATTATATCATCAACACTTTCTTCAAAAACCGGAATTCGGCTATAGCGTTCATGAGCAGCTACAAAAATTACTTCTTTATAAGTTGAGTCTGCAGGTAAAGTAACCATAGCAGTACGCGGTGTCATGATTTCTGATACTTCCGTATCATCTAAATCAAAAACGTTGTATATCATTTTTGCTTCATCACTGTCGATACCGCCACTTTCGCCGCCTGCACGTGCCATTAGAAGTATTTCTTCCTCGGTAACTTCTACTTCATTTTTACTTAAATCAATCCCGATCATCCGGCAGATAAATTTGGCGGAAGCATTTAAAAACTTGGCAAAAGGATTTACTAATATTTCCCATATTCGTAAAATTGTGACGAATCTTTTAGCAAATTTTTCAGGATCACGCATCCCGATTTGTTTCGGCACCAATTCACCTAATACTAAAGAAAAATATGAAATTATCAAGGTAATCCCTATTGTAATGATCGTTTCCAGATATCCCTTGTTCCGGCTCGGATCAAGCCAATTATAAACAATTGGTGCAATTTGATTTGCACCGAAAGCAGCAGATAAAAATCCGGCAAAGGTTACACCTACTTGGACTGTAGCCAGAAAACCACCTTGATTATTTAAAAAAGGAAGTAATTTCTTCGCAACGATATCTCCATCTTCGGCTTTTGCACGAATTTTTGTTTCATTCAATCTGACTATTGCCATTTCGGAAGCTGCAAAGAAACCGTTAATCAAAATTAAAAGAAAAATAACAATTATATTAATTAAAATAACTTTAGCTGAATTTGAATCGCTTACAGAATTTGCATTTATTATAAAATGTTGTACAGAAGTACAACAATGACTTATGTCCACTCGGACTTGTCCTCCTTAAATATATGAGACTTAATATCAATTATACTTATGTCTCTCTATCACCAAATATCAAAAGTTTAAGCTATTGCCCTTTGATGATAGAAATATATCAAATATAAATATACTTTACAAGCCATTGACTAATATCCCCAATATCACAAATTAATCAATCGGATCGTTTCATGAGCGAACTTCAATAATGATTTTTGACTGGTAAATAATATGATTTGACGTTTTTGGCGTTGACTTAAATCATGTAGTAATTCAAGAGATAAAGCTGCACGATCATGATCTAACTGGGTAAAAGGATCGTCCAAAATCAACGGAATACTATCTCCTTTATCTTGCAATAATTCAGTTAATGCTAAACGCAAAGCCAGGTTAATTTGATCATTTAAGCCTGCGCTGTAAAATGCTTGCTCATAGTAATGCGAATTGTCATTCGTATCCGGCTGCAAACGCACAACATAATCTTGATCAATTTTTAAATTCTGATACTGTGATCCGGTCATTACAGATAAATATTCCGCAGCCTTTTGATTGAGTAAAGGACGTACATCTTGATCAAATTTTGCTTTACTATATTCCAAAAGATGAATTGACATTAATAAGGCAGCATAGTTCTGTTTAGCTTTTTGATATATTTCATTTAATCTGACCAACTCAGTTTCCAACTCTATCGTATTTTTTTGATTTCGGGTTATATGATTTAATTCTGTCTTTTCAGACGCTAATTTTTCCCTTAATATTAGCCGGTTTTCCTGAATTCCAACTAATTGTGAATCAATATAGTTTTCTGAATATTCAGGAAATGTTCTCATTTCTAATTGTTTTTCTGCCAGCCAATGTTGAGCATCCTGATAAGCTTGGTAGAATTGCGCCGTATTATATGAACCTTTGAGTTCTTTCATCTGTTCTTTGATCCGTTTAATTTCTTCCTCATTATGAAGACTATTAACGGTTTGCTCACGCAAGCTCCGGATCGCCAAGTCAAGTTGATCATCATTCGGCAATTCTAAAAAATAAGGTTTAATCAAATATCTCAGTTTAGTCAACTCTCTTTGATATTCTTGTTCAGCATTTTTTGCCACATCTGCAGCCTTTTTCTGATCTGAAGCCAATTGTTTGATTCGTAGATCAATCTGCTCAAGTTGCCACTCTAATTTTTGCAATCCGTTTTCAATTTTTAATGTGCGAATTTCATGTTTGCGAATCTTTTCATGATATTGCTTAATCGTACTTTCATGTCTGCGTTGTAAAAAATAATAAATAAATACCATGAGAAATGGTAACAAAACTGCCAATACTATGAGAATTCCCGACAAGACAGGTTTATTTGCACGAAAAATCAGACCACCGATCAGACAGAAGAATTCTGCTACCACCAGAGGAATAAAAGATGCATAAGAAATCTTCGGCTTTTTAAAAGTCTTGGGATTATGTTCTGCTGATTTTTTTTGTAAATATTGTAATCTGGATCTCTCAGCAACAATTTCAGAAACAGTTCTTTTTGCTTCATTGTGATAATTTTCTTGTTCAATCGATCTTTGTTCAGCCAAATTATATCTTATTTCATATTCGCTTAAAGCTTGAGCAGTTAGTTGACGCTGATTGGCAATTTCGGTTAATTCTTTGGCTGAAATCATTTTGCTGCGTAAAATACCCTCAGAGAGATTATTTGCAGAATCCGTATATCTATTTAATAAATCTTCTAATTTTTTATACTTCTCAAACCGTTCAGCTAATTTTAATTTTTGATGCTGTTGATTTTGGATAAGCAATGAGTTTTCCCTGTTGGCAAGTTCAGTCAACTTTATTTCCAGATCTTCAATACTCCGATTCAAATCCGCCACTTGTTGATCTCTAATTAAAGCTTGTTCCAACTCCAGATGCGAATCGGCCATTTTTTGTTCAAGCTTTGCTAAATATCCATCACCACGATCCGGTTTATAGTATTTACGAGCTTTGTCCAGTCTTGCATTGATCTCTTCGTATGACCAATCATATTCCGATAAACCGACTTTGCGATTAATTTTCTGATCAAGTTCAGATAGGTTTTCCGAATCAACACGTGGATTTTCTACAAAAACCGTATTTAAAAATTCTATTTCCGAAATTTGAAATAATTCTTGTCCCGGTTGCTCCGGATTTTTCAGACTTACCGGTTCACCGCTTACTTCAAGCGAAAGCTGAGTTTGATCTTGAGCTTTGCGTTCAGCAAATCTCTTCGTTAAACGATAAGTCAATCCATGATGACTAAAAATTATGTAACCACCCATTGTTTTGCCTGACCAAGGTTGGTATTTTTTGCGAGCATTGGTCTCAACCGAATGACCGATTTTGCCGAAACCGTAAAACACAGCTTTTATAAAATTCTGGATTGTAGTTTTACCACTTTCGTTAATCCCGTAAACAATCTGCATTTCAGGACTGAAATTGATTTCCAAGTCTTCTAAACCGCCAAAAGCCTCAATGTATATCCGATCAATCTTCATAAATCTCCAAATCCTGTTCCGCTGCCTGCATTGTAAAATAGTATCCTTGTTCAATGACCTGTTTTGCCTGTTCAACATTCAGGTCAGATAATCCGAGGTCTTCTAAAACTTTATTTAATAAATCGGGTCCGGTAGCGAGTTGTTTTGCATAACGTGTAACATCACCTCGTAATGAATGTTCCTCCATCAAGCCGGTAAAATCAATTTTCATTTTTGTTTCATCTATTAATTCAACAAAAAAGAATATATTTTTCAATTTCGACAACAATAATTCTCGATTTATTTTCTGTGATAAATAACCTGTTAATTTGAGTTGGCAACAATCATAATTTGATCTTATTTGATAAGCTGCAATGCGTTTTTCTAAAGCTGCAATAATCTTTTCCAGTAATTCTAATTGACTGTCAAAATCAAACTGCGTTAAATTCAAACGAATTTTAAAAAACTTAGGACCGGCAAGAGGAATAAAACTAATTTTCCCTACTTCTGAGGCTTCTATAAGTTCGAGTAAATAAATTCCTTTGCTGCCATCTTCATCAAATCCTCTGCCACAAGGACAACCGCTATATAAACAAGGGATCCCCTGTGCAGTGAGAATTTCATTATCCGACTTATGAATATGCCCCAACAAAACTAAGTCAAAACCGACACGATCAAACCAGGATAAACTCAGCGGATTGTAGTTTGATTTAGAATTTGTACTCTGCAAGTCTCCATGTTGGAGTAAAATATTGAAATAAGCAGAATCCAGTTTTAAATCGCTTCCTTGCCATAGGGCTTGAGGACTTGATTGACTTAAAAACGGTTTGCCATAGAATCGGATTTTTAGATCATCAAATTCAAAATACTCGATTGAAGGTTCGAAAATATGAACATGTTGCATATCAGAAAACTTCTGCCAAAATCCGGCTTGATACCAATAATCATGGTTACCCGGATTGATTAAAATCTCAACCTGGGGAATTGCCGCAAATCCTTGATAGACTTTATTAAGCAAATATTCGCCCGGTTCGCTTGAGTCAAACAAATCGCCACCGATAGTCAAAAAATCCACTCGTTCTTTACGACAAAAATCTATTATCTGAATAAATACTTTTTCTTGTTCTGAATGCATCGCTTTTTGCTTAGCAGGCTCCAAAAAACTAAAAGGAGAACCGAGATGCAAATCTGCTGTATGTACAATTTTTAAATTTCTCTTCATACTGTTTATCATTCACTTTTAAAGCTTTGGCAACAAATCGACAAACAAGACATTGTGCAAGACTTTTAAAATCTCTCTGCTTAATCTGTTTTTCAATCCGTTTATCTTGTCCAATATTACAATGGAATCCAAGAAAAATATAGCTATTAAAATATATTTTAGCACATTAGAAACAATCCCGTATCTCAACAATATCAGATTATTTATGCTACAATAATTGTATATTATTTTGTCTTATAGGATTTCTTAGATGGGAGAGAGCAATTTTCTTAAATAAACTAAAATAACATAGTTATTTAGTAATATAAACACTATTTACGGAGGTACAAATGAAAAATAATATGCAAATGGATCTGCTAGGTATTAATGCCCTACGTGTATTATCAATCGAAGCTGTCCAAAAAGCAAATTCCGGACATCCGGGAATGCCTTTAGGAGCAGCTCCGGTAGCTTTTGAATTGTGGGCAAATCATATGAAGCATAATCCAAGTAATCCGGATTGGTTTAATCGTGATCGCTTTATCTTAAGCGCCGGCCATGCATCAATGTTGATGTATTCATTATTACATCTATTCGGCTATGGTTTAACAACTGAAGATCTCAAACAATTCAGACAATGGGGAAGTAAAACTCCGGGTCATCCGGAATATTTGGACACTGAAGGCGTCGAAATGACCACCGGTCCTTTAGGTCAAGGCATTGCATCTGCTGTAGGTTTTGCAATGGCGGAAGCTCATTTGGCAGCTCGTTTCAACACAGATGAACATAAAATCGTCGATCATTACACCTATGTATTGTCAGGTGACGGTTGCTTAATGGAGGGAGTCAGTTGCGAAGCAAGTTCTTTAGCAGGACACTTAAAATTAGATAAGTTGATTCTTTTCTATGACCGCAATGAAATTACGATTGAAGGTTCTACAGATCTGGCTTTCACTGAAGATGTCGCAGCCCGTTATAAAGCATACGGTTGGCAGGTATTGTCGGTAGCTGATGCCAATGATACTGATGCAATCGCTAAAGCAATTGATGAAGCTAAAGCTAATAAAGAGCAACCTACAATGATTATTCTGCATAGTGATATCGGTTACGGTTCACCGTTAGTAGGTAGTGAAGCAACACACGGCAGTCCTTTAGGTGATGATAACATTATCAAAACTAAAGAGTATTTGGGTTGGGATACGGATTTACCGGCGTTTGAAATTCCGCAAGCTTTAAAAGATTATATGACTGATGTTCAAACCAGATTGTCCGAAGATGAAAAGGCTTGGAATGATACTTTTGCTGCATGGCAAAAAGCCAATCCGGAATTGGCTAAAGAATTTGCTGAATGTTTGGAACCTAACCTTGAAGCTTTGGAAAATGATCCTGCTTTATGGAGTTTCTCCGGTGCACAAGCTACCAGAAAAACAAGCGGTACCGTTTTAAATGTCGTAGCCAAACATTTACCGGGATTAATCGGTGGTTCAGCTGACTTGGCACCTTCTAATAATACTGACATGCCGGGTCTAGGTTATTTTTCAGCTGAAAATTATGGCGGACGTAATATCCATTATGGAATTCGTGAATTCGCAATGGGTTGTATAGTTAACGGTATGAATTTACATGGTGGGGTTCATGCTTTCGGTGCAACTTTCTTTGTTTTTGCCGACTATATAAAACCTGCATTCCGACTGGCTTCTCTCATGAATGTACCTTCACTCTTTATTCTGACACATGACAGTATCGGCGTTGGTGAAGATGGTCCTACCCATCAGCCAATTGAGCAATTGAGTATGTTGCGAGCTACTCCTAACTCTTACGTATTCCGACCTGCAGATGGTAAAGAAACTGCTGCTGCATATTTATTTAATTTAAAAGAGAAAAAACCGACTTTCTTGGCTCTGACCAGACAAAATCTGCCCACTTATGAACAATCCGGTAAAGATGCTATCAAAGGAGGTTATATTTTCCAAGATTGTGAAGGAACTCCTGAATTAATTATTATGGCAAGCGGTTCCGAGGTCCAACCTGCTTTAGAAGCACAACAGGAATTGACTGCACAAGGCAAAAAAGTTCGTGTTGTTTCAATGCCTTGTATAGATGCATTTTTGGAACAAGATGCGGCTTATCAGGAAGAAGTCTTGCCAACCGCAGTAACCAAAAGAATTTCAATGGAAGCCGGTGCAACAATGCCATGGTACCGCTTAGTCGGTTCAGCCGGAAAAGTGATCGGTATAGATCATTTCGGAGCATCCGCACCAGCTGATATATTATTCAAAGAATTTGGCATTAATAAGCAAGCGATTTTAGATGCAGCAAATGAATTGCTCTAAAATAAATCATTTAATTGATTAGGCAAGGGTGTCTCAAATATAGAGCCCTGCAAATTTCGATTTGTCGGGCTCCGATTTTTGAGACAACACCCCAAAAAGGGAATGCCTTTTTTGAGATAGCTCCTTTTTGATATTTTTTTTGGAGATTGAGGTTCTTATGGAGCAAAACAGAGAGAAATGGTCAATAAATTCTACCTTGGGTGACGTCCTGGATTCAGTTATCGGTTATGAACTCTTATCTTTCATCGCTTATTACTCAGGTAAAACAATTGAAGATTTTAATAAATTTTATATTCGTTCAATAAAATTAAAATCATATGCTATCATTCAGCGTTTCACCGGAGTCATGTTTGACCGTAGAATTGCAAGCTGGATCATTGATAAACTTAATCTATACGAAAAACGAAAAGAACCTTATCCGGATAAAATTTCTTTTAGCCATAAATGGTGGAAAAGCAGTATTATTTATCAGATTTTTGTTCCGAGCTTTCAAGATGCCAATCATGACGGCATTGGTGATCTTAAAGGAATAATTGAACGTTTTGAACATATTTTGTCTTTAAATGTTGATACAATTTTACTAAGTCCAATCTTTGATTCACCAATGTATGATGCCGGTTACGATATCAAGGATTTTTATGAAATCAATCCATTGTTCGGATCAAAAAAGGATCTTAAAGAATTGATTGTTCTTTGCCATCAAAATAATTTAAAAATTGTTCTGACTTTACCCATAAGTCAAACTTCAGATCAGCATGCTTGGTTTGATATCTCTATCGATGGTTCTATGGATGAATTTGATAGTTCAGCAAAAATCAATTTTGCTGATAAGTCTGAAGAAAATAATAAAAATACAAATTTCGAAAATAAAAATTATTATATTGTAAATGACGGTCCTAACAATTGGCAGTCTTTTTATGGTGATTCGGCGTGGCTCTATCAACGTATTAATAAAAATTATTATTTACATCTTAAAAGTTCAAAACAATTGGATTTGAATTGGGATATGGATTTTGTCCGAGAAGAGATGATCAAAGTCATGATTTATTGGAAAGAATTCGGTATTGACGGACTATTTCTTGAATCGGCTTCTATTATTGCTAAAAACGAAGCCTATCCTGAAGGAAGCAAGTCGTTAGCAGTCCTGACCGGTGTTGTCGGCATCGAAAACTATATTTATCAGCCAAAATTGTTCGATTGGTTGAACGAAATTTATCTGGCACTTAAACAAGATGCGCCCGATTTCTTAATTATTGCCGATTGCTTGAGAATGCATGATAATTATACCCGATTAATCAGCGGTGATGCTACAAAACGTAGTGATCTCGGATTGAACTATAATCAATTTGAAGAACCCGGACAGCGTCGTTTTCAATCAAATTATTTGCCTCTCGATTATTTAAGCAATGTTTGGCTTAAAATGCAATTGGCAGCAGATAATTCATATTGGCCGGTTTTGTTTTGCGAAGATCCCAAACATCCGAGAATTGTCAGTCGAATGCAAAATCACAATCTTTACCGTAATCAAATCGCCAAGTTAATCGCAACTCTACAATTGACTGCTAAAGGAACCGTTATGTTATATCAAGGGCAAGAATTGGGGCAAATCAATGCACCATTCCACAGCATTGATCAAATCAGAGATATAGAAAGTCAACTGCGATATGAAAAGTTAAATGAACAACTGCATTTTGCAGAAGATTCCGAATCACTTGACCGCATAATTCGTGGTAGCCGAGATCATGCCAGAGTGCCAATAGTTTGGGACAATGAATATCTCAATGGAGATTTTTCACAAAATGATACCACTTGGATTGACTGTTTCGCCGACCCCAAAATGAGTGTTGCGGAACAAGGCAATGATTCACATTCAATCCTTAATTATTATCGTTCATTGACTTCCTTGCGTTCGCATTATGCTACATTGGTTTATGGCAAATTAGCTCTCATCAGCAAATATAACAACAGTATCTTGCGTTATTTCCGTTATGACGATTATCATGCATTTTATGTTGAAGCCAATCTAACCGATGAAGTCTTAAACGTGATCGGCTTCAGTCCTTCGCAATTGTTACGTCAAGCTCAAGAAAATAACGTTAAAACCCCTGAATCTCTCGACCGTACAATTCTAATTTCCAATTATCCGGATCGCAATCAACAAGACTTTATTAAAAACAGTGAACTTCGTCCCTACGAAACTTTCGTTGTAAAACTATTCTAATCAACTGTTTTCGGTTTCGTTTCGACTTTTTATTATTTAATTAAAACTATATCTGCTGAATTCAAATTAATTGTTTTCAGCTTCATCTTGACGGAGGTGACAATTTTTGTATTTTTTACCACTACCACACCAACAAGGTTCATTCCTTCCCGGAATAACTTTTTTCTTTACCGGTGCCTGTTTAGGTGGTGCTGCAGGTTGACTTTGCCCGGCACCTCTGCCGGCAGCTTTAGCTATATCGAATGCAGTGTTTTGCATACCTTTACGGCTTTCACTCAATTCTGCCGGAGCTTTTCTGCCTTTCATCTCTCTTGATTGGTCAGTCGTAATTTGAGCTCGCATAATCAAGCGTACAGCATCTTCTTGGATTCCCATGGTCATCGCTTCAAACATGTCGTAACCTTCACGTTTATATTCAACCACCGGATCATGTTGGGCATATCCACGCATTCCGATACTATCGCGTAAGTTATCCATTGCATCAATATGATCCATCCAATGATTATCAACAGCATTGAGTAAGACATATCGTTCTGCTTGATATAAGATTTCTTCTGAACCGAGATCTACTGCTTTATTTTCTAAAACTTCCAGTGCTTCTTGAATTATTTGATCAGCTATTTCCTCAGGCGATACTGTGCCACTAATCGTTTTTAATTGATTAATACTCGATAAATCACCCAAAAGATCTTTTAAACGCGATACTAAAGTTCCAATATCCCATTCGCCGGTATCCGAGGATCCCAAGGTCAAAGAATTTACATTGATTGTAACAATATCTTGAATATATTTTACAAAATAGGGATGAACATTCTCGCCATGCAAAACTTCTTTTCTTTGTTTGTATATTAAATCACGTTGTTGATTCATAACATCGTCATATTGTAAAACATTTTTCCTGATGCTGAAGTTTTGGGCCTCAACTCTGCGTTGTGCCGACTCAATCGTTCTGGTAAGCATCGGATGCTCGATTTCCATATCACTTTCAATACCGAAAGCATTAAAAATCGTCTCCATCCGCTCGCCACCGAACAAGCGCAGCAAATCATCTTCTAACGATAAATAGAATTTACTGGTACCCGGATCACCTTGACGTCCGGAACGACCACGTAACTGATTGTCAATTCTGCGTGATTCATGTCTTTCAGTTCCGATAATATATAAACCGCCGCTATCCACAACTTGTTGTTTCTCATCCGCAATCAATGCTTCAAATTCTTCTTGTAATTCCCGGAAAAGAACTCGCGCATCAAGGATTGTTTGATCGTCAGTGATATTATATGAATCAGCTTCCTCAATTAATTCTTCGTCATATCCCCGTTTTCTCATTTCCTGTTTTGCCATATATTCAGCATTACCGCCAAGCATAATATCCGTGCCACGTCCGGCCATATTGGTCGAGATAGTAACTGCACCCAAACGTCCTGCTTGCGCAACAATTTCAGCTTCACGTTGATGATGTTTTGCATTTAATACATTGTGTTTAATTCCGGCCTTAGTAAATAAAGCAGATATAACTTCTGATTTCTCAACTGAAATCGTACCGACCAAAATCGGTTGGCCACTATCATGAATTTCTTTAACCGATCTGATTAGTGAACTATACTTTCCGGCTTCAGTTTTGTAAACAGCATCAGATAAATCCTGTCTTATCATCGGTTCATTGGTGGGTATCTCTACAACATCCAAAGCATAAATTTCTTTAAATTCATCTTCTTCCGTCATTGCAGTACCGGTCATACCGGATAATTTGCGATACATTCTAAAATAATTTTGAAAAGTAATCGTTGCCAAAGTCTTGCTTTCTCTTTCGACTTTGACACCTTCTTTAGCTTCAATTGCTTGATGGAGACCGTTACTATAGCGCCTGCCCGGCATTAAACGACCGGTATTATCATCGACAATAATTACTTCACCACCGTCAACAATGTAGTCCTGATCACGAAACATCGTACCATGAGCCTTCAGGGCATTATTAATATGATGATTTATCAAATAATTCTCTTGATCTGTCAAATTTTCTAAGCCGAAAAACTTTTCCGCTTTTTGCACACCACGTTGCGTTAAAATTGAACTTCTGGCTTTTTCATCAACAATGTAATCCGCATCGCCTTCCAGTTCAGCTCTTTCTTCATAAGTAAGTTTACTGTCAGTTTCTTTAAAGGTTTTACCTTTAAGACGTACAATTAATTGATTGGCTTTTTCATATAATTCAGATGATTCGCCACTCGAACCGGAAATAATCAACGGTGTTCTGGCTTCGTCTACCAAAATACTGTCAACCTCATCAATAATTGCATAATTCAAATCTCGTTGAACCAATTGTTCAACCGAAGTAACCATATTATCTCGTAAATAATCGAAGCCAAATTCATTGTTAGTACCATAAGTTATATCGCTATTATATGCTCTCTGTTTCTCCGCTTTTGAAAGACCGCGAATTACCAAGCCTACACTCATACCTAAATATCGATATATTTTACCCATCCATTCACTGTCACGTTCTGCCAAATAGTCATTGACCGTAACAACATGAACCCCTTTACCGGCTAAAGCATTAAGATAAACCGGCAAGGTAGCAACCAGAGTTTTACCTTCACCGGTTTTCATTTCAGCTATTCTGCCCTGATGTAAAATAATTCCACCAAGGATTTGAACCGGGAAATGATACATGTCGAGAACTCTGCGGGAAGCTTCTCTGACCGTAGCAAATGCTTCCGGCAATAAATCGTCTAAAGTTTCACCTTGAGACAAACGCTTTTTGAATTTTTCCGTCTGGCCGCGCAATTCTTGCTCCGACATATTTTTATATTTATCTGCCAAATCCAAAACTTGTTTTTGCAGAGGCATGATTTTTTTGATTTCTCGTTCTGAGTAAGTACCGAATATTTTTGAAAAAAGTCCCATATATTTGAAGTCTTTCTATATTAAGTAATGTTTGTGTTTTATTTATTGAATAAAATCTCTCATATTAACCTTTATTCTCTTATATCAACCTTTATTCTCTTATATCAACCTTTATATCGTTGTATATATGTTGTATATATGTTTATTTATATTTGATAAGTTTGATTTGTTTAGTCTATTTTGAATGTTTTATTCGTATTGTTTTGTTTCTGATTATTTGTTATAAAAATCATCTTAAATGATAGCTTATCAATTTTTATTAAGCAATTTAATTTAATTCTATTCTACAATTCGTATCTTTAATTATTAATTAATACTATTTTATTAATGTTATTTCTCATTTATTATGTTATTTCTCATTTATTAATGTTATTTCACATTATCATATTATTCATTCTTATCAGAATTGTCAGTTTCCGGTTTTGGCAAATAACGATAACTGTTACCTCTTATATCAAATTGTATTGTAACACCATTACCGGAAGCATAGGTTTTAATATTATTAAACATCTCAGAATTAATATCATAATCAGAATTGCCAGGTATAACTATAATTAATTTTCGTTTTGAAATATCGTTTGCAGTTATTTTTCCTATAGACAAACCGGTGTCACGTTCTGAGCCGCTAAAAATTGCTAAATTATTTATCTCTTGTTCAAATTGCAGTTTTACCTTTTCAGGAGAATTGTAACTCGGAGCAGTTAAGTCAAGACTTCTGACAGCAGTAATTTCTCCTGCTTGATAGCGACAAATAGTCGGATAATTAAAAGGCAGGTTAGCTTTATATTGCTCTCGAAAATATTTACCACGTGTAAAATTATGCTGTGACCATATATTATCCTCTGTATCATCGTGTTCATCGTTCGTCTCATTTTCCAACTGATATTTGCTGTCATATTTTGTCCAAATCGGAACATAACTTATAGCACTTTTTTCAGTCGTTGTCCAAGGAGTTTTTATGTGATATATCATTTTCAATTGCAAACTATGATCGGAAACTGTAGTCAGAATAATCTGCCTTTGATCAGATGGTATTTTTATTTTCAGGCGATCAGCACCATCAATTAACCATTTTTCAATCCGAGTTTGAAGAAAATTCTGCAAAAAAATTGAACCGGCCAAATCACCCGCTGCTTGTCTGAATTCTGATGCTGATTCAGGCAAAATCGAATTAATCAAATTATCGATCGAACTATGTTCAATTTCTGAAGCAATACCTTCCGCCAACGGAACTATTAAGGATAGTTCTTTCGCTGTTTGATCCAAAGCATAACGCATTATAATTTCATGTTGAACCGTCAACGTAGCACTGAGCATAAAATAACAAATAATAATTATTAACGGTATTATAATTGCTGCATCAAAAACTATTCCGCCATTTTCCTCTTGGAATTTGACTTTACTTTTACGATACACAATTTGTCTTTTTGTATCCTTTTGGCTTTTTATATCCTTTTGGCTTTTTGTATCCTTAAACATTATCTGAAACTTCCTTGCATAATCGCAGCCACTTTTTTAAAAACCGGTATATTACTGATGTTTTCCTTAGCATTATCTAGATTATCTCTATTTAACAAGAGTAAATTATGATTAAACAAGCATTCTTATGATTAAACAAGCATTCTCTTGATTAAACAAACATATTTTTGATTATTCTTCGCTAATATAATCTGAGAATTCCCTGCTTAAACGGAACGAGCTATTACGAAAATCTGCATCCAATTCAATAGCCGTAACATAACTTCCCGCTATCGTCTTTTTTCGCATATTATTAATTCCAATCAATAAATTTTCCTCCTTTTTAAGCAAAGCAAACACTCGCATAAAATCCCGATAATTCAGTTCAAACTCTACCGGACCAAAAGCAAAAGAAATTTCTTCTCCCGCAACCAGCTGACTACAATCTGCAAAAGCTTGCGATAATGAATCAATTAATATTATTAAATATGTTAATGATTGTGGATCAATAACAACATGTCCCAGACTAACCGCCGCTATCGCTGTACTGATCCCTGTCGCTTGCAGCAAATAATCAGACCGTTTCTCAGCATCGGTAAAATTGTCAATCAGATGATAGGTAAAGCAAATTCCTCTAATGCTCCATTTAGCTTTAGATGCTGCAGAATTAGGATTTTCGGTATTAAAAATAATCTGTTCAACTTCATTTTTTCTACCTGCTGCTCTTAAATCTGAATGTAATCTGCCATCAGGTGTTTGAAGTTGAGTTTTGTTTCCTGATACTGCCAATTCCGTTACTTGCATCGGATAGTAATTGAACATATATTCCTGTAGCTGCAAGCGACTGATTACCGGAATATCGTAATTAAACAATAATTGATCGGAAAAAGTCGCAATATTCTGTAATGAACTTGGGGCAAGCGGATTAGTCGGAACCTGATTCCCGGTTGACTCATACATTGGAATAATCATTGTCTTGGCGTCTTCAACTAAGTCATCTAAGATTCCCAAAGCTGTTTCTGATAAAGCATTGAGTTCAGTATTGGACATTTCTGATAATTTTTCTTGATCTTCTTGTTTAATTTCTACATCCAAATCATCGATATTCCCGGGAACTGAATCCGGATTATTGAGAATTGATTCCGGATCAAACAAATCGCTTTGTGAAGAAATTGCTGTTAAAACAGGACTGTTCGAGAGTTGTTCGCCTAGAATACCTACATCGGTTATTCTGTGAACTATTTCTTCAGTTAACAGAAAAGGTGCTCTTACACTCATATGGCGCAATATTTGTTTTCTCAACTGGTCGGGTTCATCAAGACTATGTAATGCTGAAAGTTCAATTCTAACCTTATGTTTGTCTGAAACAAAATTTTGCTCTATCTCATTTTTATGTTGGTTTAATAAATTACTCTCTACGCCCCACAAACCGAATTCATACCACAATTGTCGATCATAATCTGCTAGAGTAAGTTCAAGACTGTTTTCACAACCGCGCACGAAATCAAGTTCATCTCTTCTTAATTGGGCATTTTCAAAAGTTAGAAATAAAATGGTTATTGTTGTCGGTAGCAATAGCAAAAAAAACAAGCTTATATTGGCCTCTTCAGACCTTAATTTATTTTTTAGTAATTTTATCCATTTTTGATTAAACGTCTGTAACTTCTTGTTATTACAATAATTCATAATTTTATTCCGCCTTATTCCCAGATTCCTCATCTCTCAATTTTTTCATTCCGCAAATCTTTTCATTTCTCTATCTTTTCATTTCTCTATCTTTTCATTTCTCAAATCTCTCATTTCGCAAAATTTCTCATCTCGCAGATTTCTCATCTCGCAGATTCCTCATTCCCCAGATTTCTCATTCCACTAGCTTCTTTACTTAAACTGTTTTTCATATCCAAGCCAAGTGACATCATTTCTTTTACTTTTTGCGGATTGACCTGCAAATGAATAACTTCATTCTCATAATTAAATTCATATAGTGGTTGATTCTTCGGTTCGGCAATACGATCTTTTGCAATAATTTTTGCCTGTTGTTCAATTCTCAACTCGATCGGTTTAACATAAAAAATAGCTTGAGCAAAAATGGTCATACATAAAGGAACACATAAAATTGCTTCTACACTTAACATCGAATTCCTCCTCATTACAGAATTTGTTTGAGATGTTTTCAATTTTTCTCAGATAAGTTAGATGAATTAAATTAGATAAAATACAATATGAAATCTTATGAAATTAGATGAATGATATATGAAATGATATATGATTAGTTTACATGAATAAATGAATAAAATGAGTAAATTAATATTACTTGATCCATTATAATAATTATTAACATTAAGTAATCCGATTATTTTGAGAAACACTAACAAAATTGGTAAATCTTCAAAAAATAGCTGTGCAAAATTGTATTTCTTTTACAGCATTGGTTAAAGTACTGGTTGCGAAAAGCAAATTAGCTCAGCTTAAGATTCTGAGCAGAAATTAGTTTTCCTTCTTCAGGCTTGCACACTTTTTAAGGTTAGACTGGATTTTCGCTGTATGAACTTAAATAGTGTGCATGGGATCCTCTAAAACTGGAGTTTACGAGCTGGAGATGCACACTTTTTAAGGTTAGACTGGATTTCCGCTGTATGAACTTAAATAGTGTGCATGTGCACGCTCTTTAATAAATTAATTTTAACCCCTTAAAACAATGTCTTTTTCTGTCATTTTAGAGATTATTTTTTGCATGATCGGGTTAATTTCTTGATCACTCAAAGTCCGTTCGGCTGCTCTGAATACTAAGGAAAATGCTACCGATTTTTTATCTTCTGCAATTCCTTCACCTTGATAAACGTCGAAAATTTGAATTGATTCCAAAAGGGAGCCTGCTAAATCTGCAATTTCAGTTTTAATCTCAGATACCAAAGTTTCTTGAGGCATAACAAATGCCAAATCTCTGGTGATTGAAGGATATTTAGGCAAAGCTTGGAAAATAATTTCTTCACGTTTTGATAGTAATAAGGGTTTGAGTTCTAAATCCAAAATATATGTGTTTGATGTAACCCCAAATTCTTTCGCCACACTAGGATGAATAGTTCCAATAAAGCCAATCGACTCAGTATAATCCGGCAGATAAACTGATGCAGCCTGTCCCGGATGATAATAAGGATAATCCTGACCTGCTCTGGCAACTTTGAATTGAGCTATTCCTAAATGACGGAAGAGTTCTTCCATTATCCCTTTTATTTCAAAATAGCCTTGTGAACTTTCTTTTAAATTCTGATCAAATAGAGCAACTGTGATATGGTCTCTTTCATCAGGTAAGTGTTCATCCGGATAATCAGCTGTTAAACCATAATCCGGCATAGTATTAAGCGGATGATAGGTTTTACCCAATTCATAGAAAATACCGTTTGAATTACCATGAGCTAAATTATATTCAATAACTCGCAATAGGCTAGGAAGGATTGTAGTTCGCATTTTTGAATACTCTTCGCCTAAAGGATTAAGAATAGTCAATTGCTGACTCAAAACATGCTCGGAATCTAAACCGAGTCTAATAACATCTGTTGGTGAAACAAATGAATATGTATATGCTTCATATGCTCCACAAGCTTCTAAAACCCGGCGGATTTTCTCAATATCAAGTTGGATTTCATTCCGACCGCCTAAAGTCGGCGTATTACCTTTACTAAAACGACTTTCAATTTTGTCATAACCATATATTCTGGCAACTTCTTCAGCTAAATCAGCTTCTAATTGTAAATCGTCTCTAAAATAAGGAATTGTCGCAGAATATATATCAGATACTTCAGTCGGTTCGATAACCAATTCTAATTTGCTTAGAATGTGATTAATTTGTTCAATGTTTAAATCAATTCCGGTCAATTTATTAATACCCTGTGCTGTATATTCAATTTTGTGTAATTCAGGATATTCTGCTGCAACTTTGATTTCAGTACAGGCAACTTTACCACAATTTAACTCTTCAATTAAATAACAAGCATAATCCATTGCACGTTGGGCGTTTTGTGCAGGCAAACCTTTTTCAAAGCGCAGTGAAGCCTCGGAACGGATATTATATTCTTTTGCTGTTTTGCGTACTGAAGTTTTGGAAAAATTCGCCGCCTCAAATAATATCGCCCTGGTTGAATCTCTGACTTCAGAATTTTCGGCTCCCATTACTCCCGCCAAACCGACTGCTCCTGCAGTATCTGCAATTACCAAGTCTTCCGGATTCATTTTAATTTCGGTTCCGTCAAGTAACGTCATTTCTTCCTGCTCTTTAGCACGACGTACTATAATTGATTGATCTGTAAGAAAATCCAAGTCATAAGCGTGCATCGGTTGACCTAAACTCAACATCACAAAATTTGTGATATCGACAATATTATTGATCGGTCTCATACCGGCAGCTCTTAATCTTTTTTGCATCCAAATCGGTGACGGCTCAATTATGACATCCGTGACAACTCTACCGATAAAAGCCGGACATAAATCAGGCGCTTCTACCACAATTGACGCAAGATCTTCTGATTTCAGATCTGAAAATTTACTCGGTTTTTTATCTAATGGTGTAAATTCCACATCGAAAGTAACTGCTGTTTCTCTTGCTAAACCTTCAACTGCCAGACAATCCGGACGATTAGATGTTATTTCAAACTCAATGATTTCCTGACCGATACCCATAATATCTAAAGCATTCGCACCAATTGGTGAATCATCCGGCAAAACATAGATACCGTCGGATATTGCATCCGGAAATTCATGGACCGAAAACCCTAATTCATCAATCGAACAGATCATACCGTTAGACTCTTCACCGCGCATTTTAGCTTTTTTGATTTTGAAACCACCTGCTAAAACCGCTCCCGGCAATGCTACTACAACTTTTTGTCCGGCATCTACATTCGGCGCACCACATACTATTTGCAAAACATCCGTACCGACATCAACCTGACAAACTGAAAGACGATCCGCATTCGGATGTTGATTTTTTTCTAAAACATACCCCACAACAACATTCTTCAGCTCTGCACCTTCAAGCTCAACCGATTCCACCTTGGTTCCGGATAAAGTCATGCCATCAACAAATTGCTTAACATCGCCTTGATAGTCGGTAAAATCTTTAATCCATTCTAAAGAAGCTTTCATCACTCTACCCTCACTTACTGAATTGCTCTAAGAAACGCAAATCATTTTCATAGAAATTTCTGATATCGGTTACATCATAACGACCCATGGCCACACGTTCTACACCTATACCGAAAGCAAAACCTGTATATTTCTTCGAATCAATACCGCAGTTTTCCAAAACTTCCGGATGAACCATACCTCCACCTAAAATTTCGATATATCCTTCACCACGACAAGTTTTACAATTCGGATCATCTCCGCGGCAAGTCCAACATGAAATATCTACTTCACAACTTGGTTCAGTAAACGGAAAATGATGCGGTCTTAAACGGATCTTAGTTTGTTTACCGAACAATCTTCTGGCAAAAAGCTCTAAAGCAGCAACTAAATCCGTCATACTAAGATTTTCATCAACCGCTAAACCTTCAATCTGATGAAAAATCGGTGAATGAGTGGCATCTACTGCGTCGGAACGATAGACCCTACCCGGACAAACTATATAAATAGGAGGTTTCTGTTGATTCATTACTCTGATTTGCACCGGTGAAGTCTGCGATCTTAGTAAAACACCATTTTCATAATCAAGATAAAATGTATCTTGTTCATCACGTGCAGGATGACCTTTCGGCAGGCGCAGCATTTCAAAATTAAAAAGATCCAGTTCCACGTCCGGTCCTTCAGCTATTGTATAACCTAAACCGATAAAAGTATCGCAAATTTCATTCGACATCAAAGTCAGAGGATGACTGCCACCAACTTTAACCGCTTTGCCGGGCATACTGATATCAAGCATTTCACTTGCAATCTTTAATTGTTCAGCTTTAGCAGTCAAATCGTCTTGCTTTTCAGAAATTTTTTGTTCAACAAATTGACGTGTTTTGTTAGCAGCTTGCCCTAATTTCGGTTTATCTTCAGCAGAAAGACGCCCCATGTTTTTCATAATAGAGGTTATTTCACCTTTTTTGCCTAATAATTTAACCCTGATATTTTCAAGTTCCTGTTGATCAACAATGGAATTAATACTAGCTCGGAATTTATCTTCAATCGCTTTTAATTCGGATAATAACTGATCCATAATCCCTCCACATTTTCCTAATAAATTAACAATGCATATCATAACATTTATCAAAAAAAAATCCGAATTCAGTTTAAAATAGTCTTAACTAAAAACAAAATACACAAAATATAATAATCTATTCGTAATTCACTTATAATTTACGATAGATCGGCTAAGTTTTTTAGTTTTGATAAGGGTACATAAACAGCGATTTTATTGAATTCGCATGTATTCACATACTATAGATAATTCAAGTACCAAATACTATAGATAATTCAAGTACCACATACTATAGATAATTAAAGTACCAAAGGCTGAACTAATTACAAAAATTGTCTGATAAAAGGATTGAAACGAAAAGCATCTTGAATTAAAAATGGTGAACCATGTCCCGGTAATACCGGCAAATCTTGCGGTAAGTTTTGCATTATTTTAGTTAATCGGGCAAGCGATTTTTCCATATCGGCAGGATTACCACCTTTGAGATCAGTACGTCCGATGCTGTTGGAAAACAATGTATCACCTGATATTAAAGCCAGCGGTTGATAAACATCATCATTTTTAATTTGTAACAACATGCTGGAACAACCCGGACAATGTCCCGGTGTGTGATATATAATTAATCTTAAATCAGGTTCAAGCTGGATCTTTTCCTGATCCGTATAATAATAGTCGGCAGCAGGATATCTGGTCGCATTACCGAACATCATTGAACAATTTGCTTCCGGATCTGTTAGCAAAGGAATATCACCCTCGGGCATCATAAAATCTACATGAGTTTTTTCACGCCAAACTTCAACTTGACTGATATGATCATAATGAAAATGAGTCGCGATTATACCGTTGAGCTTTTCTGCTATTCTGTTGTCATAAGGAATTGAAGGATCAATTAAGTAATCCTGAGTGCCATGAATTATATAAGAATTCGCATGATCCCAGGATTCAGGAATATAAGAAATTGTGTTTTTCATATCTAACTCTCATCAGTGGGATTAATTTCAGCGGATTAATTCACGCCAATCAAGATCTCCACGATCAACAGCTAAAATCAGTATTTCAGCAGTCGCAACATTAGTTGCTAACGGAATACTGTTAACATCACAAGCCTTTAAAAGAGAATTCGGTGTATCATAAGTACGGAGCAACGGATCTCTTAAGTAAACAACTGCATCTATCTCATTATAGTGTGCCTTTGCTGCCAGTTGTTCGATACTTGCCGACATATCTGTAGTAAGTGTTTCAACCATCAAATCCGTATTTTCATGGATTGTACGGGATATATTAAAAAGTGAAATTAAATGATGTTTCGCCAAAATTTGTCGGTAAGCAATACAGAAATTCACTAATAAGTCATATTTTCTCGTATCTGCAATGAGAACAATATTCACAGCCACCTCCCCAAATTATAATAAAAATATACTTTATACATAATAACTAAAAAAAACAATTATTTCAAGATTTTTTTGCTTAAATTTGCCTATAATCAAATTGCATATTAAATATAAATTCTATTTTATTTCGTTATTTAATTAACTAAATTCAATTATCCTTTTTCTGTGATTTTTAAGATTATTAAATCCATATGATATAATTATGGCTAACTTTAACAAAGTTAATGTTTACATAAGAAGTAATGATTATCAATACTGATCAGTCTTTGATTCTTAATTTGACTTCCGAATTATTTAGTTAATAAAGGTGAACAAATGACAGTAGCAAAAAGAATGTTGGATTTAGGTAAACAAAGTTCCGTTATCCGGGAAATATTCGAATACGGTTTAAAGCGCAAAGCGGAAATCGGCAATGAAAATGTTTTTGATTTCAGTCTGGGAAATCCCAGCGTTCCTGCCCCGGCTCAAATTAACGATATCTTAAAAAATCTGATTGATTCTGTACCGGCAGAAAAATTACACGGTTATACTTCTGCTCCGGGAGACCAAAATGTCAGAAATGCTGTTGCCGATTATATTCAAAAAACATTTGATTTTGCTGCAACACCCGAGCTGATTTATATGACTTGCGGTGCTGCGGCAGGACTTGCTGTATGTCTTAACGGGTTAACCACGAAAGAAGATGAAGTAATCGTATTTGCCCCGTTTTTTCCGGAGTATCGAGTTTTCGTTGAACATAGCGGTTCTAAGTTGGTTATCGTGCCATGTGACGAAAATAATAATTTTCAACCTGATTTTGTAAGTTTAGAGCAAGCTATTAATGCTAAAACAAAAGCAATCATTGTTAATTCACCTAATAATCCGACCGGAACTTGTTATGATGAAAATACTATTCAAAAATTAGCTGAAATACTGAATCAAAAACAAAAAGAATTGCAAAAACCGATTTATATTTTAAGCGACGGTCCATACCGGGAATTGGTTTATGATATTAAACTTCCCTATTTACCTCACCATTACGACAATACAATCATCATCTACTCCTATAGCAAGTCACTTTCATTAGCAGGTGCACGTATCGGTTATGTATTTGTTTCACCCTTAGCTAAAAATGCTAACGATATTTTTGCCGCGATTTGCGGAGCCGGTCGTTCCTTAGGTTATGTTTGTGCTCCTTCCTTGTTCCAATTCTTAATAAAAGAATGTATCGGACTAACTGCTGATTTGTCAATTTATAAAAGGAATCGAGATTTGCTTTACAATAGTTTAACCAATTTAGGTTTCACTGCTATTTATCCGAGCGGTGCTTTTTATTTATTTGTAAAATCGCCACTGCAAGATGCTAATAAATTCTGTGAACATGCAAAGAAATATGAAATATTATTAGTTCCCAGTGACAGTTTCGGTTGTACAGGTTTCGTCAGAATTGCTTACTGTGTTTCGACTGAACAAATAATTAAATCACTGCCCGCTTTTGAACAATTGGCAAAAGATTTCGACCTTTTACCATAATTTCATTAATACTTTACAAAACTGATTATTTAGCTTTATAAAAAATCTATAAAGCTGTATATTAATACAATCACTTTGATAAAAAGATGCAAATAAATAAAGCTGTATATTATTATAATTGCATTCATAAAGATATGAGGGAAAATATGGATAATGAATTAAAACAATCCAGAGAAAAAATAAATCAAGTCGACCGGCAAATGGCGGAACTTTTCGAACAACGTATGAATTTAACGGAAAAAATTGCTGCATACAAACAAAAACACGGTCTGCAAATCTATGATCAGGAACGCGAAGAAGAGATGATTCGTGACAATTCAAATTGGATTCAAGATGAAATCCTCAAAGGTTATTATGCGGATTTTTTACGCCAAACAATGCGTATTTCCAGATCATATCAGAATAGATTACTCAATGGAATGAAAATAGGTTATAGCGGTATTGAAGGTGCTTATGCTCATATCGCTGCGCGTAAACTATTCCCGACAGCACATAAAGAATCTTATAACGGTTTCAAAGCAACTTATGATGCTGTTGTTGAAGGAGAATGTGACATTGCAATCTTGCCTTTAGAAAACAGTTCCGCCGGTGAAGTCGGTCAAGTTACGGATTTGCTTTTTTCCGGTCCTTTATTTATCAATGCTACCTATGAATTAATCATTACACATGATTTGATCGGTTTGCCGGGCAGCAAAGTCGAAGACATCAAAACTGTTATCAGTCATCCACAGGCTCTTGATCAATGTACTAAATTTATCAAAGATCATAATCTAAAACAAATTGCCGCGGATAATACAGCTATGGCAGCTCAATACGTTGCAAAACAGAATGACCCGACTATTTCTGCAATTGCCAGTAAAGACAGCGCGGAATTATATGGTTTAGAAACCTTGGCATCCGGTATTAATACTGAAAAAACAAACACAACGCGCTTTGCAATTCTCAGTGCTTCAGAAAATCGCTCAATCAGTAATAAGCACGACGTTCATTTCGCTTTAATGTTTACCGTTGCACATGAAGCCGGCTCATTAGCCAGGGCTTTGAATATCATCGGTGCCCATGGATACAATCTGAGAACTTTGCGTAGCAGACCGATGCCTGAACTGATGTGGCAATATTATTTCTATGCCGAAGCAGATGGAAATATTTATACACCTGACGGTCAGGACATGCTTGAAGCATTGCAAGTATGTTGTAATCAAGTTAGAATGATCGGCTCCTTCGTTGAACAAAAGGCGGTTGAATAATGCGTTTAAATGTCAATTTGGGAAAGAACAGTTATGAAATTCTGATCCAAAGAAATTGCTTAAGCCAAGCCGCAACGGAGCTTAATTTAAAACGTAAAGTTTTAATCGTCAGCGATTCCGGTATTCCTACTCAATATATTGAAAATATCGCCGGCCAATGTGAAAATTCTGTAATCAAAATTATTCCTCAAGGTGAAAACAATAAAAACATTAAGCAATTTACAAATTTGTGTAATGTTTTAATCGATAATAATTTTACCAGAACAGATGCTATTGTCGGTATTGGTGGTGGTGTTGTCGGCGATCTCGCAGGTTTTGTTGCCGCAAGTTATATGCGAGGCATTGATTTTTATAATATTCCTACTACTTTACTATCACAAATCGATTCATCAGTCGGTGGTAAAACTGCAATCAATATGCAACAGGTCAAGAATATTATCGGTGCATTTTATCAGCCGAAAAAGGTGCTAATAGATCCTGATGTGCTAACAACATTGCCGGAGCGCCAAAAGGTCAGCGGCATCGCAGAAGCTATCAAAATGGCAACTACTTCTAATGCCGATTTTTTTGATTTTTTATTACAGCAAGATGCTTGGCAAAATATAGAAAAAGTTATAGCTGAAAGTTTGAAAATCAAAATTTCGGTTGTAGAACAAGATGAAAAAGAAGCCGGTTTAAGAAAAGTCCTTAACTTCGGACATACGATCGGCCACGCTATCGAAGCTAATTTTTCAAGTGAACTATATCATGGAGAATGCGTTGCACTTGGTATGTTATATTTTTCCAGCAAACAAGTGAAAGAAAAACTGAAAATCATTTTGCATAAATATGGTTTGCCGACTGAAATCGCTCTGAATCCCGATCTGATTTATAAATCAATATTACATGATAAAAAAGCTGAAGGAAATCAAATTACTATTGTTTCAGTTCCTGAAATCGGGAGTTTTGAATTAAAGAAAATTTCAATTAATGATTTGAAAACCTTATTAATCGATGCTTGAATTTATTATTTGAAAACCTTATTGACCGATGCTTGAATTTATTATTTGAAAATTCATTTACTGAATACTTGAACTTTTAAAATAATAATATTCAATGAATTGAAAAGGAATTAGAAATCATACTAATAAGAAAATAATTAGACCAGCAATCAATCGTTTAAGATTATTTGGGAGAATAAAATGAAAAATACTTTTGGACAAAGTGTCGCTATTACTCTATTCGGAGAAAGTCACGGTCAAGCAATCGGTGCCGTACTTGACGGATTGGCTCCGGGAATCAAAATAGATGAATCATATATTAGAACAAGATTGTCATTACGTTCTGCAAGAAGTAATATTTCAACTCCAAGAAGTGAAACTGATCAATTCGAATTTGTCAGTGGAATTCACAATGGTGTTACTACCGGAACACCCATCGGAATTATCATTCCCAATATGGATACCAAAAGTAGAGACTATCAAAGAACTGAACATCTCTTACGTCCCGGACATGCTGATTATACTGCATATACCAAATATCACGGATATCAGGATATCCGCGGTGGCGGACATTTTTCCGGAAGAATAACTGCAGCTTTAGTTTGTGCCGGTGCCATTTGCATGCATGCTCTTGAACAAAAAAATATCTTCATCGGTACTCATATCAAAGAATGTGCCGGCATACCTGATGACGCTTTTGCCGATTATCGGTCAAATGCTGCCGAACTGGAACAACAAATAAAAGAAATTTCAACTAAGTCATTTCCTGTTTTAAATGATATTCAAGGTGAACTTATGCAAGAAGCTATTCTGAATGCAAAAAATGAATTGGATAGCGTCGGTGGAATTTTAGAAACATGTGTACTCGGAATTGATGCCGGTCTGGGTGAACCATGGTTCGATACACTGGAAAGTGTTATAGCTCATGGACTCTTCTCGATTCCTGCCGTCAAAGGAGTTTCTTTTGGCTTGGGGTTTGATTTTGCTGATAAAAAAGGCAGTCAAGTTAATGATTCACCTGTTATGAATAATGGGAAAATATCTTTTTTGTCCAATCATAATGGTGGAATAAATGGTGGAATTTCTAACGGTATGCCTTTACTCTATCAAACAGTTATTAAGCCCACTTCTTCTATTTCCCAATCCCAACCGACAGTAGACATTTTACAAAAGAAAAATACTACTATAGAAATACATGGTCGCCATGACCCGGCAATTGTTCATCGTGCCGGGGAAGTTGTCAATGCAATGACAGCTCTAATTTTATGTGATGTTTATGCATTACGTTATGGCACGGACTGGATTACAAAGTAACTCAAAGAGGAAGCAAATGAAAATATTAGTGTTAAATGGACCAAATCTAAATATGCTCGGCATTCGTGAACCGGATCAATATGGTTCAGAAACATACACCAATTTAGTAAATCGTATTAACGAGCATTGCAGTAAAAACAATTATGAAGTTTTAGTTTTACAATCAAACCATGAGGGTGATTTAATCGACAAAATTCAAGATGCATATTTTGAAAGCATTGATGGTATTGTCTTTAATCCAGGAGGTTATACTCATACAAGTATCGCATTGTTAGATGCAATCAAAGCTGTATCTATTCCAACTGTTGAAGTTCATATCTCAAAAGTCGAAGAACGCGAAGATTATCGTCAAATCAGTTATGTCAGAGAAGCTTGCATTGCAACTATATCCGGAAAAGGAATTGACGGATATCTTGAAGCCATTGATTTATTAGTTAAAAAAATCAAAGATACAAATGATTGACTTTTTAGTTGTGATTAAAAAATTTAAACAACATGTATATATAGGAAGATTCCAATGAAAGTCAAAATTAATCCATCTCAAGCTGAAGGTTGTATAACAGTTCCCCCTTCAAAAAGTATGGCACATCGTGTATTGATTTGTGCAGGTTTAGCTGAAGGTCAAAGTCAAATTAATAATGTCGTATTAAGCGAGGATATTTCTGCTACTCTAGACTGTTTACAAGCTCTGGGTGCCAAATGGAAAATAAATGATAAAACTATTTTTATAGACGGTACAAATCTAAAAAAATGTTTACCACAGGACGACTTAAATTGCCGTGAAAGCGGAAGCACTTTGCGTTTCTTTTTACCTTTGGCTTTAGCAAACGGAAACAAAATCAGATTAACCGGAAGTAAATATTTACTGAAACGGCCATTAGATGTGTATCACAATATTGCTTTGGAGCGTAATCTTCTTTTTGAACATCAAACAACCAGCATAACCGTGCAAGGTCCTTTAATTCACGGACAATATACAATTCCCGGAAACATCAGCAGTCAATTCGCAACCGGTCTACTTTTTGCCCTTCCTTTACTGCAGGGAGATAGTCTTTTGAAAATCATACCGCCGATTGAAAGCTTTTCCTATATATTAATGACTATTGCAGCACTCCGGGAATTTGGAATTGATATCTGTTCCAATAGCAAAACAGCGGAAAAAATGCGAATGGTCAAAATAACACAAACTAAAAACAATACTGAATCACTTGATAATATCCAAACAATTATAAACACACAAAATGTACAGAGCACAGGAATTAGTTTAAAAATTCAAGGCAATCAGAAATTCAAACCGGGTAACAAAACCGTTGAGGGGGATTATTCCAACGCTGCATTCTTGGAAGCATTTAATTTATTCGGTGGAAAAGTTAAAGTTAAAGGTTTAAATACTGATAGTTTGCAAGGCGATGCTGTATATCCTGAATTATTCACGCTATTAACTACTGGTAATCCACAGATATCACTAAAAAACTGCCCGGATTTAGGTCCGATTTTATTTGCTGTAGCTGCAGCTTTCAACGGTGCAACATTTTTCGATACCAAAAGACTTGCAATCAAAGAAAGCGACCGTGCCAATGCAATGGCGGAAGAATTAGCAAAATTCGGTATTAAGGTTAATGTTGAAAAAAACTCGGTGCAAATCATGCCCGGTATCTTGAAAACTCCGAACAAAATCTTAATGGGTCATAATGATCATCGAATTGTCATGTCCCTCGCAATACTTTGTTCAATCACCGGCGGTATTATTGAAGGTGCAGAAGCAGTGACCAAAAGTTATCCGGACTTTTTTAAAATCATTGAGCAACTTGGAATAGAATTGGAATATATCGAATGAAATTAACAAAAGAAACTAATTTTTTAATTGTCGGCTTAGGTTTAATCGGCGGCAGTTACGCCATGGCGCTAAGTAAACAGGGATACAAGGTAAGAGCAATTACCACAAGCCAGAAATCTATTGACTATGCAATCGAACATAACTTAATTGAAGCCGGAACAATTACACCTGACCCTCAATTAATAACCGATTCAGATTTAATTGTTTTTGCACTCTATCCACATACTTTCGTAGAATGGATGCAGCAATACGGACAATATATCTCAAAAGGTACTTTAATTACTGATGTCACAGGTGTTAAAGTTTCTATTATTTATAAAATCGAATCACTTTTGCCTGAGGGTGTTGAATTTATCGCTGCACATCCAATGGCAGGTCGTGAAGTTTACGGTGTCGAAAATGCAACAGATGAAATCTTCAAAGATGCCAACTACATTGTAACTCCCACAGAAAGAAATTCTCCACAAGCAATTGAGATCTGTGAGCAACTTGGTCAGATATTAGGTTTTGCTTCAGTTTCCAAATTATCACCGGAAAAACATGACGATACAATCGGTTTTTTATCTCAATTAACTCATTGTATTGCCATCTCATTGATGACCTGTAATGACTCATCTAATCTTGAGAAATATACCGGAGACTCTTTTCGTGATTTGACTCGAATTGCCAAAATTAATGATGCAATGTGGTCGGAATTGTTCTTGCTTAACAAAAATAATCTGATTAAACATATGGAAAATTTCGAAACAGAATTCGGCAAATTAAAACAAGCTCTGCAAAATGATGACATTGCAACCATACGTAAAATAATGCGCAAGTCTACCGAACGGCGTTTAAAATTCGACAAATAATTAACTTGTGATTTTTTGACTTTTAATCTTAGCCATATGTTGAATTCTTTGTATATTAGCTAAAAATTTACATGATTATTTTTTGTCTATAATTTTTTATTATAAAATGAAACTGACTCATAATTTCGGGTTCAGCAAACCAAAGTTTGCACAGCGCGAAATTTTGAGCAGAAACCGGCACATAAGCCATGAAATCTGCTCACTTTTTGGAGGTCTGCAAATCTAAGTTTGTACAGCGCGAAATTTTGAGCAGACCGGAATCTTAATAACAAAATTGGAGATTAAAAATGGAATTTATTAGCAAACTTCCACTACCCAAAGAAATCAAAGCACAATTTCCCGTCTCGGAAAAAGCTCTGGCTATTAAAAAACAGCGCCAGCAGGAAATTGAAGCTATTTTTACCGGCAAAGATCAGCGTCTTATTTTGATAATAGGTCCATGTTCGGCAGATAACGAAACTTCCGTTTTAGATTATCTTTCTCGCTTACATAAAATAGAGGACAAAGTTAAAGACAAGCTGTTGTTTATTCCTCGTATCTATACAAATAAACCACGTACTTTGGGTATAGGATATAAAGGTATGTCCTATTCACCTGATCCGAGTGAGAAACCTAACTTAACCAAAGGTTTGATTACAATTCGCAAATTGCATATGCGCGCATTGACCGAATTCGGTTTTAGTTGTGCTGATGAAATGCTCTATCCGCAAAATCATAGTTACCTTGATGATTTACTGGTATATGTAGCTGTCGGCGCTCGTTCAGTCGAAAATCAACAACACCGTTTAACATCGAGCGGTGTAGGCATACCGGTTGGCATGAAAAATCCGACAAGTGGCGATATTACCGTTATGATGAATGCTATTTATGCTGCTCAACAACCGCAAATGTTTGATTACCGAGGCTGGGAATGTCAAAGCAGCGGTAATCCTCTTGCTCATGCTATTTTGCGTGGATTTGTAAATCGTTACGGTCAATCGACGCCCAATTATCATTACGAGGATTTAATTGCTCTATATGAAGCATATGCGGAATCGAAATTAAAAAATCCGGCAGTAATTGTTGATACCAACCATTCCAATTCCGGCAAAAAATATCTGGAACAAATTCGTATTGCCAAAGAAGTTCTGCATAGTTGTCGCTATTCAAAAGAAGTAAACAGTATCGTCAAAGGCTTTATGATTGAAAGTTATATTGAAGACGGCAGTCAAAGCATCGGTGAAAATGTATACGGGAAATCGATTACCGATCCTTGTCTCGGCTGGGATAAATCTGAACAATTAATTTATGAAATCGCCGATTTGCTTTAAAAGTCGTACTTGACAGGTATAGTAATAAAATTTAGAATTAATATATTATTAGGCGCACCTAACAAATGCGAAGAATTAACAATATAAGGAATTAACTACTGATTATATGATAGAAAATAAATCATTATCTGAATTAGTGCCCGGATCAAAAGCAATTATAACCGGTTTGTGTGCCGAGGGCGGAATACGTCGTCGTTTACAGGATTTAGGTTTTGTTGAAGGCAGTCAGGTAGATTGTGTAAATGTAAGTCCTTTAGGTGATCCTACAGCATATCGTATCAGTAATACTATCATTGCTTTACGCCATGAAGATGCGGACACAATCAAGGTTAGAGTCATTCAATCATAAAAATTATAGAATTTAATCGAAATTTTACAAGAATAAAAACCACAATGAATTCATCAAACTTAGATATAAATCATTTTAATATTTTAGGCGGACTTTCAGTTCAAAAGCAATCCGATTCGGATTATGTTATTGCTTTAGCCGGCAATCCGAATGTCGGCAAATCTACAATATTTAATGCATTAACAGGTATGAAGCAACATACCGGTAATTGGCCGGGCAAAACTGTGGAAAATGTGCAGGGTTACTATAAATTAAACGAGCAAGGATATGTTTTAGTCGATATTCCCGGCAGTTATTCATTAATGGCACGTTCTGCAGAAGAAGAAGCCGCTCGGGATTTTATCTGTTTTGGTAATCCTGATGCGGTGATTGTAGTTTGTGATGCTACCAGTTTGCAACGTAATTTGAATTTAGTATTACAGATAATTGAAACTGGCAAGCGAACTGTTGTCTGTGTTAATCTATTGGATGAAGCTAATCAACGAAAAATCGAATTAAACCTTGAATTACTGGAAAAAAGATTAGGTGTACCTGTTGTCGGTACAACTGCACGTTCTAATCAGGGATTAGGGCAATTAATGAATACCTTGGCAGATTCATTAACAGAATCTGCTCCTGAATCTATAATCGAATATCCGGAATACGTACAACAAAGTATTGCAAAACTTGCTCCGCTTATTAAGCCTTATACAGGAAACCATTTAAGTGCTGAATGGGTTGCAGCTCGTCTTTTAGATGGTGATCAAAGTTTTTACCAATCTCTGACCGATTTTCTCGGTTTAGATCTCAAAGAACAAACTGCTGTTAAAAACACTTTAAAAGAAATCAAAAATAATTTCCGAAAATCAGGCATCACTCAATTAGAAGTGGAAGATGCTATGGCAGAAGTTTTTGTTTTGAAATCTATTGAAATTTTTCAAGGAGTCGTTAAAGAACCTGCAATACCAAGTGATAAAAGAGATCGTAAACTTGACAAATTATTTACAAGTAAAACCACCGGCTTTCCAATCATGTTTTTATTGCTTTTGTTAGTCTTCTGGATTACGATTTCCGGTGCTAACGTTCCTTCTGCAATACTGGCAAAAGCTTTGTTCGGTTTAGAAGATTGGCTTGCAAATGCAGCAATTACAATCGGTGTTCCCACAATATTGATAGATATGTTGATCCACGGTGTTTTCAATGTAGTTGCTTGGGTTGTCAGTGTAATGTTACCTCCGATGGCCATATTCTTTCCCATGTTTACCTTACTTGAAGATTTCGGATATTTACCGAGAGTTGCTTTTAACTTAGATCGTATATTTAAAAGCTGTGATGCTTGTGGTAAACAAGCGCTTACTATGTGTATGGGATTTGGCTGTAATGCCGTCGGTGTCACCGGTAGTAAAATAATCGATTCGCCGCGCGAGAGATTGATTGCGATAATCACCAATAACTTTGTACCTTGTAACGGCAGATTCCCAATTCTGATTTCTATTATCAGCATTTTTCTTGTCGGATCCGCAGTTGGCTCACTTAACACTTTCTTCGGTGCATTAATCTTAGTAACAACCATTCTATTTGGTGTCGGTATGACATTTTTGATTTCGAAAATCCTCTCAATGACTGTACTGAAAGGTGTCCCATCTTCCTTTACTTTAGAATTACCACCTTATCGCAAACCCCAAGTTGGCAAAGTAATTGTGCGCAGTATTATTGATCGCACACTTAAAGTTTTAGGACGTGCTATAATTGCAGCTGCTCCTGCCGGTCTGATTATTTGGATCTTAAATAACTTGCAAATGGGAAACACCACTCTGCTAAATTCCATTACCAACCTATTCGATCCGTTTGGCAAAGCTTTAGGAATGGACGGTGCAATAATTATCGGGTTCATCTTGGGAATGCCTGCCAATGAAATTGTCATGCCGATAATTATCATGATCTATTCAGCCCAAAGCGGTCTGATCGAATTAGAAGGTGCCGCTTTAGGACAACTATTAATCCAAAACGGTTGGACTTGGGTTACTGCAATCAGTACATTACTCTTTACTTTAATGCATTGGCCTTGTGCAACAACTTTATTAACAATCCGTAAAGAAACCCAAAGTTCGAAATGGACTGTTATTTCATTTTTAGTACCAACACTTGCCGGAATTATTATTACTTTCTTATTTAATAGCGCAGTTTCTCTGTTTCTTTAATATTCATATTTCAGTTGAATTATTCGGAGAAAAAATTACCTAAAAACAAACAGTTCCGGCGTAGCCAGAACTGTTCAAACATTGGAGGAGAAAAGTATGAATAAGAAATAACTTACTCTTTGACTTAATTATTGCAAAAACAATTGTATAAACTAAAACGTAAATGTAACAAAATTAAAAACAAGTTTTACAATTGGATAACTAATCTGCAAAAATTCCCTATTCTTAAACAGGAAACAGGATTGTCAGGACAAAAATGTTGTCTGCCACTTCCACATGCAGCTCACCGTCCATTTTTTTAATAAGATTTTGAGCAATTGCTAAACCGAGTCCGGTAGAACTATTTTGTCTGCTCGAATCACCTTTATAAAATTTATCAAATACTTGTTCTGTACGTAATGTGTTGTCAGAACGCATTTGATTAGAAAATGATAAAGAAAGCTTCGATTCGGTTTCTTCCGCCTCCCTTTCTTTTTCTATTATACTCAAAGAAATTTTTAAATCTCCGGCACCATGTAATATGACATTTCGTAAAATATTCTGCAGTACCCGTTCTAAAGCATTAGGATTTGCTTGAATCATCACATTTTCTTTTGCAAAGTTGATTTCCGGTTCTATATTGTGCCGCTTAAAATCTTCATAAAACATAAAAATATTTTGAGTTAGAGCTTCATTGATATTTATCGTTTCTAATTCTAATTGATAATCCGCTTGTTGTAATTTTGCATATAAAAATAACTCATCGAGAATTTTTCTCAAGCTTTCCACTCTCTCCTGCATGATGGCAAGATAGGCTTTTTGTTTGCTTGGATCATCCGTGTTTTTTAAAAGCTGTAAGTAGCCATCCAAGGAAGTAAGCGGTGTTCTGATATCATGTGAAAGCCCGGCAATAGTGTCCTCATTTGTAACTTTTTCCTTTTTCAGATGAATTCTCAATTCTGTCATGTCTTTAATCTGAGAATTGATTAATGTTGTCATTTCATTAATCAACTTGTTATTAAATGAAGTTGTTAATTGCATACGGCTTTCATGTTTAATTAAAAATTTCAGCTGTTCTGACAAATCTTTAATTTGACGCAAAGTAAGCCACAGGTAAATACCAATGGCTAAACTTAAAATAATAAGAATTGCAATTATAAAATACTGCAAAATGTTCTCCTTAACTTGATTTTCTGTAGTTTAGTGTCCTTACTCAAATGTCCTTTTTTTGTAAAGTAAAACAGCTCGCTCCGATCGCCACAATCATTATTATAGTACAAACGATCAAGGCTTTTGTTAAGGCTTGAGTCTCAACATTTCTAGTTAGCTGTGTTATGCTTCCCATTACCGTATACGTGCGCAAATGCCAATCATCTCCGAAATCTGCAAAATTATTAATCAACTTAGTCAATAAATCGAAGATTAATTTATGACCGATAAGATAATAGAGGAAACTTGTAATCAATACTATCGACATTTTTCCCGAAACAGTCGCAACAAACAATAGTATAGACAAAAAGGCAATATGAGCAAACAATTGATAAATCAAGGTTCTAACTATTCCACTATAATCAGATATTGGAAATTGATCCGCTAAGAATATTTTTTGAGAAATCAGCAGGGCAAATGCTGACACGATAAACAACAATATAGTGTAAACAATACCGGTAAAAAATTGGGCAAAAATATAATTAGAACGATTGCGGGTAATCCCCAAAAAGTTTTTAATATAACCATTTTGATAAGGTGCTGTAAAAAATATTGCAGCGAAAATAATCAAAAACAGCAGCAGACTGTTCCCACTGAAGTAATGAAGTAATAAATCCTCACCGTCTTCTTCTGCCACTAATGGTTCACCGTCTAACTGTTCATCCAGTGATTCCGCAAAAATCTTTTCCGGATCCGGATTTTCATTTTTATCTTCAGTCAAAGGAACATTCGATTGCTGTTCTTCGTTAAAGGAAACTTCAAATGTAATAGGCCCTTTTTCTTCTAAATTATTTCGTGAATTATCTAAATTGTCTAAGGCTTTTAGACTAATATTCAACATCAATGTCAACCCAAATAATATTATTGCAGCTGTCAATAAAATAATATATGTCGATTTTTGTTTATTTAAGCGGCGTAATTCCATACATGTAAAATTGAACATCTGTTTAACCTCCCGAATTTTTTAATTGAGCATAGCCGGTTAAACCCAGATAATAATCTTCCAAAGTGTTTTTATGAACACTCAAGGTTTCAATCGGAATTCTATGCTGTGCTAATACTAATGAAATATCGCTTGTACGTTCGATTGCATCGTATATATAGATCAGGTTATCAGAAATTAATTTATAGTCTTTTATCTGAATTTGATCTAAAAGCGGTAAGACATTTGAAGCATGGGACGTTTGTAATTCAATACGATCACTACTTTTCTTAATAAGAGAATCATAATCTATTTCTTCTAATAATTGTCCTCGATCGATGATGCCGAAGCGATTTGCTATTTTTGACAATTCCTCCAGAATATGACTGGAAATAATAAAGGTTATACCTTCTTCCTGATTTAATCTTTCAATAATATTGCGGATTTCGACAATCCCTTGCGGATCTAAACCGTTAATAGGCTCATCTAAGATCACCAAATCCGGATACCCTATCAAAGCTAAAGCTATACCAAGTCTTTGTTTCATTCCTAAAGAAAATTGTTTTACTTTTTTCTTGCCGGTGTCTGCCAACCCGACTAAATCAAGCAATTTATTTTCAATTCCTTCTTCTTTAATTCCGACAGCCAGTTTTTTCAGATACAGATGTTCAAATGCTGTCAGATTTGGATAAACTCCGGTATTTTCAACCAGGCAACCGATTCTTGTTAAAGAAGTATCATCTTCAGCTTCTCCGAACACTTTATATTCTCCCGTGGTCGGTCTAGCCAAACCGGAAACTATTCTCATCAGTGTTGTTTTGCCTGCTCCATTTCTCCCGATCAAGCCGTAAATATCGCCTTGTTTAATCGAGATGGAAACATTATCAACAGCTTTTTGTGTACCGTAGATTTTTGTCAGATTACTTGTCTCTAATATTATTGTCATCTCGAAACCTCCATCATTATATTTCAGCAAATGTTTGCTTATGTATAAGATGCCGTAACTTGTTTAATATATCGCAAAGAAAAGGTAAAGAAAGTTTAAAGATTATCGGGAACTTAATTTGAATCCAATTCCCCATACCGTTTCAATATATTCTTCATCAGTATATTGTTTAATTTTTTTACGTATATTGGAAATATGTACGTTGATTGTTTTATCGCCTCCAATATAATAATCGTCCCAAACAAGATTATAAAGATCTTGCTTTGAAAAAACACGATTGGGATTTTTGATTAATATTTCCAAAATTTTCAATTCTAAAGTGGTTAGATTCAGATCATGACTTCCCAGAAATGCAGTGTAATTTTTCGAATCCAACTTCAGTTCTTTAAATTGACAAAAACGAACTTCGGATAAATTCTGTTGACGTTTCGCCAAAATATTTACTCTGGCAATTAATTCTTCGACAGAAAAAGGTTTTGTCAGATAATCATCTGCACCACCGGTTAATAATCGCAATTTGGAATCTAAAGCGTCCTTAGCGGAAAGAATAATAATGGGAGCCGTTTGAGTTTCTTTGATTTTCGGCAAAAGTTCTTCTCCGGACAAACCCGGTAACATCAGGTCGAGAATAATAACTATAAAATTGGTATCCTTAGCCAATAACAGAGCTTCTGTTCCCGAAAAAGATTGTACACATTGATAATTGGCCTGTTCCAATGCTTCTTTGATCAAGTTATTAATATCTGTATCATCTTCTACGATCAATACTGTATTTTCCATAAACACCCCGATATTTCATCTTCCGCTATTTAATATAGCAAAAGTCCGAAGTTTTGGCATTACTTCGGACTCTCATAGAAAAATTGCTAATAAAATTTACAATAAAGAATTATAAAATATACTCGCCTTATTTGTTAATTTTGTTAATCTAAAAATCACGGCAAAACTTCAATCAATTCCAAGTTATCTAAATCTGCAAGATTTTTATCTCGAATTAAATATCCACCATTACCGGGCATGGAAATTCTGAATGAAACATCGGCATATACCTTGTTCATATCTTCTAAGTCAATATTATGAACATTTGCTCTGGCTTCACAATATGAAGCAAAGATATCACGTGCATCTTCTTTTGACAGCTCAGCTTCAACAATTAAATCAGCATGTGTGTTATTCATGCGATAAATCGCAAATCCTTGATCGTAATCTATTAAATCATTATATGTTTCATCATTTAATGCTTTTTTGAACTCATCAGTAATATTTGCTCGATGTTGATCGCGAGTGACCGTTTGAGGCAGAGTTATTACCAGAAAAATAGCAACCACAGCTAAAACAATACCTATAATTGTGAGAATCTGTTTTTTGCTTAAATTTACATCAGGAATTTCTTTTTTCTCAATCGCATATTTCGGCTTTGGTTTTGAAGCGGCTTTCGACTTCTTCTCTCTTCGCTCAATTAATTGATCCAGATTCGCATTTACCTTTGTTTGCTGAGGATTTATTGCTTCACCTTTATATTCAGGTTGTTCTTCATTTAAAAATTCATAATCTTGCGGATGTTTTACAATTTCCAGAGCTTCTTTCGCCGGAAAAACACAATCACAGAATAAACAATGACAATTTTCATGTTTCGGATCCACATAGACAAGTGAACCGCAATTTTTACACATTCCTTCTTGCATTAATAACCTCTTTGTGAATAAAAAAATAGTTAAGTTGTTGTAATCTATGTTATTATAGTTATCATAAGATTAATTTTCAAGTTATGGGGAAAGATCGTGACAATGGGAGAAATTTCCAGGTTCATGCAACAGGCTTTATTAGAAGCTGACTTAGCAGAACAAAATGGAGATGTACCGGTCGGGGCTATAATTGTCAAATCAGGACAGATCATAGCCCGAGGGCATAATAAAAGAGAATTTGCCAATGATGTTACTGCACACGCCGAAATTGTCGCTATTCGCAAAGCTTGTAAAAATCTGCAAAGATGGATATTGGATGATTGTGAATTATATGTAACTCTTGAACCGTGTTTGATGTGTTTTGGTGCTATAATTCAAGCAAGAATTGCTAATATTTACTTCGGGGCATATGATCCGAAAACGGGGGCCTGCGGTTCTGTTGCCGAAATAGCTACCCTTAAAGATTCCGCGCTTAACCATCACACAAATATTGTTGGCGGTTTATTGGAAGAAGAATGTGCAAAAAAATTAACAGATTTTTTTCAAAAAAAACGTTATCATTCAAAATTAAACAAAATCAATAAACAAGGGGGTAAGGATTTTGGGCAAACAGAAAAATAAAAAAAATAATAAATCAGGCTCTTCTTTACCTGGCAAGCGAAGTATATCCGGGCGGATTTTTTCATGGTTCGGCATGGCTGTCGCCAAAATGTGTGCAAAAATCAATTATATCGGTCAAGAAAATATTCCTGCGCAAAACCCATATGTCATTGCACCAAATCATCAAACATATGTTGACGGTTTATTGGTTGGCAAAGGTTTACCTAAAGATCATTTCGAAAAATTCTCCGCACTGATCGGTTCGGATTTGAAATCAAACCATGGTTTAATAGGCAAACTGATCGTGCCGGTATCTCGCGGCATTGAGGTGGAAAGATATGGTAATCCGGTACGTGGTCTGGTGATGGCTCGTCGTGCCTGCAACGCAGGTAATATTTTAATGGTACACCCCGAAGGTACACGTACTCATGACGGAACTCTGGGGCCATTACAAAACGGTGCAGCATACATTGCCAGAGCCGGCAAGGTTCCCCTAATCCCGGTATATATTGAAGGTGGCTTTGAAGTATTTTCACGTCATGATAAGCGACCACGTTTTAGAAATCCTAAAACCGGTAAAAAATTCATTGTTAATATAATTTTTGGTAAAGCATTGATGCCGGAGGATTATTCTTCACCGGATGAAATGACCGCTGCCTTAGAAGATTGGTTGCTCGAAAGAGAAAGTGAATATTTCTTAAAAAGCGAGGGCCTTTTGCGTGATCTGCCACGCGGTGTTCGGAAAAAGAAAAGGAAAAAACCGAAAAGAATTCGCAAAAGCACTGCACAATCCAAAATCTAAATTTGTTGTAAAAGTGGTTTTATAATTCCCAAATGTCCTTGGTGAATGCGAAAACTAATTTCCGTACCGTGTTCGGTATATTCAACATTATCAATATATGCGACATTACGTAATTCCGAAACGATTTGACTTTGATCAAAAGGAATCATCAAATGAAACGGCAGCATTTGATATTTTGGAATCTCGTTGATCACCTGTTTTAAATCAGCAAGCCCAATTCCGTTGCGAGCGGATACAAAGACTTGTTTTGCAGAATGGCGATTGGTTTGTTTTAGCTGATCAATTACCTGTTGCTCTGCCAAATCAATTTTATTGAAAACATGTATTCTCGGTTTGCTATCTGCATTTAAAGCTTCCAGTTGTCTTTCTACAATATCCATCTGCGCTTCAAATTCCGGATCAGAAATATCCGTTACTTGAACAATAAAATCTGCATAGCTTACTTCTTCCAGTGTAGATTGAAATGCTTCAATTAATTGATGAGGTAATTTTCGAATAAAACCGACCGTGTCAATTAATAAAATAGGAATCTCCGAATTCTTAATTCGTCTTGCTGTTGGATCAAGCGTTGCAAAAACCTGATCCATCGTGAATAAATCAGACTGACATAAAGCATTCATCAAAGTCGATTTCCCTGCATTCGTATAACCGACAATAGCCCCTGTTATCAATTGATTTTTTTCTCTGTTCTCACGCGTTAATTGTCTGCGCTTACCTAATTCCTTAAGTCGATGTTTTAAAGTTTTAATACGTCTTTGAATATGTCTGCGATCTGTTTCCAATTGTGTTTCACCCGGACCTCTGGTACCAATGCCCCCGCCTAAACGTGATAAAGCAATCCCCGCACCGATTAATCTGGTTGCCCGATCATTCAATTGGGCAATTTCTACTTGAAGACGCCCCTCCATTGTAGTTGCTCGCAATGCAAAAATATCCAAAATAAGTAAAGTTCGATCAATAATTTTTAATCCGGTCAATTCTGAAATATTTCGCATTTGAGATCCGCTCAAATTAAGATCCAAAACGAGTGTTTCTGCTTCCAAAGCTTCTGCCATTTGAGAAATCTCATCTAATTTCCCTTTGCCTGCAACATAAGTCGGATCTATTTTGGTTCTGCTTTGTAAAGATTCACCCACAACTTCCAAACCTGCTGTTTCTGCCAATTCAGCTAATTCCAACAATGAATACTCTGCGATTTCTTTGGAATTTTTTCCAGAAGTTAAATGGATTCCTAGAACAATTGCTTTGTTGTTATTCTGCAAGCTATTCTGCTCCTTCATTTTTCAGCGTAGACATCAAAATATTATTCAATTCCTCATTCAATTGTAAATCTGCAGCATCAAACAAAATCTCAGGTTTAAATGCTTCTTTTGCAAAAATTTCCTGATAAGCTACATGTAATGCTGTAATCATCTGATTGCGCCAAAATCGATTATCCATACTCATTAAAGCCGGGATAATTATTTGATACACTTCTTTCGCAGCTTTATATGCAATTTCATCATCTTTCATTCTAATTAAATTTAAAAATTTTGAACCATAGTTACGATCTTCAAGACAAGCTTTTTGATAAATCAGAGCAGAATCCAAAATTTCTAAATAAAGTGCTTTTTGAGCAATTTCCTTATTTTCTTCTAACATCGCTAAAATTTCTTTTTTAGAAAAAAATTCATTCAAACGCTTCTCTTGTTTAATTATCACCCGCTTAGATTGATTTTGGGTAACCGAGATTTTTAGTTCTAACCATAAACCCATAAATAAATCCGCTTTTCTTTCTTGTTTCCGATCAACATATTTAAAACGAATATCACGAATTTTATCTTGGTAAAGATTATTTGACATCGAATCCTCCTCACTTAACACTGTTTTATCTTCTCGTCTCTCACAATATTATCATTTTATCAATATAGTTAAAGTTTTATTTTAATATCTGCAGATGAATATAATTAACTTTATCTTAACATTATTATAGCAAACAAATTATTTAACTTTACAATATCTATGAATGTCCAATGTTAATTTTAAGCTTCTTACGTAAATCGACAATTTCACGCAAATTGATAGAAACACCTGCGATATAATACACAATCAATCCGATCACTGCCTTCACAGCATAAACGATAACTTGCATTACTTTGCCGGAAGGATAAATCGGAATTAAGTTAATTGCGGAGAGAACCAAACCCATAACTATAAAACAATAAGCTAAGCGCAACATGAACGGAAAAATCCGATAAGGTTTAGCTTTTGGATTATGTAGCTTGTAAAGATTGTATATGATGAATGCACTGAGCACACTATAAGTAGCGTGAGCCATCGCAATGCCTTTTACCCCGAAATCGAAAACTTTGGTATATAGAACACAAAACAAAGGATTGAGGATCAATGTCAGAACACCGTTAAACAATGAAATTCTGGTGACTTTTCTCGCATAAAAGGCCTGATTGGCCATATAGACAAATGGTTGTGTAATTAAACTAATACAGAGCCATTGTAAAATTTCTCCGGTTATTGCTACATCACTATTCTTATATTTGGCACTCCATTGAAAAATCAATTGAATTGTTTCAAAATCCAAAACAAAAAAGATCACGGCAATCGGTCCGATTAAAAACAAGGCTTGCCTGATACTTTTGGTAAATAAAGTTCTACATTGCTGATAGTCCCGTTTCGCATAAAAGCCGGTCAAATTAGGCAACATAACCGTACCTATCGCCACTGCCACTACACCGTATGGCAACATAAATGTTTGATTCGCCTGTTGGACTGAAGTAATCGCACCGGTGAATTGATTAGTAAAAGCATTCATGATTAAACCGTTCAAATGCAGCACCGATCCGGACAATAAAGTAGGAATTGCTAAATTAAGTAATTTTTTGAAACCGGGGTCTTTATAGTCCAGATTGAATTTGAAATGCTTCAATTCTCTGCGTGCTAAAACTAATTGGAATAAAAAATATATTAATGCAGAACCGACAACCCCCCAAGCAACTTTCTTCAAACCTGCTAAACTCTGTTCACCATAAACCAACAGAACAATCATATAAAGAATGTTATAAATCATTACGCCAAAAGCAGCTAAACCAAAGCGTTTATACGAAGTCAAAATTCCCTGGGTTAAAGCAATTAAAGTCATGAAAAAGCACTGAACAAGCAATATTCTTGAAACAGGAATTGCCGCATCTATAACTTCTTGTGATCTATCCGGATTTATTGCAGGCAATAACCATTGCATCAGAACTGCAGTCAAACCTAAAACCGCTACCATGATAATCCCGGCAATACTGATGAAAATACTGACACTACGCCAAACTTCACGTTCACGATTTTGCTCTATACCACCGGATAAAGTCGGTGTAATTGCTGCTGCAACTGCACCACCCATTAATAAAGCAAATAAAAAATCCGGAATTGCAAATGCAATATAGTAGGGATCGGAATACATTCCATAACCCAAAATCGGCACAACTAAAACTTCTCGCAAAAAACCGGTAATTTTTGCCATGAAAAGACCGATCATCGAAATCAGCGTTGCTTTTACTATTGTCTGAGAATCATTAGCTTTGATATTGTGGTTTCTTCTCAAAAGACTACCGGCACTTGGTTTATACCTTTGGGTATCTTGTTCAAAAGGGAATTCCAAAGTATACTTCTCCTAAAAACTTTTAATAAAAACTAATATACATAACATTATTATAAAAATCATTTCTTATCTTAATAATTGTATATACAACTTTATAAAATAAACTTTTAACATAGCTAAGGTATAATTCTAGCACATTTCATTGTTTAAACCGAAATTACTTCATTTCTTTGCTCTGATTGCTAAAATTCTTTGCATTTCATTGAATACAATCATATAAGCTTCATCAACACCCATCCCGGGTTTTGCCAACACTTGATCCGGACAGACAGCCATTGCAACTTGCATGCAAATTCTTGCCGAAATATCGGTTTCATTACAAGTACCGCCAATATATGCACCAATTCCGTGTTTTTTGCAGTAGAGAACCGCTTCAATCGTATTATTCAGACCCCCCAAATCCGGTGTTTTTATCTGGATCATATGACCTGCCTGAGCTTTAGCAAAGAGTTTAATATCTTCCAAGGTATTGCACCATTCATCGGCTACCAAAACTACATTCAGTTTTCTCTGATCAACAAGTTCGGTTATTTTCGCAAGATTATTTATGCATTCTTCACGACTGATACCATCTATCGGGCCTTCAACATGTAGTTTATAGGGCTCGCATATTGCCGCTAATTCAGCCAGATAATTAACAATTGCCTGATGATTTTCAATACCGAACAATTCACCAAGGGTTCCATAAACATCTATCTGAATAATTGGTTCATAGTCAGAATCATCTCTCAATTCATTGATTCTTTTAACTAACCATTGAAGATATTCTTTGAGCAGCTCGCCCTTTACACCTAGCTTAGTTGTTACATTATTGATCAAAGCATGTGGTAAAATCGGCACCTTTTTAATAATCATTTTATCTACGTTAATATAGCGATCATCTCCGGATTGTGTGAAAATCGGAATTAATTTTTCAGATATTTCCGTATTGTATTCTTGGGCAACAGTTTCGCAAATCATCTGTTTGTTACTCTTTGCTACTGCATCAAGAATCGCTTGAGAAAAACCGTACCGAATTGCAGTATGTAATCTTTTACCATCAATCAGCAAATTCTCCAATTCAGCTGCCATTTCACGAAAGGTTGTGATTTCCCGGCCCTGATAAAACGGAACTAATTTTTCTTCAATCAAAGGCAAAAAGATTTCTGCTAAGAATAATGGATCTCTGCCACCTGCACCTGAATATTGCACCGCAGCACAATCTCCTGTGGCTATTTGACCATCTTCCAAAACAAAATTTACCGAAATTGATTCACCGGCTTGGCGTACTGCAGTAAAACCTTCTAGTTCAGTTTCACCGATATAATCGAATCCGTTGTTAATCGCTCCATGCTTTATTGCCATTTGATCATCAAAATAAAAACCCGACCGACCGGCAGAACAAACAACTTTTTTTATTTTCATTACATTATCTCCTGAACTAGTTTTATATCACATATCACAAAATTGTGCTAATCGTTCAGTTGATTAATAATCATTACAGTCTCATGCTCCACACCATCTCTGACAAATACCACTTTAATCTCATCACCGGTTTCTTTTTGTTGACAAACATTGAGCACATCTCGGATCGTTTGGATTTTTTGTTCATCAAGAAATAATATTTGATCACTGACTAATAAACCTGCCTGATCTGCCGGGCCATCTTTTATTATCTGTTCAATAAATAATCCGTCTGCCATATTTTGTTTCATGAAAAAACTGCAACCGAAAGGTTGACCAATTTTACTGACTATCACATGGCTGGCATCTATCGTCTGTAATTGCTTTGTATCTGCTTGTAAATATTCTTTACCCCTTCGATTGAGATTGAGTTGATTAATATGTGCCTCCGGGAAGTAATAAGATATAAATAATAAACCGCAAAACAAACTGACAAACAATAAAACGCCGAAAACGATCCACAAAATATTGTTTGATTTTTGATTTCCTTTATTCTTTTCATTGCTATTCGAATTTTGTTCAGGACTAAAATAACAGTAATTGCCGTCCAAATTTACGGTTGGATATTTTTTCGGCTCCGGCTCTGAACTATAAAAATTATATTTATCGGTTATATTTGATTTAAAATGCTTTGTATCTTTCATATGATTAGCCTGATACTCATAATTAGCCTGATACTCATAATTAGCCTGATACTCAGTAAATAATTACAATCAGAATACGATTCCGATTTGTAATTTGGAACAAAACAAACCAAACAAAAATGTATTAATATGAAAAAAATGTGAATTTTTACAGAAGTGACAATATTGCAACTTTTACTACCCTTTTTTAATATAAAGTTGTTTTGTTATCACCAAATAGTTCTTTTTATATTTTTGCACTATGCCATTTTTTATAAATCATTTTGTCGATGAAACGTTGCAATGTTCTGAATAACATCACATATGCCAAGGGAACAAAAATTGCTACGAACAAAATTACAAGAACCATTAAACCGCCAATAATGATACCTCCCAGTACTGATGCAATTGTACTGCCCAATCCGCCTAAAAACGTAAACAATTCACCGCTAAAAGTCATCACTCGGTCAAATATATTTAGAAAAAAAGCGGGAATGCTCTCTTTATCAAAAGTAACTTGACCTGAAACAATCTGCACAAAACCAAAAATAAGAAAAATATATTGCAATATATAACCGAGCAAAATTAAAAACTTGATCAAGAAATTGTGTTTATGATATTGTGCTGCCACAAAAGGCAAACCGACAAGCAAAATCAGACCCAGCAATAAATTAAGCCAAAAAGGCAGTATAAACAATTTTTCAGAAAATTCGGGAAATATGAAATTAACAATACTTAACAAAAAAATTACAAAACCAAGCATCAAGAAAAAAAACTTGCGCGATTTGTCCTCGAAATTTGAATCGGTCCAATATTTTCCTAAAAAGAAGCCTTCCCAAAAATCCATTATTTGTCTCCAAATTATAATGTAAAATCTCGATTTCCGGCTTTTTCAATTGCTTTGACTAAATCTTGCCAGATTTCAGTATCAGTATCGTAACCACTAATCTCTATTGTATTATTATCATTACCCGCTTGAACATTCCACACATAATGTTGCGGTGTATCAGTTGTTTTGTCTTCTTTATTTCGATTCTCCGTAATAAATCGAGATAAAACATCATATAATGGTTGCATTTGATTCTTGGGTAAACCACGCACAAAATTATTAAACCAACGGTTACTATCTTTCCAGGATAATACATTTGTTTTAAAATTCAGCTTTACCATGATATATCCTTTGCGATAAGCAGATAACTCACATATAGCCCAATTAAACATCAACTTATCTTCTGCCATTAAATAACCCTATCTAAATTTACCGTATCCGCAGACTCTCTAACCAATCATAGAAAACTTCAAAGCATCACGGAAGTATTTTTCTATATCAACTATATCTCGATTATGCCAAATCAGGAAACCCTTGTTGACGTAAAGCTTCATATAGTACAATCGAAACCGAATTTGCTAAATTTAAAGAACGTTTGTTATCTGCCATTGGTATTCTAATACAACGTTCCGGATGAGTAAACAAAATTTCTTCCGGTAATCCTTTGTCTTCTTTACCAAAAAACAAAACACAATCTTTATTATATTGTACATCAGAATATAGTTGTTTGCCTTTGGTTGTCACATAAAAAATTTGCTGCTCAGAAAAAGCAGGCAAACAATGATCCAAATCCTGCCATAATTCTACATTAAGATCAAACCAATAATCCAAACCGGCACGTTTTAAATCACGATCCGACAAAGAGAATCCAAGCGGTTCAACTAAATGTAATTGCGAATTAGTTGCAACACAAGTACGTGCAATATTTCCTGTATTCGGAGGTATGACCGGTTCTACTAAAACAATATGTATCATTATTCCTCTCTTAATAGCCGATTTTTGCTATTTATATTCTTATGGCAGATTTGGTTTTAAATATTTTATTAATTTAAGAAAGTGCGGTTTGTCAGTTTCACTTCTCTGTTTGATTTAAATTCATCAACTTAGTTGATTATATAATCATCCGGAATTAAAAATATATCCATTTTATCAGGAAAATAGTTTTTTAATGCTGAAATTACGACTTGTAATTTCAGTTGATTGTTTTCGAAAGTTCTGCTTCCAAAAACAGAATCTTGATCAAAGTAATAACGTACGAAAGTTTTATTATCTTTCGTATATTCTTCAAATTCAACCTCACGACCTCTAAAGATAGCTTTTCCGGAACCAACATAATAAAGTAATTCTGCCTGCTCATATATCTGTTCAAATGAATCCTTTGAAATAATATCACCTTGGGCAACTTCTTTAGAAATAGGATTCGCAATCTTATTCTCACGATCCAACTCATAATATATATCTTTTGCTGTAGATACTATCTCTACACTATCGGATTCATTTCCTATCTTAGTATATGTACGACCGATTTCATCGATTGCAATAATTACTTCCTGTGATTTGTTTTCAGGTAGAGTTGTCAATTTATATTCATAATATACCGGAATAGTTGAAAAGGTTTTAAAAAATCGAAGTGCTTCTCGACCTGATACTCCCTGTTCTGCCTGAGATATTATAATTTCTTTTAAAGGACTGTCCGGTTCTTCTTCATAATCAAAATCAGGTGCTAAAACCGGCGCATTTTCCAAGGTCGGAGAGCTCTTACTTTGTTTGGTTTCCAGTTCAGACGTTTTTCCATCAACATCAGCTTTATCTAATGATTCATCTGCGGAAACTTGTTCTGATGAGTCAGTTTTAACCTCTGCTCCCGATATTATATCAGTCTGTTCTTCAGTTTCTTCTTTTTCATTAGATTTGCTGCATGAGGTTAAACACAATATTAAACTCAAAACTACTATTATCTGAATCAAGTATTTTCTTCTTTTCATAACAACCTCAAATATAACCAAATTGTTCTGTTAAGTTAAAAAGAGCCGATTATTCAATAGTACTGGTTTGATTTGGATCTACAGATTCAGGTGGTGAATAGGCACCATCAGCATAAATTGTTTCATACATCAGCTTCGTGGTTAAAGTACCATATCCTACACCAAAATAATGCGAATTAAAATCAATCGTACACAATACCATATTCCGCTGATTTTGGTCATAAGAAACAAGCCAGCTATTTTCTTTCATACGTCCTAATTCAAGGTCTTCCCCTACTTCAGCAGTACCTGTTTTACCTGCTATATTTACGTTAGGCATGATTAAATCAGTATAAGTTCTGGTAATAACTGAACGTAAACTCTTATCAAGATAGAGAATGTTTTCATGAGAGGTAATATTTTGTGTAATCAATTCCGGTTCAGTCGTAAGTAAAAGACGTGGTCTGTACCAAATACCGTCATTAGCCACCGCACCGTATATCGAAGATAAATGGACCGGAGAAATCAATAATTCACCCTGACCATAACCGGCATCAGCTAAAAGGATTGTATTGTCATTAACCGGTCCTTCATTAGTAATTTGAGCAATTCCAAAGGGATAATCATTGGAAATCGGTTCACCGAACATCAAATTGCTCATTTGTTCGTTAAAAGCATCAAAACCCATATCTAAAGCTACCCGGGCAAAATAAATATTATCCGAAGTAACAATTGCATTATCTAAGTCCATAATTCCGTTAATTACTTGAAAACGGATTACCTGATATTTCCCCCAAGATTCATCATAGGTCCAACCTTTACCCTGAATATCATAGGTTGTATTCAAGCTCAATGTTCCGGCATTTAAACCGGCAATTGCCGTAACAAGTTTCTCTGCGGACCCCGGGATCATCGCCTGATCAAATTTTCCAAATAAAGGATTCAGCGGATTGTCGAGTAATTCCTGATATTTTTCCTGACTGATACCTAAAACAAAATCATGCGGATCGTAAGAAGGCGTACTGACTAAAGCAAGTATATCTCCATTACGAGGATCCAGGGCACTGAATGCAGCATCTTTATCTTTAGCCGCTTCATAAATTGTTTTCTGAAGTGTTGAATCAATTGTCAAGTAAAGATCTTGGCCGTTTACTACCTCTTTCTCCAAGAGAATTTGTTCATAATCTCCGGTTACCACTAGTCTAAATCCGTGTTCGCCACGTAATTCTTTATCATAAATTGCTTCAATTCCGGTTTTTCCAATGTAATCCTGGCCTGTCATACCGGCATATTCTTCTTTTTCCAAATCTTCAGCAGTTACATATCCTACATAACCTATCAAATGAGCCCCGGCTTCACCTAAAGGATAAGATCTGGTTTCTACCGGCTCTATTCTCACTCCGAGATCAGCTGCTCCGGTCTTCTGCTCTTCGGATAAAACCGTCATTGTTTTCAACGGCACAAATGTATCACCTTTTACCCAATCCAACTCAAGTTGGGTTTGAATATAGCCTTCCGGAAGTTCGTACAATTCTTCAATTGCCGGAATATAAGATTCTTTCAGATTATCAGGTACTATTCCTATACGATTGATATAACCTCTAATTGCTAAAGGATTTCCTTCACGATCATAGATATTACCGCGCGTTGCACGTATCGGTTGAATTTGCACAAGACCCTGATCATGTAAACCCGGCAAAATAACACTTGGAGCCCAGTCTAATTGCCACCGATTAGCATTCGGATGAAAAATAAAGTTGTAGGTAACTCGCTTTTCAATGTCACCAAATGTCGTTTTGTAGACAGCATTCCCCTGATAAGAAACAGTGCCTTCTTTTTCCGTATTACCCAAAGCACTGAAATCTGATAATTCAATACTTTCTAATCCTATTCCGCTATGAATTTTATTATTTCTTTCTACAATCTGTTCTCTGCCGTATTTTTCAATAGCATTCGGATGAATCCATTCCATAAGTAATTCCGGATCATCAGCTTCGATTAATTCAATTATCCGATCAACTTGAGTTTTCGAATCAGAAATATCAGTGACCGATCCGACTTGATTTCCGGCATTTGAATCGTTATTAGAAGAATCAACGTCTGTTGCCTGATTTTTGTTTTTGTCCGAATTACTGCCAAAAATATTCAAGCTGTCACAGGAGACTAAACTGAGTAATAGAATAATTATAAAAAAATATGAAAAAAATCGTCTTTTCACCATGTATCTCCTTTTCAGAAATCAGTAGCTATTTGCAAGTTAAAGTAAAATTAAAATAAAATCTGTACTAATGTTTAATTAAATGCTGAAGCAATTAATGCTTCAACTAATTCGAGTGAAGAATATCCTGATTCTTCCATTAATTTCGGATACATACTGATAGCGGTAAATCCGGGCATTGTATTTATTTCATTGATTAAAATACGGTCGGTGGATTCCTCCAGGAAAAAATCTGCCCTGCATAAACCTTTGCCGTCTACTGTACGAAAAGCCAGTTTCGCATATTGATTTATTTTTTCAATATGTTGAGGATCAAGTTCTGCCGGAATAATCAATTTTGATCCATCAGAAATATATTTCGATTCAAAATCATAAAATTCCCGATCCGGTATAATTTCACCGGGAACAGAAACAAATAAATTGCGATCAGAATCAGTTAATTCCAGAACTGCTACTTCAATTTCTCTGCCGACAATTGCCTGTTCCAAAACAGCTTTATCATCATGTTCAAATGCTATTGTTAAAGACTCAAATAATTCTTGGTCCGAATCAGCTTTGGTTATTCCAACCGAAGAACCCGCATTTGCAGGTTTTATAAAGATCGGATAAGTCAAAACTTCTTTAATTGCTTGAATAGCCAAATTCGGATCCGCATCAAACTTTCTCTTTTTTAACCAAGTCCAATTCGCCTGAGGTATTCCAACCGTATCAAACATATTGCGTGAAGCAACCTTATCCATTGCTATCGAGCTTGCAAGAACTCCGCAACCGACAAAAGGTGTATTAAGTAATTCAAATAAACCTTGTACGGTTCCGTCTTCACCCATTTTTCCATGGAGTACCGGAAAAAATACATCGACTGCAATCCAAGTTAATTTAGTATTATCAGAATCATTTTGAGTTTTCGAATCATATCGATCACAAAGATAAAAACCTTGCCCCTGATGTCCGGGTTTAAATAATACTTCTTTAATTGATTCATGTCCCAACCAAGTTCCGTCGGAAATCAAATCAATCGGTCCGTCATAATACATAAATTCGCCATTTTTGGTAATTCCGATTAAGTGTAAATCTTTGACATCAGATTGTTGCAGAACACTAATAATATAAGAAACCGATTGACGAGAAATATCATGTTCATTACTTTGTCCGCCGAATAATACACAAACCTTTATCTGACTAATATCCATCTGTTTTCCTTAATCAATTCCTGAGTATTCTGTTGTTCTCACAAATTAACAACCAAATTCGAATTGTGATCCAATTTTAATAATCTAAGTCTTTTTTATTTTTTTGAATATATACTAACATCTCGGTCAGTTGATCTTCCAAATCATCAAGATTGTTTTTTACATAATCCATTGTACTGGTCTGAATCTGACGACTTTGAGTGTTTGCATCATCAATAATTCTTTGTGCTTCAATTTTAGCTTGTTGAGTTATTTCATGTTCATCAATCATTCGCGACATTTGAATTTCAGCTTCATGCAAAATTGACTCTGCTTCTTTTCTAGCTTCCGCAATTAATTGTCGATTTTGCTGTAAAAGCCATTTGGCTTGTCTTAATTCTTCCGGTAATTGTTCACGTAGTAAGTCTAAAAGAAACAAAATTTCTTCCCGATCAACCATACATTGATCCGAAAGAGGAACTTTTCTTGCAGCATGCAAAGTTTCTTCAAGCTTCACCAAAACATCTTCAATGCTGTTATCGATCAGTTGATCCATCCTTTTACGATTTTGACCCAAACTTGCTCTGCGATCTCTCGGGGCAGGTTCGGAATAAACCTGATCGTAATCTCCGGCATAGTCTCTCGCATTTAAATTACCGGATCGATAATTCATCTCGTTTTGATTGTTCATAAAAACTCCTCCTACGCTGTTCAAGCATCTATTATCTCAGTTCCGCAAATCTGGTCTGGACAAAATCCAAATTACATTCCGGGATCATATCCAGTAAATTATTTCCCAATTTGCCCAATTCGCGTACATTAGAAGAACTGATATGTTTCAGTTCATTACGACATAATAGAAATACAGTTTCCAATTTATTGTTTAGCCGATGGTTGATTTCCGCCATTGTTGATTCGTAGCTTAAATCACGACTATCTCGAATTCCTCTGACAATTGCATTTGCTGCAATTTGATCATAAAAATCAGCTATCAAGCCTTGAAAACTTATAACTTTGATATTATCACAGTGTGCTGTTGCAAGTAAAATCATTTCTATCCTTTCTTGTATGGAAAAAATAGTCTTTTTATCACCTGCGCTATGCACAGCGATCACTAATTTATCACATAATTGAGCAGCTCGATTTACAATATCCAAATGACCTGTAGTAAACGGATCAAACGTTCCGCTAAACAGCCATATTCTTTGTTTTTGCATGCTACACTCCCTTTTGCTCCAATACCAATAAAGTATTCTGTCCATAGTTTTTATGTTTAACTACCGACCACAATTGCGGATTGATTACAGGAGCAACTTTTTTTGCATGTTCGATCATCACCAGACCTTCATCATGCAATATATCATAGATATTAAACTCTTCGGCCCACCAAAGTTCATTCAGTTCTTGCCATGGAGGATCAAAATAAATTATATCAAATTGTCTGTCTTCATTCGACAATTGACGTAATGCTCTTTTGACGTTGAAAGGTAACAGTTTCACATTTAATCCTGTTTTTCCAATATTTTTCTTGATTGTATTGACGGCTTGTCTGTTTTGCTCTACTAAGACAACATCTTCTACTCCTCTGCTCTTCGCTTCCAGGCCTATCTGGCCACATCCGGAAAACAAATCTAAAAAACTATTTAGTTTACCGGCTTCTAATTTTCCTTGGAGACTGGAAAAAACCGCCTCTTTTAAGCGATCCGTCGTCGGTCTCATCAATTCATGCTGATTAGTTTCTAAATGAATCCCTCGGGCTGTCCCGGTTATAATTCTAGGCATAAAAACTCCAAACTATAAAGTAATTCCTCTTAATATTTCAGGATAACGTTGTTTTATAGCTTTAACAATATTTTGATTATCCGGAAAACTAAGTCCAGGATCTTGTTGAATGATTTTCATAAAAGATTCATTCACAGTTTGAATGATCTGATGATCTTCATATAAATTAATTAATTTAAATTGTGGTAAGCCATGTTGTTTGGTTCCGAAAAAGTCACCCGGACCACGTAATCTTAGGTCCTGCTCTGCTATTTCAAAACCGTTTTGAGTTTGGCAAAGAGTTTTCAGACGTTCCCTCGCCAATTCCTCTTCAGAATCACTCAATAAAATACAAATTGAATCTCGATCGCTGCGTCCAATTCTGCCTCTTAATTGATGAAGCTGCGCCAAACCGAAGCGTTCTGCATTTTGAATCAACATCAGCGTTGCTCGAGGATTATCCACACCTACTTCAATCACCGTAGTACTGACTAAAATATCAATTCTTCCATCAATAAAATCTTCCATTACCCGGTTTTTTGAGTCAGGCTTTAAAGAGCCGTGGATTAAGCCAATTCTTAAATCCGGGAAAATATTTTGTGACAGTTTTTCGTAGGTTGTTTCTGCTGATTCCAAATCTGATATTTCAGAATCTTCAATTAAGGGGCAAACCACATATACCTGCTCACCACGTTCAACTGTTTTACGCATTAATTTATATATTCTGGCTTTATCTTGTGAAGTGGCTGTATAAGTTTTGATCGGTTTTCTGCCGAGAGGTAATTCATCCATAATTGACAAATCCAAATCACCATATAAAATCAAGCCTAAAGTTCGGGGTATCGGTGTCGCTGACATAACTAAACGATGCGGTAAAAAAAATTGCTTATCAAAATCTGCTAAAGCAGACCTCTGAGCAACTCCAAAACGATGCTGTTCATCGGTAATTGTTAATACCGGTTTTTTCAGAATCAAATCTTTCTCCAAAACTGCATGAGTTCCGACAATCACATCTACTTCCTGTTTTTCTGCAGCTTCAAGAATATCACGTCTTTTTTTACCGGCAGTTTGTCCGGTCAATAACTCTATTTTAATTCCAACCGGCTCCAATAAAGAAGTTAAAGTATCCATATGCTGACGAGCTAAAATAGATGTCGGAGCCATAAATATTCCTTGACCACCTGCCCAAACTGCATATGCTAAAGCAAAAGCTGCTACCATCGTCTTGCCGGAACCTACATCGCCTTGCAGCAATCTGTTCATCGGTTTAGGCTGTCGCAGATCACGTAGAATATCATTAATTGCTTTGATTTGAGCATTGGTTAAAACAAAAGGCAAATTGCTGCGTAAATCATTCATTTTATGTTTAATTGTTTCAGACGGTAACAAAGCTTCTGCTTGCGATTCTGCTTGATTCTTTCTCTTCAAAAGGTAAAGAGCGGAACGAATTAAAAATAATTCTTCAAATGCCAAACGCATTCTGGCAAGCTGATATTCATATTCAGCTTGCGGTTGATGAATTTTTTCCAACGCATAATTTAAGGTGCATAATTCATGATCTTTTCTTATTTGATCCGGTAAAGGATCTGTCAAATAATTGTTATATAGTGTAAGTACTTGGTCAACTGAATTGCGCACAATATTTTGCGTTAAACCTGCTGTCAGAGGATAAATTGCCTGAATTTTCTGTTTTTCATATTCTGTTTGATCAAAAAATAACGGATTTTGCAAGGAAAATTTGTTTCCCCGGCGTTGAACTTTGCCATGAAAATAGTATTCAAAGCCAGCTTGTAACTTTTTGGCCAACCATGGCTGATTAAACCAGATAGCGGAAATCACGGTAACCCCATCCGTCAGTGCAGTCCTAAGCCATGATAATTTACCTTTGGATTGTAAAGCAGGATTAGTTATAATATTTGCTTTGACCGTCACTACAGCTCCATCTTGGATCAGATGCAGCGGTGTAATTTCTGTCCAATCTTCATAATCACGCGGGAAAAATAGTAATAAATCTTCCAGATTATTAATATCAAGCTTCGCAAAAAGTGACGCGCGTTTCTCGGAAATTCCTTTTAATTTTGTTAATCTGCTCTGTTTAAAATCCATTAAAAGCAACCACTTTCTTGATTTTGTTGGCGGGCTGCAATTAGCTCTTTTTGTACTGTTTTACGTTTCGGATATTGACATAAGTCAGATAAAGGACAAGCCAGGCAATTTCGACAACGTGCTTTGCAATATTCTCTGCCATGAGTCACCATAAAATGTCCCCATTTGATCCAAGCCATTTCCGGCAACACTTTCATCAATTCCAGTTCTATACTACGGGGATCGGTTTTATCTGCCAGACCCAAAAGTCGACTGATTCTGCCGCAATGTGTATCTACTACAACAGCAGGAATTTGATAGTAATCACCTCGTACCAAACTTGCAACCTTAGGGCCCACTCCGGGCAAAGCCAGCAGTTCTTCTCTTGATTGAGGTACTATACCGTCATGTTTTTCAACAATGATCTTTGCACTACCGGACAAAAATTTGGCTTTATTGCGATATAAGCCGACCGTGCGGATAGCTTCTGTAATCTCTTTAAGCGATGCAGCAGCAAAATCGTAAACCGTAGGATAATCAACAAATAGTGTAGCAGTTACACGATTGACCTGTTCATCCGTAGTTTGTGCTCCAAGAATTCCACCGACCAATAACTCCCATGCATCACGATAATTTAAGGTCATTTCTAAATTAGGATATGTTTGTTCCAAAACACTGATCAAATTCAAAGCCAATTCTTTTTTTGCTTGCAAAGAAAGCCTTGCCATGTTTTCTCCTCAATCTACGGTATTATTTCGAATCCAAATACAATGTTTTAATAAATTCTTTATTCAGGTTAGGGCGATAGATTTTGATTTTCAAGGCATCACCCGGCAAATAATTCAAAATCATTGAACGGAACTCACTACCCGAATTAATTGTATAATTATCTATTGCAAGAATAATGTCATCTTTTCTGATATCACATACATATGCAGGTCCGTCAAAAAACACATCTATTACATATGCACCATTCGGCAAATTATAAGTTTGAGCTAAATTATTGTAATCAGCATCCGACAATAAGGTTATGCCTGTCCAAACAACTTCTTCTTTAATTCTACCCGACAGGAGATAATCCAAGCGCATAATAATTTGATTAGACGGATAAAAAATACTAAAACGATCACTCACGGAACGAATTCCTGCTGAAGTAGAAATACCTATTGCTTGACCACCTGAATTAACCATTAAACATCCGTTAGAAGTACTGGGAATTGAAGCATTTGATTGGATCTCCGTTATACCGTAACCCGATTCAAGTACTTCTGTCATACCTATCTTGGTAACAAAACCCGGAAACAAGCCACCTTCAACCGCAAATTTGTCCGGGAAACCAATTCCGAAAACTGCTTGTCCCATCGTAGGATGATAATTTGCAAACTCAATATATGAAACTTCACTCAAACCTATACTGTTAAGATCTGCCTGAAAAACTGCCAAGTCACCTTCCGGATCAACTGCAACCAAATCCAGATCCATCAATTGTAAGCTATGGTTGGTTTGTAGCTTTAATTCAATTTTAGAATCTATTCTGTTTTGATTTGTAAAAACATCTTTGATCCTTTGATATGTAGTCAGAAAATAGCCTTCAGGATTAATAAAAAATCCGTTTGCAATGACTGTATATATATTGTTATTTTGACTGGCGGAAGCTTTACCGGATAGGATAGCTCCGGTCTTCGATGAAAATTCTGCATATATTTCACTTAAAGGACGCTCTGAATAAATCGACCAGGTAAATCCGACAATTGATTCAAATGGAAATTCCCGCAAAAGTATCCGTTTTTCTTCCGGCATTTGATATTCTTCACCATTAGTCTCTATATAGTCCGGATCTTCTTGTTGTTCTTCAGTTTGATTTTGATTGCTTTGTTCAACTTCAGCAGTTGATTCTGACGATTCTGACAAAGATTCAGTTGGAGCATTTTGCTCATCGCTGTTTTGATCTGAAGTCGATTGATTTACATTATCCTGTTCAACATCTGATGGCAATTCTTCAAGATCTGACGCAGATATTTCTTGCTCAAAACAACATAAAACAAAAGATAAATTTAGCAATATTGAAATAATAAAAACAACAATTTTTTTAGGATTACGATAGAAAGATTGCATTGCTTACACCATCCTAATTAAATTTTTCTAGCTTTAGTTTTATCTAAAGTAAAAGTAAAGCGGGCTCCACCCAGAGAACTTTCACCTACAAAAATACTCTGTTCATGCATTGAAAGCAAATTGCGGGCAATATATAATCCCATGCCCGAACCTTCTGAATTTCTACTTTTATTAACTTTATAAAATCTCTCAAAAATATGTTTGCGATCTTCCCGAGCAATTCCTTCACCATCATCTTCGATCGAAATTGTAATTTTTTCATCACTTTTCGGCAAAATCCCGACTCGAATGAAACCTTGTTCAGGTGTAAAGCGAATCGCATTACTGAGAATATTATAGATCACTCTTTGAATTGCATCCCGATCCGCGACAACAGACAATTCATCGTCATTGAGTTGACAATCGAGATTAATATGAATTGATTTTTGATTGATAATTGACATGAGACTGGAAATTACTTCCTGAATCAACAATTCAATATTAAAAACTGCTTTACGTATGTTCTTATGCTGATCAATTGTCGTAGTATCAAATAAATTATCAATTAATTTTTGTAATCGATCTACTTCCTGAAATACTATATTCAGATAATGTTGCCTGCTCTCTGCCGGAATTGTACCATCTTGAATTGCACCCAAAAAACCTTTGATTGAGGTGAGCGGCGTTCGTAAATCATGAGAAATAGAAGCTGTGAATTCATCACGTTCATTTTCTTGTTTCTCCCATTTTGAAATCAAAGTATTCATGGTTCTAACCAAAATCATAATGTCATCTTCCCGTCGATCAATTGATTCATGAATATAAAAAGGCTCTTTTTCTTTATCCAAAATAACTCTGGCTTGGAGATCACCATGATAAACATCTTCAGCCGTCTTAACCACCTTACTGATCGGTCTGGTAACATTTCTTGACAAGAGAATAATAATGCCGATCGCAATCACGAAAGCAATTAAAAAAGAAACCCAGAGACTCTTCTCGCCTAAAACAAATGAAAACCGACTTTCTCCCATAGAATAATGCAGCATTATTTCACCGCTATACCCATATCCGCCTGATAAAGGATAGGAAACTGTAATCCATTGCTGATTGGCAGGTAATAAATTGTGAAAATTACCGATATCCACAAAGCCGTCAACATGAATTGCACTTGTATTAAGCATCTCTTTGGTTAATACTACTTTATTGTCTTCATCTTTGGTCAGATTTTCTCTTGCGGTTTTTGGCATTGCTGAGTAGTAAATAATTTGTCCTTTGCTATTCACTAACCAAACAATACTTTCAGTTGCTTTCGCCGTAAACGCCAAATAACTTTGTTCACGAGTCGAATTCAAGCTGATATTATTTTCATCCATATTATTTTCAACCCGTTCAGCAGCAGCTTGAGCGGAACTCAATAATTGAATTTCCATTTGATCGATTTTAGCTCTGGAATATAAAAAAGAATAAATAACAGCCAAAATAATAAACACAATTAAGATCATAAAAATCATCCAGAACAGAGTTTTACGATAAATGCTTAATTTATGGAAAGGTTTGCCGGTTTGTTTAGCCATTATGATCTTACTTCAAATTTATACCCTACACTCCACACAGTTACTAAATCCCATGCATCATGAGGAGAATTGTCCAATTTTTCTCGCAAGCGCTTAACATGAACATCAACCGTACGCGATTCACCTAAATAATCAAATCCCCAGATATTTTCCAGTAATTGCTCTCTGGTAAAAACTCGGTTCGGATTTTTGGCAAGGAAGTACAATAATTCCATTTCTTTCGGTGGTAAAGAATAAGTCTTATCCGCTAAGTGCAAAGTGTAATTGTTGCGATTAAGAAGAAAATCAGGAAACTCAATTACATTCTCATCTTGCTCCGTTTTTACGTTCTTTTGGCCTAAGTCACCACTAACTCTACGCAAAATCGCCTTGGCTCTGGCTATTAACTCTTTCGGTTCAAACGGTTTTGTCACATAGTCATCTGCCCCTAATTCCAATCCTACAACCTGATCCAAAGTATCGCTTCTTGCAGTCAACATGATTACAGGAATATCCGAAGTTTTGCGCAATACTCGCAAAATATCAAAACCGCTTTGTCCGGGTAACATTAAATCCAAAATTAATAAATCCGGTTTAATTTCTTCCAGTTTTTCGAGAGCAGTTTCTCCGTCAAGACATGTATACGTATCAAAACCGTCTGCATCAAAATACAGTTTCACTAATTCGTTAATATGTGGATCATCATCGACTATCAATATTTTTGTCATATTATTCTCTTTTCAGTTTAAATATTTTCCGTATTTTCTGAATCTTCTTCAGATTCCATAATGTAATGCAATTCATTAATAAATGATTGTAAATCATCAAAATCTTTATATACTGAAGCAAATCTAATATATGCCACTTCATCTATATTTTTCAATTGTGACATAACTTGCTCACCGATTTCGGTTGTCGGAATTTCTTTGCGTAAAAGATTACTGTTTTGATTTTCAATCTTATATACAATTTTTTCAATTTGTTCTAAAGTAACCGGTCGCTTAATACAACTTTTTAAGATCCCTTGGATTAGTTTATCACGATCAAATTGCTGTCGGCTACCATCTTTTTTTATAACAACAAGCTTTACATCTTCAACTCTTTCATATGTTGTAAATCTTTGTTTACATCGCAAACATTCACGTCTTCTGCGAATACTCTCACCATCATCAACTTGACGCGAATCACTTACTCTATCTTCTGTATAGCCACAAAACGGACATTTCATAACAATCCTCCGCAAAAAATTGAAAAGCCGGTCAAGATAAATATCCGAACCGGCAAAATTAAAGGCGCATAGTCAATTATTAAAATAAATCAATAATTCATATTATTCATCAAAATCATCGTCATCTTGTAATATCCAAGGTAAGATTCTGCCACCGCGCGATGATTTTTCTGATTTAGCTTGCTTTCCGGAACGCTCTTTACCGGAATCATCCAATGATTCCGTCCGGTCGGATTCAGTTCTTAATGTATCTGCTGAAACTTTATGTACCAAATCAGCTACCGCTTCCGCTTCTTTATCACGTGCGGGAGCCGGTCGATAACCTCTATCAGGATTAAAATCCGTATTCGTTGCAGAACTTCTTGAAGAATCCTGATTTACACCGGGCAATCCGAATCCACCATCCGCACGCTCTTCAACCGGTTGGATTTTTTGACGATTAAGTTGATCTCTTCTTTCAGAAGTTTTTAAAAAATCTAAACCACTTTCATTAAAAGCATTTGTAGAATCTGATCTTCGCGGTTCTGAATAATTTCTCTTTTTATCTATGCCGGCAAAACTCGGTTGTTGTCCTAATCTGCTGCCGCTTCCGGAACCGGTATTAGAAAAGCCACTGGCAATAACCGTAATCATCATTTCATCTTGCATGTTCTCATCAATTACAGCACCGAAAATAATATCTGCATCAGGTGATGCGGAATCACGAACTTGAGAAACGGCTTCATCAATTTCTTTGATACGCATATCCATACCACCCGTAACATTGACGATAACCCCGTTTGCTCCATCTATTGTTGTATCGAGCAAAGGACTGTTGATTGCTTGACGAATTGCAGTAGCAGCTCTACTTTCACCGGTTGCTGAACCGATACCCATGTGACAAATACCTGCATTCGTCATAACTCTTCTGACATCAGCCAAGTCCAAATTAATTAAACCCGGAACTGCAATCAAATCTGAAATACCCGTTACACCAAAACGTAAAACGCGATCGGCTAAACCGAAAGCCTCATTAACGGTTGTATCTTCACTTGCTATATCAAGCAATTTGTCATTCGGCACAATAACCAGAGAATCAACATACTGTTCCAATTCTCTAATTCCACGTTCAGCATTTTGTGAACGTCTGGCTCCTTCAAAACGGAAAGGACGAGTTACAACTCCCACCGTTAAAACACCCAGTTTCCTGGCAATTTGAGCTACGACCGGAGCAGCACCAGTACCGGTTCCACCACCCATACCTGCTGTTACAAAAAGCATATCTGAACCTTCAATCGCTTGTTCAATTTCTTCAGCAGATTCTTCAGCAGCTTTCTGTCCGGTTTCGGGATTAGCTCCGGCACCTAAACCGCGCGTTACTTTTTCACCAATTTGAATAGGTATTTGAGCTTTTGATCTCTGTAAAGCTTGAACATCTGTATTCACAGCAATGAATTCAATCCCTTGAACCGCATTTTCTATCATTCTGTCAACGGCATTACATCCGCCGCCACCAACACCAATAACTCTAATTATTGCACCTTGGTTGTCTTCCATTCCAAATCCCATACTATAATCCACCAAGAGAACTACTCCTTTCGAAACTAACATGTAATGACAAGTTAACTTCTTAAATTATTTTATCTGTTTATAGATTTTATTAATAATAAATATATTATATTCATTTTTTAATTTTACACTAAACAAATGCCAACAACAACTGAATTTATTACGTTTTCATTGCAGTTATTACAACTTTGTTTTGTAGTCCTTACAACTTGACTCTCAACATAATTTACTATAAAAGACTTATATTTGGCAAGCTATCATCTAAAAATTTATTTTTTTGTAATTTTATTTTTTCTCTCATCAAAGATAATTATCAATTGACGCCAAATCCTGTTTAAATTTTGGAAAATCTGAATCCCCAAACCGAAATATACAACATAATTTAGAGGGATATTTATTAGCTGACCTAAAGCAGTTAATACTATTGAGATCAAAGTATTTCCCAAGAAAGATAAAACGACCAATTTATTATTGTAGTTATTTTCCAGAGTATCTCCGATTGTACCGGTTAGAGAAGTTAGAGCAGAAATTACCAAAATAGCTATGTACATACCATATGCTTGCGGTATTGGCACATTCAACAATAATCCGATGATTAATCCGATAATCAAACCAATTAAAGGTATCATTATTCTCCTCCGTTCGTATCAGGCTTAAAGGTTCTGGTATCTCCGCGTAAATCAATCGTACCTGAACCCTTATCAGCAATAACATCACTATTTATCACTTGTTTCAACCACGTAAATTTATTTTTTAAATCACGCGATTTATTGCAGATAATTAACAATTTTTGATCCTCCACATTCAGTCTTAAGTAAATATTATTGTTAATCGTCGGTTCTATGACATCTATCATATATAGTAATTTATCACCTTCTGAATCCATATCAGCTTCAATTAAAGCCGACATTGCAAACATCGCATTCTCTAAATATTCTTTTTGTTCAACTTCTACACATTTACCCAGAGTAAGATTTGTAATTGTAATGCCTTTAATAATTGGTATATCTTGCGGTTCTTGATCCAGAACTTCAATAACAACTCCCTTACCATCAATTGTACAAAATCCGTCCGGTATTTTGATCCAGCCGATTGCAATTCTTTCATCAACATCAAATATTATTTTATTCGGGAAAGAATAGCTTATTGTAATATCAGCAACTTGAGGAATCTCTTGTATCACTTTCTGTTCGGCTTTCATATAGCGTCCACTGAAAAAGCCGGATAACGTGCCGCCCATACCTTCTAAAAAGTGTTGATTCTCGCTGATTTCAGCAGATTCCAAAATTGCTTCCGGAGCTATAAAAACAGTGTTGTTTATTTCGATAGTTCTGATACGAAATATCGGGAGCAAAAAGAATAAGGATATCAAAATAACCAAACACATCATAATAATTATCAATTTATGATGCTTGGCAAATTTGACTTTCTTCCGATTATTCCGTTGCATTTGTTGTTTCAAATAATTCTCTTCTCACTATAATTTGTTTTCAATTCTCATTAATTTTTAGTAGAAGAAATGATTCCTTCTGCTATATCAACAATTTGGGAAGCTGCATCCGGTGTTGCCAAACTACTGGCTTGTTTACTCATCTCATACAAAACTCTGCGATTCTCAATCAAATATTTGATTTGCTCAACTAATATTTTTGCATCAAAATCCTTTTCTTCAATCAATATTGCAGCATTTTGATCTGCAAATGATTTAGCATTAAAAAATTGATGATTATCCGCTGCAGCAGCATATGGAATAAAAATTGCCGGCGTTGATGTAGCTGCAGCTTCAAAACAGGCGGAAGCACCTGATCTGCCAATATATAAATCGGATGCCGGCAACCAGAGTGTCGTATCCAAATAAGGCTTCATGATAAAATCTTCACTCACATATGATGATAATGAATTTTTCAAATGAGTATAATTGCGATCTCCGGAACTCATTATCAACATTAATTCCGGAAATTCAGTTTTTAATTCCTGCCACATATTGGATTCAAATAAATCTAAGATAGCTTGATTAATAGAATTAGCCCCCAGGCTGCCACCAATAATTAAAACTATAAATTTTTCCGAAGAAATTTCAAGACGTCTTCTGGCTTCCTCAGATTTCATTTCAAAAAATGCTTTGCGCACGGGATTTCCTGTCAAATAAGCATTGGATGCCATTTTGAAATGTTCTTTTGAAGAATTGAATGAAACACAAACTGCCTGTGATCTTTTGGCAAAAAATCGATTTGCTTTACCGGGAAATGCATTTTGCTCATGGATAATATAAGGAATTTTTAAACGCATGGCGGCCAATAACAGTGGAGCACAGACAAAACCACCTGTTCCGATAATTGCAGATGGACGATCTTCATTCAAAATTCGAATACTACTACGATATCCGGAGCAAGATGATTTAGTAAATGAGAATATTTTTCGGGCAGAATTAGGTAAACGGCTGGCTTCAATTACCTGATATGGAAAACCGGCTTCTTTGATCATTTCATATTCAACACCGTCTTTCGTCACAAAAAAGACAATTTTATTACTCGGATCTCGAGTCTGAATTGATTCAGCAATGGCTAAAGCCGGATTGACATGACCGCTGGTTCCTCCACCTACTATATAATATACTCTTTTTTTCATCTACCTTTCTCCGATACAGGTGCCAAATTTTGAGTCAAAACTTTATTTGCAGTTTGACCTGTTCGTGATACACATAATACCATACCTATTTCAACCAAAAAAACAATATTAGATGTTCCTCCATAGCTGAAAAACGGAAGCGTAATTCCGGTTGCAGGTATTAGTTCTGCGGCAACCGCCACATTTAACAATACTTGAAGTATAATTAAAAAAGAGTATCCCCAAGCAATTAAGCAAGCGAAAACGGAATTAGCATTCAATGTAACTTTTACTCCGATAATAAATTGGATTGCAAACAAAATCAATACACTCATCGTACCCAGATAACCCAATTCTTCAGCAATTGCCGGGAAGATATAATCATTATGTACTTGAGGCAAATAATTGTATTTTTGTCTGCCTTGACCCAAGCCAACTCCGGTCAAACCACCGGTTCCCATTGCAATTTCCGCTTGCCTTATTTGATATCTTTGATCTTCGGAAACTTCATCTGCGTCTTCAAATGTTTCAATCCGTTTTGCTGAATGAGCAAATTTATTTGCAATGAATTCACTTAAAGTTACACCTTTGGTTGCAGGTAAAATTAACGAAACCAATATTATTCCAACCAGGATAATAGGTAACAATTGGATAATTCCACTCAGCCATGATTTCCAAGGAATCCGAGCTGCAAGAAAAACTGCAAAACATAGAGCACAAAAGATTATTGCGCCGGATAAGTGAGGTTGAATCACGATTAAGATAAGCCAAAAACCCAAAATTAATACCGGAAACAGAAAATCAATACGTCCATCTAACCAAAATTGTCGAGAAGGTGTTTTGGCTCGAAATTTTCCTTTTGCTCTTTCGCTCTTTGTAAATGAAAAATAATGTGCTAAGAATAATACAGATGAAAATTTTGCTACTTCTGACGGTTGCAATCCTATCGGACCTATATTCAGCCATCTTGTTGCACCCATTTCACTTCTACCTTGGATAATTACCAGAGCTAAAAGAATTGTTGTTACAATATAAGCTCCTGAAACAATCCATTTGTTGTTAAAGCTTTTTATTTCAAAAAAAGATGCCAAAACTAAACCCACACCTAGACCTAATGCCACCATACCTGCTTGCCGAATAAAATAATATTTGGAGTCATCCCCTTGAGTTGCAAAACTGGTGCTCATGCTGGCAGAAAATAACATAATCAAACCAAAACAGACTAAAACAATTGTCACAATTAATAAAGGTGCGTTTAATCTGCGAAATTTTCCCAATTCATCTAAAAGATCTACTTCTGTTTCTTCAGGTTTTTCATCAGGTTTTCTCAAAGTCAGATCATATTGATTGTTTTCATTTCTTTGTATACTTCGCATAATATCCTCGCAGGTTCAGATAGATTAATTATTTCAAATAATTTCCAAATAACAATAAATACTGTAAATAACTACAAATAACCGGTAATAAAAAAAATTAAATAACCACTAATACTCCAATTATTCCGCAAACAATCCCGGCTAATACAAAATTAATAACAACTTTCTTTTCATGCCAGCCTTTTAATTCAAAGTGATGATGTAGCGGAGCCATTTTAAATAATCTTTTACCACCGGTAGCTTTAAAATAAATAACTTGCAGCATTGTTGATAAGGCTTCTACAATGTATACTAAACCGGTTATCAACATCAGCCAAGGCATCCCGACCACCAAGGCAATTGCTGCGAAACCCACTCCTAAAGCTTGTGAGCCTGTATCTCCCATAAAGACTTTTGCCGGGTGATAATTATAAACCAAAAAACCAGCAGCGCCTGCAGCAATTGCAAAACAGGCACCTATCATCGGATTTGTTTTTAAAGTGTTTTTATAAACAACATATATGCTTAAGGCTAAGGACAAAGCAGAAACTATCATTAAACTTGAAACAAGTCCATCCAAACCGTCCGTAATATTAACTGCATTTGACATAAAAAACAGATAAAGAACAATAAATATTAAATAAAGATATTTCCAGCTACCTACGATCAAAATTTCTTGTCTGACAAAAGGAATATAAATAAACGGTTCAAAATCCGAAAACCACAACAACCAAATTGCGAACAGGATACAGATTATTATCAAACCGATTGTTTTCTGAATTACAGAAAGCCCATCCTTCGTGACTCTTACTTTAACATAATCATCTAGAAATCCAACTAAACCGAAGAGTAGCATTAATAAAACAATAGCGCTGTAACTGATCCAACTCCGATCGATAAACGGCAAAATAACTGCAGAAATTGTTAACGGTATTAAAAAAAATAAACCGCCAAAAGTAGGTGTTCCACTTTTGACATAATGAGTTGTCGGACCATCTGAACGAACTGTTTGTCCTAATTGCAATTTATGCAAATAGCGCAAACCGAATTTTCCCAAGAATAATGTCAGCAAAACAATGAATATCGCATTGAGCCAAATCAAATTATTCAAAACTTAAACTCCTGTGTCTCAATTTTTTGAGAAATTTTCTCCATGGTATAACTTCTGGAACCTTTAACCAAGATACAATCTCCAGGTTCAATAATATCAATAATATCTTCTGCGATTGAAGCAGAGTCCGGAAAAGTTTTGATTCTTAATCCGGGATTAATTTGTTTTACACCGGCTTCAATCCATTTAGTTTCTTCTCCAACCAGATATAAAATATCAATTCCTAAATCAGCAATTTTGTAACCGATGTTAGTATGTAAATCTTCCGCATATTTTCCCAATTCGCGCATTGCGCTCATACAAGCAATTTTTCTTCTTGTACCGGCAATCATGGCTAAAGTATCCAAAGCGGCCGTATTCGATTCCGGCGATGAATTATAGGAATCATCAATTAAGATTAAGTCGTTCTTTTGAACTATTCTCTGTCTATTTCCGGTATTAGAAAATCTGAGACAACCCGCAACAGCGATATCCATGTCCAGACCTAGCGCATATGCACTGGCTAAACCGAACAAAGCAGCCCTGATCAGATATTTACCCGGCGTTTTAATTTTTACCGGCCAAGCTACTTCAGGATCCAAAGTCGTTTTCGCAATAAAGGATGTTCCACTGGTTTCAACTTTTAAATCCTCAGCCCAGAACACCGGAAAATTTTCAAAATCCGAACCAATTTCTTCAAATTCATTACAGATTCTCCACACTGTAGTTGTACCTTTAAAAGTCATTGCCCAAGCATTGAGATGAGTATCCTGGCCGTTGATCAAAACAATCCCGTTGCTTTTCATACCGCTAATTATGTCGGTTTTCTCTTCCAAAATATTTTTTCTGCTGCCCAAATATTCAGAGTGACTATATCCAACACTGGTTATTATCGCTATATCAGGATGAGCCACATCGCTTAATATTTTTATTTCACCGCGACGATCCATTCCCATTTCAGCGAGAATTACTTCGTCCTCATCATCAGCATCTAATAAAGTTAGAGGTAAACCGATCTGGTTATTCTCATTGTTCGAAGTTTGATGAAGTTTCATTTGTGTACCGAGGATTGCACCTACCATTCGTCTGGTAGTAGTTTTTCCGACACTACCGGTAATTCCGATCACCGGTGCAAGTAAGGTCAGTCGATATCCCTCCGCTATTTTTTGATAGGCTTTGAGGGTGTCTTGAACCAAAAGTAAATCCGGTACATCTTTTCCGTGTCGCAAATCATAATAGAGTTGCATTGCCTGTTCGCTCTTTTCGTTTAGAATCAGCATTTTGCAACCTTTAGCAATCGCTTGATCTACAAACTTATGACCATCAAAATTTTCACCTATTAATGCTAAAAATGCCTCTCCTGAACGCAAAGTTCTTGTATCTGTCGAGATACCACGATAAAATCTTTCACTTTGGTGCTGTGCTTCAGGTGTCTGTATTAATAGTCCGTCAGTCCATGTTTGCAATTGGGCAGGTATAAATCTAGCCATATTACCTCCTCACTATTCCGAAGACGTGGATCCGAGTACAACTTTGATGACGCTGCCTCTTTGCACATAATTTATATTCTGATCCTCATCAGTCATTTCATTCTCACCTTGATCATTATCACTTGTATCATCTATCGCATTATCTATTTGCGATTCTGAAGTTTCATCTATTTCTGTAAATTCAGTTTGCTCCGTATCAGAAACAATCGTTTCATACGGATCTGCTATATTATAATCCGGTTCATCCGTATTTTTTGTTATTATCTCTTTCTCTTTCGGAATAGATTGGCTAACCGCCAATCCGGTAAAATCTCCTTCAAATTGAACGATTATTCCGGCACTTTCGGCAGCCAACATACATTCATTATAATTCTTGCCCGTAAAATCAGGTACAGCTACCAAATCTTCCGCTATTTCCGCTTCCGGATATACAAAAACCGTTGAGCCGTTATGTAAAGCAGTGCCTATTTCCGGAACAAATGCCATAATTTGATCGTCCGGTTTCATGTTTTTCACACCGGGCTTAACGATAATCGAATCATAGTTTAAATTATATGTTGCTTCTTCCAAAGTTTGACCGTAAATATCCGGCATTGCAACTGTTTCTTGCATATTTTGTAACTGATTATCTGTGTAATTTCTCTCAATATTCAGATAATCAAGCACCCAATTTGTTAATCCGGAAACAGGACTGATTAAATCGGTACTATAAGAATCTTTTTTTCCAATATTTTGCCCGACTATAATTGTCATAATTCGCGGATTGTCAATTGGTGCAAAACTGACATATGACATTGTGAGTTCATCAGTTGTTTCATCAACTGATGTCGACGTTTTTCCACCCAAAGAATAACCGGAACTTACTTTGTTTATTCCTTGCATAACATCATTTTTTTGCAACATTTTATTCATTCGCCGTGATGTGTTTTCCGAAATCACTCGGCGTTCAATTTGTGGTTCAAAAGTCTTTATAGTGCGACCTTGTTGATCGCTAATGCTTTTGACAATTGTCGGTGTAATTAAATTTCCTCCATTAACAACTGCTGCCAAAGCTTTTGAATAACTTATCAAGTTGAATTTTGATTGTTCACCAAATGCTAAGGTTGCTAAATCAATTAATGACGGGTCTTTATGGATTAAATTTTTTGCTTCACCCGGTAATTGAATTCCGGAAGTTTGATTAAAGCCGAATGCATCAATATAATCATAAAATTTCTCTATTCCCAAATCTAAAGCTACTTGGACAAATGGCGGATTACAGGATCTGGTGAAGGCTTCTTCCAATGTTTCCGTGCCATGTCCTTCACCGGTAAAACAGCTGATTGTATAATCTAAAATATCTATCGGATCATCACTATAATATTTGTCTTCAAAAGTAATGTTTTCTTCCATTCCCATTGCAGTCGTAATAATCTTAAAGGTAGAACCCACTTCAAATAAATCAGAAACAGCTTTATTTCGCCAAACATCTTCCATCAAGTAATTAATCGTTTCCTGATCGGTTGGGTCCCATTCACCTTCATATTTTGTTCCAGGTACTTCTGTTGTGGGATCGGAACTGTTAAAAAAAGGATAGGAAGCCAGAGCCAGAATCTCTGCAGTTTGAACATCCATAATCAACCCCATGCCTGCTTCTTTTGCATCAAGTGAAATCAAGGCTCGTTCAAGATAATCCTGTAATTGCTTGGTTATTTCATAATCAAGCGTAAGTGTCACATTATAACCATCTGCTGTTGACTTCTCGGTAGCTTCTGAAAAGGGTAACAAACCCGAATTGGCATAATTATCTCTGGCTCCAAAAGAGAAACCTGCCTGTCCGGATAAAATACTATCTAGTTCGTATTCAATACCCAATCTACCTTCTAATACCTCGCCATTTAAACTGGCAAATCCGATAATCTGGCTTCCTATATTGTCGTTAAAAAACACTCGTTCAGGTTCAGCATCAAGTCGAACACCTCCGATTTTATTGATGCTTAGGTATTGATCTAAACGTTCTGCTTTTTCTTGCGGTACATTTTTTGCTAATTGAATATATGTCTGATCTTTTTTTTCTAATTCGGCTTTCACAAGATCAGCTTCCAGATTCAATACTCCTGCAATGCTTTGAGCTATTTCAGCTTCGGTCTGCGTATTTATTAAAGAGTAAACATGTTTCGGTGTAATACCTACCCGATAGATATTTGTTGTAGTCGCTAATATTTTACCGTTGCGATCATATATATCTCCACGTTTCGGCATTAATTTAATTTTTCGATAATATTGATCATTTGCTATTTTCGACATTTCATCATGTTTGTTAATCTGGACATCGTAAAGAACCGTTGACAGATAAATAATTACAAACAAAATCAAGGTAGAGACCACAACAATAGCAATTCGGTTAATCCTAATCTTATAAGGAATACTCTTGAGCCTTATATCATGCCTTTGTTTTCCAATAACTTTTTTTCGATTACTTCCGGCATCGCCTTGATGATTATTTTTAATACCAGAAATTATATAATTATCATCTTTGGATTTTTTACTGTTATTTCTTGCTCTAACAGTATTTCTTGAGTTTTTATATGTTGTAATTACATCGTTATGTATATTTGGATTTTGTTTTAAAAAATCTGTTTTTTTATTTCTTTTACGACTATACGTTATGTCGTTAATATTTGTTTTATTATTTAAATGATTTGAAGAATTTTGTGATTTTTTTGTAAATTCATTATTACGACTTGAATTAAGGACTTGAGAATTTTGAACTTGAGATCTATTTCTTCTTGTCCTTTTATTATTTTTCCCATATTCATGTCGTGGATTTCTTCTATCCGGCCTATCACTCATTCTATTATTCCTGCAACCTAAGTTTCTTCATATACATTTCAATTTGATTAGCATCGAATGTTATTGTAGTCTCATCGGACTCTAAATCAATTTCTGTTCCATCATTGTTATAACGCACGACTCTATCAATTTCAGGTAGTGTCATATGAATTCTTTGTGATTGTGCAGGTTTTCTTAGACCATACATTTGATATGCTTGTTGCTCGATATCTTTTAAATCTATACCGGTTAATAATTCTTCATAATTATCAGAATTAGCTGCATTCAATTGATTAACTTCATTAGCCAGCCTAGTATTTGAAAAATTTTGCTCGACGATTTGAGAATGACGAACCATAATAAAAGTAAACAAGCCTGCAATAATTAAAACCATTGCCAAAATACTAACTATACTTTTTGCACGTTCAATCCCTATTACACGATAAATTGAGCGCATGCGAATTGCAATTTTTCGCTCTTCTATTCTGCGTTTGCGTTCTTTTCGCTCTAATTCCTCTTTACGCCATTCATATGGTATTTCATAAGGAATTTTCGGAACTGCACTGGCTCTATTATTCAAATAATAACTGTCTAATTCGTGATTAGATAATTTATATGCTAAGTTAGTATTTATACGATTATTCATAATTATCTCATTTCATAGTAATCAGCTTAAATCAGCTTAAATTAGCTTAAATTAGTTTAAATCATTTCAAATACTCGCAATCTTGCACTGCGTGCTCTACTATTCTTAGCTATCTCCATTTTGGTAGCAGTAATTCCTTTTCTGCTAATTATCTTACCTAGAGGTTTATTGTCACAAATACAAACCGGAAAATCCTTCGGACAGGTACAGGGATTTTCCCATTTTTGAAATTTATGCTTTATTATTCTATCTTCCAAGGAATGAAAAGATATAAAATCTATTCTCCCGCCGGACTTAACACATTGCGGCAAAATATCTAATAGATCTTCCAATTCTTTCAATTCTTGATTAACTGCAATTCTTAGAGCTTGAAAAACTCTTTTCGCCGGATGTTTTTCACGTTTACTCTTTGCAGGAATGTTCTTTTTTATCAATTCGACCAGATCAAATGTAGATCTGAACGGTTTAATCTTGCGTTCCGCTATGATGGCCGAAGCTATTCTTCGAGCAAATTGTTCTTCACCATATACTCGAAAAATATACGTAAGTTCATCTACACTCGAATTATTCACAATATCCGCCGCTTTTATCGGATTTGAAGGATCCATTCGCATATCTAGATCTCCATCTTTTTGAAAAGAAAAACCACGTTCAGCGGTATCAATTTGATATGAAGATACACCCAAATCCGCCAACACTCCGTCAACTTTATCAATTTTCAAGTCGTTTAAAATTTCTCTCAAATTTGAAAATTGATTCTTTACTAAGATAAATTGAGCATTATTTTGATTTAAACTTTCAAGTTTCAGTTTTGTCGCCGTTAAAGCTGCAGGATCTTGATCTATAGAGATTAACAAACCTGTAGAAGACAATCGTTTCAGAATCCCTGAGCTATGTCCTCCCCCTCCGGCAGTACAATCTACGTAAATTCCACCTGGCTTTATTAATAAGCTCTCCAATACTTCCGTATAAAGAACAGGTATATGATAATCAGAGTCCTTGAACATTGAATCTTGTTAAATCCAAATCACTCAACGAACTGATATCCGCCAATGATTTTTCGTAGAATTCCTTCGAACAAATATCTACTTTATCGTACATATCGATAAAGCAAATTTCTTCACCGGCTTCTACACCTATCCATTGCCAAAGATTGTCGGTCAAACTAATCCTGCCCTGAGCATCAAATTGACATTCAATAGCTTCACCGATGATTGCCCTTTTTAAGAGACGAACATCAGGATCCGTACCGGAAAGACTGGAAATTTGTTCACGTATTAAATTAAATTGTTCAGGAGTATAAGCCGATAGATAGTTTGCATCTAAACTTAGAGTCACAAAAAGAACTCCGTCAAGATTTTCTCTTAATCTTGCCGGTACAATAACACGACCTTTTTTATCAACTGTATGTGTATAGCGTGCCATTTGCGTTCACTAAGTAACTAGATTTACCACTTTCCACCACTTAGCGTGATAAACCCGCTACTTTCCTCCACTTTAATTGCATTTTAGACTATTTTGATCTCTTATGCAACTAAAAATACAAATAATAACGCTGATTTTGATTAAAAATTGAAATTATTATTTAAACAATCAAAAACAAGAAAAAAGGGGCTCAAAATTGAAGTATACAAATAATTTTCCAGATAATAATTAAGTTAAAAATCATTTTAGAAATGTTATTAAACATATTTAATGGACCTCATCAAGACTTATTAAATATGTTTTGATATTTGTTTTGTTATTTACCTGTAAATGAAGCTTTGATAGTCAGAAATATTGACGGAATTGATATTTAAGAAGATACCTTTTTACAATGTTTTTCCAGAGGACATCCTCGACAATTCATTTGCTTTTTGCAGTACTCCTTACCATTATGTACAATCAGGACTTGAAAATGGTTATAAAGCTCCGCATCTTGAGGAAGCTCACTTTCACAAAAGTTCTTCACTTCCACATAAGTCTTTCCGGCATCAACATGACTTATAAACCATTCTGTGACAGATTTTAGATACTGTGATTTTTACCTGTAAAAACCTGTGGGGCGGATGATTTCCTGAAGATCTTCTATAGGTAAGGTCATAATTTGCTCCTGAGCAGAAAATTATAAATCGCTCTGTTTCATCAATTGATAATTGATCGATACATTGAGCATCAGACCTAACATGAAATAATTGACAACCATAGAGCTGCCACCACTGCTAATAAAAGGCAAAGGAATACCTGTAATTGGTAAAACACCTACATTCATGCCGATATTTTCTACAAAATGAAATCCCTGAACAGCTACTAATCCCATCATCATATAGGAAGATGCTAAATCATATTCCACCATTTTGATTGCTACATAAATTGCTCTGAGCAAGAAAATCACAATTAAAATAATAAGTAAAGTTGTACCAATAAAACCGGTATATTCAGAAACAGCTGAAAAAATAAAATCCGACTCTTTAACCGGCACCGGAATATCAATTCCCGCTTCACGACCGGTAATCCCTCCTGAAGCAACAGCTTTCAAGGATTGTTCAATATGATAATTTGAGTTGGGATCATGTCCCGGAAAAAGAAAGGTCATAATCCTATTCTTTTGATATTCATCTAAATAATAATTCCAAGCAAGTGGTATTGCTATAATCCCGGTTGTAGCTCCGGCAATGATATAACGCCATTTCAAACCGAAAACAAATATCATTATTAAAATCATTAATAAAATCACGAAAAATGTACCAAAATCCGGCTCCATTGCAATAAGAAACATTGGAACAACGGAGATGCAAGTAATATAAAGAAAACCACGAAGTAAACTGATTTCTTCTTTTTTAATTTTCGCTAAGTAGATAGCCACCAACATTGCTATTCCAACCTTCGCTAATTCAGAAGGTTGAAATGTGCCGAAGATCGGGAAACGAATCCAGCTATCTGCTCCGGTAAAATCATACATCGAAAAACCATCAATGTGTACGATAACGAGCAAAACAACACTAACAAAATAAGTTATATATCCAATTAATCCTACAACAGGTAAGTCTGCCAGAGATATTAATAATGCCAACAGAATGCCGATCATTATTGCACCTATTTGTTTAATCAAATTTCCGGGATATTCACCTGCTCCATAACCGGCTTGAAAGACCAAACTTAACACATAGATACCGATAATAGTCATTAATAAAACAGGAATGAGCAACCAATAATCTAAAAGTTTAAAATACGACTCGGTTTTTGATTTTAATTGTTGACGTTTATGCACTCTTTTCCCTCAATTAAAAATTTTAATTTGTTTAATCAGTTAAATCATTGTTTGTTATTCGATTTCCGAATTGTTTTCTTCAGAATTGTTTTCTTCAGAATTCTTTTCTATGGTTTGGTTTTCATCTGATGAATTAACCGGATTTAACGGAACAAAATCACTTGCCGATTTTTCTGAAAGTGCTGAGTCTGTAACTCCATCAGCTACCTCCATATTCTCTATCGGTTTACGGCGCGAAATAACTATAAATGCAACTATACCTATTAAAACAAATATTAATGAAAGTGCCTGGGATACGCGAATGGTTGTATTGCCAATGAATAAGGAATCTGTACGTAAACCTTCTACACCGAATCGAACTAAACCGTAAAGAACAAGATACCAAGCTGAGGTTTCACCGCGTTTTTTAGATTTTTTTCTGATTTGATACAAAATTATAAAAATTAAAAAATTCGCAATACTCTCATATAAAAACGTCGGATGGACCGGAGATAGCGGTGCATACTTGTCTCCATACTGCGAAAGATATTGATACGTATTTTCACTATACATGCCCCAAGGTAAATCTGTGTTGGCTCCAAAAGCCTCTTGATTAAAGAAATTGCCCCAACGTCCGATTGCATGACCTAAAGGAACGTATACAGCCAGGAAATCCATGAAATCTATTAAGTGAATTTTCTTGTGCTTTGCCATAACAAGCACCGCAAGAATACCGCCGATCAATCCTCCGTAAAAAGCCAATCCGCCATGCCTGGTCTGGAATATTTTCATTAAATCATCCGAAAATTCATCCCAGGAAAAAACAACATAATAGAGTCTTGCTCCAATGATTGCTAAAATCATAATCAGAAGAAACGTATCAACAATGTGATCGCTCTTTATGTCATATTTAGGTGCCTGCTTTACAGCAAGTAAAAAACAAATCAAAAAAGCTGCAGCGATGATGATACCATACCAATAAATATTGATTTCCCGGTCACCCAAATTAAAAGAGAAAGCAACAGGGTTGATAGGCAATGAATATATTCCCAATCCGGGAAAAGAAACATGATATGTTTCCATATGAACCTCCAGAAAAGTTTTCGTTATTTCTTCAATTTTTTCTAAATTAACAAATTTTACTTTAGTATATAATAAAACATTCTTAACAATCTGACAGACAAATTTTTTTAAAAAATTCCTTGAGCATGTATGCTTTCTACTAAATCCAAATCATACATAATCCGTTTTTTCATCGCATCAACCGATTTAAAAATCATCTCATCACGAACAAAATCCAACAAAACTACCATGACTTCTTCATTATATAAATCAATATTTTTATCATAGATATAGGTCTCAACTTTTATCTGATAATCATTACTGACTGTCGGATTGGTACCGATTGACGTAATGGCAGGCAGAGTCTGATTTTGAAATATCACATGTGACACATAAACCCCAAACCGCGGTTTTACCAAATCAGCATCAAAAATAATATTCAGAGTCGGAAAGCCGAGCGTTCTGCCCAGTTTCTTGCCATGGACAACTTCGCCTTGGATGCGGTAATTATACCCTAAACATTGATTAGCCTGTTTGATATCGCCCTGTTCAATCAATTCTCTGATTAGAGTCGAAGAAATTTTGTGATCACCGAATTTAACATCACCTACAACAAGCAAATCTATTCCTGTTTGCTTCGTCCATTGTTCAAGTAATTCCACATTGCCCTGTCCCCGATAACCGAAACGAGCATCTTTACCAACTATTAAAGCTTCCATACCAAAGCCTTTTAATAAATATTTATGATAAAAATCGTCTGCCGATATCATTTTTACTTGGTCGATCATCGGTGCCAAGATCATTTCCTGAACATTGAGTTCGGCAATTCTGGCTAAACGACTTTCTGATTTCTGAATCAGACCGGAAAATTTCAGATAATTATTAAAATTACTATGGGGATGATCACCGAAAGTGAATACAGTCGGGATCAAATCCCTAACCTGACTGATCGCAATCATTTCTTTGATCAATCTTTGATGACCTAAATGAACCCCGTCAAAAAAGCCAAGAGCAATTGCTCGTGGTTGATTTGCTACTTGAAATGGAAAATCTCGGTATATCTTCATTTTACACCTTGTCTGCCAATACTCTCTGATATTGAACTTCATTCAATTTGTTCAAACTCACTATAGCTAACAATCTATTATTATATAGCAATTGGATTAAGGATGTTGCATCAATTTCTGCCAAACCATCAATTATTAATTTCTGTCCATGAGTAACCTTTTCAGCTTCAGTCTGATTCAAATGGTATTGCGGAAAATCGGATAGAGCTTTTTCAATCGGATAAAAATATTTTTGCTCAATTTCATTGCGCAATTTACTTTGATCTGCAGCAAATTCTTCTTTTTTCTTAAATAACTCGTCTAAGGTTACCGAACCATTGCCCAATTCCAGATTGCCACATTTCTGTCTGACTAAAGATCTGGCATAGGCATAACATTTTGCTTTTCTGCCTAAATCATCAATCCAAGTCCTAATATATGTTCCTTTAGAACAAGAAATTGTTGCTGTACAGACCCACTGTTCATTCTGTAATCTAATTTTTGAAAGCTCAGCTTGATATATATTTATCTTTCTCGCTTGTCTGTCAACCTCCTGGCCTTTTCTGGCATATTTATAAAGAGGTTTTCCGGCAATTTTAACTGCAGAATACATCGGCGGAATTTGTTCAATTTCGCCTGTCAAATCAGATTCAACAACGTTATGCAAAACCCGATCCAGTTCACCTGAACTAATTAGTTGATGCAATTCTGTCGGATCAACTGAATCAATAATTTGTCCGGTTTTATCCATGGTATCAGTAGCTGCGCCCAGAACAAATTCAACTTGATAGGTTTTATCCATTGCTTCCAGATATTGGGCAAGTTTTGTATACCGACCGAATAATACAGGTAACATACCGGTCGCAAAAGGATCAAGTGTCCCGCAATGTCCGATTTTCTTGATACCTGTCAAAGCTCTCAAGCGAGAAATTACACCAAAAGATGTAATGTCTGAATCTTTATCGATTAATAATAAACCGTTAAATTCTATTTTATTTTGCACAGATCATTATCTCCGCTTGTTTAATCAAATCAGCTACAATCAGATTTGCATCATTGGATCCTTTAAAAGTAATACCGGCAGCTCTGGCATGACCTCCACCGCCATATTTTCCTGCTAATTCACTCACATCTATTGCCTGATTTGAACGTAGATTTACTCTGATTTCATCAGATGAAATTTCCCTGACCAAAATTGCCAAATCAATATTTTTCACATCACGCATTTGAGAACACAATCCCTCAAGATCATCTTGTGTCGCATTATATTTGTCCAAAAAATCTGATTTAACCACAAACCAAATAATATTGCCATTTTGAGTGAGTTCGGCATTGGCTAAAACCTCACCGATTAAGTTCAGTTGGTCCAACGTTTTTTCTCCGAAAAGCTTGTTACTGATCAAATTAATCGCAAGATTTTGCCTCATTAAAGAGGCGCATATTTCAAAAGTTCTGATACCGGAATTAGCATAACGCAAACCGCCTGTATCACCATAAATGCCGCCCATTAAAGATGTTGCGATTGAGCGAGTTAAAGAAAAACCACACTTCAAACTGTCGTTGATAAACAGTTCAGAAATCATTTCAGAAACCGAAGAGCGCTCTGATTCTATCCAGATAGTTAATGTCTGAGCAGAATCAAAATTTTTGCGAAATTCACTTTCTGTTTTCGCTTGGATTAGATGATGATCAATGATTAAAATTGGAACATCTCTAAATTTTTCTACGATCTTTTTTCTTTGCTTAAGACGCTCTAATGCATGATGATCAAGCAGGATAATTAAACTCGGTTTTTGAATCGTTTCTAAAGTATTATTTCTATAAATCTTAATCGGATAGTCATCAATGATGAATTTCAAATATGCGGGAATTTCTTCATCTACTATAATCTCTGATTTAATATCCAATTGCTCAATTCCCCGAGCTAAAGCGACAGCTGAACCCAAGGCATCTGCATCAGCTCTGACATGTGGCAATATAAGAATGTGCTGTAACGAAGGATCGGACAGCACATTAAAAACATTATTTATTGAACCTATTTTTTTCATATCACTAAGTTATTCTTTTAATTCGAGTTGTTAAATTGTTTGATTGTTTCTCAACTCTCCGGATTATCTGTTCGATTCACGCTTAAGATTATCTTTGGCGATGACTTCATCAATAATTTTTGACATCCTATTACCTTCGGCAATCGAATTGTCATATTTAAATCTGATTTCCGGTACATTACGCAAACGAATTTCTTGACCGATGCGATATCGTATAAACTTTTTTGCACTTTCCATTACACTTAATGTTGCTTTAATTTGTTCACCATCGCCTAAAGCACTGACATAAATCGTTGCATATGAAAGATCACGTGTTACTTCAACTGCCGTCACCGTTGTAAAATCGGGCAATCTGGGATCTTCAATTTCATTTTGAATCAGTTCGGCAACTACCTTTTTTATTTCTTCTCCTACACGATCTGAACGTTGCATAATATACCTTTTCTAAGTTTCTTTAATCTCTCGTGACTTCTTGCATTTCATATACTTCAATCTGGTCACCAATCTTGATATCGTTATATTTTTCAATACCAATACCACACTCATAACCATGACTTACTTCACGTACATCATCTTTGAAACGACGTAAAGACGAAATTTTTCCTTCATGGATGACCACACCGTCACGTACTATTCTAACATCTGCAGCACGATTAACTGTTCCGTCTGTTACATAACAACCGCCAATTGTACCAAGCCCGGAAACGTTAAAGGTTTCACGCACTTCAGCATGACCTAAAATAACTTCTTTGAATTTCGGATCAAGCATTCCTTTCATTGCATCTTCAATATCATTAATTGCATCATAGATGACACGATACATTCTCAGATCAACATTCACTTGATTTGCCATGTCTTGAACACCTGCAGCAGGTCTTACGTTAAAACCTATAATTACAGCATTTGAAACTTCGGCTAGACGGACGTCACTTTCTGTAATAGCACCGACAGCACCGTGAATAACCCGGATCTTAACTTCTTCATTCGACAATTTCTCTAAAGATTGTTGAACTGCTTCAACACTACCTTGGACGTCACCTTTAACAATTAAGTTAAAGTCTTTGACTTCTCCCTGTTCAATCTGAGCAAACAAGTTATCCAGAGACATTCTTGATGTTTTTCGCAATGCAGCTTCTCGTTCTTCCTCCTGACGTCTGGCAGCCAAACTACGAGCAATTTTATCATCTTTAACAGCATAGAAAATATCACCGCTTTCCGGAACATCAGGTAAACCTAATATTTCAACCGGAATGGAAGGTCCGGCTTCTTCAACCTGATGACCGCGATCATCTGTCATTGCTCTGATATTGCCGATTGTTGATCCGACAACAACTGTATCTCCAACTTTGAGTGTTCCTCTTTGCACTAAAATTGTTGCAACAGGTCCTCGTCCTTTGTCTAATTTCGACTCAATAACCGTACCTTTGGCTTGACGATTCGGATTGGCTTTCAGATCCATAACTTGTGCCGTCAAAACAATCATATCCAAAAGTTCATCCATGTTCTGACCGGTTTTGGCGGAAACCTCTACCATTGTAGTTGAACCGCCCCAATCTTCAGTGATCAGTTCATGTTGGGCCAATTCCTGTTTAACCCTGTCCAGGTTGATACCCGATTTATCTATTTTGTTGATAGCAACAATAATTTCTGTGTCAGCAGCTCGTGCATGGTTAATTGCTTCTACCGTTTGTGGCATAACACCATCATCTGCAGCTACAACCAAAACAGCTATATCCGTAACCTGAGCACCTCTCGCACGCATTGTGGTAAAAGCTTCATGTCCCGGTGTGTCTAGGAATGTAATCGGTTGTCCATTTACGTCTACCGTATAGGCACCAATATGCTGAGTAATCCCGCCTGCTTCACCTTCAGTAACTCTGGTATCTCTGATATAGTCTAAAATTGAAGTTTTTCCATGATCAACGTGACCCATAACAACGACAACAGGAGGTCTTGTTTCAAGATCTTCCTCGGCATCTTCCGAGTCATCGAAAAGAATATCTTCTTCTGTTACTTCAATTATTTTTTCTGCTTTAATACCGAAATCATTTGCAATTACTTCAGCTGTACCATAGTCAATTTCTTGATTTACAGTCGCCATTACACCGTAAGTCATTAATTTTGCAATAACATTAGCTGTTGTCTTCTTCAACAATTCTGCCAATTCACGAACTGTTAAAACTTCCGGTAATTTAACATTGGTAGTTTGAGCAACTTGCGGACGCTGTTTGTTTTCACGTCTTTGTCTGCGTTTTTCCTTCAATTTTTCTTGTTCAAAACTACGATCACGAGCTTCACGTCTACGTTCGTAATCAGCATGTTTACGTATTTTTGCACCAGTAGCACGCTTATCATGCTGTTTTCTGAAATCGACTTTAACATTTTCTGTAATCTCAGGATTCAATTGTGCATCATAGCGTGGATCTTGTCTTTTTTGGCGTGGTGACCGAGTTAAACGCGGTATATCTTCTCGATCTTTATCTTGAACAAAACCGGTTTTTCCACTACTTCGGACATCTGCTTGACGTTTGAAATCAGATGAACCATGCGATCCTCTTGATTGGTAGCCATCTCTTTGCAGACGTTCCCCACGAGGTTTATATGCATTCCTGCCTCGACTCTCGGCTGATCTGGCTCTGCGCTGATCAGCGACAGGTGTTTCTTTATCTTTACCCACATAATTACCTTTTTGTGGCCTGAATCTGGGACCTTCAAAACTGGACTCTGTAATGCCGCGATCAACAATAAGTTGAGGCTTTTGTGACTCTGATTTTTTTTCTACTGTTTTTTTAACCAAAGTCTTTTCAGCTTTCTGCCTTGTAATGTCCATATCTTTGGCTCTGGTTGAATCCGCAGTTGATTGAACCTCACTTGTCTTTTCCGGTTTTTTATCTGCAACAGCTGATTCTGCAGGTGCTGACACTTGTTTAGGTTTCGCTGATATTGATTTTGTTCCGGTTGCTTTTTCAGTTTCTATAATACTATGCTCTTTAATAATACGGTCTTTTGAGGTTTCTGATTTCACTTTGATTTCAGGAGTTGTCTGTGTTTGTTCAACCTTTGTCTCAGTAACAGATTCTGACGGCGCACTTTTTTGGCTCGCTGTTATATCAACAGATTTTACTTGTTCAGTATCAGCAGACGCTCTGGATTTTTTTTCAACAGGAGCTTTTTCCGCTTTTATTTCAGCTTGAACTGTGGTCTTGGTCTCAGCTTGCTCTGAATCTGTAACAGTTTCTACCTGTTCCTTAGCCGGAGCAGCCGGTACTTTTTTGACAACCTTAACTACACCTGTAATTTCACGACCGGAAATCCCTTGCATACTTACTTTGGGACCTTCAGGTTTCTTAAACTCAGGAACCTTGATTTGAGATGGAGGCTTTACCTCTTTTTCTTGCTTTGACTTTTCATCTAATTCCGGATTATCTTTTTCAGTTTCAGCTTTATCCGCAGCTAAGCTCTTTAAAGCTTCCCGTTCTTTTTGTAATCTTGCTGCTTTTTGAACATCATCCTCATGAATAAATCCGGCTCTTAAACCTGAATCTGACTCTCTTCTAATTTGCGCCATATGTTCTCCTAACTCAAAACAAATCAAATCTATATTGACATACTATTATAGCAACTCTGTTTCATCTTCTGCTGAATCAGTCGAATCAGCCAGATCTGTTTGATCGGCATTTTCAGCTTCTTCAAATTCTTCTGATACGTCCTCAAAAACTTCTTCTATGTTGTCAGAAGTATCATTACCATAGTCATCGGAAGTTTCATTTATGAAATCTTCCGTATATTCATTATATTCATCGTTTTCATAATCTTGTTCCAATGCTTCATCAAAATCCTGATCTAAAACATCATCAAAATGCATTAGCAATTCATGTTCAACTTCTTCCCTTTGTTGACTTTCACTCTTAATATCAATTTTCCAACCGGTTAAACGTGCAGCCAATCTTGCATTTTGACCGGCTCTGCCAATTGCCAACGAAAGTTGATGATCGGGTACAACAACACGAGCAGAGTCATCATCATATAAATCAACTCGTAAAACTTTTGCCGGACTTAATGCATTACTAATAAAAACAATCGGATCTTCATTCCATTCAACAACATCAATTTTTTCACCGTGTAATTCATCAATTACATTTTGAACCCTCATACCACGTTGTCCTACACAAGATCCTACTGCATCAACATTGGGATCGAATGAACGCACGGAAATTTTAGTTCTCGAACCGGCTTCTCTCGCAACAGACACGATTTCAACTACATCTGTACCTATTTCAGGAACTTCCTGTTCAAATAAACGTCTGACTAAATTCGGATGGCTGCGAGACACCAAAACCATAGGTCTGCCATGTCTCTCATCAACCCGCAAAATATAAAAACGCATTCTTTGATTGAATTCATAATTGTCGAGGCGTGATTGCTCATTACGAGTCAAAACCGCTTCAGCACGTCCGATGTCGACAACAACTTCTCTTCTATCCATACGTTGTACGACACCATATGCCAATTCTCCGATTCGATCACTGAATTCTTGATGGATTCTTTCCTTTTCAGCTTGGCTTAGTTTTTGATTGATCACACTCTTTGATTGTTGAGCAGCCAACCGACCGAAATCTTGTGGGCTGATTTGATATTCCAACATATCGCCAATTTCAAAATCCGGCGATAAGGCTTTTGCCTCTTCCAAAGAAACTTCAGAATTCGGATCTGTTATTACTTCAACAACAGTGCGTGTAATAAACACCTTCATGTCACCTGTTTCACGATCGACTTCAGCCCTGACATTATCTGTGGACTTGGGATTAAATTCCCTTTTATATGCTGCAACTAAAGCCTCTTCCACATATTCAAAAAGCTCTTCTTCTTCAACACCACGTTCTTTCGATAACAATTTCAAAGAATCAATCAATTCAGCATTCATCAAATATTCTCCTTATTTCAATCAAAATTTATCGTTCTGGCTACTTTTGCTACATCTTTCAGTTCAAAATCTATTGTTTCACCATTTGTTTCATCTATTATTGTTAAAGATTGATCAGTACCTGTTACTAATTCTCCGGTAAATATTTTTTTATTATCTCTTTTTTGATACAGTTTTACTTCAACATTTTGTCCTGCATATAAATCAAATTCTTTAGCTGTGGTCAACGGTCTTTCTAAACCTGGTGAAGAAACTTCAAAATAATCGTGATTGCGTAATTGCAATTCTTGTTCAATAATCGGATCTACCGTTTCACTGATCAACTCACATTCATCAATATTTATACCACCACGTTTGTCAACTAATAAACGTAAAAATAATTTACCGTTTTCTCTCACATAAATTACATCGATCAATTCAAAACCTAAATTCTGAATAATCGGTTCTAAAACATCAAATATTTGTTGACAACGTGCATCTCTTCTTGCCATTTCTCTCCTACCTGTTCGATATCAACTACTTGTTAAATATCTTATTAAATATTTCTTTTTAAATATTTATCAATATATTTCTTTAAACAATCTTTCAATAAATCTTTTTAAAAACAAAGAGTGGGCAAGCCCACTCTTTTAGAAAAACTTCAAGATGTAGATTTAATATAACAATTAAAACGTTCGTTTGCAAGTTTTTCAAACAATTTAAAATATTGTACAATTATATATAATCAAAAAAATCAAGAGATCGCTTAATCCATCAGAATATTGATTTACTATAAACAGTAAGCCATCAGTAACCTAGAAACATATAAACAAAATTTTAAAACCAGAAAATATAAAAGGAGAATTAATTTATGATTGAAGCCATTGTTGGATCTAAAGGTACAGGAAAAACATCTATTATAGTGGACGAGATTACAAATGTTGCTAATACGCAAGATACAAATGTAGTTTGTATCGAATATGGTAAGCGGTTTAATCAAAATATTCCTTATCAGGTACGTTTGATTGATATTACTGAATATCCGGTTAGAAATTATCGTGAATTGCTGACTTTTATCGCAGGTGTCAGTGCTAAAGACCACGATATCACACATTTTTACATTGATAGTCTATATAAAATAGCTCACTCTGAAGATATAATTGAGTTAGAAAAGTTTTTTAATGATTTAACTGATATGACCAATAACATGGCAGCAAAATTTATTATTACTATTAGCGATGATCCTGATGCAATGCCCGACAATGTGAAAAAAGTAATGCGCTAATTAAGCTAATTAAGTAATGTGCTAATTAAATAGTAATACTCTAATTGATGCATTACATTAATAAACTGTTATATTTTTCTGCAAATTCTTAATACCGGATTTACATATTGTCTAACACTCAAATCAGCGATGAAATGTAGCCCGGTATTTTTTTGAAAAATTATAATGAAACGAGGAATCCACGTAAGATATTAACTTTTACTATTTTTATTGCTCCTTCCGAACATTTCAGTGTACATTTTAATTTTTCCAGCCAGTTCAGATGATAATTGAGATTTTATCAAGCGCCATTCCCAGTTATTCTCCATACTTCCAGGAGTATTCATCCTTGAATTTGCAGCTAAACCTAAAAAGTCTTGCATTTGACCTATAAACAGATCGGACACTGAAGCTAAGCCTCCTCGAATAAAACCCCAATTAAAACCTTCTTTTTTATTTAAACCAAAATATTTTATTGCCCGTAAAACATCTTCATGTCGAGCATTATTTTGCCATAACATTATCGGTGCATTGTCATGAGTACCTACATAACAAACACTGTTCCGCACATAATCATGTGGAAGAGGATTGTTTTTTGCATCACGATAATCAAAAGCCAATTGTAAAACATTCATTCCGGGAAAACCGGATGCAGCTAGAAGTTCTTTAACTGCTTCGGTCTGATATCCCAAATCTTCTGCAATGAAAATAAAATCGGGAAATGTAGATTTTAAGACCGAGATTAAATCCATACCCGGCCCTTTAACCCAACGCCCATTTTTTGCTGTAATTTCACCATTTGGAATCGCCCAGTAACTCTCTAAACCTCTGAAATGATCAATGCGTAGAGCATCATAGATTTGGTTGGAGAAATTAATACGCTTTATCCACCAAGAATAATTTTCTTCCTTTAATTTGGACCAATCATAGAGCGGATTAGACCAAAGTTGACCGTCCGCAGTGAAATAATCCGGCGGAACACCCGAGACCTCAATCGGTATTCGATTTTTATTTAATTGAAAATATTGGACATTAGACCAGACATCTGCTGAATCCAATGACACATACAAAGGAATATCACCTAATATTTTTATTTGATGTTCCGCAGCATATTCACGAACTTTTTGCCATTGTTTAAAGAATAAAAATTGGATATAGCAAATAACAACCAGATCTTCTTGATATATCTCTTCGGCTTTATTTACACTTGTCGCAACATAATTTCTCAAATCTTGTTCAGGCCAATCTTGCCAACAAATCATATTAAATTTTTGTTTTAAAACCATAAAAAGAGCAAAGTCATTTAACCAATAAGCATTTTCACTTTTAAATTCTTGAAAATCTGTTTGTTCTTGCTTCAAACCACGCTTAGCGGCTAAAACTAATAAAGAATTTCTTGCAGCATATATTTTTCCATAATCGACTCTGGTCGGATTTGAACCGAAATCTATTGCTGAGACTTCCCGTTTGGTTAAAAGATGATCTTCTATCAAGATATCTAAATCAATAAAATATGGATTTCCGGCAAAAGCTGAAAAGCTTTGATAAGGTGAATTACCGTATCCGGTTGTACTCAACGGTAAAATCTGCCACCAACTTTGACCGGAATCCTGCAGAAAATCAATAAATTCAAAAGCTGCTTTACCTAATGTACCAATTCCGTATTTTGACGGTAAAGCAGATATCGGAAGTAGAATACCGCTTGATCTTTCTATACTCATAATTTTATACTTTAACAGATCTCGACATAACAACTTTAATAACAAGTTAGTTCTTTTTCAAGCAAGGACAAATCAACACCTGACATATCTTTCAGTAAATTATAAATTTTTGCTGCTATTTCTTTCGCTCCGCCTTTCTTTCGTGATTCTATATTTAACGGCAAAATAGGATCATGCAAAGACATCCGAATTAAAAACCAACCATCACCGTTTTCTTGATCGAATGAAACACGCACACCTTCATAATTATTGGGAACAATTTGCCAACCCGGTTGCGACATACTGGCTTGTTCAACAGCTTCAAGAATTCTTTTACCTGCAGCCTGAAAATCTGTTTCAGTAATATTTAAGCGATACTCTACTGCTTCAGCCGGATCTTTCAATGTAGCCAGCATACTGTCAATCGTTTTTCCCTCACGTTTCAAGTGAGCCGTTTTGATCAATATTTTAGCAATCATATATGCGCCATCATCTAAAAAATAATTTTCTTTCAAAGCACCGTGTCCGGATGTTTCGATAGCTAATTGACTATCTATGCCTTCATTATTGAGCCGAATTGATTCATTGATAACATTACGATATCCACGTTTAAAACGATGATGAACACCACCTAAACTTTCAATAAAGATTTTGAGCTCATCCGAAGTTATCGAATCGGTAACTATTGTAGTGCCGGGATGTTCTTCTAAGACGATAGCCGCCATCAGGGCAATAATACGATTACGATTAATCTCCCTTCCTGTTGCATCAACTGCAGATGAACGATCAACATCCGTATCAAAGATAATTCCTAAATCCGCATTATTCTGAAGCACCGCTTGACGAACACTTTCCATTGCCTCTTTATTTTCCGGATTGGGTATATGATTTGGAAATGAGCCATCCGGTTCCAAAAACTGGCTTCCTGTAGTATCTGCGCCTAGCGGTTCCAATACTTTATCTACAAAAAAACCACCCGCACCGTTTCCCGCATCTACCAATATCCGCAAACCCAGTAAAGGCTTATCATAATTATCCGGATCAGCTGCACCGCGACGTATAACATCCACCAAACCCTCTGCATAAATTGAAATGAAATCAAGTTTATCCGAAACAACATCTTCAATCTTATCCGGTACATCAACTTTTGCAGCTAATTCCAAAATAGCCGTAATATCTTCTTTTTCCAAACCGCCGTCTACAGTAAAGAACTTAAAACCATTGCGATTGAATGGTAAATGGCTGGCAGTTATCATGATCGCACCATCAAACGGATTTTCTTCTTGTACAGTTGACATAAACATGGCAGGTGTTGAAGCAATACCGAAACAAGTCGTTTTAGCTCCACTACTTGCTATACCTGAAATTAATGCATTTTCTAAAGATTCTCCCGACAACCGTGAATCACGTCCGACAGAAACGCTTAAAGAAGATGCCTGAGTATCTGTTTTCTTTTCTAACCAACGTGCAAAAGCTTGTCCTATCGCAAAAGCAACCTCTGCCGTTAAATTAACATTTTCTCCGGCAATTCCCTCCAAAGCAACGCCTCTAATATCACTACCGTTTTGAAGTTGATTCCAATCTACTTTTTGCAATATCATGTGCTCCCTCCATATTTTAGTTTCAAAATAATTTCTTAATCGAAAGTGGATAAAAATATTTGTGACACTTAGCACAAATTTTCAGGTAATATTTAACCCTCATTCTACCTTTTATTTGTATTTATTTGAAGTATCTTTAAGTTATATTTGTATTTATGCAATTTTAAAGTAACAGAACTAAATGTTTTTTATCAAGCGTTTTCGCAAGTTTTTCCATTAATTCCTTACAAGTTAGCAAATCCGCAAATTCCTGTATAATACATATAGAAATCACATGAAATGAGGATGGCATATGAAAATAGAACATCTAATTAAAAATAGACGAAAAGAATTAGGACTCACGTTAAAACAAGTAGCGGATGCTCTCGGCGTTGCCGAATCAACTGTTTCTCGTTACGAGTCTAGTGAAATTAGAAATATGGGTATTGATAAAATAGAGGCTCTCACTAAAGTTTTATTGGTTTCTCCCTCTTATCTTATGGGTTGGGATAGTGATGAAATAGATGAAGAGGGATATTACTTATCGGCGGAGACAAAAGAAATCGCCAATGCGATTGCTAAAGATAATGAACTCAAATTGTTATTTAGCGCGGCAAAAGATGCTCCCGCTGATGATTTAAAAACGGTGCACGAAATGTTAAAGGCGTTAAAAAGAAAAGAAAAGGGAGAACATGATTAATACTGTATTATGCGATTTACCTTATTCCATTAAAGCCACTTATACTATAAACGATGATAACAGCTACACTATCTTTATAAATAATAAATTGGGATTTGAAGAACAACAAATTGCTTATAAACACGAATTGGAACATATTAATAGAGGTGATTTATTTAGTACAAAAGACGCTGATATAATTGAAAATATTTTAAATAAAAGTGGAGGATAGAATGAAAAAATTAGTAACGTTGGTTATGGTTGGAATATTATTACTATCAACCGGTTGTAATAATAAAAAGGAAGTTGAAGAATTACAAGAAAAAATAGAAACACTCGAGAGTGAAAATCAACAGTTAATTGATGATAAACAAGAAATGGCGAACACGATTGTTGAATTAGAAACAGAAATTGATGATTTAAAGAACGATAATTCAGATATTAAAGAAAAACTTGAGGCGTTAGAACAAACATTAAAAGACATTCCAAAAACAATAACAGGAGAAGATACAGAATTTGAAATTGGTGATACATTAGTATTTTCAAAATGTATTGTTAAGGTTACAGATATATCCATAGTCAAAACGGAAAAGGGTGATCCATGTTTGAAAATGGTTTATGATGTAACAAATACAGACACTAAGGACGCCATACCAATGTTTATGTTTTTTAAGGATAGCTATCAAGATGAAAGAAAAGTAGAATCAGATGCTATATTACTTTCTGATGATGTTGATTTTAATACAGAAACAGTACCTATTAAATTGGACGAAACACTAACCGATGTTGAAGTGGCGCTTCCCATTAAAGATATGAACAAGCCACTTACGATCAAATTGACCGGATTATTAGATTTTGGCGGTAATTTTGCTTATACGATAGATGATCTTAACAATTTGAAATAGTTGGAGAAAAAGATGAATAGATTTTCAGAAACAGTTAGAACGGTAAATTTGGTATTGTTCATTTTGAATTTAATGGGGTCAGCAGGTTTTTATTAATTCCATCTGCTATTCTTAGATCCGGTACGTATAATTGGATATTAGTATTAGCACATATTACGTATTAGGTTATTCAATAGTTAAATTGGTAGATGTTTTTATCATCATTTCAAGAACTAAGAAATATTATTACAAATACACAGCGTAAAGTATACAGAATAACAGCAAACAAAAAGCAAAGAAATAGTGATAAAAAGCACTTAAGCTATGTAGTATCAGTGCTTTTGTTATTAAGCTTTCTGATGACAGACTTGAACCCCCGACTTGCTGATTTTCAAACTGTTATTCTATTGTGATACGTTATCGCTGCAAAATAGACACTATACGTGAACTTTGCATTTTTTCGTTTCACTAACTGTGATATTATTAATATTAGAAAGGAAGTTATGATTATGAATATAGGAATAATTTTAAGACGTCTACGGGAAGAATTGGGAATTACTCAAGTGAAATTAGCAAACAGATTAGGGATATCAAGAAGCGCAGTCTCTATGTATGAGAATGATGAGAGACTACCCAGCCCTCATATGCTTAATTCATTTGCTAATTTCTTCGATGTGGACGTCGATTATCTAATGGGTAGAGTCAATACACGTAAATCAAGTAATAATAGTGTCATCAATAACCCTCTCATTGCTAAGACAATGGAGATTATGATCCTTATGACCGATGATGGGCAAGAGCAAGTAGCAAGTTATGCTGAGATATTATTGGAATCAGGTAGATATTCTTTACCAAAACCAATCAAGAAAGACGAGGATAAGCGTGAATAAAATAAAAAGAGAATAATAAAAATTATAATACTGGTTTGGGTAGTCGTTATAATTGGAATAGTTCTTTATAGCAAGCATTTGAAACGTAAGCAGCGTTGGGAGGAGCTTGAAAGTAGATTTACTGAAAATTCAAAAGCGATAGATGAGTCTATATCTATTAAAAATTCGGAGGCGATATCTAAATCTATTTCACAAGAGTACGAACGCTTGAAAGGGGAAAAAGATGAATAGATTTTCAAAGACGGTCGAAATCGTAAATTTAGTATTGTTTATTTTGAATTTAATTGGGTCAGTGGGTTTGGGGTTATTAATCCCATCTAACGTTCTGAAGCCCGGTGCATATAATTGGATATTAGCATTAGCATTGATTTCATATTCGGTTATTCAATGGTTAGTCGGAAGATGTATTTATCATCATTTTAAAAATCAAGAAACATTATTAGAAATAAACGGCGTACAATATAAAAATTAAGAGGTTTAACCGTGCCCATTAAGAAAGACGAGGATAAGCTTGGATAAAAGTAAAAAGAGAATAATAAAAATTATAATACTTGTTTGGATAGTTGTTATAATCGGAATAGTTCTTTATGGTCGACATTTGAAACGTAAGCAACGTTGGGAGGAGCTTGAAAGCATATTTACTGAAAATTCAAAATCAATAGACGAGTCTATATCTATTAAAAATTCAGAAATAATGTCAGAATGGATAAAAGAATCAATAGAGGAATCGGCGTCTCAAAATGTAGACAAAATTCTTGAAAGTATTCGTGAAAAAAACAAGGATTAATCGAGAGAGGAGATACCGTGTCTATTAATCGTATTCACAAATTAAAAGACGGACGGTACACGTATGTTCGGAAATATAAAACCCTTGAAATGCTGTCATATCAAGGGTTTCGCTATTGGAGCTTGCTGACGGACTCGAACCCCCGACCTGCTGATTACAAATCAGCTGCTCTACCAACTGAGCTAAGCAAGCATTTTCGATTTAGCTTAGTTATAATACCATAAAATAAAATCTTGTCAAATCTGTTGTAGAAGCGATTTACAAAATTAGCGTTTCACCTCTGATTACATCAATTGCTTCTTGTTCTATTTCGAATTGACCGGAATTATTGTCGTTAAAAACAGTAACCGAACAATTACTGATTGATCTGATTAATCCCTGTTGAGGTGGAACTAAATTGCGAACAACAGAAATTGCACAATGAATAAATGCACCATGTGAAAAAGCAACAACTGTTTCATCTTGGTGTTGTACAATCATATTCTCGAGAAATTTTTTTGCTCGATTCGCTACTTGCTGAACCGATTCTCCGCCTTTAAGCGGAACATAATTCGCACGATCGTAGAAATAGTCATACAAATCATGACTTTCATCAATATCCAAATCACCGTAATAAAAACCTTCATAAATGCCGAAAGCCATTTCCATGATTAACGGTTCAAGTATTATATCTGCATTATTTCCGAATACGATTTCCGCAGTTTCTTTACTTCGATTTAACGGACTTGAATAGATGGCATCAAATTTTTTATTTTGCAATATCTCAGCTAATTTCCCAGCTTCTTTCTCACCGGTTTTGTTCAGCGGTATATTGACCTGCCCTTGCATCTTGTCCCACTTATTCCATTGCGTTTCGCCATGTCTAATCATGAACAATCTCATATTCTACCTCGTATTTTCAAGTTTTTCAGCATCTTCGTATTTGCCTATCAAAACCAGATGATCATCGCTTTGAATTTTTAATCTTGCTATATTGGAAAGAATGGTTTCACTATTTCTTCTAAAAGCTACTACCGTCAAATTATATTTATTAGCAAAATCCAGTTCAGCCAAGTCTTTACCGATCCAAGAATTTGCAGCTTGAACCTCCATTATAGTATATTCATCACTAAAATGGAGATATTCCATAAAATTATTGCCGGATAAGCTACGTGCAAGACGCTCGCCCATATCGATTTCCGGGAAGATAACTTGAGTAGCCCCTAATTTCTCCAGAATTCTTGCTTGTGTATGTGTAGTGGCTTTAGCGATGATACGTGGTACATTGCGGTCTTTAGCAGCCAGAGTTGCAAGAATTGATGCTTCCAAATCACTACCGACACCGACGATTGCAACATCAAAATTTCCTATGCCTAATTCATTGACAGCTTTCTCATCAAAAAAATTACATTGCACAGCAGCTGTTACTTCATTTGATATTTCACTTATCACGTCATAGTCATTGTCTACTACCATTACTTCAACACCGAGCTCAAATAATTTTTTGGCTAAAGATGAGCCAAACAGACCGGCACCAAGTACAATTACTGAAATATTTGTATTCATAAAAAATTCCTCTCATCAAGAATCTATACAATATATGAAAGAGTTTTTGCTCATTTCAAAACATTTTAAGATTAAAAATATATTTTATTTTAGTCTTAACGTCTCTTTTAATATTAACTTGACCAAGTATCAAACTAATCTTTCAAGTACTCAAGTTACCCGATCGCAATATTTGCTTCCGGATAATGTAGTTTACTCGGATTGGTACGATTACTGATCGCAAATCCTAACGTCAATGGTCCGACTCTACCAGCATACATGGTTAATGTTATGATTACTTTACCAAAATTTGTTAAATCGGGGGAAATTCCTTTGGATAAACCAACTGTTCCGTATGCTGAAACCGTTTCAAAAACCAAATCAATAAATGATGCTTTTTCGGTGACAGTTAATAAAAACGAAACTGAGATGACCAAAAGCAAACCAACTACAACTAATGCCAAAGCTTTACGGATGGTGTTTAAACCGATTTGTTTATGAAATGCAACCGGTTCCTTTTCTCCTTTTATGGTTGAAATGGTTGAAAGAATCAACACACCAAAAGTAGTAGTTTTTAAGCCACCCGCGGTGGATCCGGGTGAACCGCCGATAAACATCAGAATAATTAATAGAAATGCCGATGAATCTCGCAAACTTCCCATTGGAACTGAATAAAATCCCGCTGTTCTGGCAATTACCGATTGAAAGAACGATTGTCCTACCTGCACCGAAAGACTTTCATTGCCCAAAGTATCCGGATTAGAATATTCCAAAATGAAAAAGAATAGAGCGCCAAAAAATATTAACAGTCCGGTGATAGTTAAAACTAATTTTCCATGGACGGAAAGAATCTTAAAATTACGTTTTTGTAAGATTTCCTTTGTTACCAAAAAACCTAAACCGCCAATTACTACCAATGCCATAATCGTTATATTGACTACAGGATCTTCACGCCAAGGATAAATTGAGTCACCCAGATTATCAAAACCGGCATTGCAAAAAGCGGAAATTGCCTGAAATACTGAATACCAAAGGCCTCTAGGCCAACCGAATCGCGGAACAAATCTCGTTGCTAAAAGCAAAGCACCGATTCCCTCAACCGAGAAAGTAAAAGTAATAACATACTTCAATAAGCGGATAATCCCGCTGAACGTATCCAAATTTAATTGTTCTTTAAGTATCTGTCTGCTTTGCAAACCGATTCTTTTGCGCAAAACAAGCGGAAACATCGTCGCTAAAGTCATGATACCCAGACCACCGATTTGAATTAATAATATAATAATAATTTGTCCTGCTAAATTCCAATGGTAAGCAGTATTTACAACAACCAAGCCTGTAACACATGAAGCCGATCCTGCGGTGAATAAAGCATTAATAAAGCCAATTGATTCACCGGATCTGGTTACAACACTGAGATTTAGCAGACAGGCTCCGCTTAAGATCAGTAAAGCAAATCCGATTAATAATACCAAAGGTGGATTCAAGCTTATATTACTGATTTTCTCAGATACATTTTTGAAAATGTTTTTCATATCTTGTTAATTACCAAAACAATCTAGTGCTTTTAACTAAGAGTCAATAAAGTGAATTATACTTTTGATTCATCTTTTTTAGCTAAAAGATCACGAATTTCTTCCAATAAAAGAACTTCGTCAGATTTTACTTCTTCAGACTCTTTATCAACTTCTTCTTTAGTAAATATTGCGCGCAGCTTGTTAATTGCTTTAATAACTACGAATACACATAAAGCAATAATTAGAAAATTGACGATCATTTGGAGCAAATTGCCATAATTTAGTGCTAATTCAGGTTTTACTATTTCACCTGATTCAACAATCGCCGGTCTAAATACATATTTCATATCAGAAAGAGAAATATTACCGAGCAATAAACCTACTATAGGCATAATAATATCTGCTACAAAACTGTCCACAATAGATTTGAATGCTGTACCCAGGACAATACCTACTGCCATATCGATTACATTGCCTTTAGCAATAAACTCTTTAAATTCTTTCCACATAATTACTCCCGTTTTACAATAATGCCTCATTACCCCAAAAAATTATCCGCTATACTAATATAGGTAAATGAATTGTCAGCTAATAACTTACTGACATTTAACAATAGCTCTAATTTTGCCAGCCCAACTTTTCATAGGCATCTGCTGCATAATCCGGTAATTTGCCAGGCAATACACCTCTAATACCTAAATCAGCAACAGCTATATCTGCCAAAAGACCATGAAAAAATACAGCAAGGGCAACTGCTTCTGTTTGATTTGTCATTTGGGCAGTGAAGCCACTCAGCAAACCGGTCAATACATCACCTGAACCTGCTTTTGCCAAACTTTGATTACCGCTTGAATTAATATATATTTCACCTGATGGCAATGCAAGTACCGTTGCGTGACCTTTTAACACTATGATTGTTGAACTGCGTTTTGCAAGTTCAACTGCGGCAGCTTGACGATCCAGATTCAATAGCTCCGCTAAATCAGGTGCCAAACGTTTAAACTCTCCGGGATGCGGAGTCAAAATAGCCGGTTCCATCTCTTTCAGAACTCTATTTTGGAAAACATCCTGCCAATTTTCAATTTCAGCTAAATAATTTAACCCATCTGCATCAATTATTAATCTTTTTGTCGCTGAACTTATATAGTCTAAATTATCTGCCAACCACTCAGCTTGGCCTGCTCCGGGTCCTATTGCTACACTATCGACTTCAGCAATTAACTTCTTCCAGTTATCAATAGCAGCTATAGATGCAGTCTCATTTTTAATGTCTAAAGCAGCTAAAGATGCAGTATTATCTTTATTGTCTGAAAAATCAATCGGTATTGCGTCGATCAAGCTTTCAGGTGAAACTGCAAGCAAATCGGCAACTAATATTCGGGGTACCCTGACATAAGAATAACCAACACCAGTTGCATGAGCAGCTTGAAGGGCCAGAATTATCGCTCCGCTCATTCCGGCTGAACCGCCGATCAATAATGTTTTGCCATAATTCCCTTTATGGGATAATTCTGAACGTTCTATTTCAAAATGACTAATCGTATCCAGAGTTAAAACTCGCGGTAAAAATGAGTCTAAATTAGATTTCTTAGAAAAATCGATCAATTTTGTTTCAAGCCAAGACCTTTGCATACTGAGCAGCGCCACAATGATTTCACCGGTATAAGCACAACCGGGTTCCGCCGCCAAACCTGTTTTGAGTGCACTGAATGTCACTGTATAATCAGCCAAAAAAACTACTTGATCACAAGCACCGGTTGCACTATCAATACCTGTCGGAATATCGATTGCAATACGGCAAGTTCCTTCACAAGCATTGACAAGCTCTAACAAAAATATAATATCTTGTGTTAAAGGTCTTGCTAAATTGAAGCCGGTACCCATTATTCCATCGACTATAAAATCATATGGTTCCGAACTTAATTGAAATTTTTGCAGTTGGAATATTCTACCGTTTGTATAATCAAGAGATTTAATAAAAGCATTCTTATTTTGAGCAGCATCAGATGGCAATGATTTTTCCGGAAATATATCTAAAACACTAACCTCAAAACCATAGGCTGTAAGCTGCCTTGCACTTGTCCAAGCATCGCCGCCATTATTGCCGGCTCCTGCCAAAAACAAGACTTTTTGTCCGCTATTGCCTAATCGAAGAATCAATTCGGTCACAGCAGATGCCGCTTGTTCCATCAAGACTATACTCGGCAAACCAAATTCATCAACAAAAGCTTGATCTAAATACTTTTGACTAGCAGAATTAATTGTAGGTAAAGAATCATTTAAAATTTCCATTATTTACACATAATAAAGAGGTTATCTCTCAATTAGAGCAACAAACTCTTTCAGAAATCCTTAAGATAACCTCTAATCTCAAAATTTGATTAAACTAAATGCTTATCTAATGCTGCGATCAATTCTTCATAAGGTCTTGCTCCAACCATTTTTTCTACGATTTCTCCGTTTTTGAAAATATATATTGTAGGAATTGACAACACGCGAAAACGCTCAGCCAATGCACCTTGTTCATCAACATTGATCTTGCATACTTTAGCTTTGCCTTGATATGTTTCTCCGATTTTTTCAACAACCGGACCAACCATGCGGCAAGGACCACACCATGCAGCCCAAAAATCTACCAATACCGGTAAATCACTTTCAAGTACTTCACTTTCAAAATTATCTACTGTTACATCTAAAACCATAACACACCTCCAAAATGTATTTTTTGTATTTGTTGTATTTTTGTTCTTTAATTATATGCCATAAGTATATACTGATTTGGTAACGGATGACACCTATTCTCACCAAGCCAATTATATGAACTCTTGCAGAATTGAATCAGGAGGCACTAAAATCGGGTCAACTCGTGGGATTTTATTGCATGCTCTAATTAAGCGTTTTGCCTGTTTGATTGCCAGATTTAAGTCAGCATAAAAATATCCTGCTTTAACATTATTGGAAGGTGGTAATTCGCCTTCCATGTATTGATTTATCGATATTTTTAATTGTTCTCTGGCTTTCGGCACAATTACGGAATATTCATATTCCAAAGCTGAATTAACATAAAAGTCTGCAGATTCCAAATAAACCGGAATAAATTCTTTTTCTGCTTTTGCAATCATCGGCCAGAAATCAATAGTCGATAATGCGGTCGCACCACGATGAAAAACATCTCTGCTCAAGCGTCTTAAAATTCTCATATCCACATGATCAAGAATTCTGTTATCCGCTAACAAACTGGCATAGGGCATAATAAAGATTCCAACCGAACGTTCTTTATCTAAATCTTTTCTCAATTCATCAGACAAACCATGCAAACCTTCAATCATATAGGTATCGCCCGGTTGTGGATTAATTATTTTATGTTCTTCAACAATTCGTGTCCTTGTCTTGAAATCAAAAGTCGGAATATTGACTGCTTGCATATTTTCCAACGCTTTCAAATGATCATGCAATAATTCCAAATCCAGTGCATCAACACTCTCAAAATCCGGACGACCTAGTTCATCATATGTCGGACTTTTTTTACTGTAATAATCATCCATTGAAATCAAATGTGTTCGCTTGCCATTTTCTGTTAGATTCTGAGAAAACAAAGTAGAAAAGGTTGTTTTGCCGGACGAAGTGGGACCGGATAAAAACACAAAAGAAATATCTTGATGAGCTAATACGTAATCTGCTATCTGTCTAATTTGTGCTTTAAAATCTTGTTCACATTCTTCAATAAACCGGGGAAATTTTGTAGTACCCAATTTTCTTTCCAAATCTCCAATTGTAATCAGTTTAATTTTTCCTAATTCTGCCATCGTTTGTCCTTTAATAAATCTATAATCTTATATACAATTTAATATAATTAATCTCTTATATTTAGCATCAGCATTAATATCTGTTTATAAAAATGCAACTTGTTTTTAAATATAATCTATTATTCATTACTAATGTTAAGGTTATATTAAGGTTGCTACTATTTCCACTATAGTAACCCGGCAATATTTTAGTCATAAACAAAAGTATCACCGGAATTTTCTGCATAGGATAAGATTATACTATGATTAGAATATTTCTGCTTGTCGAAAGATGTAAAAGTTGTAATATTAACCTGAGCTTCAGTCAATCTTTGTTGCATTTCCTCAGCAAATGATTGGTAGAAATGCTCATAACCAAAACCGTGCATCGGTACAATAATTTTCGGTTGTAACAGGTCAATCAGCTCTTTTGATCCATTTAATAATGGTTCTTCTTGATAACCGTCACTTGTACAGCAAGGTAAAAATGCGATTTTTACAGGTGCAAAATTCTTAACTTGATTTTTTAACCATGCAAATTCTTTAGCAAAACCTTCATAAAATTCCGGAAAATCATCCCAGACTGCCAAATCTCCCCCATAATAGATTGAAAAATCTTCATTACAATCTTGCAATAAAACTGCGCCGCCTTGATCGGTCGAACCGGTGTTTGCAATATTCAGACCATTTACGTTTACAGTTGTTTGTGGATAAATTCGACAAAAGTTTTTGTTTCGCATATATTCTGCAAATTCCAGTTCATATTCATCTGAAAGAATATACAATAAATCATTATCTAAAAACTGATGTACAATATCCTTATCATAGTGGTCTGCATGACGATGTGAAGAATATCCGAACAATCTATTATATTTTGATTTTTGTTTTGCAAGTTCAAAAATACCGTCTGTTATTTCGCCCTGTCTTGCTCTTTTCGGTAACTCACCATAATCAAACAGAATCGCTTTGTTGCTGTATTCAACAAAAAATGAACTATGATTCAAATAAGTAACTTGCATGATCTTCTCCTTTAATCTATTAAATACTCTTCTATAAAATGAGCAATCCCATCATGATTGTTATCCGGACAAACATAATCCGCATGGGCTTTTAAACATTCCGTTCCATTTACCATCGCCACTTTTAGGCCTGCCTCATTAAACATGCTGATATCATTATCATAGTCTCCAATCACACAAACTTCATCTTTTTCGATTTTTAATAGATTGCGTAATTTGACAACTGCTGCACCTTTTGAAACATGTCGATCAAAAATACCGGTAATCCCGTAACCGGTCGCTTCAGCCTTCACTTGTTGATATTCTGTCAAAAATTCTCTGAATTGAGCTATCCGTCCCGGCTCCTCTTCATAAGCAACAAATTTTAGAATGTCGACATTAGGCTTACTTTCAATTTCACCATAACTTAATTCAGTAAAAGTCGGTGATATATTAACCTGTTCCGACGCTGCTAAATTAATATATTCAGATAACTTATTTCTGACTATACTTTTGGTTTGATCATAAAAATACATCATTTCCTGACTATATGCTGTATAAGCACTGAGATTATCAGCCAAATATTGCCAAATCTCTTTGGTGACAGCTTGTTCTATCGTTACTTGATACATTACTTCATTGGTGAATAAATCTTCTGCCATGCCACCATTAAATGATAAATGATAATCACAAACAACATAAGGTTCTTGAAATAAACTCATCATAAAATTAGTTCGACCTGAAGCAAAAACAATTTTCACCCCTTGTTTTTTCAATTTAGCCAAAGCTTGCTTATTACGTTCGGTGATTACTTTATTGTCATTCAGTAATGTACCATCTAAATCCAACACAATCATTTTGATAGGTATTTTATTCATATATGCTTGCCTAATATTTGCTTATCATTACTGTATATTTATCTTTATATTTACTAAGTATACTAACTAATTTATCTGAATAATAAAAATCCGGATTTTGCGAAAATTCTTAATGAATTTAGGCAATACCCGGATTTAATTCTCAAATGAATACCTGTTATTTATACAATTTATCGTATCCGGCTTCTTTAACTTTCTCGATGATTTCTTTATCACTCATTATATTGCGTAAACCGATTACTTTTGCACCTTGTTGGATTGCACTATCATACATATTCAAGAAATTTTGGGCTACAAAGACTAGGTCAAATTGATTTGCTGAACTGACGCCTTCTGCCAATGCACAGTGATGAATTTCTTGTACAGGAATATCCATTTCTTTAAAAGCTCTTTCTGCTGCCATCTTCATCATCAAACTAGATCCAGCTCCATTTGCACATGCAACTAAAATTTTTACCATTCTCTAATCTCCCTTCTTAATTATTTCAGGCTGACCGCCTGATAAAATTATACTATGTTTTCAATTAATTATTAAATAACCCTCAGGATTAATTTCCTGCTTCTTTTTCTGCGCGAATACGTTTGCATTCTTCCCAATCTTCAGTTTCTAAGAAGTAAGTATCTTTCTTCAATCTGTATTGGATTTGCGGAATTACTATTAAGGCAATAACAACCAGGGCTACACCGATATAGCTTAAATATTTCATTACAACTGTGAATATAGGCCATACAACTGCCCAGTCCCACATACCGAGGTAACCGCCGTATTGAGCTAAGCCAACGAATGAAGCGATGAAGGCTGAGCCAAACACTTGTGCTATACCGGATAAGAACGGGAAGATCATTGCTGCTTTTGCACCACCTTTATTGTCAGCATAAACTGCGATAATTGCATTGTCGAAGAATACCGGTACGAATCCGGCAACAACCAAAGTCGGGCTCTTCAGTAAGACTAATGCTATAATTGCCAGGAATTGACCTAAAGCACCGAAGATAAATCCGATTGTAACAGCATTTTGTGATCCGAAACCGAATGCAACTGCACAGTCAACACCGGGAACAGCACCCGGAAGCAATTTTCTGGAAATACCTTGGAATGAATTAGTTAATTCTGTAACGAATGTCCGAACACCTAATTGCAGAATTGCCAGATAAACACCGAAGTGGAATGACGTTGTCATAATATAGAATACAAAGTTTTGGGTTTCTTTCATGAATTCCTTTTCAACTAAATACGGTTTACCCAAGATTAATAAAATTATTCCAAAGAATAGTGTCATTAGAATAGCTGTAGCTACCATGTTTTCATTGAAAATTCTCAACCAGCCCGGAAGTTTAATGTCGTCCAAACGTTTGGTTTCTTTTTTGCTCTTTTTAGCCATTTTCTCAGCTAACCAGGTTGATAGTCCGATACCGAACATTTGTTGATGAGCAATGGTGAATCCGGCACCATCGGTTAAGCTTTGCGATTGACCGACAATCAAGTTGGAACCGACTGCCCAGTAAAGACCTAAAAGCAAGCCCATGACAACCAGAATTCCGACATTGCTGTTTTTCAAAGACGGAATAGCAAAAAGGATTAACCAAAAGGCTGTTGCCGCTTGCTGCATCTGAACATGACCGGTTGTAAAAAGAGCTCTCAATTTGGTAAATCTTTTCAAGGCAACCAATACAATGTTAAAAATAAAAGCAATCAGGAGCAGGATCATAACATCCGAGAATGTTCTGCCTAATTCTTTTTCCATCCCTGCTTGAACCGCATTTTGTCCGAAATACGGATCAATAACCATAGCATCTAAATTGAATTTGTCTTTTAAGCCGACCAGAATCGGACGGAAATTGCTGGTCAATCCTCCCGAACCGACTTGTAAGATAAAGAAACCGATTGTGGCTTTAATAAATCCTGCAAGTACATCATACCAGGGTTTTTTCAATAGGGCATATCCCACAACAACCAATAAACCTATAAAATATGCCGGTACTGTCAGGAAGTTATTTACGAAAAATTCCCAAATAGTTTGTAATACATCTAACATAATAATCTCCTCTTATTAATTTTTATTCAAGCATTGCATCAATTCTTAATAAATCTTCAGCTGATGTTGCTTTTTTCAATTCCTCTAAAACAGCTTCATTAGTTAAAACTGTATATAAGCGCTGCATGTTCTCCATATGCTCATCTGCATTAGTTGAAACTAATGTAAAGAACAATGAAGCATCTTTTTCAGGGTTGCCCTCTTCAAAAGACACCGGTTTTTCCAATCTCATGAAACCGATAGTTGTATCAAAAGCACCTTCGGCATTTTCCGTAGAATGTGGCATAGCTACACCCGGCAATATTACAATATACGGTCCATGCTTTTCAACACAATCAATCATTGCTTGAGCATATCTTGCATCTGTAGTTCCGTCCGCTTCCATTGGCTGGCAACTCATGCGAATCGCTTCACGCCAATCTGCAGCAGATTCATGAAATGAAAAGTGTCCTTTGTCATGAATATCCTTTAGTAACATTTTTCCTCCTTTTTCTTTATATTTTTATATTTTTATTGACCATAATAAGCATCTTTTCCGTGTTTACGGAGATAATGCTTATCCAATAAACCCTGTTCGATTCTTGAAATTTCAGGATTAATCACTTCTGTTCTAAATGCCATTTTGCAGCATTCTTCCAGTACTTTCGAGTTCTCCACAGCTTTAAGGGATTCAGGTCCCCATGTAAAAGGACCATGCCCGGCAACTAAAACTCCGGGTACAGCATCCGGATCAATTTGATTTTTTTCAAATGTTTCCGCTATCACTAATCCTGTGTTTTTCTCATAAGCCTCATTGATTTCCTGATCAGTCAATTTTCTGGTGCAAGGTACATTACCATAAAAAGTATCAGCATGGGTTGTACCATATGCCGGTAACTCTCTGGTCGCTTGTGCCCAACTTACCGCCCAAGGCGAATGTGTATGAACTACACCACCTATATTAGAAAATTTTTGATAAAGTACAAGATGAGTTGCCGTATCACTAGAAGGTTTCATTTTACCTGCGACAGTTTCTCCGGTTTCAAGAGATACAACTACAATGTCTTCCGGTTTCAAATTATCATATTCGACACCACTTGGCTTAATTGCGAATACACCTGCTTCGCGATCTACTTCGCTTACATTTCCCCAGGTAAAGACTACCAAATTTAATTTGGGTAAAAGCATATTAGTTTCATAAACTTTTTGTCTTAATTCTTTATATTTCATCATTTCTCCTTCGATTCATAATTCAAGTTATTTCAGTTGCTCATCACATTGTGCTGAGCAACTGAGAATCAAATAAATAATAATTAGAGAATTGACTTGAACGGTACGTTTGGTTCGTCTTCGAAACAGTCTTCGAAACCGCGACGATAATGGAATTCTCTTAAATCTTTGTCTTGTGGCCATACATATTTTCCACCGACATCCCAGATGAAGGGATGGAATTTATATTGTAGAGCATCTTTTTTATAATTATACAAATAAGTAATCTCTTTCGGATCTGCCTTAAAGTTAGACCATACGTCGTAATGAAGCGGAATTACTACTTTACAGTTTGTAGCTTCTGCCATACGTAACATGTCTACTGAGGACATTTTATCTTGGCATCCCGGAGGATTTTCGCCATAAGAACCGAATGCGATATCAATATCATATTTTTTGCCGATTTCTCTATAGCGAATACTATAATGTGAATCACCGGAATGATATACAGTACCTGCAGGGAATTTAAATAAATAGTTTACAGCTTTTTCATCCATATTTGTCGGGCAAACACCGTCAAGATCTTCACCAACTTCTGTCGTTACTAAACAAGTACGATCATATGAATCCAGAACAATAACTTCTGTGTCTTTAATTTTTACAACATCACCCGGTTTTACTTCTTGCAAACGATCTTCAGGTACACCCCAGCCGCGCCATTTTTTGATACATTCTTTCGGTCCGATGAAAGGAACATCAGGTCCACAGTTATCCAAAACAGCTTTGGCAAAAAACGGATCAATATGGTCATTATGATAATGGGTTGAGAATACTGCGTCACATTTAGTTACTGCGAACGGATCATATACGATAGGATATGCACGTAAATTCGGTTGTAATTTTTTTACACCCATCATATTGCGCATTTGATGATACGGTTTCATATCAGCAACTTTTTGCGTGCGTTTTCCGTTTCCAAACCATAAATCAATTGCAATATTGGTATCATTTTCTGTTTTGAACCAACAGCCGACCACTCCGAGCCACCACATTGCAAATGTACCTTTTTCAACAACTGTGTTGTCGATTTCTTCATTGAGCCATGTTCCCCATTCCGGGAAAGCTCCCAAGATCCAGCTTTCTCTTGTAATTTCATCAATCTTTGTCATAAGTCCTCCTAGATTGCTTCCAAATTAATGGATTTTAATTATTACTATAAAAGTATTTTCTTGCTCTATTGTTCTCTAAACACTCTTTCAAAAACGTTCTTACAGAGTGCTGAAAGCAAAATTACAAATTCTACGGATTCACCTTGTATAAGGCCACTTCGTTGATTTCACGATTGGTTGCAATAATGTAATCATTGTCACCATATTGATATACATCAACATTAGTCGGTCCACAATCATGATCAAGCTGATTCAAGACAAATTTTTCTTCCGTTTGATCCCAAGTCATTGCATAGAGATCTCTATCACCTTGTCGATGACCAACTAAGAAAGTCGGAATTCCACCAAGCTCGCCTGCCCATAATGAATGTAAAAACGGCAATTCAGTATCATGATGATAAATTTCTTGCCAACCATCACTCTCTTCCCTAAACACATATAAATCTTTTCCATGGAACGGTGCGAAAACCATATATTCAAGCTTGCCGTCACCATCTATGTCATATGCTCTGACATCACTACTCGCCATGTCAATCAATTGTTCTACTTGCCACTCATCAGAATCATCTGCCGGTGGAGTGCAACGATAAATTCCTTGTTCAGCTGCAACTAAACCGGTTTCCACTCCATTGTATACTTGTCTGCAATAACCGTGATTTTTGGTTAAACCTTCTTTGATGACTTTGAATTCCAAAGGTTTACCTTGATTTATATCGTATTGAGTTAAATCAGCAGGCAACTCGCAAACACTAATCTTACCCGGATGATTCCAATCATCTCTAAATTCATGATCAGACTTCAGTGCACAAGCAATAATATAACTTTTGCCGTTTCTGGTTAAGATATCAAAACGATGTAAAAACGGTATTTCTGCCAATTCAGTAATTTTCCATGTATGTTCTTCGGTTAAATCTTTAACTCGATTTCCATCTGTATCAACCGGTGTGGCTAAAATAAGACGGGCTTCTGCAGAATCATTCGGCGAAAAGAATTTATGGGTTGAGAGAAATTCTCCATTGCTGTCAGGAACTTGAAGCAGGGTCATAACTCCGCCCGGCTCTGTCCAAATTGTTTCAAGAAAATTACCGTCAAGATCAAATCTTTGACATTCACCTAATTTTTCAGTAGCTACTACGAAAGATCTATCTTCACCCGAATTAATCTGACCTATTGCATAACATAAATTTAGCTCGGCAATTGATTTCTTTTGTACTTTAATCATTATTAAGTCCTCGTTTTTTCTAAACTTGATCAAAGGTTTGAGTCATATTCAAAATTTAAATTCAACTATAACCTTCAATATTTCCATCCTAAAAAACTTGATCTAGTTTTTCTCTTAAAAATTTCGCAGCAAATTCAACATCTTCTTGCCAATTTTCTTGACCTACATACCAGAATTCACCAACGAAAGAACGAACACCTAACTCCTTTAAGCATTCAATATTCGAGACAAAATCAGTATGTCCTGTACCGAACGGAATCTCGCGGTAATGTCCGGGTATAGTTTCTTTCAGATGTGCTGCAAAAATATGACCTGTACCTTTTTGTAAATCCTCATTGACTGTATTTCCATAAATTAAAGATGCATTGGTTAAGTTGCCAATATCCGGATAAACACCGAGCCAAGGACTGTATATTTGTTCTACGTAATACATGGATTTTTCAACGGTATCCATAAAAGGCGTTTCCATAGTTTCAAAGCCAAGAGCAACTTCATGAGATGCTGCATAATGGGTAACAGCCTTTAGGTTTTCAGCAAAAAATTCTTCTGTTTCGGCATCGCCTTCTTCATAATAGACATCGTACCCGGCTAATTGAATCAAGCGGATTCCCATGTCTCCTGCTAAATCAATTGCTTTATATGCAATATCTAAACCTTTTTCTCGAGTTTTGGCATCTTTGCTACCTAGAGGATATTTACGATGTCCGGATAAACAAATCGAACGTAACGGAACGTCAGCTTCTTGTGTTAACCGAACCATTTCTTGTCTTTCAGCCAAAGACCAATCTAGACGAGATAATCTGGCATCGGTTTCATCAATACTGAATTCTATGTAATCAAAACCGGCTTCTTTTGCTATGGCAAATCTTTCTTCCCAAGTTAATTCATTCGGAAGAGCTTTCTCATATAAACCTAATTGATATTTTTTCATTTTGCCTCACTTTACTTTGTCTAAGTATTCACTGAAGATCTTTTCAGCGTAATCTTCTTGATTCGGTTAAATTATCATTAAAAAAGTCAGCTACTCTTTCACAATATCTTCTAATGGAATCATCTCTTCACCGAAACCACCTTCAATTGCATCAATGATTTCTTGCAAATGTTCAGCTTCATTAGGACCTTCAACTTGAATTTCAAGCTTTGAACCTTGTTTAATTCCTGCTCCCATTAACATTAAAACACTCTTTGGATTAATTACTTTTTCTCCAAAGATTATCTTAATGTCAGAATCCATTTTGGAGCATAATTGCGATAACTCTGTTGCAGGTCTTAAGTGCAAACCTGTTTTGTTTCTTACATAAATTGTTGTTTCAACCATGATGTTCTTTCTCCTATTTCTTTATCTTGTTTTATTAAACCAAACTTTTTCAATTAATTATTATTAGTTTGTTTTTAATTGATTGATTTTTATTAGTTTGATTATTTCTATTGTTTATTACAAAACCTTATGACGATTTTTAAACTGTTTATTATTCAATTCCCAACAATTGATATACTTCTTCGGTTGTGGAACAAGTCAATACTTTCTCTGCTAATTCTTGAGCTTTTGCATAATTTAGATTTCGGATTTTTTCTTTGATGATCGGAGTTTCGCTGGCTGCCATACTGTATTCATCCATACCGAACCCGAGCAACACTTCTGTGATATTTGCATCAGAGGCGAATTCACCACACATACCTACTTCAATTCCTGCATTATTAGCAGCTTTGATTACTTGGTTAATTGCTCGTAAAACAGCCGGATTATAGGAATCATAGAGATGTTCAATCCGTTCATTGCCGCGATCGACCGCCAAGACATATTGAGTCAGATCATTGGTGCCGATACTAAAGAAGTCAACAACTTCAGCCAAAGCATCCGCCATCATTACTGCTGCGGGTGTTTCAATCATAATCCCTACCGGAACATCATCTGCATATTCGACACCTGCGGCTTTTAGCTCAGATTTGCATTCCGAGATTAATTCTTTTACTTGATTTACTTCATTAACCGAGATTATCATCGGAATCATGATTTTGATCGGTCCGTATACGGCTGCTCTTAATAATGCTTTTAGTTGTGTTTTGAATATATCGGCTTTTTCCAAGCACATTCTGACTGCACGCCAACCCAAGAACGGATTCTCTTCAACGTCGAATTCATAGTAGGGCAATGCTTTATCACCGCCGATATCAAGGGTACGAATAATCAATTCTCCCTTAAGTGCTTCCACTGCATCTTTATAGGCATTATACTGTTCATCTTCGGAAGGGAAATCCGTATTATCCATAAAAAGAAATTCAGTACGGAACAGACCGACACCATCGATTTTATACTTCATTGCTTGCTTAATTTCTTCAGCACTGCCGACATTGGCATATACCTTTAAAGTCTTGCCGTCCTCAGTTGTCGCCGGTAAATCCATTTTGGCTTCAATTTGTGCCTTTAATTCAGCATCTGCTTTCGATTTTTCAAGCAAATCATCCCTAGTTTGTTGATCGGGATTAATATAAATATCGCCGCTTTCAGCGTCGAATAAAACTTGATCGCCGGTTTTTACATTCTCCAGAATTGTGCTGGCACCGACTAATGCAGGTAAACCTAAACTTCTGGCTATGATCGAAACGTGAGAAGTTACACCGCCCCTTTCAGTTATAAAGCCTTTGACATAATCGAAATTCATACTGGACGTATCAGACGGTGTGAGATCATCAGCAATGATAATTACCTCTTTTTGAATATGATCCAAACCGGCAAATTCTTTGCCTTGCAGAGCAGCCATGAAACGGGCACCAACATCCAGAATATCGACAGCTCTTTCCTGCATATATGCATCATCAATTCCTGCCATCATCGCACTTAATTCTGCAATTGCATTCTCAACAGCCAACTCAACATTCTGTTTTTCATCTTTGATTTTACTTAAAACCATTTCTTTCAAAGCGATATCATTTGCAATACTCAAATGACCTGCAAAAATTGCAGAATCTTCCGCTAATACACTTAAGTCCTTTGAAACTGCATCGACTGCTTTCTCAAAAAGCTCAATATTTTCAGAAATTTCCGCTTCGCCATTGATCAGATATTTTGCTGCTGTTAATTCTTCTTTTTCATAAACATATGCTTCTGCTTCCGCTATACCTCGGGTAAAAGTTCTTGCAACCTTTATGTGTTTCATGTGCCGTCTCCTCTTCCATTATTATGTTGTATTTTTATAAAAATAATTTAGATGCTCTATGCTCTAATTGCACACTAAAAATACTTTTGTACGCGAGTACTCGCTACAATAATTACACTTTCTAAAGTACATTTGATTTTGAATATAAGTTAATATCAACATCGAGAATTTGTTTCACTTCATACTTAACTTCTTCATGACATTTTAAACGCATTTGCATAAAACAACATGTACAAATATTTATTTGATGATTTAATCATAACCCATCCATGTTTTTATAACAATTTACAATTTATCGATTTTTCTTATTAAACAATGTACAATAAACCTTTATTTTTCATATAAATTGATTTTTATGAAAAATGTCATATAATTAGAATTAATTGAAACAGATATGGAACTTTTTTATCATTTAAACTATATTTCAGATAATTAAATGATATTTTTTTCAAATAACATTTCAAGAATTAGATCAAATCTGATCTAAAGTAACAGGCAAAGAATACTCAATTTTTTATTATTGCATGTAAAAATTCAAGCAATTATTATATTAACATTAATAATTTAAGAGAGGAGAGGAGTATGAGGAATTCAGATATAAATATAAAAGAGCGCAGAGCAAACTTGGTAAAAATCTTGCAAGATGAACCTAATACTTCAATCAGTAGTCTATCTGAACAACTAACCGTTTCAGAATCCACAATTCGGCGTGATTTAAAATTTTTAGATAGTAAAAAAAAGATATACACATCTTATAAATTAACTGATACCGGAATTCAAAAAGATATTCTTCCCGAATTTGATAGTGATATTTTTTATAATACTAATATTGAAGAAAAAGAGGCCATCGCCAAACAAGCTGCAAAAATGATCAAAACCGGTGATGTAGTTTTCATCAATTCCAGTTCTACCGCTCTGCGGGTAATCAAGTATGTTGATCAAGATTTTGTCACAATTATCACAAATAATGCCCGTTGTTTGTTAGAACCGGTCAATTCAAAAGTAAAACTGATTTTGATCGGTGGCGAAATTGTACATAATTCTGTTTATAAAAACTCTAAAATGTGTACTACCGGCGATTATGCCGTTTCTCTGATCCATAATATTTTGGCAAATAAGTGCATTATCGGCATTAGTGGCATTACCGAAGAAAAAGGGCTTTCAACCGCAGTAATCAGCGAGCTCACTGTAAACCGCGAGATGATAAACAGTTGTTTGGGTCATGTCATAGTAGTTGCAGATAATAGAAAAATCGGCATCAATCACAATTATATTTTTTCACCAATCGAAAATGTCAGTTGTTTAATTACTGATAAAAATTCTGATCCGGAATATTTAAATCAGATTAGCAATAAAGGAATCGAAATTATTATTGCTGATACCTAAGTAATAACCAAAAATTGAGGAAAATAAAAGAGGATTTATTAAAGGCTATTATTTTTAAAATAGTTCTACCATCCATTAATTACCGAAAAGTACTCTTGATAATTTGAGAATCAAAAAAACTTCCAGAGCTTTCTTGCCAAAATCTCAAAGCTTTAGATTTTACCACTAAAACAATATGGACCAATGGCAATTTCATCTGGAAGTTCTTAATTTTACAGACAGGTTTCAGAAGCTATAGCTTTGTCAGCAACCTCACACCTGCCATACTATAAATAAAATTAACAACCATTATGTTATTCATCACTTATTTGGAATAGTGACTGTTACAGGATCAAATTCTTTAATGGTTTTATAATCATCTGCCAAAAGCGAAAATGTAATTTCCATTGTTTTTACTTTGTCATATTCGTCTTCTTCCAGAGCTAAACCCATTGAATAATAATTTTCTTCATAACCCTTCGGCTCAAGTTCAGTTGTAAATAAAGGGAAAGTATCTTCTTTACCATTATCAAATTTTACCTTATCCATATGAACTCTAAGTTTTTTATCTGTAGTGTTCTCAACTTTTAAATGATACTCCGGACCAAATAATCCTTCTTTTTCATATTTGAGAAATGTAATTATTATTCCTTCCTGATCAATCAACACACTATCATCTTTTTTCTCTTCACCGGCAGGTTCATCTTTTTTAGCATCTTTTTTACTACAACCAACTATAGAAACAGCCAATAAAACTACTAAAAGCAAGCTTAATGCTTTGATCATATTTTGTTTTAATTTTTTCTTCATAATATTCTCCTGATTGTTTTTAATGTTCTGTTAACTTAAAAATTAAAAAGAAATCTGACCTCTTTTTCTTCATCTTTAGCTAACAGAGCCGTTATTAATTATTTCCCTTGGAAACTTTCAATAATTTGGATTACATCTGCATCTTCAAGCGAAATCGTTCCTCCCGGTTTTTCTGTCCAAAGAAAAATTTGATATTGCTTATCACCGTCTTCAGCATATAAACAGGTCATAGGAAGATCAGAACTCTTCGCGGTAAATCCGCTGAACGATTTTCCGCCAATTTCAATCGGATCAATGTCTTCTGCACCATCATAAAATTTCTTATCCATTTTGGTCAGAGGAATACCTGAATCACCATATTCTAAATTTATTACCGGTGCTTTCAATAAGGCCATAGGATCTTCCATTCCTCCCTTAAACAAGCTAACCTTATTTGTAGACTCCTCACCTTCCATTGCTGGTGGTGTAACCCAGCCTTCCGGCACAGATACCGAGAATTCTTCCGTTTCAAAAATTTCACCATCAGCCACTTGATCAGTATCGGCATCTTCAGTTTCTTCACTTTCTACCACATCGGTTTCTTCAGACGTTTCACTCTCTGTTGCCTCGGTTTCTTTTGCTGTCTCGCTCTCCTTTACCTCAGTTTCTTTTGCATCTTCAGTCTTTTCCACCTCAGTTTTTTTAGTCTTCTCGCTTTTTTCTGTTTTACTTTCTTCAGTTGTTTCTTTCTCCGTTACATCCTTTGTTCTACCATCTTCCTTACCGTTTCTCTCTACCGGATCTGAATCATCAGCTTTTTTGCTACATGCTATTAATGAAAAAGCCATGATTAATGCCAAAAAAACTACTAGCAATTTTTGTTTTGTCATCTACTTTCCTCCATATTTAACAAAATTTTATTAAGTTATTAAGATGTGTTAAGGTGTAATTAGGCTATCAGTGGCTTAAGGCAACGAGCTCGGCATCGGCTGTTCTACCTCTTGGCGTTCAATTCCACCAATAACGAAACCGAAGGGATCATTCTCTCTATATTCCTGTCTTTGCAATGCAGTAATCAAATAGCTGATTTTCAGACCAATATCCTCTTCTTCCACCAAAATTTCAACTTCCCATTTGCCCGGTGAAACTTCCTCAATTGAAGTAATATCCAGCAAATAATAGGAATGTTCCAGATCAGATAACCTGGCAATTTCATATTTTGCATGTCGATCAGGTGTATAGTTAACTAAATAACCGTCATACTCCGGTATTTCTTGATTTAAATGTCCATAGAGACTCAAGACATATTCATCAAACAACCATTGCTCCAGCGGTAAAGTCGGTGTATCCGGATTTAACTCATAGGAAAACGGCAGCTGCAGATTCACTAATAGAGATAAGCAGTACCAATAGTAATCATCAGTTTCATAAAAGTACCCGAACTTGGTATCTGCACCGAATATTAAGTACGCTTCATCATATTCAAATTGAGTATAAGCATACATTTTACAAAAATCCATAAAAGAAGAATCTAAAGTCAATTCTGCAGGTTGCCATTCTTCTTTCACAATTACAATTTCAACTTCTTCCTCTCTGCCGTTATAGACCAAAAGCCATTCAGAACGATAATCACCTTGGGTACAAACTAAGCGAAAATTTGGAATACTTTCTGTCAAAAATCCATAAAATTCATAGAGATCACCTTGATTACCGGTTATCTGAAATACTTCCATTATCGGATGAAAATGCCATAATCCCAGAATGAAATCTCCATATTCCAAAGTCACAGTAACATCATCGGACTCAATCCTGAACCGAATCGGTCTTGCAAGATCGGGCCCCATCGTATTATCTAAAAATGTAATGTCTTGAGCAGCGGAATCCAAAGCTTTAAATTCTGCTGATTGTTCACTCGGGAATAAAGTTATTAATGCTGTACTTTCATTATTATCCTCGGATTGAACTTCAATTGTGGTTGTTTCGGTTGTTTCTTTTGTGGTTTTTTCCGTTTTTTCCGAAGTTGTTTCTTCAATTACTTCCGTAGCAGTGATTTCCGAATTTCGGGATTCATTTTCTTTGACAGTTCCACTCGACTCCGTTGCTCCTGTTGTAATTTCCTGACTTTCTGAAACGGAATCGGATTTTTTTACTAAAGTATCATCTAATTTTTTTTGTTTAGATGAACAAGAATTCAAAGGAAATATCATCATCATGAGCATAACTAAAACGATTATTATATTTAACACTTTCTTCATATCGATCTTCCTCAATACTTATTGTTTCTGTATATGTTTTTTCTATATTATGATTTTACTATATATTAGAGAATATTAAAATTATCTAGCAGTAAATTGTAGGCTAAATAAAACATATTATAATAAATTGTTAAATTTCCATTTACACTAAAAGACAACTACAAACAATTCATCATCATGCTATAATTTGAAATGAGACATAATTTAATACTGTTTACGTAACGAGAAAAAAGAGGCTTTTAAATCTCTTTTTAATTTTTAAGTTAACAGAACAATTAATTTTAATCAGAGGTTAAAATGAAAGACATAATGGTCATCATTAATCCAAAAGCGGGGAATGAAAGTTCAAGGACAATCAAAAAACAATTAGTTTCTCACTTGAAAAATTATTTCGATAATATTCAGCTTAAAATCACCAAAAAAGCCGGCGATGCTGAATTGTTTGCAATACAAGCAGCACAAAATGAATATGAAGCCATTTGTTCGGTTGGCGGAGACGGCACAGTTAATGAAATATTTCATGGTATAGTCGGACAATCTCATCGTCCAAAAGTTATGATTATACCTAGTGGAACCGGTAATTTGATGGCTAGGGTTCTCAAAATTTCCGCAATCAGAACATGGGCAATTAAATCCTTTGAATTCAATAAAACCAAACTAATTGATATCGGTCTGTGCAATGATCGAGTTTTTAATCTATTCGCCAGTATCGGTCCAATTCCTGATGCTATGCATGAAGTTACCAGTGAAGAAAAAAAGTGGTTTGGTCTTTTAGCTTATTTGAAAAACTCAATGGCTAATCTGGCTACCAGCGAAGAATATGATTTGGATATTCAAACCAATAACGGGAACTATCAAGGCAAAGTCGACCACCTTGTCATAAGTATTACAAACAAATTAGGATCTCTGGTATTTACAAAAGAAAATCAAAGTTTATCCAACGGGAAAGCTAATTTGTTTATTCTCAAAGATAGTAATTTTATCCCTCGGCTAGCCACTCTTTCCAGTGCTTTATCCGGTAGAGTTGAACAAAGCGGACAAATTGAACATTGTATCGCTTCCAATATTTCAATAGCCTCTCTCGATCAACAAGAAATCTTCGTTGACTTGGACGGTGAAAAAGGCCCTGCTTTACCTGTTAAAATCCAAATTCTCAAACAACAAATTGAAGTATATCTACCGAAAACTTATAAGGATTGATTTTTAACTGAATAAAACATTTACATCTTAAGGAAGGTAAAACAATGAAAAAAATATTAATGGTCGTCGGTTCAATGCGTAATGGATCTTTCAATCAACAAGTAGCAAAGCACATTGCCAAGCTACTAAAAAACAAAGCCGAAGTTGCTTTTTTAGACTACAAAGATCTGCCTTTTATGAATCAAGATATTGAATACCCGACACCGGAAGCCGTAAAGCACGTACGTTCAGAGGTTGATTCCGCTGATGGATTATGGATTGTTTCTCCGGAATACAATCATAGTATCCCCGCTGTACTGAAAAACTTTCTTGATTGGATTAGTCGTCCGAACGAAGCAAATAATCCTAAAGCCGGAAAAGCTTCCGCAGATAAAAAAGTAACCTTCAGCGGAATTGGCGGTTCAAACGAAACAGCCGGCTGCAGGAACGACTTATTTAATCTATGTAAATTCATCGGCATGAACATTGTCGGTGATCGAGGGACAGGTTTGCAGTTTAATCGCGAAACTTTTGCTACAGGCAAAGTAACATTTTCCGAAGAAGATAATGCAAAATTACTTGCTCAAGTTGATGCTTTTTTAGCTTATCTCTAAATCTTATTTTGAAATAGTTTTTGATTTAGTTTGAATGCTATTATTTTAAAACGAAGAACTGAACAACTTGGGGAATCCGGTTTTAATAAAGGGCATGCACACTATTTAAGTCCATACCGTGGAATCACTGCAAAAGTTTAAAAAGTGTGCACAGTCATCAGAGAAAAGTCGGTTTTATCAGGGAACATGCACACTATTTAAGGTTGAACCGTAAAATCCCAGTCTAAACTTAAAAAGTGTGCAAGTTAACTCAGAAAAGTCGGTTTTATCAAAGGACCTGTATACTTTATAAAGATAAAGGGATGCCTTTTACCAGACATCCCTACTTGATAATTGTTTCTCAGCTATGTGTTTTCAATAAAAACACTAAATGAATTCTAATTACTAGAAGTCCCGGATTTAGCTCTCTCTAATAGAACTCTAATAACATCGGTATAACGAGTATTGTAGAGAAGTAACAAAGTTAGCCCCTTAAATTAGATTCTGGCGACTCCGGTTTTGCGTGCTGCTTCCGCAACAGCTTTTGAAACTGCAGGCACAACTCTTTCATCAAATGCATGTGGCATAATGTTATCTTCATTTAGTTCTGCATCAGAGACAATGCCGGCAATGGCATGCGCTGCAGCAACATTCATCTCTTGATTAATATCTGAAGCACGAACATCGAAAGTTCCACGGAAAATACCCGGGAAGGCCAATACATTGTTAATTTGGTTGGGGAAGTCTGAACGACCGGTTGCTACAACTCTGGCACCACCTGCTTTGGCTTCATCAGGATAGATTTCAGGTATCGGATTAGCACATGCAAATACAATTGCATCATCAGCCATTGTTGCCACCATGTCGGTAGTCACTGTACCCGGAGCTGAAACTCCGACAAAAACATCTGCACCGACTAAAGCATCTGCTAAAGTTCCCGATTTATGTTCTAAATTGATAATTTCGCATAATTCATCTTTATATTTATTCATTCCTTCAGTACGTCCGGCATAAATAATACCGCGGCTATCACACATTAAAACATTTTCACCTTTTGCTCCGGCAGAAATCAACAGTTTGGTGATCGCTATGGAAGCAGCACCTGCTCCATTCATAACAATCCTTACATCAGAGATATTTTTATTTACAACTTTTAATGCATTGATCAAGCCGGCTAATGTTACAACCGCTGTACCATGTTGATCATCATGGAAAATCGGAATATCACATTTTTCTTTGAGTTTTGTTTCAATTTCAAAACAGCGAGGTGCTGCAATATCTTCTAAATTAACACCGCCAAAGCTGCCGGAAATATTGTAGATAGTGTCAACGATTACATCAACATCTTGCGATTTAATACAAAGAGGAAATGCATCTACATCACCAAAAGCTTTAAACAAAGCACATTTGCCTTCCATAACCGGCATTCCGGCTTCAGGCCCTATATCACCCAAACCTAAAACAGCCGAACCGTCTGTTACAACAAGACAAAGATTATGGCGTCTTGTATAGATATATGATTTTTCTATATCTTCAGAAATTTCTAAACAAGGTTCTGCAACACCCGGTGTATAAGCAATCGCTAATTCCTCGCTTGTTCCGACCGGTGCTTTGCCGATCACTTCAATTTTGCCACCCCATTCAAGATGCTTTTCAATAGCTATTTTTTTCATATCTTTTGCTTCCATTACATATACCTCCGCTAATTCGCAATTTGTATAAAAAATACTATATCAAATGTTTTAAATCATCATTATATTAATTCATTGGACTCTTCTTAACAAGTAAAACTCTAATTTTTAGCATAGTAACCATGGTTCACGTAAACGTTTAATGTTTCATGACAATTCAGACTAAAAACCACAATTACCGGGAACTGATAAGTTTACATTTTAGAATTTTCCACCGGAACCGCCATGGGTTGAGCCGGAAGATGAGGTGCGAGTTCTTGAACCACCGCTACCGCCACCGGAAGAACTTTGTTTCGGTTTAACTCTTCGGGAAACATGACTGTAGAGATAGAGATCACGTTGATCTGTCAACACAAAACTGTTCGCTTCCACATAATCATCTGCGCCGACCCGTCTGCGCACGGATTTAAGCTTAGCTTTCATACTGCCGACAACGACAAATGCAACAATTAAACCGACTCCGATAGCAGCAGGTATCCAATACCAAGCTAATGGTTTTTTCGGCAAATTACCATAATCATAGGGTTCACCTTTAGCAGCTTGTTTTAAATACTGATCACATAGATCAGCAAATTTATTGAAACCTTTAGCATATTTAGCATCACTTATGTATGAGAGAAATTGTTCTGTCATATGTGCTCTACCGGCATCGGTAAAAGCCTGAATCCCGGAACCGTGGGTAGTAATAAACCAATCCCTAAATTCCATACTGATCAAAAACAATATTCCATCACGATTCGGTCCAATACCATAACCGTTGTAATCGAAAAAATCATCGGCAAATTCTGCAGGGCTTTTCCCTTCCAGAGAATAAACCGTCACTATTGCCACATCAGTTTGATATCGCTCACTAATTGAGTTCAGCTTTTCAAGTAATTCTTGTTCTTCGGAATTATTTAACAAGTCTGCATTATCTACTAATCTTGGCAATAATCGATGATCCGGGATTGTCTGAGCCGATATTTTCGTTGGAATTAATAAAACTGCAAAAACCACGCTGATAAACAGAATTATTATATTAAGATATTTCTTTCGCTTCATGATTGTCTCCATTTCTCAACGTATTTCTCAACGCAAAAACAACCAAGCTGCTGCATAGGCAAGTGCTGCAACAATTAAGGCTATCAGACCGAACCATTTCCAGTAAGCTTTTTTATCCAGAGGAAGATCACCAATAAAACGACCGGTTTGACCGTTCATGGCAAAGGTAAATTGCTCACCTCCCCAAGAAGTATTTAAAACCCAGACCGGATACAAAACATAATTTGCTTTACCATCGGATAATTGAATATTACCATTTTCCTGAACAACTGTTGCATAGCCCCTCACGGTTGATCTGAATTGATTTTCCGTACTTTGGCGCACACGATGATTGGCCCGTTCAATACATTGATCTGCCGGAACATCATAACGATCAGCTAAATAACCTGCCAAAAAACCGGCATGAAAGTTAGTTAATTCAGCCACATTATAAGGTTCAATCGATTCCATTAAATCGTCCGCCATTTGTGAAGATGCATCAACCGGAACACTGCTAAAGTCTATATTCCCGCTACGCAAAATCGAATAATAGCTGGTTTTTGTATAAATATAATTGCTATCACTCCAAGTGCTGGTTTGCGTCGCTCTATATCTAAATTTAGCATCAGCTTTGGTATCGAAAAGCCAAAACGGTACATACATACCACGAATTTTATCAATATGATTTTCATCTTTAAATTGTTTTGGCAATAACCGTTTGCCTTTTATATGATTGCGCAAACCCTGTTTTGCCTGTTCTTTGGTCAGTTTAAAAGGAATAATATAGTCAGGCCGCAGGTCGCCGGATATATTACCGGCAATCACCACAGGGTTATCACAATAAGGACAACTGGTTGCAGCAGTTGTAAAGTCACCTACAATCTGGCCGCCACAGGACTGACAAACATAGGCCGCAAAATTATTAAGTTCGTCTTCCTGCCAATTGCTATCTGCTTGCACATCCCAAGTAAAATCATCTTTTACCGATTCACTTCGTAAAGCTTCTTCATGTTGCATAACAGCATCCATTTCAAACTCCGTATCACAATAAGGACACTTCATTCTTTGGGCTTGGCTGTCAAAATTTATTGCTCCACCGCAAGAAGGACACTTAAATTCTAATAATTGAGCCATAGTCTACCTCTTATCATCTTATCGTCAATTTCTTATTGGATATCTTTTTCATCAAAAGGATCGCCGCATTCAGGACAAAACTTGGGTGGATTATGCGGATCTTTCGGTTCAAAGCCGCATTTATCACATTTGTAAAGAGGTGCCCCCTCAGGTTTGGGTTTTCCGCAATTGTGACAGAATTTACCTTGATTGACTGTTCCACATGTACATTGCCATCCTTGTGCCGGCTTCGGTTGACCACATTCCGTACAGAATTTACCGGTTGCTATATTGCCACATTTCGGGCAAGTCCATGAATCAACTGAAGGTTGACCGCCGGTCGCTTGTTGAGCAGCTTGAGCATTTTGTTGGTTTTGCTGCCCCATTGCGAACAGATCTTTTGCTTGAACACCGCCTGCTTGTTGAGCCATACCGAATCCCATAAAACCGGTCATTGCCCCGGCTTCATTAGCTGCAGCAGCTCTCATTGCATCTGCTTGCGCGCCGACTAAAGTTGCGCCGGCCATTGAAGGATCGCGCATCATACCGGCTCTTTGTGCTTGTTTAATCAACTCTGCATCTTCTTCCGGCAATGTGATCGGATTAAGGGCAATTGAAACAATTTTCAAGCCGCGCAATTCTGACCATTTTTTAGTCAATTCTTCATTCATTAAATCTGCAAGTTTTCCTGCATGGCCGGGCAATTCATTAGGTCTTACCTGCATCGTTGAAATTTCCGCAAAAGCTGGTTGCAACGCACTGACAAATTCCGTTTTCAATTGACTGTCAATTTGATCTCTGGTGTACTCTAACTGAACATTACCTGTAACATTGGTATAGAATAGAATTGGATCGGAAATTTCATAGGAGTAAATTCCGGAACATCTAACTGCAACATCAATATCTAGACCGATATTGCGATCTACAACACGAAACGGAATCGGATTCGGAGTACCGAATTTATTGTCCAAGATCTCTTTCGTATTGAAATAATAAACTCTTTGATCTTTACCGGTGTCACCGCCGAAAGTAAAACGCCTGCCTATTGTTTTAAAAGTATCAAGCAGGCTCTGACCAAATTTTCCGGAAAAAACACTGGGTTCAGAAGAAGTATCATATGTGTATTCACCCGGTTCTGCACAAATATCGACTACTTCACCTTGATCAACAATAATCATGCATTGACCATCGGCAACCACTATACCTGAACCATTCGTAATTATATTATCACTGCCTTTGGTATTGGATGAACGACCACCAATTACTTTTTCACCTTTTCTAACTAAAACATCATTTGCTAAAGATTCACAATAAAAAAACTCTTTCCATTGATCAGCTAAGGTACCCCCAATGGCACCTGCAATTGCTTTTATTAAACCCATATGTCTCTCCTATTCGTGTGTATTAAAAATATTATAAATAAAAATATTAAGTCAGTTGAATAAAACTGAAAAATATAAGATTAAGCAACTTTTATACATATTTATGATATTATCATAAATATGTATTGAACACTGTAAAAGTTATTAATTTTATTTTTTTTTGGACATTTTTTACACCTATTGAGGCACGAATTTATGGTTTTTTCCAGTTTGTTTTTTTTGTATGCGTTTTTACCGTTATGTTTAATGGTTTATCAAATACCAAGAACCTTAAAATTTAAAAATCTTGTCTTATTAGCTTTCTCTCTTTTCTTTTATGCCTGGGGTGAACCGTTCTGGATTATTCAGATGTTGATATCCGGAATTTGGGTTTTCCTATCAGGCTTATTTTTAGACCGTTATAAGCATGATCCCGCAATGCACAAAACTATTTTAGTCATTGGTACAGTCGGAGCTTTATTGCCTCTATTCATCTTCAAGTATGCCGGGTTTTTCATTGAAATAATTAATGTGCTTCCTTTGATCAATATTCCTCTCCCCGGTTGGACAATGCCGATCGGAATATCCTTTTATACCTTCCAAATTTTAAGTTATCTGATTGATCTTTACCGAGGTCAATGTCAAGTCCAAAAATTTTTGCCGGACTTTTTACTTTATCAGACTTTATTCCCCCAATTGATCGCCGGCCCGATTGTTCGTTACAGTGATATAGAGGAACAATTGAGAGAGCGCAGAATTACAATCAGAGGTTTGGCAGATGGCACCAAAAGATTTGTTATAGGTCTGGCGAAAAAAACTCTGATTGCCAACTATGCCGGAACTTTAGTTGCCCAAACTATAGGCAGTGGAAATCTGAATATACTTTCCGGTCTTGAATGTTTAATCGGAATAATTGCAGTCACTATTCAAATTTATTTTGATTTTTCCGGATATTCAGATATGGCAATCGGTTTGGGTCATATGTTCGGCTTTAAATTCAAAGAAAATTTCGAGTATCCCTATTATTCAAAATCAGTTACTGAATTCTGGCGGAGATGGCACATTTCTCTCGGTACTTTCTTCCGTGACTATGTTTATATTCCTTTAGGCGGCAATAGACATCATAGATTACGTAATGCCTTTATTGTCTGGTTTTTAACCGGCTTTTGGCATGGTGCAGGTTGGAATTATATTTTTTGGGGTTTGTATTATTTTGCAGTTCTTCAAATTGAAAAATATTTAACCTTGAAGTATACGGAAAAAATTCCGCGTGTCATCATGTGGATACCGATGAGCATCGTATCAATGCTGGGTTTTGCGATTTTTTACTTTAACGCAATTCCCGATCTCGGAATATTTCTCAGTAGATTATTTACTTTCGCCGGCAATGATTTCGTCAATCTGAAAGGCAAATTATTATTTAATCAAAATTTGATATTCTTTATTTTCTCTTGGATTTTATCAATGCCAATTATACCGGAAATCAGAAAACGCTTACCCGGTTTGCGAAGTTATAGATTCAGAGCAACGAAATTTTATGTTATCGGATCAACCGTTTCAATTTTATTATTGTTATTAATCAGCACCGCATCTTTGGTTGGTGACAGTTTTAATCCCTTCCTTTATTTCAGGTTTTAGCTGCATATTCAAGTAATAAAGTTTTAACTGTAATTAATGTGAAAGTGACCACCTCTATTTCAAGTTTTAAGAGGTAGATTCAAATGACATAACGAGTTAAACTAAACAAGATAAAAAGGTGAATAATGGAAATAAATAATATAAATTTAAGTCATAAGCATTCCCAAGTCTTGGACAGAGAGAAAGAAATTCAAAAGGCGAAAACAGAAGCCGATAAATATAGTTTAAATCGTAAGAATTCCGGAATTTCTCTAAATGAAGAAAATCCACGGAGAAACAAACCTAATCCATATAAGCCTCAAGCTATTAAACATGACGCGATTGTTTTTATTAGTTTTTTCATTTTCCTCGTTGTTTTCGGACTGCTTTTTCTGGTCTGGAAAAAACAGGACATTTCTGAAATGGAAAAAAGGACTTTACAACAAAAACCTAAATTAACCTCAGAAAGATTATTCAGCGGAGAATACGGCAAAGAATTTGAAGCATATTATGCAGACCAATTTCCCATGCGGAATCAATTTATGGAACTCTATAAATCACTGGTTAACTTGATGAATTCTTTCCCCGGCGGAAAGCAAAGAATTCATTTGGTTACAGGTTCAAAAAATCAACTAAATGATACATTTGAAGTAAATGATCCTCAAGTCAAAAACCGGAATGCACAAAATCAGACTGATTCAGATCCTAAATCTATTACAGAGCCCGAAATTGCACAAAAAGAAAACCATAATGAAGACGGCCATAATCTTGAAAAGATTGTTGAAGAAAAAAATCAAGAAAAAGCGCAAAACCGAGAACTACAATATAATGATGCAAGCAATATAATCGTTGACGGCAAAGCAATGGAAATATTCGGATATTTTCCGGAAAATGCTGTTGCTTATGCAAATAGGATAAATTACTTGCGCGAAGTTTTACCCGATCAAATCAGATTGATTCATCTGGTTGCACCGCCGGCAATTGCGTTTAACGGTTTGGAAGAATTGGAAGCAGAAAGCGAGATTGTCTATCAGGCAATTGATCAAATATATCAAGCAGAAAACGATTCTATTATTAAAGTTGATGCTATCTCAAATATTGCGAAACATGCTGACGAATATATTTATTTCAATACAGATCATCACTGGACGGGTCGTGGTGCATATTATGCATATCAGGCTTTTTGTTTTTATACCGGACAAACTGCAACCGCCTTGGAAGATATGGAACTGACTAAGCCCGACTATAATTTTCTCGGGTCTTTATATAGTTTCACCGGCAATAGTCCTCTACTCGAAAATTCTAAAGATCAAGCTGAAATCTTTCTGCCCAAATATTCAGGTACCAATACAGTATATAGGGATACAAGTATGTCTGACGGAGTTCCGACAATGCTCTTGGATTCGGAAAGTAAAATTGATTCACATTATATTCTTTATTCCGGTGACGATGTCGCTTTGGGTTTAATCAAAAGCGACATCAATAACGGAAAATCTATTCTGGTCATCAAGGATTCTTTTGCGAATGCATTTTTGCCTTTTTTAATGGATAATTACGAAAATATATATTCAATAGATCCAAGATATATGACTGATCCAATTCTGCCTTTTATCAATGAAAAGAAAATCAATGATGTATTGGTTCTCAATTCAGCTTTCATTACCGGAAATGCGGACTGGCTTGGCGGCTTTGATAATATCATCGGTTACTAGATATCGTTAGTTGCCGACAATCTGCTAATACCGACTACAACTATCAATAGAGCAAATATAATTTTACAGCAAAAATACCTTTGCATAAGCATGCAAGTGCGCTATGCCGTCTCTACCCTAAATAGAACAAAAATTAATCAAACTAAAGCCGTACCGCATCCCGGGCAAAAACGCGATGTTTCAGGCATCGCCGAAAGATCCGTGCCGCAATTATGGCAAAATTTCGGACGACCGGCCGGTGTTGCCGCAGGTGATCCTACCGGTACTTCACTATTAGCTCCTACAGGTGTCCCGACTACTACCCCGGCTGCGGGAGAGGTTTGCACTGTCGGACTATCAACAGGCGATGAAGAATGACCTTGTCGGACATTTGATTGATCAAATAAATATCCTCTGGTGGTCATATATTCTCTAATCTCTTCACCTTGTCTCTCATATTCTTTATAGGACCTGTCATAGCGTTTTTCCGGACGAATGGTAGATAATTCAAAGCGAATTTTATCAAACCAAGGTGATTGAATGCCAATCTCAATCCAAAAAGCATATTTATATTCATAACGACGAGGTTCATAACTCACTCGTTTGCCTTCATTATTTTCACGATAAATTTCTTTTTTATCTTCATCAATTTTCAGATTGCAATAGGTAACTTGATCTAAACTGATTATATCCGGATTGTATTCTTGCCACTTTTTCCTGCTAGTTACAATAAAATTACGACTCGTTTCGTCAACCATAATTTGAGTATTATTACCAAATATTCTGGTAGGTGTAAAATTATTTAATTGCTGCTCATTCTCTTCTCGATACTGTAATTGTTCTTTTATTTCAGCCAGAGTAGATTTTCTTCGTTCACTAAAAAAAGGAGACAGTTTCTTTGCACATTTACTGCAAATGTTGCCATCTTCTAATTTTCGATTACCTAACAACTTGATTTTTTCACCGCAGATATCACAATTTTTGCTTTTAAATAAACTTTTCAGACCCATAACAATCCCCTTATCATAGTGTTTGATACAAAAACATTCTTTATAAGATTTCTGTTGATGCAACATTGCACGCTTTTCAGCGCGAGAATAGTATTAAACAATTTACTTTTATAATTAAATTGTTTAAATACATTTTAGCCTATATAAGTTTAAAAAAGAACTTTATTTTCGAAATCTAATCTTGGCTTGCTGCTTATTACAATAAAAGATGTTCCACCGGGTGCAACCGCGGTCGGAGTTCACGTCAGAATAATTGAACATAAATAAAACTAAAAATTATCTCTGCTTTCTGTTTTTAAATCTACGGGCTCACCGTAAACATCTTCGGCAGACCGTAAATATAGAGTATATATACCGTATGTCTCTAAGTAAAATAGATCCTCATCACTGTCACCGTTAAGTAAAATTAAGTAGGTTCCTTCATCACCGAACATATCAGCTTCTCCGAACCAATCACCGGTTCCATAAGCATTTCTGATTCGATAACTGCCCTGTGGTAAGTACACTTCGGAAGTTGCTCCCTGATCAATCGCAATAGTACTAACCAATACGTCATCAGGCGTGTAAATTTTTATGTAATTTCGACTTTGATCGGTATCCGGGGGTACAATCAGTAATGAGAGATCATTCCAGGCATAATCCGGATTACGATACTGTTCTCCGGTGTAGGGAAAAGTCTGTATGCATTCTATCATGCGTTGTTCTGCATCTTCAAAAGAACCCAATGCCTCAAACGCCAGATATGCATCGTAATAAGATCCTTCTGTGTAAAGTGTTTCTGCAGCCTCATATTTTTCTTTCTTATTGCATGTTGAATATTTTTCTGCTGCTTCGGGGAAAGAAATTTCCGGTAATTTTTCATAGAGAGCTTTTGCTGCTATATAATCACCGGCTTCAAATAACTCTTCGGCCTGTAAATAATCCAACCAATTTTCACAATACTCTGCCTTTCCGATTGAATCACGAAAATTTCCCAGTTGTTCAAATGCTTCAGCCGCTTCATTATATTTTTCCTGAGTCAGTAATTCTTCAGCTTCCTCATAAGCAATTATATTTTCACAATTTTTTGCTTGAACAACAGCATCTTCAAAATCTCCAAGTGCTGTGAATTGCTCCTTAGCTTGAGCATAATCACCATGATCCAATAGCGCAACCGCATTGTCATACTTCACCTTGTTTTGGCAATATTCTGCCTTTGACTGAGCTTCTTCAAAATCTCCAAGTTCTATGAATTGTTCCTCGGCTTGAGCATACTCTCCGGCATCTAATAATGCTATTGCACTCTCATATTTTTCTTTATTTTGGCAGTATTCCGCTTTTGCCTGAGCTTCTTCAAAATCTCCGAGTTCTGCAAACTGTTCCTTAGCTTTAGCATAGTCTCCGTTATTTAATAATTCCATTGCATTGTCATATTTTTCTTTATTTTGGCAATATTCTACTTTCTCCTTAGAATCTTCAAAATTTCCAAGTTCAGTGAATTCTACTTTGGCCTGAGCATAATTACCTGCATTTAATAATGCAACTGCATTGTCATATTTTGATCGCTTGGTTTTATTAGTAATCAAAGGAACAATCAGAAATACTACAATTAAAATCAGAGCTAAAGCAGTGCCTGCGAGAATAATAAAAAGTTTTTTATTCTTATGTTTTTTCTTCGGAGCTTCCGGCACTTGTGTCCCACAATTATTGTAAATCATATCAAATTCTCCCTATTAATATTTATGTTCTGTGAACTTATCAGATGTTTTTATCCTCTATATAATTAGATAACTTTGTTATCATTTTCGATATTATTACTAAGAATTGCTTCTCTTTTGATAATGAAATAATTTTTTCCCTGCCGCGCCCATGTCCGATTGTTCTTAAAGCTTTTTGCTTCATCATATTTGGGAGGCACTATCAGATTTCCGTATTGGTCAGCATAACCCCATTTTTGGGTAGACAGATCTTTGACTGCAATTAAGCCACAGGAGAATCCGCTCAATGACTCCAATTGGCTGAAAACAAGAGACTTTTTGCCGTCTTTTGCTTCGATCTCCCACAAATCATCGATGAGACGTCTGCAGCTTTTGTGTGGAAAAGATCCGCCTTCAGTCGTAAAACGATTACCTAATCTTTCAAGAGCTTCCCTTGCTTTAATTTCGTCGGTACTATTTGAAATTTCAGCCATTTTTTGTGTTTCCTCAAGAGGTGGAATCGGGGGGCCGGTTATATCTTTTCCGGTTTTATCTATCCAACGTCCATCTTTCAAAAGTCGTCCGTCACGTGATAGTCTCGTCCAAGCTTTGTCATTTAAAAAAGGAGAAAATAAATCGTTTATATCATATGTAAACAAATATGTCTTAGCTTCTCCAACACCATATTTGAATGCATCTCTGGCCGGAATTTTTTCTGCGTTCGAAACAACAAAGATACTTTTCCAATTTTTATCCATATATCCGAATTCAACATGATTATCCGAATAGTACCTTGCGTATGCTCGAAGTCCCTCACTTTCCGTGCCGATAAGAGCAATCCCTTGTGGAATGATTTCATTACCTTGCAGGTCGATGATTCCAAAGGACAACAGAGATTTAACATAACGCTTGTTATCCCTCGTATACTGATAAAAAATCATAGTTCCGTGCTTCAATAAATTTGCATCTATTTGCTCCAAATTATGATATTTACAAGGCATAATAATACGATCACCAACTCCTACTAAACCGAAATGATCTAAATTCATTTTAGGATACGGAGTTTCAGAAAATACAAAAGCATCAAAAGCACTATCCCTGAGCCAGCTCCACTTTGCTTCCAGTGCGACACTCCCCTTGGTGTCAATCGCTCCCCATTTTTTTCCCTGTTTGAACACAGCATACCCATTAGAAAATCCGCGGATCTCATCAATATTTGTAAGCGTGAAGGCAATAGTACCATCTGCTGAATAGCCAAACACCTCATCTCCTTTTTTAGCAATGGCAATCCCATCTGAAAAGGGGTGAACAATGTCAAATTCTTCATTACTTATCACACTGCCATCAATTTTTACGATTGCATACTTCTTCTTATTAGAAACTGCCAACATATCTGAGCCAAGATTAACCAGTTTCTTACAACTTAGAATCAGATTACCGGTCATGCTGTAGAGGGTAAATCCGTTGCTTTCAAGCAAAATAGCTTTTTCATTCAATATTTCATATTTTATAAATCCGAACATTGCTTGAGAGTGTTTTTGCGTAACAGGTAAAACTATCATGCCATTAGTATCAATTACACCATATCTCGTTCCAATTATTTTGCCGTTTGTTACCACAAAATAATTAGCATCAAGAAACTGAAAGGGCATCGTTCCTTCAGGGAAAGGTATTTCCTGAATATTTCCATACTCCACAGTCAACATGTTGGAAATATCATTTTTTTGATTATCAGAATCTATGATTGGATCTGTTACCTTACCGGATTTCTTAAGTCCTTCCCATACGCTTTTTGACCAGGAAAATCTATCGTCTTGAATTTGAATACCGGAGGCGGTAAAGATTCCGTCCAAAACAAGCGGTTCATGTCCCAAACCCTCCACAACTGAAAATGGCATGGCATCAGAAACAGCCATATATGCAGCTGAAGCAGAGAGTTCCTGACAGATCATATCTAATTGACCATTATCAAGCATTGTTATTCCTATAACATTTACATTTTCTCTACCGGCGAGCGTTTCGGCGGAATCTCCCATCCGCAAAATTGCACCTACCAATAATTTAGAAGAGACGGAAGTAAATAATATGCGATAACTGTCGGCTCCGTAACTGCCGGATAATTTTTCAATATCAAATCTTATAAATAATGTTCTCTGTATACCTTGCGAACTTGTATTTATAGTATCGTGTTCACGGCCAGAAATAAAATCTTCCATACCTTGTTGCACCAATCCTTTTAAAAGTGTAAATCCGATAAGCAAGCCGTTTTGCGGAAAAAATTCAAAAGATGCTCTCGCCATTCCTTCTGCCAAAGCAGCTTGATTGTACTGGGGATAAGCTTGCATTACAGCTTTTTGCCAGCTTTCTTTTGCTGCATGACAAATATTAAAATATTTTGCTTGATCAACTATTTCACCGGTATTTCTATCACGAAATTCTAAATGTTGTGTATTCTGAATACCGAAATTCCGAATGACTGTAAAACGAGTATCATAATTCCAATGATTGTTTTTATCGTCAATTGCTCCGGGATAATGCTTTTTGAAGATTTCCAAAATAAACGGTGCCAGGAAACGGTTTACATCTTCAGGGTTTTGTGAGATCGGACCCGGATACCTGCTATCTTCAAATAGAGTTATTCCCATTGATATAGTAAAAATTTCTTTGTTCATAATTGAGATGCCTCCTTGATCCACTTATTTTTACATTGCGGATATTCTATATTTTTAGAATACCCTCATCCGGAACATCAATTGTATGCTGAAAGCATACAATAAGAATTTATTTATGAAAGGGTAATTTTTATTTCTCAATGCAGAAAAACCGATGTCATATTATTGTTTATTCTTCAACCAACACAATGCCCGGATTATCTCGCACCGCATCCACAACACTTTGGGGTAAGCCTGCACAACGCACCGTGATGGGATTAAACGGTCTAATGAGTGGAGAAAGGTCTGTAATCAGCGTATTGCTTACATCAACTTCCCGTAAATTAGGGAGCCTTGCCAATACGCCAATATCTTCTATGTCACAATATTCCAATTTCAGTGTCTGCAACTTGGTAAGCTCGGCAAGCGGTGTCAAGTCAGTCACCTGAGTTTGGCTGATATCAAGTGTTTCCAGAGAGAACAAACGAGAAATCGGAGTAAGGTCACTCAAAGGATTTTGGCATACATCCAACTCAAGCAGTGTTACCATATCTTTTAGCGGCAATAAATTTCCCACAAAATTATCACTTAAATTTACATTCTCCAGTTTCATTCCTGAAAGAGGGGAAAGATCGGATATCGACTGTGATGTTAAGGTCAAGTTGCGCAAATAATACATGTTGGGAATATCAGAAAGAGAACTGATGTCACCTCGCATATCAATCCAAAATCCTGTATCGGTGGTATAATTCACAGTTCCTTTGTCCACATGCGTTTTGAGCAGTTCATCTTCCAAGTCCGGATGAAGGATATACGTTCCGTATATTCGAAGTTCATCTATTCGACTGTTTACTTCGGTACGATATATCACGTCACCTTGTTGTTTATTCAGAATATTTCGCACTGCTAAATCCAGATATTCGCTGTCGAAGGTAATCGGCTCTAAGAGTTCCTCTTCTGTAAACGGACTGTTTTTTTCGGCAGGAATATCCATGATGAAATCTACACCATTTTGAAAACCTTGCTTTTTCCCAATAAATAGTCCGAATAAAAAAGCTGCAGTAACCAGGGCACACATTCCGGCAATAATCAGTATCTTTTTGGTAAGTCGACGGCGAACCCAAAGAATTCTGCTTCTTAACTGTGTCACCGTCTTAAAACGTTGATCACGGTCTTTTTTAATACACTTTTCAATGATTGATACCAATTCTTTGTAGGGATAAATGGCTTTCAGATTTTGTTTCCTGGTTTTCCCTGTAGCCAGAAAAATCATGACCATGCCCAAAGAATAGATGTCAGCACGGTGATCAGTCTGTTCACTACCGAATTGTTCCGGTGCCATATATGCTCTTGTTCCTGCAATATACGTATCCTGATCACTATCAGTTTCCGTTTTGAAATCGCGGGCAATACCGAAATCGATGAGTTTTACCTCACTTTTGTCTGTCACAATAATGTTTTCCGGCTTTATATCACGATGAATAACTGCAGGATTCTGGCCGTGTATATATATTAAAATTTCACACAATTGCAGAATTATCTCAAACAGTGTTTCTCGGTTTAATGTACCGTATTTGCGGATGAAGGCGCTCAGATCATCACCTTCAAAATATTCTCGCACCATAAAACTACGTCCATTATGCTCCCATGCACCGAGCGTTTTCGGTATGGCAGGATGATCAAGCTTTGCCAATATCATGCTCTCAGCAGCAGCATCTTCACTGCTCTCCGTGCTTGTGATACGGAGTACGGCACGTAAACCGTCCGATTTACGGGTGATAAAATAAACTTCTTTCTCATCATTCTGTTTGATTAAGCTGTCAAAGAAGAACCCCTCTGTTAATTCCAAGGGCATATCTGCATCAGCTATTTCTTGTTGAAGCTTTTCGCTATATGACTGCAAAAATTCTGATACATCGGACAAGCGAATTCACCTCCTATTAAAGAAAATGGATTGAAAATATTATCTTGTTAAGACAAAAATATTGTCAAGCTGTTTATGATCATTATACTTTTGTATTTAAACAATAAACGGTATTGAGTAATAGATTAAGACTTCGGGAATTCTGCACGCCAGGCTCCCCGGATGGAGAGCCATGTGATCAACGGGTTCAAGCCACCTGAAATCGCACCTATTAACAGTGGTGTATATTGAGTTGTACCCTGCATAACAGCATTAAAAGATTCGTTAAACTGTCCTACCAGTGCTATATATGAACCAAACAAGATAACATACCAACCCAAGCGATTTTTCGTGAGCAGCATGATAAAACCTGTAAACGAGACAATACTCATTAAAAATTGTGAAGAAAACATATATAGGGGGAATGGAACAATATTTACAATGGTTGCTATACATATTGCAATTGAAAAGAACATTCCTGCCACACACAGCCAACACCAGACAAGTCCCCAACCTGAGAGTTGTATATGTTTAGTTTTTATAGTGGAAAGTCCCTGCATAGCAGGAGGGGTTAAAAACAGCGTTGTTGCTGTAAGCAGGCAGCTGAACAATAATGTCACCAGCAAAATCGGACGTTCGAAGTATATCCGAGACGTAGATATTGTATAAACTAATTGGACAAGCATACTCACCAATGCCGTATACAATGACGTCCGACAAACCTTTTTCTTTTCAACTTGGTCTTTCGCATCCCAAGCATTTGAGGTGCCGCTGTTAAAATCTGATTCTCGCTGCTTTTCGGGTCTCAAAAGCCGGGTAAACAGCAGTGTGCCGCTTACAGCAACAAGTACTCGCAGAAAAATATTAATGATTCTCGCAAGAGAAATCGAACTTAAAAACAAATCCTGCAGATTGACACTCAGTGTGCCTAATACAATCACATCCAGCAGGAAGTAATTGAAAAGGAAAATGATAACTGCCATAAACATAGTACCGGCAGCATAGACCTTATATTTGACATCCTTTTGCATAAGCAGATACATGCCTGTACCGAGAAGGACAGTCACAATATTATACGAAACTGAACCACAATAAATTAGATTGCTATCCGGGAAAAGATGAGGAATATAGGTCATCAGCCAAATACCGATAAGCCAAACTGCCGCCCATAAAGCACGGATCGGTTTTACTGTAAAGGGAACTGAATCATCGCTATTATTCTGTAACTGTACAGCATCTTTTATTTCTATAGATGTACAAGCGTTGGCAGGTTGAACCGGCATATAACGCTGTTGTCCGCAGTCTTCACAGAATAATGCACCTTCCAGCAGCGGAGCACCACATTTGTGGCAAAACGAAGTCGATAGATCTTGTTCATTCATCGGAGACGGTACAGCCTTATGCTGCACTTCCGGTGTTCCGGAAACAGCGGATGGCTCAACCTTCGCGGTTTCGTTTTGCATCATCATTTGTGACGGAGGTACATAAGTACCGGGTTTACAGTTTTTCACCACAAGATATGAGATGATCGCACCAATCACCGCCATAAGGATGGCGAGGGCATACGATCCAAAACCAAGGTTCGCTACCCCGCCTATGAAACCTCCTAAAAATTCCAATCCCAACCATAGACAGATAGTAAGTGCTATGAAACCACCCGGCTTTCGCCCGCGAGCCAGAGCATTTTTTTTGTTTACATTAACTAATGCTATAAGTGCTAAGATTTCTAACATTGTATGCCTCCTCTTAATTAATCAAACACCTTATAAATAAGCGTTTGTTCCGAAAGGAACCCTCGTCTGCCGGGAACCGGCTCCAATTCCCATATCGTGATAAATAATTGTTTACATACAATATATGATGAAATTCCAAACAATTTGTATGCATTAAGCATACAAAGAGACATCGATGATTTTTAAAAAATCGGAAATGATCAAGAATTTTTTCAAGGTGTTAATCTGGTATTTTCTGAACCGTTAATTTGGACTCGCCACAGATTGTCACCGTCTTCTTCATTTATATAGAATATCCATCGTCCTGCAATATTAAACGGACCGGTGCGTGATGACACAATGGTATAGTGAGTTCTGCCGTCTAAAGATATCCAATCGAGAGTTTTATTATTACCTGCAACATAAAAAATACCTTCGTCCGTAACATTAGGATAATGTGCAGAAATATTTGTCAAATTATCAAGATTTCCACCATCTAAATCCATACTGACGAGGGAACTTATACTATGATTATTTGAATCATTCCTTACATTATATGTAGAGGCAATTATTTTATCATTATTAATACAAAAACTCTCACAGTAATTACCGTTGATCAGATTTAAATTTCCGCCATCTAAATCACTGCTGTAGATGTGATTGCCTTTATTTGAATCAATATAAAATAACTTTTGATCAATAATATTCAGGCAAAGATATTCCATCGAACCGCTCAATTGTGTAAGTGTTTTCGTCTCAGGATCTATTTCATACAAATATCCGGTTTCAAAATTATCATAAAGATAAAAAAGTTCATTTATAATATAAAGTGTCCCGGAATGAGAATCGCAAAACTCTTCCTTTTTTAAGTTATCGGGATTGATTCTGAAAATCTTTTCATCTGTACAGTAATAAAGCCACCCGGCAAAATAATTGAGATTATGTGCTCCGACATTTGATTGCATCAACACAATTTCTGCTGTATAGGGATTCATCCGATAGATATTGTCCTCAAAAATATAAAACACTTCGTCTTCGCTATTAGTTGCAATTGCGCCTAATTCTGATGTGTAATTTCCGGAAAGATTCCCGCTTTTCGAATCAAAGACCGGATTTTTTATTCCGATTCCGGGTGCATCAGAAAAACCCTTTTCATAACCGATTGCATAGCCTGTTGCGTATCCGGAATTCTCACCGATTGAACTGCCTCGTAATTTTCCCTGTTGATAAAAATAAAAAACCGTGCCTGCTATCAAGCAAACACAAACTAATATCAAAACAGCAAATAATAATTTTTTTGGGGATAGCTTTGTGCTTTTTATCGCATTCATCAGTTCTTTTATGTCACGAAAACGTGACTGCGGATCGAAAGCAATACATTGTTCAATCAGATTGCGAAGTACACGATTCTCAATAAATGATTCCAGATTTGTTTTATTTTCATGACCTGTTGCCATAAAAATCATCAGTACACCTAAGCTATAAATAATTGCTTCAGAAGTATACTTATCTGTTTGACTTTGCTCCGGTGGAATGTAAGCTTCCCGCTCAATAATTGGTCGAATTGCCTCAGAAATTTGAACCCGATCCGTTTTGGATATAATAATATTTTTCGGATGAATATATCCGGCAAATTTCGATATATCCTCATGATATTGCCTATCTAACAGAATGCAGATTTGCTGAACAACATACAAAATCTCATTTGATTGCATAATTCCGTCTTCGGAAACGATTTCAAAAACAGAGCGTTCTTCTTGATTTTCCCATTTGAATTTTGGTTTAAACAACATGAAACTATCCTCCGAATTGCACAGGATGATCATTAGCCCCATTAAGCCTGACACACCACAATCTGTTTCCGTCTGTAGCATTATGATAGAAAATCCAATCTCCGACAATATTAAAATCAGTAGCATAATTCTTGGAGATTCTAATTCTTATTCGGCCATCAAAAGAACACAAGTTAATTGTTCCGTCATATGCATTGATATAGTATATTCCATTTGTGGTTGCGTTAATCATATCAGCATTTATCTCGGAAAGATTTTCAGCTTCCTCAAAATCGCTACGGATCAACAGCAATTCTTCTGTTCCTTCATCATCACTATCATTAACTGCACAAAACAGAGTATCTTCAAATAGACAAATACTGCTGCAATTGCGGTCCAAAACTTTCACTGAATGATTATTATTGAGATTGGAACTATATAGGCAACGATCTTTTTCATCGATATAAAATAAACTGTCATCAACAATATTCAAAGATTGAGAGGAAGGTAATTGGTTCAAAGAAGAAATATTACCGGTTGCTATGTTCAGTAAATATAGTCCGTCATCAGTCTTGACATAATAACGATCATTTAATATATGTATTTCTCCGGCCAAGTCTGCACAAAGCACATCGGTTTCAAGAGTATAGATATTGGTTTGCAGAATATTACCACCGGATGAATAATATAACCAATCATTGTAACAACTTAAAGCTGTAGCATCTTTTCCTGCCACTAAAAGCTCAGTTTCAGCTTCATTTTCCGACATTTTATAAATATTTCCATTTGAAATAAAGAAAATATAATCTTCGCTCTGTGCAGTATAAGCTCCACCGGTAATGGCAGAGTTACCGAGGCTGTTGCCACGTTTGAGATCAGGTTGTATTGCACTTGTCAGAAGAATAGGTACAGCATCATATCCATCTGTATAGCCAACACCATAACCTCGATCATAACCAATATCAGCAGCATGACTTTTTGCTCTGAAAAATCCCACTCCGTAAGACAAAGTCGAAAATAAAGTCGTACAAATCAAAAACAAAGATGCAACTATGAGAGAACGTTTTCTTTTTGACTTTCGGATATTATTATCTCGCATAATGTAATCCCTAATCTCCTCTACACTCTGGATTCGAGATTTCGGATTAAAAGCAATACATTGTTCAATCAAATTGCGAAGCCGATTATTAACAATTTGTGATTCCAGCCCTGTTCTGGCTGTTCGGCCTGTAGCCATAAAAAGCATTACTACACCCAGGGAATATATGTCTGATAAGGGTGTTGTCTGCTCAAAACCATATTGCTCAGGTGAAGCATAATCGAGTGTCAGAATGACAGAAGTATCTTGAACTCGCTCATGCTTATGGAATCTTGCAATTCCGAAGTCAATCAGATGGATGTTTCCATCCTTACCCACGATTATATTCTGAGGCTTGATATCACGATGAATAACAGGGGGTACTCTGGAATGTAAATAACTCAAAATATCCACCAGTTTCAAAACAATATCAAAAATATCTTTTGCTCCCAGATTACCACCTTTTTTTATAATCTCGTAAAGTGAACGTCCTTCAAAATATTCTCGCAATATGTATTTTTTCCCGGAATACTCAAAAGAATCAAACACTTTCGGAATCCCCGGATGATCCAATTTTTCTAACAATTTCGCTTCTTCAAGTGCATCTTCTTCAGGGTAGTCCTGTGTAATTTTAAGTAAAACTCCGGTCTTGTCCGCCCGGCGAAGCAGATAGATTTCTTTCTTGCCTTCGGGATCTTTGCGCAGGCAACTTTCATAAGAATAATTGGCTAACAGCTCTTCCGGCATACTTGCCTCAGGCAATGAATCGTGAAGTGTTTTTTTATACGAGTTGAGAAAAATTTCTATATCATTGTTTGGGATCTCGTTCTCCCCTGTTTCATCGACAATTTTTGGAGATAATATCTGCATATCCATATTCCAGGCTGTTTGAGTTTTTTCTTGATTTTGAAAAGTCTCAGGTATATCATTACTAAATTCATCCATATCAGCAACCGCCTTTCTTTTGTTAACAGCCTGCTTAAACTTTGAACCCGCAAAAAATTGTGGTGTCAATAAAAAAGGAATAAATACAGCACAAAACAGAATGTAACAATAGGTAAATACTGCCGCTGTTGCAATTCCTTTTCGCGTGAGTATGAAAATACCACGATCAATACAGAGAATTGATACTATCAGAAACCATTTATTATTACGAATATATTCAAACATTATTTTCATTCCGGCAGTAAAACTATACTCGAGTTTATTTACATTCGTGGAAGGAAACGGTGCATTATTAGCTTTGATTTTGTTTGCGATATAGCGGCATGTTCCCGCCAGAATTGAATAAGAATGTCCCACAAACGAGAGTGAAATTATCACGGTATGTGTAGTTCGCTCTGCATATTCCTTAGGTAGCCGCCGTCGCATAACAAAACTCCTTATACGCGGGAGAATAATAAAACAGACACTGCAAAAGACAAAGCCTGCCCATAAAAGATATATATTCCCTAAATAACATTCATAGAGAACTGTAGGCAGAAGCATCACTTGATTGAGGAGCGAGAAGAAATATATATACATGTAAAGCCGGTCACAGTTGCGCGTTGTTCCCGGGACGATAGTTCCGTCAAAAATCATTTCCAAAAGACCATAGGCATACCGACGTTGTTTGCATGTTTCTTCAGTGAACGTTCTGCTTACATATTCCGTAAACTCAAGTCCTTGTAATTGGGCATATTTTCCATGGTACCCCATACTGTAAAAGCAGATAGCTTTATCGAAATCTTCCGATACTTTATCCTCGGACCAAAGGCCACTCTTTTCCAATATACTTTTGCGCAAAAAAACATTATGTCCGATCAGCGGGACAAAATAGCCTTGCAGTGCTTTACACGGCCAAACATTATGAAACAGATTATTGATCTGATGGCCTGTAGCGTATGTAAAATAGTTTTCATACAAATTTTCCGCCTTAGTGGCACATTGTACATAAGCCAGTTTTTCGTCTGCTGCAAATTCCGGAATAATTGCCTCAATAATTTTTTCTTTTACTCCGGAATCCTTGTCTAGCAGCAAAATTATCTCATTTATCTTAATATCTCCTTCTGCGTAGCCTTCTGCAAAAGGTTGTCCTTTCTGTGTCAGGCTTTCCGGAGAATTACCGGCGATTACGGCGTTACCAAAACGCAAGGTATAATTAAGATTAGAAGATTTTTTGAACAAACCGTGCCTTCCCTCTTGTGGACGTACAACGAAAGGAATCCGGTTCTTACGATAAAACTGAATACGTTCTGCAGCTTGTATTTCTTGCTCAGTTAACGAGAAGGAATCAAATAAAAAAGTCTTGATCAGCAGTTCTATTTTCTCTTTTGTACAATAACCGCCAAGCATCGGTGCAAGTCCGTCGTCTGAAACTACAATATTACTTTCTTGACCGCTATATTCATGATAGCGTTTTACTGCAACCATGCTCTGCCGCAAAGTTTGAAAGATTACTGCATTATCTTCCAAATAAACAGGTATACTGATCGTAACCGGTAAAAGCGCCTCGCGGGAAACTTCTTTACGAACCGTATTCATATAATGTTTTCTGTTAATTTGCAGGTTCCCTGCAAGAATTTCACAAATTGACGGTCGCAGAGACCATAAAGTATCTGTAATATATTGCAAGGGATAAATAAAGAAAACAAAAGAAAGAAAAAGTCGAATTAAGCTTCCCAAGGTTCTGCCGTAAAGCAAGAATAATGTAATGTGTGCTCCTGCATTAATCATAAGCACAATAAAATAAGGCCAAACACCACATATACTATTTCCGATATTTTCCGGAATTTTTCTTGATTTTTTTTGTTTTTCCGGTTTTTTTCTTTTGCTCCGAATTAATTTTTTACGCATCTTATTCCGATTCAGAATTTTGCTCCAAAGGATTTCGCTTCATCTGAGCAAAAGCAAGCCAGCTCGTGGCAGCCACACTTTGTGAATTGTTGAATTCCCATAAAGTTTCTGATCCGGCAATAACAAAACCGGTAGAAACACCATCTCTGTCAGCAGCAGGAATACTTCCATCTTTTTCGGTCTGAGTTTCTAAATATTTCATTATTGAATCATATTTTTCCGAATGTCCGAGTTTGTTGTAACAGACCGCCATTTGTGCCGTTCCTTCATTCCAAACGCCGTCCAAATCCCCTGCACTAAAATCAAAGCCTTCCCCTACAGCTATTCTGTTCTCAATAAATGAAATAATTTGATGAGCATCTCCCAGCTCTTCATCTAACGCAAGAATCGCCAGAGTATTCGTATCCAACGGAATAACTCCTTTACTTATAGTCTTGCCATCATCCAGCGTACCGGTATAAAAACAATGTAACTCATCATCATACATAGATAGTACAAACGTTTTAGCATAATCTGATGCTTTCCGATACTCTGCAGATTTATCCGGATCTTTTTCCGCGATTGCATCAGCTATTACAGAGAATGCACTGATCAGACCGATATTGTGTTCCGTTGATTTATAAGTAACTATCTTTTGTGTATCATCCCATCCTTCATATCCTGCCGTAAAACCACCACTATCGGATTTTAGCGTTAGAACAAAGTCGGCTGCCCGAATCGCAGCTTCAAGATATTCCTCTCTATGCTCAGCATCAGCATTTTCTGCTACTGTACACAGTGCCAAAACAGTCCAAGCAATATTTCCGGTTGAAGTTGAAACAGTATATGAATCCTCTTGCCAACTTCCATCCTGCCAAAATCCGGGAAGTCTGATTGTAACTTTTCCGGCTGTAATCGATCTGCCGGAATCACTTTTGGGGTCACCACTAATATAAGCATTTCTTAGTCTTCCATCTTGAAATGTTCGATCATGCTCCTGAGCAAATAGAATTGCATCTGCAATTTTTTGAGCATGCCAGTCGGCTCCGGCATATGATAATACAATAATTGCTAATGCATTATCATACAGGTAAGCATCGTCAGAATTCTTTGATTTTTTAGGAATACTTGCAATGAAACCATTACTTTCTTCAACTTTATCAGCTAAAAAACCTGCTGCAGCAGAAATTTTAGCTATCTCCTTTGCATCAGGCTTAATATTACGCTCAGAATTACAACCGGTCAGAATCAAAACAAATGCGGTAAGTATACACAGTATAGCTTTTGCAAGTTTCAGCAATTTGCCCATTTTAACCTCCACGTCTCTGAATTATCAGTTTTAGCGATAATCTCCCCAAAAAAACTTGACATAGCATCAAAATTATTAGCTTAACTCTGACACATGTTTTTTTAACATCTTAAATTATTTCAAATATCTACTTAATGCATGCAAAGATATTTTTATTCATTTTCCGTGCCATCATCCAAAGGAGCAAGTCCTAAAGAACACATAAAATCATAAGTTTGCATAATGTCATATTCATGATTAATTGCAAATATAATAGCAGCATCACGTTTAATAAGCGGATGCAGCGCACCGTATTGTGCGACTGCCAACATTCTCTGTGTTGTCTTCAGATCAAGAGACATTGCAAGAGCAATCAAAAGATAGTAATCACGTTTGCCTCGTCTTCTCCCTTCCATAATCTGGTAGCCATAAACTCGGGAAAGATTTGCTTTTCTGATCACATCACTTTTCTTTTGTCCGGTAATAATAAATAACTGATCAAAAAAATCACGGATATCATCATCCAGAAACTCATCCCAATTTTGAGGAAAAGAATCTCCTTTCAGCTTCTCATGCATGAGTGACGTATCGAGAGGATTCTTTTTCGTTTTGTCATTTGTTTCTGTCATGATTTTCACTCCTGTTGTTATATCGTTTATTGAAACTAATTCATGTTGCTAATGTAAATTGCTTATATTTATAATTAACATTTAATCTTCTTAAGAAAAATCTAAGAAACAAAATTGCATATTGTTGCTATATTTATCTTAATGAAAATGTATTGTCATATTTATATTATAGTATAATATTTATTTTATATTTTTTATAAAAATAAATGAATTAAATCTATAGTTATGATTTAGTTAAATAATGAGCAACAATTGATGTTCAGTGATTGAGATTGATATTGATATTGAAAAACGTTCAACAGGGGAAAAAATGAAACCAAAAAAGAAAATTAATATAGGATTTATAATAACTATATCTCTACTCCTAGTCATATTTATTATATACATAATACTGAATAGCCAAGTTACTCTGGTAAAATCTAATCTGCAAGAACAAGTTGAAGCCTATCAGACAACAGTGACTAAAGCTTTGATTGCCAAACCGGATGAGATTTCTCAAATCAATTCTGCATTATCCTCCGAGCAGGATATTGAACAATTGGCTAAAGAATTTGCCGAAAATCACTGGGCAGAGATTCAAGCTCAAATTGAAGATTGTTATTATGATCAAAACACCCTGGATTTACACAAAAGATTGTTTTGTGAATTATTAGAAAAATCTTTTCTCAATGGGGCATATCTGAATAATATTACAAACATGAGTATTAGTAACCAAACAGTTCAATGGAATCTAAAAAATCAAATATTAATATATACTGAATGGGAAATTGAGAGCGATCTGGAACTTAGAAGCAATAACCAAGTCATGTCCGATTATAATTTTTACTATCCAAGTGAAATTGTATGGCAACAAATTAACAATCAATGGAAAATCATCAAAGCTGATCCGATTTTTCCTCCGGAATTTACATATTACGAATATTCATTCGAATTGTATTAAAGTAAGCAAGGAAGTATCACATGGAAAAAGAAGTATCTTTATCGGTCAGGAATTTATATAAATCCTTCGGTAGACATCAAGTTATTGAAGATTTGTCATTTGATTTGCACGCGGGAGAAATTTTGGGCTTTCTCGGTCCGAACGGTGCCGGAAAAAGCACAACAATTAAGCTGATCATGGGATTTCTTACTTTAGACTACGGTGAAATAACGATTTGTGGGAAAAATCATCGCACAGAATATGAAGCAGCTATGCAAAATATTGGCGGCATTGTTGAAAATCCGGAAATGTATCATTATTTATCAGGCAGATTAAATTTGGAAATGTATCGTCGTCTCCATCCGGGAGTAGAAAAAGCTCGGATTGATGAAGTGATTGAACTATTATATATGCAGAAAAGAGCTGATCAGAAAGTTAAGAGTTATTCTCTAGGTATGAAGCAACGTATGTGCATTGCACAAGCCTTACTCCATAAACCGCAAGTTTTAATTCTCGATGAACCGACAAACGGATTGGATCCGAGCGGAATTCGTGAGTTAAGAGATTTATTGGTTAAATTGGCACATGAAAATGGTGTCGCAATCCTCGTTTCCAGCCATCAATTAGCTGAAATTCAAAAAATGTGTGATCGGGTTATTATTATTAATCAAGGTAAATTAATTGATAATCAACCGATAAATCAAATGTTAAAACAGACAGAACAAAATTTAACATTATTCCAATTCTTGGATACTACTCAAATGACCAAAGCCCTGGACTTGTTTAATGATAACTTGTTTTATCAGCCAAGTATCATTGATCAAAATAAGCTGATTCTGCCTCTTGAGGAAAAACAAATACCGGAAGTTATTTTTCGCCTCAGTCAGGCTCATATCGCATTAACTTCCGTACAACCGCACCAAACCAATTTGGAAGAAATATATCTCTCTATCATCGGAGGAGGTAACCCCATTGAATAAAGTATTTGTTCTTTTGCGCAATGAATGGACAAAAATTTCACGCAAGAAAATTGTATATATTATTCTGGTTTTAACCGTATTGGGCATTGTGGCTTTAGGCGGAATTTTTAAGATGTTTTCGCATTATTCGGATGAACAGATTTATTATTCTGAAGCAGATAGTGAAATGGAAGATGAGATTCTCAATGTTGAATCAGAAATTTCCAATTTGGAAGAACTTATTGATAATTATGAACAGGACAATACACCAGATCAAGCACAAGATTTAGCTAATTTACAAATAAACTTAGAGAACATGCAACATTATAAAATAATGCTTGAACTTGGCTTGGAGAAAAACATCAATATTTTCAGCTCAGATTTTCGGCGACAATTAATCAGTGATTTAGCAGATTTACAACTTGCCAAAGAAATCAAATTATCAAATTCCCAAAAGGCAAATGACTATACTCTAGCATATGAAGCTAGTCCGGAAGAATCCATTGCGGATGAAATAGAGACAGACACAGATGAGGCAAGTACAAAACAAGCAGAAACAGTCAGAGGGAATGATGTAGATCCATCTGATTTTGCCGGCGGACCCGATGTTTATTTTGATTATTATTCAGATATTTATTCAACTAATTATTATCCGTATGACTATTATCTATATAAGAATAAATATACCGACTTGACCATTGATGCAATGGAACTAAGAATGAAAAATATTGATCGGATTATTAGTCAAGATGATTATGCTGCATTTATTGATTATCAAATCGATAATGTTAAGTCTAATCAAGCCCTAAATGAACAACAAAAAGATTTTCAGATTGCGGATTTGAAATTAGAATTACAATTAAACCCTACCGGTAAACCTAACTATCCGGGTAAAAATTATTTTCTTTCTTTACAATATTTACGTAACAATTCTTTTGAGGCGATAAATGACGGTTATGTCTTATATAGTCCTTTATTACCGGTTGAAATAGAAGAAGCAAAGCAACATTATCAAGTAGCAAATTATTATCTGAATTTGCCCGCTACAAATCCTCCTGAAGCGGATGATTCAATTTGTCATTATCCCGTTTCAGCAATTTCGCTCGGTACATATGCAATTATTTGTCTTATAATAATTCTTGCCGGAAGTACCATCTCGCAAGAGATTTCTACAGGATCAATTAAGGGGTTAATCATCGCACCGGTAAAACGTTGTAAAATTTTCTTTGCCAAAGTATTGGGCATTTTCAGTATCAGCTTAATCGGTATGCTGATTGTATATCTGACTACTTTGATTTCTTCGTATATTTTTGTAGAGCCTTTTTATCGATTACCTTATGTGTTCACAACCGGAAACGGAGTAAGTGCATTAGAGTTTCCCATTTATTTGCTCTTATTAAGTCTTAGCAAAGTTAGTTTTGTATTTATTACCGGCACTATCGCATTGATGTTTTCCAGCGTTACACGAAGTACTTCTATTGCAGTCGGTATTACGATGGTTATGCAATTCGGTTTGCTGAGCATTTATAATTTTATTAAATTGATTTCTATCAGATTGCACCCAATTATTGCTTTTTTACCTTTTGAATACCTTGATTTAAGCAATTATATTTTCCCGACAATCAATAATACTTCTTATTCGAACTTTATTTTCTTCGGAAGTAATCTTAACCGGGAATTTGTGCTCAGAACTCCATCATCCCTACCTTATCTTTATTGGCTTGTTATGGTTGTGTGTTTTATCTGGATTGCCAGAGATTCCTTTGTCAAAAACGATCTCTAGCAAATTACCAAATTATGAACAACTGATACACATTTTTAATAATTTCTCCTTGCATACGTCGTATTTGTCTATTATGCTATTAGAAGATAACAAAAAGATGGAGGTTTTTGTGAATGATTAATAAACATATTGAAAATCTACTACTTTTTGACGAGAATGAATTAATAATTCCGGCTGATACAGTTGCTACAGTTAGAACCGAAAACACTTTATTGCATGCAATGATGATCTTATCAACAGTTGGCTATAGTTCCATTCCTGTAATTGATAACCAGCATCGTCTGCATGGTGTAATATCTCTCCCTTTGGTTATCGAAGGAGTTAAAAATCAAATCTCATACGATTGGGACAAATTATCCGAAAAGAAAGTTGCGGAAATCATCTGTTATGATTATTCGGTTGTACATGAAGATGCTGATTTAGAAGATGTTTTGCATCAAATGATAAATCATAACTTTGTTTGTGTAGTTGATGATAATAATCAATTTCTCGGAATTATTACTCGAAAAAATATCCTAAAAAGAGTAAACTTCCTGGCTCATGAGATCGACCGCTTTTATGATATTAAAGCAAAAAAAGAGCAATTCTCATATCATACATAAAACCGGTTTTTCCGCATTGCATATGCACACTTTCTAAGGTTATCCTGAGATTCTACGGTACGAACTTAAATAGTGTGCATCTTTTTTGATTAAACCGGCTTTTTCCAGGTACATATGCACACTTTCTAAGGTTAGACTGGATTTTCGCAGTATAGCCTTAAATAGTGTGCATTTCCTTTGATTAAACCGGCTTTTTCCAGGTATATATGCACACTTTCTAAGGTTAAACTGGATTTTCGCAGTATAGCCTTAAATAGTGTGCATTTCCCTTGATTAAACCGGCTTTTTCCAGGTATATATACACACTTTCTAAGGTTAGACTGGATTTTCGCAGTATAGCCTTAAATAGTGTGCATGCTGATTAGTTGAATTATAAAAAGGGCTGAGATTTTTAATTGAAAAAGATTAAATCTTTTATACCAACCTATATATCGTTAAATATATACCGATATATTATGCTCTGCCAATCATTTTCTTCCTTTTCAGATAGAAGCACAAAACCATTTTGTTCAAAAATTGCCCTGACTTCATTCGCTCGCTGTTTAATTATTCCGGAAATAATTAAAAAACCACCTGACATCATCTTATCCTTATATGTTTGCACCAGATCTAAATGAATATCTGCGGTCAAATTCGCAACTATTAAACTAAATTTTTGATTTTGCATATGAAGTTCGCCTACGGAAAAATCAATGTTTTCAACCAAATTAAACGCAGCGTTGTTCTTGGCAATTTCTATGGCATGCGGATCAATATCTAATGCAGTAATTTCAGCATCCGGTAATAATTTGGCCAATGCAATGGCTAAAATACCGCTACCCGTTCCCAAATCTAAAATCGGTCCCGGCGGCAAATTATTATAATTAAACTCTGATAAAAAACTGAGGACTATAGAAGTTGATTCATGTTCACCGGTACCAAATGCACTGCCAGGATCGAGATTGAGCACTATTTCATCTGCTTGTGCACTGTACTCCAGCCAACTGGGATTGATTACAATACGTCCGATTTTATTTGTATCATAATATTGTTTCCATTTTTCTGACCAATTATCTGTTTCAATCCGACGATAACCGATATAGCCTTGTCCGATGTCTGAAAATTCGGCTATGCGTGCCAAACTTTGTTCAATTTTTATCTCAAATTGAGTAATGGGAATTCGCTGCTTAGCAATTTTTCCAACTTCTGCTGCAGCATAATTCAAATCTTGATTAATTTCCACCTTTAAATTATCTTCAGAATCCGAATGTACTATATTTTCTTGACTAGATAAGTCACTAGATATGGGAAAATATGCCTCGATTATTACTTCAGAATCCAAATTGTTAAGAAAATCTTCTGCAATTACATCAGGTGAATGGTTTGTTTGAAGCGATTCCTCCAATTCAGTTTTATCGATTGACGATATTCCCACAGCACCGCAAGCAAGTAGGTAATTGTTGATTGCAAAAGCCGCCTCGTGGGTTGTTTTGAATTGAAAAATCAGCCATTCCTTTTCAGGCACGCTTTCTCCCTTAAATAATATATCCATGCTTTATGTCATTACGCCATATATAATTTTGACTTATACTGTTTAGTCTACCTGTATTTAGAATGTATGTATTTATACTGAAAACAGTCTATCGGCACATCGATTTGGTTTAGTCTGCCTATATTTAGAGTGTATGTATTATCATTTCTTCGAATCGAAATCAGTAAATATTTTTTTAATTGTATTGAAAAAACCTTTGCGTTTTTTATAATTATCTTCTTTCATGCTGGCTTCAAATTTTTCCAACAATTCTTCTTGTTCTTTATTCAAATTGTGCGGTACTTCAAGTTCAACTTGGAATTTATGGTCACCACGGGAATTACGTCGATTGATATAAGGAATACCTTTATTATGAATAGTATAGATATCACCTGATTGCGTCCCAGGCTTTAATTTAAAGGGCATTGAGCCATCTATTGTCGGTACGGTTATTTCTTGACCAAGTGCAGCTTGAGCAAAGGTAACCGGCACAACACAGAATGTTATGTTACCTTGTCTGGAAAAAACTTCATGCGGTTTAATGTGGATTTCAATATATAAGTCGCCATTCGGTGCACCCATCGTTCCGGGCTCACCTTCTCCACTTAAGGTCAGCATTTCTCTTTCATTAATTCCTGCCGGAACAGTAACTTTCAGGCGTTTTGTAATCATTATTCTACCTGTACCGATACATTCCGGACACGGTTCGTCAATTGCACGTCCCGAACCATGGCAATTATTACAAGTTTGCGAGGTACGCACCTGGCCGAATATAGTTTGTTGAACTCCCGTCACTTGACCGCTTCCACCGCAAGTATGACAAACAGGAGGTTCTTTGCCATTTTTTGTTCCAAATCCATTACAAGTTTTACACAAATCTTCTTTACGAATTTTAATTTCACGTTCAGTTCCGAAAGCAGCTTCCATAAAATCCAAATTCATACGATAACGTAAATTTGCGCCGGGAATCGGTCCTTGACGACGAAATCCTTCTCGGCTGCTACCACCGAAACCAAAACCTAAATCACCAAAAATCGAGCTGAAAATATCTTCCAAATTGATGCCGAAGCCACTTCCGGAAGTACTGCCGAATCCCTGTCCGTCAACACCAGCATGGCCGAATTGATCATATCGCTGGCGTTTCTCTTTGTCACTGAGAACCTCATATGCCTCATTAGCTTCTTTAAATTTCTGTTCAGCTTCAGGATTATCCGGATTAACATCCGGATGATATTTTTTTGCTAATTTCCAAAAAGCTCTTTTTATAGTATTGTCATCGGCATCTTTTTGGACACCTAGAACTTCGTAATAATCGCGTTTATCCGACACTAATCAGAGCCTCCTTGCATTTATTTTCAACATAACAAAATTTCTAAACAATATAACTAAATATTAATGTTTTAAATAGATTTCAAGATAATTTATTTTAACATTCAAATTAATTGATTAATCCCGTTAATTGATTAATCCCGCCATCAAGTAATGACGGCGGGGTAGTTTTCAAATACTTTTTATTATTCTAGCATTTATCAGTTGACTATGACATAATTATTCTTCATCCGAACCGACATCTTTAAAATCAGCTTCGTAGGTTCCTCCGGTTTGACCGGCATTCGCATCAGACTGTTCCTGACCTGCTGCACCATCCTGTGGAGCTTCTTGAGCAGCTTGTTGTTGATAGAGCTTTTCTGAAACTTTATAGAGTGCTTGTTGTACAGCTTCCGTATTAGTTTTCATACCTTCCAGATCATTTTTCTCAATAGAATCTTTCAGCTTTTTAATTTCAGCTTCTATGCTTTCTTTTTCAGCTGCATCAAGTTTATCTCCCAAGTCTTTTAAGGTTTTTTCAGTTTGATAAACTGTGCTGTCAGCCTGGTTTTTAATTTCAACTTCTTCTTTGCGTTTTTTATCTTCTTCAGCAAATTTCTCTGCTTCTTTTACTGCTTGATCAATTTCTTCATCACTTAAATTAGTTGACGCAGTAATTGTAATATTTTGTTTACGATTTGTTCCTTTATCTACTGCAGACACGTTGACAATACCGTTGGCATCGATATCAAAGGTAACCTCAATTTGCGGGATACCGCGTGGTGCCGGTGCAATACCGTCAAGGATAAAATTACCCAATGTTTTGTTGTCATTGGCAAATTCACGTTCTCCTTGTAAGACATGGACTTCAACTTGAGTTTGACCGTCTTGAGCAGTTGAGAAAATCTGGCTCTTTTTGGTCGGTATCGTAGTATTGCGATCAATGATTTTTGTCATAACACCGCCTAAAGTTTCTATACCCAAAGATAACGGTGTTACGTCTAATAAAACCAAACCTTCTACATCACCGGATAAAACACCGGCTTGAATTGCAGCACCGATTGCGACACATTCGTCAGGATTGATACCTTTGAAAGGCTCTTGACCGAAATAAGCGGTTACTCTTTCTTGAACTGCCGGAATTCTGGTCGAACCCCCAACTAATAAAATTTTACCGATATCACTAGGTTTTAAGCCTGAATCTTTCATTGCCTGCTCTAAAGGTTGGATTGTTTTGTCAACAAGATCATCCGTTAATTCATCAAATTTTGCACGACTCAATGAAACATCTAAGTGCTTCGGACCGGTTTCATCAACTGTTACATAAGGTAAGTTTATGCTGGTTGTGGTCATACCTGATAATTCAATTTTTGCCTTTTCTGCAGCTTCTTGCAGACGTTGTAAAGCCAATTTGTCTTTACTTAAATCAATTCCCTGATCCTTTTTCATTTCAGCAATCAGATAATCAACGATACGTTGGTCAAAATCGTCACCACCCAATCTATTATTACCGGATGTAGCTAAAACTTCAAAAACACCATCACCGATTTCGAGAATTGAAACGTCAAAAGTACCACCGCCCAAGTCGAACACAACAATTTTTTGTTCAGTTTCTTTGTCAAGGCCATATGCTAACGAAGCAGCAGTCGGTTCATTTATGATTCTCATGACTTCAAGACCGGCAATTTTACCGGCATCGGCAGTTGCCTGTCTTTGTGAATCACTAAAGTATGCCGGAACTGTAATAACCGCTTTACTTACAGTTTCACCCAAATATTCTTCGGCATCGGCTTTCAATTTTTGTAAAATCATAGCCGAAATTTCTTGTGGAGTATATTCTTTATCAGCAATCTTGGCTTTAAAATTTGAACCCATTTCACGCTTGATCGACATTATGGTTCGATCCGGATTACTGGCAGCCTGACGTTTGGCTATAGCACCTACCAAGCGCTGATTATCTTTAGTAAAAGCTACTACCGACGGTGTTGTTCTTGCTCCTTCCGGATTCGGTATTACGACCGGTTCACCACCTTCCAGTACTGCTACACATGAGTTTGTTGTTCCTAAGTCAATTCCTATTATTCTAGACATATTGTTATTCCTCCAATTTATAAATCATATTATTCTTTTATCTATTGTTCATTGTTATAAAAAAGTTAATTTGCTACTCTAACTACTGCATGTCGAATTATGCGATCACCTTTGATATATCCTTTTTGTAAAACATCAATTATTTCGCCTTCACCATATGAATCGTCTTCTATATGAGCTACAGCTTCGTGATATTCCGGATCAAACTTTTCGCCTAAACAATCCATCATATCGACACCAAGTCCACTCATAACTTCAATTGCTTGGCGTCTGACCATTTCCATGCCTTCAGCCATTTGTTTGCTCTCGTCACTGACGAATTTTTCAGCCGCCTCAATTGCACGATCCAAATTATCTAAAACAGGTAACCAAGCTTTACAAACATCAACTACTGAATCACTATACAAAGAATCTTTTTCTTTTTGCGAGCGTTTTCTGAAGTTGTCATATTCAGCTATTAAACGTAAAAACCTATCGTTTAATTCAGCATACTCTTCTTCCAGATTAGTCTCTTCAGCATTTATTTCTGTTTCAGCTGTTACATCTGTTTCATCTGTTACACCTGTTTCAGCTTTTGCAGACACTTCTTCAGAATCTTTCACATCTTCCGGAGAACCAATTTGTTCTTGATTCAAGTCTTCTGATTCAAGCTTGTTCTTCTTTTTTTTCGCCATTAATATCCTCCTTCCGATCATAACCGGATGCCAGTTCCATAATTTGTTGATCCAAAGTATAGTTGATGAAATTTATTTGCGAAATTATTTTGCCATATTCCATTCTCTTCGGACCGATCACACCGATTCGACCGGTAATTTTATTAGTTATTTTATAAGCAGCTGTTATAAAACTGCATTCTTCTAAACCCTTTAAGGTAATTTCCTGTCCTATACGAACCATATATGAAGGATTTTCTTTCATATATGGCTGTTCTTGTCTGGTCTTATTTAACTGTTCTATTTCTTCAACATCATTTGTTTCAGTAAGTTCCAGATCTACATTCATGCTTTCCCATTCACTCATGTATCCTGCCACAATGCCTTCTTCATGCATTGTATCTAAAAAACTCTTGGCAAGGGATAATTCTTGAAATTCAGGATGATTAAATAATCTATGAGTTCCTTGAATATACAGTTCAATGTTCTCCGCTTGTTTAATCGAAACATATGCTTCAAATAAAACCTGATTCAATAGAGCTTCCGGTACCGGCACATCTTCTGCAGCCGCAGATATCGTAATCAATGTAATTTGATCCAGTTTTTGTCCGCTTAATTTCTGCTCAATAATTTTACTGATTAAATGCAAATCTTCTTGTTTTATTTCATGTGGTATTCTGATCATCCGATCTTTAACAATACCCGGAGATAAAACTACAACCACCAGAGCTTTACCGGGTTCGATCATCAATAACTTTATTTGTTCCAAACTGGTATCACTGTATCTTGGAGAAATAACCAATGAAGGAAAATCCGTTTGTTCCGACAATACATTTGCTGACTGACGCACTAAAGTAGTAACTTCATTCATATGATCGCTGAAGAAACTCTCAATCTTATCTTGATCAGTTTGTGAAACAGGCTTTAAATCTAAAAGCAAATCGATATAGGCACGATAACCTTTATCCGAAGGTACTCTGCCGGCAGAAGTATGAGGTTTTTCCAAATAACCCAATTCCTCCAATTCACTCATTTCATTGCGCACTGTAGCTGAGCTGACACCCAACTTGTATTTATCAACTAAATACTTGGAGCCGACAGGTTCAGCATTTAAAACATAATCATCGATAATCGCTCTTAAAATATGTCTTTTACGTTCAGTTAACAATTATTACTCCAATTTATTAATCTATTACCAAAGTATCATTCAAGGTTTATTTGCATTTTAGCACTCTTCAGCTTAGAGTGCCAAAATAACTTTATCACCCCGGTTTATAAGTGTCAACTGATGGAAAGCAAAGAATTATGTAAAAATTTGAACTGAAAGTGAAACAAGAGATCTCTACAATAAATTAACCCAAAAGCCAATTTATGATATTGATTTTTTTGATCCCTGTATATACATGGTAATTTTCATTTAACTGCAAACTAATTTACTATGTTAGATATATTTTCATTCAACTGAAAATATTCAGAGTTTATCTATAAACTATTCAGTTAAGTATAAGCTATATTTGATTTCTGAAAATTTTGATAAGAAAGATATATAAAATTTTTTTACAAAATCCACTTTCTGTTTATATTATGTCTACTAATCAAAAATAATACTACAGAAAATAATATTAACATACCAAAAGACAACGTTGGAGAAAGAGTATTTACTCCTGTAACAGCACCTTTAAGTATGTCCGCTCCGTAAGTAAGTGGCAATAAGTAGGAAATTGGACGTAAAAATACCGGCAGATCTGAAATAGGTACGAATAATCCGCAAAGAAACAGCATTGGAAAGCGGAAGAAATTTGAAAAGGTTTGTGCCTCAAATACTTGTTTGGCAGATACTGCAATCAATAGTCCCATTAATGCTGAACTTACAGCAATCATAAAAACAGTCGGTAGAATTATTCCGAAGTTGACTCCTCTTAAATCTTTGAAGAAGCTTGCAAATATTATCGGAACAAAGGCATTAAATATCCCAAATAGTACTGTTCCCGCTATTTTTGCCAAGACCAGAACATTTATACTTATAGGTGCCAACAACAGACGTTCAAAGGATCTGCCACTACGTTCAAAAGTAATAGTAACAGCAAGCATTGATGTCGTACCGAATAAAACACTCATAGCCATCAAACCCGGTAATAGTTTCAAAACATTTTCTCCCGGAGAACGAATAAGTTGCATTAAGGTCCACGATAGAGGGAAGATGATACCCCAGCTGATATTTGGCGGTTTAAGATAATAATTTTTAATATCTTTTTTTAAAATATTCCAAAAAGCGATACGACTCCTCATTTACGACCTCCTTTTTTCTCATCCCTTTTAAGCACAGAAGATTCTATGCCGGTCAGCTTGACGAATACATCTTCTAAAGAAGGACGCAGCTCTGTTGCCTCGTATACATCAATTCCTTTATCATGCAGAAAATTCATAACAGGTAGTAACGGAATTCGTTCTTCCGATTTCATAATCATAGTATTGTCAGATTGAATAGTTGCTATGCTTCCCTCGAAATTACTTTGAAGTTCAGCAGTAAGATTTTCAGCAAATTTACTTGTCACAAACCGAATAACATGACCATGGGAGACACTATCCATTAATTCAGTGACAGTTCCTGATGCAACTATTTGGCCTTTCGCAATAAAAGCGATACGGTCACATAGACGCTCGGCTTCTTCTATATAGTGGGTGGTGAGAAAGACTGTCGTTCCTTGCTCTTTCAAAGCCTTTATCCTTTTTCGAATTTGCCTTGAACTTTCCACATCAATCCCGGTTGTCGGTTCATCCAAAAACAAGATTTCCGGCGAATGTATCAATGCTGCGGCTATTGTAAGTTTACGCTTCATTCCCTTGGAATAAGCTTTAAAAGATCGTTTTGCGGCATCTTTCAAACCAAACTCTTCTAGAAGATGTCGGGCTTTTACTTCTCTTTCATCTTTTTCCATACCATATAAAGCGGCACAAAAACATAAGTTTTCAAAACCGTCCATTTCATTGTAAAGATTGCTTTCATCAGCAACAATACCCATTATAGATTGGGCTTTTTTTGTCTGTTTTCTTACATCTATGCCATTTATAAAAATTTCTCCTGCAGTAGGTCTGGACAGACCTATCATCATGTTTATCGTAGATGTTTTTCCTGCACCGTTCGGTCCTAAAAACCCGAAAATTTCTCCCTTTTGAACTTCAAAAGAAATATTGTTTACAGCAGTAAAGTCACCATATGTTTTTCTTAAGTTAGTAACATTGATCATTTTCTCGATCCTTATCACTAATTTTCGTTCTTTTTGCCGTGGCAGAATTCCTTAACTTCATCCCTGCATTTGTCTTTTTTGTGGCAATATTTCTTTTCATCAGCAGGGCAGTCATCGCGTTTTTCCGGTTGGCAAGCCTCCCGCTTTGTAGCAGCAAGGGCCTCAATCTTTTTAGCCAATTCGTGTAATACTTCCCGCTCTACAGAATAGTGCATAAAATATCCGCGTTTTTCTCCGACAAGTAGACCTGCCTCGCGTAATACCTTCAGATGCTGTGATATGGTTGCCTCTGTCAATTGCAATTCATTAGCTAAGGCACGTACACAATAATTATGTTTCAAGAGTAATTTTAAAATACTCATACGTGATTCATCGGCAATAGCTTTTAATACTTTTGTTTTATCCATAATAGTCCTCCATGAATTTAATTAGGTATTAACCTAATTAAATTCTATCAAAAGGATTTGATTAGCTCAATACCTAATTAGATCCTTTTTCATATTTTATTGTCAGGACGCTAAGAAAAGAATTTAATATTATTAAATAACTTCTATTTCAATTTATTACGCTTTCCGCCATCTAAATTCAGTATAAACATTTTAAATTATCATTCATTATACATTTTAATACGTTACCGGACAGCCGTTGTCTTACAAGTGCACGAAGCTTCCGGGGTAATAAGAATCCGATTTTGACGTGTACGTATCGGGCTGAGAGTGGTATATTTTGTTCTGATATTTACAGTAGTGTGCACTTATGAAGAATGATCCTGAACCGGGTGAAAAGTCTTAAAATAAAACTTTTTTGTTCAAACCAGTATCACTCCAAGAAAACATATATGCATTTTTAATAGGATTAGATTTAATCACATAAAATTCATAATTATCCCAAACAATCGCTACTTGATTTTCTATTGCAATCGCATCTGTTATCTGTCCGGAATAGAACTCATTAAAGCCTGCTCTTTCAGGCTCATCATAATGAGGACAATGTAAATAAGGAATGATGCCCAAACCTTTAACCCATTTATGTTTTGGATTTTCGATATCTTCTATAAACTCACTATCACTATGTCCGGCGATAAACCAGCATATAGAACCTGCACTTAATCCTGATAGTATTTTGCCACTTTTATGAGCATTGATTAATGCTTTGTCTACACTATACTTCCTCCAAACTTCCATCATATAAGCAGTGTTTCCACCACCTACATAAATGATATCCGCACATTCAATCTTCTCATTAACTTCTTCAATATTCACATCAGTATTACACAGATGCAAGGTGTCTGTTTTACATCCTAAATTTTCATATAAACCATTAATCGTTTGAATATAAGTCTCAGCATCTTTACTTGCTGTAGGAATAAATAAGAAATTTGGTTTTTCTTTTTTTGATGACTCAACAATAAATTTATCTATGTCATAAGTTTCATTTTTGGATACTTCTCCGCCACCAATTGCTACAATCATTTACATCCTCCTCCAATAATAAAAATTTATTTTTTTGATAAAAAGTACCTTTTCACTTAATTTCACTTAATTTCATTTAGTTATTTCTTTAGTATTTGACTTGAAACCCAGCCATCAGCGTTACTATTTGCCGTTGTCATAATTATGGCATGTTACCCTGTAGCGGAGTCGAAAATAATCTATTTTAAATCATAGACCCACTTAACACCTTCTTTTTCCAGTGTCTTTAATCTTAAAATAACTCTAAGAAATACAGCAATTTTTGAATTTCGTACTTTGTGTCAGCATGGTTATTTTTTGTCGTTTTCAAATGATATTTTATCAAACAAATTCAATGAAAACCTGATTTCCGAAATCCAGGCCTTTTTCGGTAAGAAGATAAGCTTTTGTATTGGAATTGTACGAAATTAAATCTTTATTGAGCAAACGCTCAAGTTCAGCGTCGAAAGGATGATTTATACTGAAACGTTGTTTGAATTTGTCAGGTGAAAAACCTTCAGCTAAGCGGAAAGCCAGCATTGCATATTCTTGCATCGCTTGAAAAAAGTTCACCGGTTCAAGTTCCGCGCTAGCAAACGGATTATCCGACCATTTCTTAAATGAACGGACATTACCGCGTCTGATGCCGTTATAATAACTATGAGCTGCAGGTCCTATTCCCAGATAAGGTTTGGTGCTCCAGTAGTTATAATTATGTTTGGAATAAAATCCGGGTTTTGTGGTTGAAGAAAGTTCGTAATAGTGATATTGATGCTGTTCAAAAAGATGAAGTAAATTTCGATACATCATTCGTTCCAAATCATCCGATGGTAATAATTCAGGGTGAGCTGCATATTTTTTATAAAACAAAGTACCTTGTTCCAAAATCAAAGAATAAAAACTGACATGAGGAATTTCGAGTTCTATCAATTGCCCGGCACTTTCAAGCACGTCATTTAGGGTTTGACCCGGTAAACCGAACATTAAATCACAACTGATATTTTCGATTCCGGATTCTCGGATCAAATTCACTATTATTAAAAAATCTTCATAACTATGTAAGCGCCCGATTTTTTGCAGAAGAGAATCTTGTTTTGCTTGATAACCTATGGATATTCGATTTGCCCCCGCTTCAATTGCAGCTGATACCGTATTATGACCAATCGGTTCAGGATTAACTTCAATTGTGAATTCCAAATCTTGGGCAAAACCGATTTCTTTTCGGATTAAACTAATGACAGATGTCATAACATCAGGCGGTAAAACAGAAGGCGTTCCGCCACCCATATAAAAGGTTTTTAATCTATTTAAACATAGATTGTTTTGTTTAATATCGGACAAAGTTGCAGCCAACTCTGTTTGTAAGCCTTGGTAAAATGCAGAAAAATCAGCAACTTTTGAACTAATCGAATAATAATCACAATATCCACATTTTCTAGTACAAAAAGGAACATGAATATAGAGACTCTCGATCGGATCCGAAATATTAGGATTTTTCAGTTTTGATTCTTCTGAACTTTTGGACAAAACATCCTCTTTTCTTGAAAATCAATTCACCGATCAAGTTGCAGGGGCAAATTACAAGAACAAATGATGAATTTAAATTCTTATATTAACATTCAATGCTTCGATTAGGAAACCATAGGCAAACTATGGTTTGATATAACTGGTAGCATCAGCCGGTATTTGAATTTGATTGTAGTCTCGTTTTGCCCAATCAAACACTTGTGTTAAGCGTTTGACAAAATCTTGGTAACTGGCCGATTTATTGTTTGCGATTTTCATATTTCGAGAAATTTTTTCAGCCCATAAATGTTTATATGCACCGACCGCAGGATAGCCTATTTGTATTAAATTCTCAGCTCCCGAACCCATGATCGCACGAGCAAGTACCTCCCACGTTCCGCAAATTGAATCTTGTTGATAATGAACCAAGACGGAAGTTTTAATATCGGGATACGCAGTCAGCAAAGCAGTTGTATCACCTAATAACCAAGCTTCCGTTTCTTCTGTCGGAATTCCGATCACAAAATATTTATTAGGAGCCTCTTTGCGTACGACATATTCAATATTACGATAAATTTCACCGGCATCATCATTATCGGCATCTAAAACTATTACCAGAATAATTTCCTGATCTGAATAGACTTTATGGTAAGCACGAATTTTTGCAGGTAATAAATCAAGCAGAGAGCTGGCAAAAGCTTTCGGTTTCTGATCAATATCATCAGGTAATCTACCCTTACCCCTATGGGGTAAAATATTAACTTTACTAATCAGATTTTGATAAGCCGGAAGTATTTCGCTAATAATTTGCGACAGTACCGGAACACTTGATTTATCTTCAGTTAAAATTTCAATAATCATACGTTTTCAAAATAACCGCTATACCAAAGTGAGCCCAGACCAACTCCTTCTTGATACATTGCTTTTATCACCGGATTATTCTCTATATAACGGGCCGTAATTTGCGGTTGATTGTCAGCATCAACAGTGCGATCAAATGACCATACTTCCTCAGGAGCAAAAGCATCCAGCATATTGGCACTATGAGTTGAAATAAAAATCTGGGATTCCGGATTGCGAATTGAATAATCTCTCAATTCAATCAATAAAGCATTAATCATCTCATAATACAGACCGGCATCAGGTTGATCTAAGGCAATGATCGGTCTTCGATCAGCCAGAATTAAATAAAGTATCAACAGCTTCAAATTGCCTGCACCGATAATCGAATCGGAAGCGGTCAGATCAATTTTGTTACCGGAAGGCAGATTGTCATTCAAACGTTTTAATAAGCTTTTATATTGCTTCGGATTTTCCGAACGCAAGTAAGATAAAAAATTTTCAATATTGGTAGCATTACGATTCAGATGTTTATGACCACCGATTTGTATGTTTTTCGAGGTTTGATTAGGTAATTTGTTCAGTTGAGCAAAGTAGAATCTGGTCATTTTTTGGTATAACCAAACCAAAATTTGATATTGCTGCATTCTGCCATAAATAGATAAAGCAGAAATTTTACGTTCAGTAAGCTGTACTGTTTCTCTTTGAGACGAAAGATCTGTTTGTACCTCAAATTCGGTTTTGCTCTCCGGATCTGATGAAGTTGGAATCTGAATATAACCTTGCCCTTGTTCAATATCTAAAAGAGTTATTTTGTTTATTTCACAAGAATCAACCGTGATTTGCTGTACCAATTCTTTTTTTACAAAAGGTCGATAGTTGTGATCTGCGGCAATCATGACTAAATAACGCAGATAACAGCTCAATTCAAAATGCTTAAAAACAAGATCGAATTCCAAAACAGCTCCGTTTCTTACATAAGAAGTCATCAATTCATAAAAACTTCCTTGTTTGCTTTTGTTGGCAGCTATTTGAGCATCACGTTTCAAAAGATTCGAGACAAATTCCAGGGCTTCAAAAACTGTTGTTTTGCCTGAATCATTAGGACCGATTAAGACGGTAAACTGCTGTAAAGAATCAAACTCTTTCAATTGAGCAACTTGCGTCGTTCGCTCAAGTTTTTTCGGATCTAGACCCAGCTTTAATTCCTGTAGCAATGCATAATTTTTGATACTAATTCCAACTAACATTTTTTTAATTTTTAAATTAATTATTCCGGTTTGCTTATACTTGTTAATTATATTAACACAGAAAACTTGCATTAATTCGCAGATTTAGTATCTTCCGGAAGATCTGCCGGTTCTTTGATCATTTCTTTTATGGTAAGACCGGCAGTTGCCAAAGACTGTAATTCTGAAGGTATGATTATTTTGGTTGCACGACCATCGGCAACTTTTTCCATGGTTTCCAAACCGCGCAATGAAATTACAGCTTGATCCGCTTGAACATCTTTAATCATCGCCAGACCTTCAGCTCTTGCTTTTTGAATCTTCAAAATCGCTTGAGCCTGACCGTCTGCCTCACGAATTGCTTGTTCTCTTTTTGCATCAGCACGCAAAATTGCAGCTTCTTTTTCACCTTCCGCTATTCTGATTTGTGATTCTTTCTGGCCTTCAGCGATCAAAATACTTTCTCTCTTTTCACGCTCGGCTTTCATCTGGCGTTCCATTGCTGATTGAATATCCTGCGGAGGGATGATATTTTTCAATTCTACTCGATTGACTTTAATACCCCATGGATCAGTTGCTTCATCAAGTAAAATACGCATCTGTTGATTTATCGTATCTCTTGAGGTTAAGGTTTCATCTAATTCCAAATCACCAATTAAATTACGTAAAGTTGTTGCAGACAAATTATCGATCGCATTAATCGGATCTTCAATGCCATAACAGTAAAGTACAGGATCAACAACCTGATAGAACAAAACGGTATCAATTTGCATCGTGACATTATCTTTAGTTATTACAAATTGCGGTTGAAAGTCTGCCACAATTTCTTTTAAAGAAATCTTCCTGGCAACACGATCAATAAAAGGAACCTTAAAATGTAATCCTGTCTGCCAAGTTTGTTTATATGCACCCAATCTTTCAATTACATATACATGAGCTTGCGGTACAACTACAACATTACGAATTAATAAGATCAATACGATTAATGCAACCAGACCAATTGCTATCGTTGTCATAATGCTTTCTATCATGAAGCTACTTATTAAAATAAACATTAATGCCTCCTATACTATTTTCATTAATTGTTTTTACTGTTAATCAAAATCTAAAATGTTGTTTGTTATAATTTATTACTTATTTGCTATTTACTAATCGCTAATTTGCTTATTTACCATTTACTGAATTACTGACATTACTCTGTGCTATTTTGCACTGTTTCATCCAGTGGAACAACAAAAGCTTTTACACCCTTGATCTCTTTCACTCTAATCAAAGAATTTTCGGGAATAATTAAATCATGATAACTGCTCGCACTCCAAATCTGACCTTTAACTCTGATTTGACCGGTATTTTTCAGCGGATTAATCTCCAGAAGAACAATACCTTCCTGACCGACAATACGATCCGCATTGGTTTTTTCCAGCTGTTCGGTTTTTTTATTCAATTTCGGCTTGATTACTAATAAGAAAAACAACAAACTAATCGTCGAAACAACAAAGAAAACAATAATTTGTACCGCTATTGATGCCCCAGTTAAATCTAGAATTAAAGCAACTAATGCTCCAATCATAAACCAGGTGGACACTAAACTCACCGTAGCCGCCTCAATTACAATAAAGAAAATTAATGCTACTAACCAAAATTGCCAACCAACAAAGTTTAAATCATTTAGCATGCATTTATCACCTTTCTTTTACCTCATTGTGATTTTTAATCGTATCTATAAGCTGAAGTACTATAAAATATTTAAACTTTTTAATTGTATTCCAGAAATCATTGATTTAATATTTTGTTTTTATAAGAATTCTATTTTCTCAATTGTTTTAGAAATCTATTTGGGGTTTTCACTAAATTTATTTTTTCGGAACAAAATTCTTGTCGCCGCGTTGGGCACTCTTGATAATCAAAAAGGCAACATTGTTAATCCTTCTTTCCAACCGATCAATATGACGATTATCACGTAATTCCTCCAAAGATTGACCATCCGTTTGGTTCGGATCGTCAGGATCATTCGCTTTCTGTTCGGTTTCAGCGGTTTCCATTTCACCGAAGATTTTTTCGTTTTTCTCTTCTTCCGCAATTTGATAATAATCATTAAGATAAGCACTTGAGTCTAAATTACTGCGATCGATTATTCCTTCTACAACATTAAACATCGGATCCGTGGATTCTTTGCCCAAGTCAGCAAAGGAGTCTACATCATATTCAAATGATTCCAAAAAGACGACCGGAATACCAATTTGATCAAAAGGTGTATGATCTCCAAGATGAGTCGTCCATTCTCTAAATAAGACCGGCTCTGCAAAGTTTTCAACTTCAAGAGTAAAAATGTTTTGATTCGTGTATAAAGAAAAATCATTGTTGGTCAAAAGCAAATAATTATAATAGACATCAGTCATTTCATATAATTTTTTTCGCTTTTCATATGACTTCTTTTGTCCTTCAAGTACGGAATTTTGTCCGGCATGAGCGTAAACTTTGTCACCTGCGTAAATTCTGTCTATGTTATACATCGCTTCAAGTCGATTTAAGTCTGATTCGGACATCTGTTCAAGAAATGCTCCGGCTCCCGCAAAATTTTGCGTGCCGGCACCAAAAAATACCAGTTGTACATTGTAGGCAGGTCGGTCATGTTGCATTTCTTTGGCTATTGTTAATATGGCCGCAACGCCTGCAGCATTATTATGAATCCCGTCACCTGTTGCTGAAACTGTGTCAACAGCTTGCTTTTCTTTAACAGGAGTATCGTAATGGGCTCCTATAAGAATAAATTGATCATTGACAGTATCCAGTGTAGCTTTTGCATCAGAATCAGATCCGGTATACTCAAATCCGGTTCCTTCAATTTCTACTGAAATATTCCTTGATGTAAGCTGTTTCCCGGTATTATCAGTAAAGGTAAATTCATCGACTTGTGCTTCATAACCAAGATTTCCCAATTCCTTAATCAGCCAATCTCCCGCGGACTTTTCTTGCTCACTTCCGGCATATCTTTCAGGAAAACTTTGTGCGAAATTAATTGCCAAAGTTCTGCCATTATCACCATAACGCGCCGGCATACTTAATTTATTGTCGGTAGAATTCTGACAAGCAACTAGCGAAATTAAGAGCGCTAACGAGAATAAAAATATTGAAAAACTACGAAGTTTATTAATAAAATTCATACTGTCATTTTAACCTTTTTATATTCGACCTGCAACAAGCTTTCTGTTAAAATTAATAGACACAAATTCTGAATATTTTATCCATTATGATTTAAATTTTAGAAGATTTAAATCTGTAGATGATATTGTAAGTTAAAATATGCTAGATAAAATAAATAACTCAAAAACAAAAAGTAAACATAAATCTAAATCAGGCAAGAAATATAAATTCGGCAAAGAAAGAAAATATAAATTTTCTGTCAGTATATTCTTATTTGTTTGCTTTTTTCTTGCTTTCTTTTTTTTAAAGATAAACGGGCAAATTGTTCAGGCAAATGTGGATACCAATCAATTAACTCATGGTTTCAACCCTGAAGTAAATATCAATAACGTTTTGGTTATTAGTACTGAATTTGATAAAACGCTGTTTTCACAGCAAGCATCAAGTCCGATTCCTTTACCGGCAGCAAACCATTTAATGCTCAGTTTGTTGGTCTTGGAACAGTTGGAATTGGATGAAAGAGTTACACCTAGTACCAAAGCGATCAAATTCGGACAAGAAAATCAGAAAAATCAATCTGTAATTATCGAACAAAATGAAACCTATCTTGTTTCAAATCTATTAGCATTACATATATATGAACATTCCTATAGTGCAGCATTAATTTTGGCAGAACATTTAGCGGGTTCAGAAGAGGCGTGTGTTACATTAATGAATGAAAAAGCCATGCAACTTGAAATGAACGATACTAATTTTACTAATGTTTTAGGATTTGCCGATTTGAAAGACGGAAAAGCTTGGTCGAGTGATTTTGATTTGATCAAAGATGCAGACTTATTAAACCAAAAAAGCACTTTATCAGATCTTGCAAAGCTTGTCACCACTTTGACTAAAAATCAGACTGCAAATCAAATGTTCAGTGAAAGAGAATATTTTACGAGAATGCCTGATGGAACAATGATTGCTTTACGCCATCCTTTTGATCAGATATTTGCATCAATTGATCAAGGTATTAAAGGTGCTTGGAATTTGAAACATCAAGATATGTCGTTCAGTATGGCAATTGGTGAAAAAAACCAAATAAAGTATCTGATTTTTATGAGTGATAAAACAAAAAATACTTTTGCAAAACAGATAGTTGAATTGGTACAAAATATTTCGGAACACTATACGGTATCTCCACTCGTTACTCAAGGTCAATCATATCCCAGCTTTGATCAAACTAAAGAAGGCGATAAAATCAGTCTGTCGTTTTTAAAAACAATAAATTATATCCACCCTGCCAACGACAGCTTTCTGCATCCTGCTGTAAAATATGTTTCATATGGTCCGCATAGCCGTCCTTTAGCTCGCGGCACTCCTGTTGGCCATGTAATTTTCACACTAAATGACGGATCGCAGATTGAAGCTGAGGTAGGCTCCGATGTCTCGATTCTTTCCGATAACACTCTATTCAGTATGATGATTAATTCTATACAGCAAAATCCTAATTTAAGCAAAATGATTATTGTCTTGATTATTTTGCTTTGTATCATTTTAATATTTAAAATTTATCGTTTGGGTAAAGCATTATCTCGTCAAATTCGCTTGTACAGATTAAATAATATTCAAAAAGAATTAAAAGATCGGATTGACAAGCCTCAATAATAAATTCAGATCAAAACATTGCTTCATGCAGATAATGGCAAATACGACATAACAATTGATAGATTATTTCTTAAGTATGATAAAATATATGTTGCTCTGATGTAGAGTACGAGGAGGATAAAATGCAAAAAATTGTAAGAACCAGATTTGCCCCAAGTCCAACCGGATTTATGCACGTCGGCAATTTACGTTCGGCTTTATATGAATTTTTAGTAGCTAAAAGTCAAAATGGAAAATTTATCTTGCGAATTGAAGACACTGATCAAGAACGCTTGGTTGAAGGATCAGTTGAACATATTTATCAAACTTTAGCAGAAGTCAATTTGAAATACGATGAAGGTCCCGATATCGGGGGTCCTCATGCACCTTATGTCCAAAGTGAACGGCTTGATCGTTATTTGCCATATGCAGAACAATTAGTTCAACAAGATAAGGCATACTATTGTTTTTGCTCTAAAGATCGCTTAGATTCTTTGCATCAGGATTCTGAACTAAATCAGGATTCTGAACTAAATGAAGACGAGGATAGTGAAGTTTTGGATCATTTCGGCTATGACAGACATTGTCGTGATTTGGATAAAGCAACAATTGATGCCAAGTTAGCTGCAGGTGAGCCTTATGTTATCAGGCAAAAAATGCCGTTAACCGGCAGTACGACATTTCACGATGAGATTTTCGGTGACATAAGTGTTGAAAACAAAGAACTGGAAGATCAAATTTTGATAAAATCTGACGGTTATCCGACATATAATTTTGCTAATGTAATTGATGATCATGAAATGGAAATTACTCATGTGGTCAGAGGTTCGGAATATCTCTCTTCTACACCGAAATATAATTTATTATATGAAGCTTTCGGTTGGGAAATTCCCAAATACGTCCATTTGCCTTTAATTCTCGGTTCAGATGGAGCAAAACTCTCCAAGCGCCATGGAGCAACTACTTTTGAAGAATTGAGTAACCAAGGTTATTTAACTGAAGCCATTATCAATTATATTGCATTTTTAGGTTGGGCACCGAGCAGAGATACACGTGAAATCTTCAGTTTAAAGGAATTGTGTGAAGTTTTTACAATTTCCGGTATCAGTAAATCTCCTGCCACATTCGATTATAATAAGTTAGATTGGTATAATGAGCAGTACATTCGCAATATGGATGTTGAAACATTTAAAGATTGGCTTGAACCGGAAGCTAATAAATTTTTTGCAGATAAAACTTTTGACATGGATTTACTGGCTGAAATGTTGCAAAATCGAATCACTAAAAGAACCGATTTAGCCATGATGTTGGATTTTGTCAAAGAACCTGATCCGTTCAATGCGGAAATGTATGTTCATAAAAGAAGCAAGTTGACTCCTGAATTATCAGCTCAAGTCCTGCAAATCATTGTCGACCGTATATCTGCTTCAGATACTTATGAACGTGATTACCTTCATGATTTATTAATGAATCTGGGACCGGAGTTGGAATTAAAAACCGGTCAAATCATGAATCCGGTCAGGATCGCTCTTTCCGGCAGACAGGTCACTCCAGGCGGTTCAATTGAACTTTTATTATTACTGGGAAAAGAAGAATCCCTTAAACGCCTAAGAGAAGCCATTAATAATTTGAAAGAATATAATGACAACTAAAACCCAATCGGTATTCAGCGTGAAGATTATGAACTTGTTGAAAAGGCAAATAAGAACTATTGCTATATAAGAGAGATTCTATGAAAATTATTTTTTGAGGTGAGATTAATGACTGAAAATATAAAATCTGTTTTAAAAAATCCCGGAAATATGCCAAATAATTTTATCCATGACTTTATTGATCAGGATATTGCAAAAGGCGGACGATATGAAGGACGAACCGTACATACCCGTTTTCCGCCCGAACCGAACGGTTATTTGCATATCGGTCACGCCAAAGCCATCTATATTGATTTCGCTACGGCAGAAAAATATCAGGGTATATGTAATCTGCGAATGGATGATACCAATCCTATTCGTGAGGATATCGAATATGTTGAAGCAATCAAAGAAGATGTGCATTGGTTAGGCTACGACTGGGGTGACCGTTTCTATTATGCCTCGGACTATTTTGAAGATATGTATGGTTATGCAATTGAGTTGATCGAAAAAGGTCTGGCTTATGTTTGCGAATTAACCGCAGAACAAATCCGTGAAACGCGAGGTACTTTAACTGAGCCTGGTCAAAACAGTCCTTATCGTGATCGTCCCGTTGAAGAAAACTTGGATTTATTCAGCCGTATGCGAGCCGGTGAATTCGCAGACGGGAGAATGACTTTGCGGGCAAAGATTGATATGAATTCCGGTAATATCAATATGCGCGATCCGGTCATTTATCGTATTGCTCATGAAATTCATCATCGAACAGGCGATACCTGGTGTATTTATCCGATGTATGATTTTGCTCATCCTTTAGAAGATGCAATTGAAGGTATTACCCACTCACTCTGTTCACTGGAATTTGAAGATCATAGGCCTTTATATGATTGGTTTATTGAACATTGCAGTGTTCCCTATAAACCACGTCAAATCGAGTTTGCCCGTTTAAACATTGAATATACGGTTATGAGTAAACGTAAACTGCGCAGCCTTGTAGAAGAAGGAATCGTCGACGGATGGGATGATCCCCGTATGCCAACAATTAGGGGATTGCGTCGTCGAGGATATACACCGCAAGCAATTCGTAATTTCTGTGAAAGAATCGGTATTTCAAAGGTTGAGTCCGTTGTCAGCCACGATTTCCTTGAATTCTGCTTACGTGAGGATTTGAATGACAATGCTCTGCGCGGATCGGCAGTTTTAGAGCCTGTGAAATTAATTATCACTAATTATCCCGAAAATCAAATTGAACAAGTCGAAGTTCAAAACTTTCCTTATAAACCTGAGTTCGGTTCACATAAGATGAGTTTTTCACGTGAAGTTTGGATTGAACGTGATGACTATGCGGTAAATCCACCGAAAAAATATCATAGATTATATGAAGGTAATGAAGTCCGTTTACGCGGAGCATACATTGTTAAATGCACCGGTCATCTTGAAGATGAAGACGGTAATATAACTGCCGTCTTGGCTGAATATGATCCGGAGAGTAAAGGCGGCAAAGCTGCAGACGGTCGTAAAGTACGCGGTACAATCCATTGGGTTGATGTCAATGCTGCAATTGATAGTGAAGTCAGAGTTTACGAAAACCTGTTTACCGTTAAAGAACCGGACGTTTCAACTTCCGACTACCACGAATTAATTAATCCGGATTCACTGCAAATATATGAAAATGCTAAACTTGAACCTTGGTTATTACAACCGGAATTCCGAGAATCTGCTTTTCAATTTATCCGTCAGGGATATTTTGTGCAAGATAATAAAGATTCCACCCCGGAAAAGCCGGTATTCAATCGCAGCGTTTCATTACGTGAAAGCTATAAACCGGAATAATCAATATAAAATCATATTATTGACTTGCAAGAAATAAACCGTCTGATCTTGATTGCTGATAAAAATTCAAAAACTAAGGCTCATTGCCTATGAATCGTAAACTCAGGCTAATGCCCTCGAACATACGATTCATTAACGGCAATTTCACCAAGTTTTTAAGAATTTTTCCAGCAATCTCTCGCTCAGACGGTTTTTGCTTGTAAATCAATATTTCTTGGATATCAAATGGAAAATTGACTTTCGTATAAAGATTTAAATAGAGTGTTTGTTTGCATCAGAGATGTGAAATTTCCTTGCTCTACAATGTTGCCGTCTTGCATCACCAGAATTAAATCTGCATCAAGAATAGTCGATAAACGATGTGCAATGACAAAACTTGTCCGGCCTTTCATCATCTCATGGAACGCTTTTTGTACACGCATTTCGGTCATCGTATCGATATCTGAAGTTGCTTCATCCAAAATTAACATTGGCGGATTCTGCAACATTACTCTTGCTACGGTCAATAATTGTTGTTGTCCTTGAGACAGTACATTGTCTTCACCAATAATTGTTTCATAACCATGTGGCAAGCGCCTGATAAATTGATCTGCCTCTATACTTTTGCATACAGCTTCAATTTCCGCTCTGGTAGCTTGAGGATTGGCAAATGATAGATTCTCAAGGATTGTTCCTTTAAACAACCAAACGTCTTGTAAAACCATTCCGAAACTACGTCTGACGCTCTGTCTGGTAACACCGGTAATATCTTGACCATCAATCGAGATTTGACCGGAATCTAAATCATAGAAGCGCATTAACAAATTGACTAATGTCGTTTTGCCTGCTCCGGTTGGACCGACAATTGCAATTTTGGAAAGTCCTGGTATTTCAACATTCAGGTTTTCGATCAAAGGTTTATCTTTGTCATAAGAAAAATAAACCTGATCGAATCTGATTTTTCCCTGATTTACTTTGAGATTTGGCATATCTGAAGGTTCACTCGGTACAGGTTCAATACTTAAAACTTCAAATATTTTACCGGCTGAAGCTAAGGCAGCCTGCAATTGAGTAATGATCTCGGTGATTTCATTAATGGGTTTGGAAAATTGATTTGCATAAAATAACAAACTACCGACTTGTCCAACTGTTAACTCACCTTTCAGAGCCAAATAACTGGCTAAAGCACCACACAAAATATACGATGTTGCATTGATTAATCGAGTTGAAGGATTGGTTAAAGAAGAATAAAACTGAGCTTTTTGCCCGTAACGATATAGTTCTTGATTTAATTCACGATATTGTTCGATATATTGTTGGTCTGCCTGTAAAGTTCTGACTAAAGTGTGTCCGGCAATCGTCTCTTCCGCCAAACCGTTAAGTATTCCGCGTTGCTCCGCTTCCAAACTATACATATTATATGAACTTCGACTAATAGTTCTTGAAACAAGAATAATGATCGGTGTCAAAAATAAAATCAACAGAGTAACTTGCCAACTAATAGAAAACATAAAATATATTGAGCCGACTAAACTGACCAAACCTGAAAATAGCTGCGGTAATCCACTGATTAAACCATCATTAACTTGATCAATATCTGTACTGATCAAACTGCTAATCGAACCATATTTTACTGAATCAAAATAACTCAAAGGTAATTCTTCAATGTGATTGTAGATATCTGAACGTAAATCGGTTATGATCTTGGCGGAAATCCGAGAAGTCAGTAAACCGAGCAGCCAATTCAATGTCGAAGCAAGAAGATAAACACTAATTAGAATCAAAGTCAAATTGATAAAATTATTCGTTATTGTGCCTTGATTAACAACTAACAAATCAATGGCTTGTCCGATTAATTTAGGCCCCAGTAAAAATAAAATATTACTCAAAACAGCAAAAATAATAATTGCTGCTAATTGTCCGGGAGCTTTTAACATTCTGTGCATTAAAAGTTTAAACGGAGATTTCGAACTCGAACGATAATCAATCTGTTTATTATTGTTGATTAATTTATTCATGCATCAAATCTCTGCTTTCCGTTTGCGAACGGTATATCTCTTGATATAATTCGTTTTCAGCCAATAATTCCTGATCAGTACCAAATCCGGCAATTTCTCCATTGTTCAGTAACAGAATCAGATCTGATCTACGGACTGTCGCAATTCTTTGACTTATTGTTATTAAATTCATAGCCTGAAACAAATCATCATTGCGCAGGGCTTTTTGTAAAGCCGCATCCGTGGCTAAATCCAAAGCACTTGAACTATCATCAAAGATTAAAACCCTCGGTTTACGTAACAATGCTCGTGCTATACATAATCTTTGTCTTTGACCTCCGGAAAAATTTCCTCCACCACGTTCAACTTGCTGTAAAAGTCCTAATTTATCTTTTGCTACAAATTTTTTTGCCTGAGCTATGCTTAATACATGCCAAATATCATCATCTGTTATTCCGCTTAACCCTGCAGTCAAACTGTCACGTAAGGTACCACTGAATAATGAACTGCTTTGTGGAACAATTTGGATTAGGTTCAATAATTCAGCTTCGGTATATGATTCCAGATCGCGACCAAATAGTTCAATCTCTCCGGCTTGAATCGGATAACGTTTTTCCAATAAAAAAACCAAACTTGATTTTCCTGAACCGGTCGGACCAATTATTCCCAATGATTTACCTCCCGGCAACGAAAAGGATAAATCATCAAATAATAAAACACTACTGTTAGGATAAGCAAAATCTACATTTTTGAAAGTAATCGAATTGGCCGGAATATTCCTTGTTGCATCATTTTGTTCCATCTTATCATCTTCAACTGCTTTGAAATCCGGAGTTACGTAATCTTGTTGTACCGGGTTCCAATCACGTTCTGCTGTCATAAAGATTTCACTGACTCTTAAAGCACTTGCATAAGCTCTGGTATAAAGCAAAACTAAATTGGATAAAACTGTCAGTGCCGTCAACAGCATGGTTAAATAATTGATTAAAGCAATCACCTCGCCGGAATGTAAGTTTCCTAACCTGATTTCACCGGCAGAAATCCAAAGCAAAGCAACTGCAATTAAGTTTAACGCCAACATAGTCAAAGGATTTAACAAAGCAGACAAACGTCCGATTCGCTGCAATATCTTTTCTAAATCTTCATTAGTCCAATGATATTGCTTAGCTTTTTCTGCGCTGCGTGAAACTGCTCTTATTACTCTGATTCCTTCCAATAATTCCAATAATCTGCCAATCAAGCGATCCGTTAAACGTTGCGACCTGTTAACTAAGGGTAGAATTGATTTCGTGATGAAAAACAGAATCAAAATAAAAATTAATACTGCAAGTAAAAAGACAAGTAAAAATTTACTGTTGATCAACGAGACCATAACCAACGAACCGACACAGATAAAAGGTGTTCGCGGAACCAGTCTGATCAACATTGCTAATGCATGTTGCAAAGTTTGAATATCGGAAGTAATGCGACTCGTTAAAGAAGCTGTACCAAATTTACTGATATCTTTTTCAGCAAGATGGAGGATATGAGAAAATAAATCATTGCGTAAGTCAGTGCCATAACTTTGAGAAGCTACAGATGCATTATACTGACAGACAAAAGCACATAACATTCCACAAACAGCCAAACCCAAACTGATTAAAGTGTATTGAATAATCAGGTTTGAATTTCCGAAAGCTATTCCTTGATCAACCATCCGTGCAATTAATAAAGGTACAATTAATTCAAGAATAACTTCGGTAAATTTAAAAATTTGCCCTATCACAATCCGTTTACGATAGGGCTTTATTTTGCTTAATACAGGTTGAAGCATTGTGATAATTTGATCTGACTAACCATTTAAAACTTGTTCAATTTTATCGAATAAACTAGGCTTAGCAGTCGGATCAAAAGCATTTTCTACATTATATAATGTTTTATCTTTAGCAATTCGGTAAGCAGGAAGATATTGGATATCAAAGTCTTGAATTAAATTTTTATTTTGTTCAATATCAATTTTGATAACCAATGCTTTGTCACCGTAATGATCAGCAATACCATTCAAATAGGGCAACGATTTCAGACTTGGAGGCGAATAATCAGCAACCAATTCAACAATGACCGGTTTCTCCTGATCAATCAGCCAATTGAGCAAATTGTATTGAAACGGAACTTCTTTTAATTTACCGTCATGCTTTACAATCAAATTAATGCCTTTTATATCTGAGTCAATTTCCAGACTTGCAACTTGTGAGACATCATCAACTATTAACTTTGCAGCTTCGAGATCGCTAACCGCTTCAATCTCACTGATCGGTGTAATTTGCTGATCTAAATTCGATTGTCCCGCTTGATTTGGCTGATTTATAATAACTTCATCTTCAGCTTGCCCATCCTGGTTAATCAAACCTTCTTCATTAGACTGATCACCGGCATTTGCTCCCTTATCAGCATCAGTTTTATTTTTGTCGGATTTACAACCAATCAAGGTTAGACATAGAATCAAACTCAATCCGAATATTACGGTTTTTCTAATCAATCTTTCTAACTCGCTCATAAATAATCATCCTTATACGAAAATTTAGCTCCTAGCCAATCACCCATAATTTTACATATTTAAGTGATAATATTATTTACCATCTATTTTACATAATTAAGGCTAATAATACTAATAATTTAAAACAAATTGTTTAAAATAAAAAAGGCAAAATAAAAAAGGACTATCTTAAAATTTTATCTCTTTTAAAACAGTCCGAGGAATTCAAAATATTACAATGAAAAATATTAAGCGCGTTCAACTTTATCAGAACGGAGACAACGTGTGCAAACATTCATTCTTCTTGGTGTACCATCTACCATCACACGAACGCGTTTCACATTGGCTTTTTGTTGTCTGAGACCACGACGTGAGATCTGAGAACGTGTCATCGTAATTTTTCTACCAAAATGTATGTCTTTTTGACAAATTTCACATTTAGCCATCCTAACACCTCCATTCAGGAATTTGCTCGTCTATATTATACGTTTTGCAATAGCTGTATTGCCAATCACCTTTTAATTAAAACAGCCTGTAATCCGAGTCATTACAGGCTATAATGGTGACCCGTAGGGGAATCGAACCCCTGATTCCGCCGTGAAAGGGCGGTGTCTTAACCTCTTGACCAACGGGCCATCTTGGTAGCGGCGGTAAGATTTGAACTTACGACCGTCCGGGTATGAACCGAATGCTCTGGCCAGCTGAGCTACGCCGCCGTGCATACGCTGTTTTAAACGCTTAATGATAATAGCAACGAATTCTCAAGATGTCAAATCATTTTCAAAATAATTTTTCGTTAATCAAACAATCGCCTTACAATAACTAAACTGTCAGCAATTTTTTCATTTGCTGATAAGCTGATAATTTGAACCGATCCTTGATTACCTGAAGCATAGAGTATATTACCATCTGCTAAATAAATAGCTGATGATGTCAATTTGTCCGGATTTTTATCTAATGAGAAAAATAAGATATCTCCCGCTTTTAAGGCATCAATGTTCGGCATGCCTCGTTTATCTCTTTCAAAAGATATTTGTGTACCGTAATTTGCTTGATCTTGCATAATACGCGGAATTTTCAGACCATTGGTTTTTCCGGCAAGATAAATTATCGAGGGCAAATCAATACCGCTCATATCTATTCCGCCAGGTACATATGCTACATTAATAAACATTAAAGCACTGGAACAGAAGATATCTGCTTGCTTTTTTTCCGGCTCAGGAATAGCTTGATTTACATCCAAGAGTACCAGATTTTCTCTGCTCATCCAGCCGATATCCCCTCCGGGAAGAATTACGCGCACCACTCGTTCTGTCACATAATCCGCATAAAGCACACAGCCCATCGGAGCGATTCCAATGACATTACCCCCCGACGTATCCGAAACAATAGCTTTTTCACGATTGATTAACAATACTTTGTTTTTCGCCTTTTCGGTATTATGTGAATTAAGATTAAGAGTCAATTCATTCGCTAATACATAGCCTTGTACTCCGTCCTGCAGCTCGATCAGATAGTATCCGTTATTAATTTGTGAATCTAATATCTCGACCGGTTCATTATAAATGCCGGAAGTTATACGAAGACTTTGACGATTCGGTTCTGCCCAAATTGCTACGCTTCTTTGATTGAGGACCGCATCGGCTTTTTGAAGAAAAGGATCAGTTTCAGTTTGTTCAGAAGTATTTTTAGCTTCTTGTTTCATCTGATACTTGTTAAATATAATTGGCACAAACCAAATTAATGCCACAGATAGTGCAATTACCAAAATCATTGGGAGCAACCAGCTTGGAAAACTTCGTGACTTGGGTTTATTAAGATAAATATCTTGTTCGACAATTTCCAATTTGCGATCAGCTAAATCCGTTTCAATGTTTTTTATCTTTTTCTTATTAATTTTTTGACTGGTTTTTTTATCGATTTGCTGACTGGTTTTTTTATCTATTTGCTGATTTAATTTTTTGTCGTTTTTCTGATCAGATTTCTTTTCAAAATTCTCATTCGTCTTCCGATCATTTCTATTAGCTTTTTTACTCATAATTATTCTTCTTCGAATCAGTCAATATTACACACACTGCAACAACATAATTTTTTTCATGACTGATACTTATATCTACATCTATTCCGCTCATCTTATCATATCTGGCAAGTGCCTCACCGCTCAAAGCTACATGCGGTTTGCCTAACTCATCGTACGAGATGAAAATATCATGCCACTTTACATCCGCCTGCCAGATACCACTGCCAATTGCTTTAGAAACTGCTTCTTTAGCAGCAAAAAAACCTCCTAAACTCTCAGGTCTATTTCGTGCATTTTCAATTTCTTCTTCAACCAAAAAAGTTAAAAGAAAATTTTTCCCTCTGCGTTCGAGGGATTTCTTAAATCTTCGCAAATCTAGTATATCTACACCTGTGTTAATCCGCATCTTGTTCAATTTTTCCTTTTGCAGTTTGGGTTCTGATATCAGGTCCTTCAAGCATCAATAATTGATAGTTCCCGGTAATTCTGCTCTGAATCCTCTCATCATATTCTTCAGCAAGCTCCGATGGTTTAAGATTACCGGTCATAATAACCGGCAAATTCGCATTGAGGCGATCATCCAGCAAAACTATCAGATCAGAATAAGTATTGAGCAATCCTTTTGCTTCAAGACCGATATCATCAATACAAAGCAATTCAGTTTTATTAATTAAATCGAATCTTCTGTTAACTGAATCCTGTTCTTCCGGATCCGGACTGAAACTATTGAGCAATGTTCTGCGTTGAGCCATTAATTCAAATAATTTGACCGCTTTGATAAACACAAGATTTACTCCTTGTTTGTTCAATTCATTAGCTATACAAGACATTAAAAAAGTTTTGCCGGTGCCGGTTGTACCGAAAAAATACAAATTGTCCGGATTCTCAGCGAAGTTATCTGCATATCTTTTTGCAATAGTTCTTAAACCACGCATTGCTTCGCGTGGCGAAAGTTTGCCTTGAAAGAATACCGGATTTTTTTGTTCTGAAAAAATATCTATATTAAAATTTGCAAATGTATGATCCGGAGATGGTAAATAGAGATTATTTTGTTGATTGATTTCCATTAAAACACGATCGACGCATGAACAATAATCATTATTAATCCAGCCCCTATCTCGACAAATTTTGCAATTATAATCAGGTTCCAGATAATCTAAAGGAATATTATGTAAATTCAATATATTTACCAATTCTCGATCTATCTCGGCTAATTCAAGTGTTTTCTGATCAACAAATCCACTGATTTGATTTCTGATATGGGCAATTCCCGCCTGTATCTTTTTATTCTCTAATTCCCTTATTTCAGGATAAGCTTGATAAATTGAGTTCACTTTATGATCTCGAATCCTCTCCGCTTTTTGTCTTAATATTTCATAATAACGATTCAAACGTTTTTTCGTATATTGATCAAAATTCCGTGTCATTTCTCATTTTCTCCTGCTTCGGAATAACGTTGAATCAGATCTAAGCGGTATAATTCTTCTTCAGGCACATCTTGTTTTGCTTGTTCTTTTGTCTTGAGACGTCGTCTTGCTTGAGGTGAACTACTAACTTTTCTTGTACCGGCGGAATGTTTGCGATGTTCTTTTTGGTCCGCTTTAATTGCTGTTGCGGTCTTCAAACCTTTTTTGTACCAAGCAGTAAGAATTGAATCAATGTATTTAAAACTCGGAGAACCGACATTGACAGTCTCAGCCATCGCTAAATTAATAATATCAAAATTGTAATCGTATTGCTTAATCCATTTATCGACCAATTCTTCCTGATATTCAGTCAAGAAACCTTTAATGTTTAATTTCTTGCGAATTTTTTGCAGTATGATCTGTCTTGCTTCATAATTTTTATAATATTGATTCAGTTGACTGTATGTTTTGACCCCGGACTCACCCCAGTTTTTTGCAATACCTGAAACGTACCCCGGATTTTTCAACATTTGTTTGGAACCTGCTTCAGCAAAAATAGCATACACGACTTCAGGCTCAAATTGATATTGATTGAACCATTCATCAATAATTGTATAAAATCCCAAAGGCATAACACCCTGAAAGAATGTATCATTGATTTGATTGATAATGGCTTCTCTGCGCGAAATATCAGCTTCTGATACATTTTCATCAGGCTGATTGCGCTGTATATTACGTTTGATTTCTTTAGCTTTAAGATCAATCAATTCAATGTTGCCACTTTGAATATTGATCAGTTGAACTTGTTGCAGTTCAGTCAAAGCTTGCTCCGCTTTATTCACACTGACACCCAATCTTTGCGCAAGATTCGCCGGTGAAGCTTTGCGATTACCATGTTGAAAAGTTAAGAGCAAGGTTAAATAGCAGCGTATTGCATTTCCGCTCAATCTATTAATATATTCAGTAATAAATAAATCAGGTACCAAAGTATCTGATAGGTGCAATGTTTGATTAAAACTTATCTGCATGAATACATTCCTTTTCTTTATCTGCAAAAAACGACTGTTCACCTAATGTAACTACTTAACTAATGTAAATGATTATATATGAAATTCATTATATTCGTTAAATTCAGAAAAATCCCCGTAACTAAGTTTTGCTACGGGGATTTATTATAACATATTTATTATTTGCCTTTGCAGTTATGTTTCTGCATTAATAATTATTCAGCTTTGCCAAAATCTGCTTCTGCCATGCGCAGATATACTTGATAGCGTTCTTCAGCAGCCTCAGCAGCCTTATCAAAGATTGCCTCTACTTGCTCTTTATCATATTTTCTGTTCAGAGCAGTATAACGTACCTCTCTGGTAATAAAGTCACGATAATCACGTTTAGGCGGTTTCGATGTAAGCGTAAACGGATTCTCGCCTTTTTCCGCTTTTCTCGGATCATAGTTCCAGAGATGCCAGTAACCGGTTTCGACTGCATCTTTCATCCTGGTTTGTGACAAGGTCAAGCCGCCTCGAATACCATGTGAGATACAAGGAGCATACGCAATGATGATTGAAGGTCCGTTATATGCTTCAGCTTCAGCAATTGTCTTCAAGGCATGAGCTTGATTTGCTCCCATTGCAATTTGACCGACATAGACATAGCCATAGGTCGTCGCCATCATACCGAGATCTTTCTTCTTGATCGGTTTACCGCCGGCAGCAAATTCAGCAATTGCACCTAATGGAGTTGATTTCGAAGCTTGACCGCCGGTGTTGGAATATACTTCGGTGTCGAGTACAAAGACATTGATATCCTCACCTGAAGCCAGAACATGGTCTAATCCACCAAAGCCGATATCGTATGCCCAACCGTCACCACCGATAATCCATGATGAACGTTTCATCAAGTAATCTTTCAATTCAAGAATTGTCGCGATTAGAGATTTGGCATCAGCATTATCTCCGGCATAACTTTCTAACGCAGCTACCAGATCAGCAGTTGTCTGACGTGTAGCCTCACCGTCATTATAACTGTCAAGCCAGGCTTGGGCAGCAGCATTAATATTTTCACAAGCATTCAGAGCCATCAGGTCTTCAACTTTTTTCGTGGCGCGGTTACGGATTTGTTTTGCACCCATGTGCATACCCATTCCATGTTCTGCCGCATCTTCAAACAACGAATTAGCCCATGCAGGTCCGAATCCGTCTTTATTCTTGGTATATGGTGCTGACGGTGAAGAACCGCCCCAAATCGAGCTGCAACCTGTTGCATTGGAGATTTGCATTCTATCGCCGAATAATTGAGTTAACAGCTTAATATAAGGTGTTTCACCACAACCTGCACAAGCTCCGGAGAACTCGAGTAACGGTTCTTCAAATTGCGAACCTTTAACAGTAGTTTTCTTCATCGGATTTGCTTTATGCGATACGGTTTCTGCATATTCCCAATTCTCAATTTCATTCATATGATCATCAATCGGCTCCATTTCCAGAGCTTTAACAGGACATGCAACGGCACAGACGCCACAACCTGTACAGTCTAAAACTGAAACTTGGATTTTGTATTGGAATTCTTCATACGGTTTGGAACCGCCGATTGTAATAAATCCTTCCGGTGCAGCAGCTGCTTCTTCATCATTCAATAAGACGGGACGAATAACAGCATGCGGACAAACAAATGAACATTGATTACATTGAATACATTTTTCGGAGATCCAATTCGGAACATTAACTGCAATACCGCGTTTTTCATACTTAGCTGTGCCGAGCGGAATATGTCCGTCCACATAGTCCATAAAGGCTGAAACCGGTAGCGAATTGCCTTCTTGACGATTCATGACATCAGCAATGTTTTGTACGAAATCCGGAGCTTCACGAACCGGCAAAACTGTATCTTCTGCATTTGCCCATTCTGCAGGGACTTCAACTTTTTTAACATGTTTGATACCTGCATCAACTGCAGCATAGTTCATGTTAACAATGTCTTCACCTTTCGAACCGTAGGATTTAACAATCATTTCTTTCATATATTTAACTGAATCTTCTACCGGAATAACTTCGGTAATTTTGAAGAATGCAGCCTGACAAATCGTATTAACTCTGGTACCCAGACCGATTTCAACACCTAAATCAATAGCATTAATCGTATAGAAATTAATATCGTTTTGAGCAATGAAACGTTTCATTTTGCCCGGTAAGTGTTTTTCCAAATCAGCCAGATCCCATTGTGTGTTCAAGAGGAAAGATCCGCCCGGTTTTAACGGGGTAAGCATATCATAAGTATTGACATAAGCTTGATTGTGGCAGGCGATGAAATCAGCTTTATCTACCAGATACGGTGCTCGAATCGGAACACTGCCGAAACGCAGATCTGAAATGGTGATACCGCCTGATTTTTTAGAGTCATAACTGAAATACGCTTGAGCATACATATCAGTATGATCACCGATAATTTTAATTGAGTTTTTATTAGCACCGACTGTACCGTCTGAACCCAGACCCCAGAAACGTGCAGCAAATGTACCTTCTTTTGCAACATCAATGCTATCACCAAGCGGTAAGGACAAATGTGTCACATCGTCATTGATACCAATTGTGAAACCGTGCAAGGGTGAATCATTGCTTAAATTTGTAAATACTGCGGCAATTTGATCCGGTGTTGTATCTTTGGAACCTAAACCATAGCGACCACCAACAATTACCGGTGCATTTTCTACTTCTTTATATGCTGCAACAACATCAAGATAAAGAGGTTCACCTTCGGCACCGGGCTCTTTGGTACGATCTAAAACACCAATTTTCTTAACCGATTTAGGAATTGCTTCAAGTAAAAGATCGATTGAGAACGGGCGATATAGGTAAACATGTACTACACCGACTTTACGACCGTTGGCATTTAGATAATCCACAGTTTCACAAACAGTTTCATATACGGAACCCATACATACGATGATTTCTTCCGCATCTTCCGCACCATAATATTTGAATGGTTTGTAGTCGCGACCGGTTAACTTGCTAATTTCTGCCATATATTCTTCTACAATCGGCACTAAATTTTTGTAGTATATATTGGAAGCTTCGCGAGCTTGGAAATTAATGTCCGGATTTTGAGCCGTACCGCGAATTACAGGATCATTCGGGCTTAAACTCTGGTTACGGAAAGCATCTAGTGCTTCCTTGTCTACTAATCCGGCTAAATCGTCATAATCCAAGACTTCAATTTTTTGAATTTCATGTGATGTTCTGAAACCGTCGAAGAAATGCAGGAAAGGCACACGTCCTTTAATTGTAGCTAAATGAGCAATTGCTGCTACTTCATGCGCTTCCTGAACACTTGATGATGCCAACATCGCAAATCCGGTTTGTCGGCATGCCATTACGTCGGAATGATCACCGAATATTGAAAGAGCTTGTCCTGCAAGTGCTCTGGCAGAAACATGGAATACGCAAGGCAATAACTCACCAGCTATTTTATACATATTTGGTATCATTAACAACAGACCTTGAGATGCTGTATAAGTAGTTGTCAATGCACCTGTTGCTAATGAACCATGTACGAAACCTGCAGCTCCCGCTTCGGATTGCATTTCAATAACGTCCACTGTTTGTCCGAATATGTTCTTACGTCCCGCTTGAGCCCATTGATCTACATAATCAGCCATGGGCGACGACGGAGTAATCGGGAAAATACCTGCTACTTCGGAAAATGCATATGATGTATATGCAGCAGCCATGTTCCCGTCCATCGTCATAAATTGTTTGTCTTTTGTCATAAGTTCTCTCCTTTTGACTAAAATTTATAACTAATTTTCATTATTTTTATACATTTTGTATTATATCATACTTCTGTTATTTAAACGTTAGAAAAATTATAATTTTATCCCGGATAATTTAGCTTGAACTCCAAAAATAACTCTAAAAATACAATATGATTATTTATCTTACTTTTTTATAATTAAACTTTCTCCCGTCATTTCAACAGGCTGTTCAAGACCCATCAAATCCAGCATGGTCGGTGCAAGATCCGCCAAACGGCCACCGGATTTTAATTCAATGTTATCTTTACCGACAACTATTAATTGCACAGGAAAAGTTGTATGAGCCGTGAATATTTCTTGGGTTACAGGATCTACCATCTGCTCGCAGTTTCCATGATCGGCAGTCAAGAGAGCAATTCCGCCCATCGCTAAGATTTTTTCAACTGCTTGTCCTACACAATCGTCGACCGCTTCAACCGCGGCAACAGCAGCTGAAAAAACACCCGTATGACCTACCATATCACCATTTGCATAATTGCAGATAATCGTATCATATTTGTTCGAATCAAGACGCTTCAATAATTCTTCCGTGATATCATAAGCGCTCATCTCCGGCTTTAAATCATATGTCGCCACTTTGGGTGAAGGCAACAACGCTCTGTCTTCACCGGGATATTCTTTTTCAATACCGCCATTAAAGAAAAACGTAACATGCGGATATTTTTCTGTTTCCGCAATTCTTAATTGTGTCAAACCTAAACCTGATACATATTCACCGTAGGTATTCTTTAAGACTTCCGGCCCGTAGGCAATTTCAAATTGAGGGAATTCATAAAAATCTTTATGGTATTCAGTCATTGTTACATAGTACAAATCTAAATGTCCGGTTTTTAAATCAAATTCAGCAAATCCCGGTTCTTTTAAAGCTCTGGTTAATTCACGAGCTCGATCGGGACGGAAATTATAGAAAATAACACTATCATTATTTTGAATAGGTCCGACAGGTTTTCCGGCTTGGTCAACTATTGTAGTCGGGAGAATAAATTCATCGGTTACACCCTCAGCATAAGAATCTTTCAATACCTGAACCGGATCGGTACCCGTTTTTGCGGCACAATCGGTAATTGCATCATAAGCTTGTACAACACGTTCCCAACGATTATCGCGATCCATTGCATAGTAACGACCGCTTACCGAAGCAATTTTTCCGATACCGATTTTAGAAATTTCACCCAGTAATTCTTCAGTATAACCTACTCCTGCCGTAGGTGAAACATCACGACCATCATAGAAACAATGCACATATACTTCAGCTAAACCATGATCTTTTGCCATTTGCAATAAGGCATACAAATGCTCTTGATGACTGTGAACGCCGCCATCGGATAATAAACCTAATAAATGCAAAGCGGATTTATTATTTTTCGCATATTCCATTGCATTGATCAAAGCTTGATTTTCGAAAAAACTTTTATCGGCAATTGCTCTGCTGATTCTGCTTAAATCTTGGTAAACAACACGTCCTGCACCGATATTCATATGACCGACTTCAGAGTTGCCCATTTGCCCGTCCGGTAAACCGACATCTTGACCCGAAGTTTTGATACTTGTATTCGGCCATGCTGCTCGATATTTATCTAAATTAGGTGTTTTAGCGGTATATACCGCATTATTCTCCGTGTTCTCATTGATACCTATACCATCCAAAACAAAAAGAACAACCGGTCTTTGTTTGATTTCTGCCATTAAAAATACTCCTTCTGAATCAATATTAAATATTAAAAAAAAGGCTCAACTTATAATTTGAGCCCTATATCAGATTATGCTAAACAAATAACACTGAAATCTTGAGGTTTTAAGGAAGCACCTCCGACTAAACCTCCGTCAATATCCGGTTGAGCAAATAAGCCTGCTGCATTTCCGGCATTGACTGATCCACCGTATTGAATTCTTAATTCTGCAGCAATTTCCGGATTATATAATTCGGCAACCAATTCTCTAATGTAAGCACAGACTTCTTGAGCTTGTTCATCAGAAGCGGTTTTTCCCGTACCGATCGCCCAAATCGGTTCATAAGCAATTGTTATAAATCCCATTTTTTCTGCAGGAATATCTTTCAAACCGTTAGTAATCTGTTCTTTGATCCAAGCAAAAGTTTCACCTGCTTCACGTTGTTCTAAACTTTCACCACAGCAAATAATAGGTCTAACACCCCAGTGAAGAGCTGCTTTAGCTTTTAAATTCACAGTTTCATCTGTTTCTGCAAAATATTCTCTGCGTTCTGAATGACCGATAATTACATAAGGTACACCCATATAAGCCAGCATTTTGGCTGAAACTTCACCGGTATAAGCACCGCTGTCTTCGAAATGACAATTTTGAGCAGCAATCTTTATATTACTATATGCTGTCACTTCTAAAGCTTTGGCAAGTGCAGTGAAAGGAACACCGATCGCAATAGTTGAATCAGCATCTTTAACCAATGGTAACAATTCACTTAATAATTTTTCCGCATCGGCGGGAACACCGCTATTCATTTTCCAATTGCCTGCCGCAAAAGTTTGACGCCCTTCACCACCGTCTAAAAGACAATCCAATCCGGGCAATACTTTACCTTCAAGCAATTCTAAAGATGCTCCGCCGCCGGTTGAAATATGTGTGACCTGATCCGCAAAACCCATCAATTCAACTGCCGCTGCAGAATCACCGCCACCTACTATGCTGATCGCATCGGAGTTTGCTAAAGCTTCCGCAATAGCTCTGGTTCCTTTGGCAAATTCTTCAAATTCAAAAACACCCATCGGACCGTTCCAGACTACGGTGCCTGCCGTTTTAACAGCTTCTGAAAACTTTTCAATAGTTTTCGGTCCTATATCAAGCCCCATCATATTGCTCGGCATTGCCTCAACATCAACAATTTCATATACCGCATCTGCCACAAAACTATCTGCTGCAACAGTATCAATCGGTAATAACAGATTAACATTTTGTGCTTCGGCTTCTTCTAATAAAGACTTTGCCAAATCAAGTTTATCTTCTTCACATAAAGAGGTTCCGATTTCATAGCCTTGAGCTTTTAAGAAAGTGAATGCCATACCGCCGCCAATAATCAGAGTTTCAACTTGCGGTAAAAGATTACGGATAACACCGATTTTATCGGAAACTTTGGCACCGCCCAAAATTGCAACAAACGGTTGCTTCGGATCAGTAATTGCTTTGCCCATTACATCAATCTCTTTTTGGATCAAATAACCTGAATATGCCGGTAAATAATTAGCTACACCTGCAGTGGAAGCATGTGCACGATGTGCGGTTCCGAAAGCATCATTTACATATATTTCAGCCAGACTTGCAAGCTCTCTGGCAAAAGCAGGATCGTTTTTTGTTTCTTCCGCTTGGTAACGTAAATTTTCCAACATCATTACTTCGCCCGCTTGCAAATTCTCAGCCTTGGCTTTGGCATCTTCTCCGATAACATCCGCCGCCAAAGTGACATCTTGTTTCAAATATTCACTTAAACGATCTGCTGCCGGTTTCATTGACAAATTCGGATCAAATCCTTTTGGTCTGCCGAGATGTGACATTAAAATGACTTTTGCTTTGTTATCAATTAAATATTGAATTGTCGGCAAAGCAGCTCTAATTCTTTTATCATCTGTTATTTCCCCTGTTTGCTTATCCAGAGGAACATTAAAATCAACTCTGACAATGACTTTTTTGTTCTGTAAAGATACATCTTCAATATTCTTCTTTTTTCTTTGGCTCATATCAGGCACCTCTTATTCTATTTTGTATGTTACAATCTATAATAGTTTGAATATTTTGTTTGTAATAATCCGTATTAATCATAAAATATTGTATAACTAATATGTTTTTATGACAAATATTTATTGATTATTAAATTGGTTAAGGAGATAAATACTCTTGAAAATAACTTTGATTATTCCCTGTTTTAACGAAAGCCGAATTCTACCGAAAACAATTAGCAGACTAATGCAAATAATGAATGAAGTTGCCGACTATACTCTATTATTTGTTGATGATGGTTCAACAGACGATTCTTGGGAATTACTGACAAAATCAGCTCAGCAAAATCCGAAGATCAGTGCTATACGTTTGTCACGCAATTACGGCAAAGAAGCTGCTCTTTGTGCAGGATTAGAAAAAGCGGAAGGCGATGCGGTGATTATTCTCGATTCCGATCTGCAACATCCACCCGAAATAATTCCTGAAATGATTAACTTCTGGCGACAAGGTTATGATATAGTTGAAGGTGTGAAACAATCCCGTGGTAAGGAAAGCTTTTTTTCAAAATTATCTGCGAAAATATTCTACGGTTTATTTAAAAAGTTCTCCGGTCACAGTTTGGATAATGCTTCGGATTTCAAATTGTTGGATCGTAAAGTTGTTCTTGCTTGGCGCCAATTCAAAGAAAGGGACACTTTCTTCCGCGGTTTATCAGCCTGGATGGGATTTAAGAGAATTGTCATTCCTTTTATCGTACAAGATCGAGAAGACGGTAAATCAAAATGGTCATTTCGCAAATTATTGCGTTTAAGTATTTCAGCTATCACAGGTTTTTCTGCTAAGCCATTATTGATTGTTCCGCTGTTAACTTTCATCCTTTTAATTTTTTGCATAATATTAGCTGTGCAGACTTTGATTAATTGGTGTTTAGGTCACGCAGTTGAAGGTTTTACTACTGTTATTCTGCTTGTTTTATTAATCGGATCAGCTATCATGATCAGCTTAAGTATGATCGCATTATATATCGCAAATATTTTCAATGAAATTAAGGACAGACCGAGATATTTGATTTCGGAACAACTTAATCTGACAAATGACAAATAAGAAATAATTTAATCGACTTATCCTCACAATGAATAATAATTTGGGCTTTTTCTTAAGTAAAATTACTGAAATGGGCGGCATTGATCTCCATGCTCATTCAACAGCTTCTGACGGAAGTTATACTCCGGAGCAATTATTAGATTTGGCAAAATCTAATAAACTAAATTTTATTGCTTTGACTGATCATGATACTATTCAGGGTTACCAAAATATCATTGAACATTTTTCAACCATAGATAGTTATCTTGCTGAATATTATTGTTCTGCTAAACAAAATATTCTCAATCAACAGAATCCGTACAAATCGCAAACCTTTGATTTTGAAGCCGGATTGTTGTGGTTAGCGAAACAAGCAAAATATGGAAAGTTAATTGATTCACCGATATTAATTCCCGGTGTTGAATTATCGGTAATCTTTGAAAATCAGGAAATTCATCTTTTGGCATATTATTCCGGACAAGAAATCGAACTATTAGATGATTTTTTAGAAGAACAAAGAGTTGCACGCTATAAACGAAATCTGGAATTGATTCAACGCGTAAATGATCTGGGATTCCCTATTCCGGAAAATGAGCTGGACCCTTCGCCTGAACAACCGGTCACAGGCAGAGTTAAAATTGCCAAATGGTTGGTAGCCAATAATTATGTTAATTCAATTCAACAAGCATTTAACGACTATTTGGCTGAAGGTAAACCGGCATATGTTCCTCGCCAACGTGTAGAATTAGAATACGCTCTGCAATTGATTGACCAATCAAACGGATTCCCCGTAATCGCACATCCTCATCAGTATGGCTGGTGCGATAATCACACTTTATTAACTGAAAAAATTACGAAAATTGCAAATCTGGCAAATATCGGTGTTGAAGCTTTCCATAGCAATGCCAGTCTTGAACAACAAAAAATGATCTTCTCTCTGGCAGAAAAACTAAAACTGCCTTTTACAGCCGGCAGTGATTTTCACGGCACTAACAAAGAAGATCATCAACTATATTCTTTAAATTATAAACCGATTGTTTTCTAAGGCGTTGGTTCTGGAGCTGGAGCTGGTTGTTCTGGAGCTGGAGCCGGAGCTGGTGGTTCCGGAGCCGGAGCTGGTGGTTCCGGAGCCGGAGCTGGTGGTTCCGGAGCTGGTTGTTCGACAGGGGCCGGTGTCGCAGATGTTGTCGGCGCGGTTGTCGTTTCTGAAGTTGATGGTGCAGTGGTCGTTTCTGAAGTTGATGATTCGGTTGTTGTAGTTGTAGTTGTGCTGCTCGGCGGATCAGGGTTATATTCTATAGTTCCCGCATATGACCAATAGTACGAATTATTAAAGTGAACTCGATCAAATTCAACACCATCTTTATAATATACTTTATCAGTTGACCAATACGAACCGATTATTCCATTTCTTACCACAACTTCTTCACCCGGTTTCAAATTTTTATTAACAACTCTGTTGGGTGCTTTAGCAGCAGCTTGACTTACAAAATGCGGATCAAGATCAATCGTTACGCCTTCAGGTAATTTTTCACCGTAAATTTGAAATTCAATCGAAGTCGAATCAATATAATATCCGACAATCGCAATCGGATGTTCAGTATTATTTGCAAATTTTAAATCGGACCAATCCGAAACCATAGCATCAATGCCCTCAATAGCATATGCACTCGGAATTGTATGATTGTTACGTTCAGTTATTGCCAAATCCGCTCTAACCGCAGCTAAGTATAATGTACTGCTGCCTTGGCAGACACCGCCACCGATTACAGATTCTACCGTACCATCTGCAGCTATCGCACCACCGTATGTATAACCGTTCTCTACGGAAATCGGATTAATGGCTGTCCAGTATGAAAATTCCTCACCCGGTTGAATTACTATTCCACTAAGTAATTCGGCAACCCTTCTTACATTTGAATCTCGCGCGGGATCATAAGAAACCAAATTCGTAATTCCTGAACCTCGTAACCCGAATTCAACATCATTATCTTCAATCTCATTTGATTCAATAAATTCCAACTTGACCGATTCACTCAATTTATTCTCAGAAAAAGCTTGCTTCAGCTTTTCTGTTAAACTATTTGTATCTAATTTATAACCTGTGGAGCCTTCACCAAATTCAAATTGTAACGTTTCAAGATTAAAAGCAGTTGCTACTGATTTTTGCGGTTTGATTTCCACTTCTTCGGAAAATTCTTCGACAGCTTTTTTCAGAGCAGCTTCATCTATCAAAAAAACCGGATGTAATTGATATTTATCTCCTTCGACATCCGCTAATTCTGCTATTTTGTCATTATTACCAATCACTTTAACAGTATCATTTTCGACTGTTCCCGCTCTTACAACTTGCAAGAATAAATTTGCTTCATTAGTCGGTTTTTGTTTAATTAATTCATTCAATTCTTCCGCTTTTTTATAAATTTCTTCAGTATTAAATTTTATTCCTAAAGCTAAAGCACTAAAACTTGATTGCTTTTCATTGTTATCGTCTTTTTCATTTTCTAAATTAATTCTAATGTTTTTTAATAATTCGGAAGATTTTTCCGTAATTTGTTTGTCAAAATCAGCATATTCCATGCCACCTAAGCAAATATCACCAAAATAAATACTGAATGCAATACCTTCTTCTACCTGTGTTGCACTGGTAGTTGTTGTAGTTTTGGCAGCTTTAGTAACATCTTCTTCAGGTTTTGTCGTATCACCTTTCATAAATTGAATAATCGTGAATACCAATAATATTAAAGCTACACCGGCTAAAGCATAAACTAAATACAATGCTTTATTGGATTTTTTTCGATTGTTGGTCAAGCCGTTGTTTGCCATCGGTTTTGCATTTTTGACAGCTTTGGATCTCGATCTGTTGTTAGAATCAACTTGTCGATTAACCGGTTTACCCGATTTTCTATTTATTCTATTTTTGTCATTCTTATTGGTCATACGCACCTTTTTTATATTTAAATAATTAATTAAAAATCAATTTTGCAGCAGGCACAATTTTACAGAAATTTGTGCAGCCATATTATAACACTTTAAAATTAAATTCCCTTGTTTTGAAAACTAAATTATCAGATATAACTATTATATATAAATACAATACAATAAAATGTAACAATTGCTCTATTAATAAAAATTTAATATTTTGAGTCAACCGGAATCTTCTAGTCTCATCTTGCAGAATATTGACTTCAGAACTTTTCGATATTTATAGAAGAAGAAATGGGCCATCATAAAAAACAGCCTATGCAAATACATAGACTGTTTGATTGTAAGTTAATAATTTAAATTATATGCTTTTTGTAGTGTCTGCTTAATAAAATTAATAGAAAACACGTCGTACATATGCCAATGAATTTGCCCAATCACTCAAAAAGTTGATTTGAATACCATCATATCGATTCATTGCATGAACAAATTGTCCATTGCCGATATACATTCCTGAATGACTTACACCCGCACCATAGAAAGCAAAACACAATACATCGCCCGGGGCTAATGCCGAATAATCTCCGTATGAGAACGGGACAGCGATACCGGCACTTGCCTGGCTTGCCGCTGATCTGCTAATTGAGCCACCCGCTTGGAGTACTGCAAATTGAACTAAACCTGAACAGTCAAAACTGTTAGGACCTGCTGCACCATAAACATATGGTAAGCCTACTTTACTTGCCGCTATTTGTGCCGCTACAACACCGCCAGTTCCACCCGGAGGTACAGGTTCAGCCGGCGCAGGTGCTTCGGTCGGGGCAGGGGCTTCAGTCGGAGCAGGTGTTTCTGTTTCGGTTGGAACCGGTGCCGGTGTTTCAACAGGATCCGGTGTTTCAGCCGGAGTATCATCTGTTGTCGGTGCCGGAGTTTCTAAAGGAACTTCTAAGGAAGCTCTTAACATATCGATCTCTTCTTGCGGTACAGGTTCACTACGTAAAAGATCTTCTCTTATATATCCGCTTGCACCGCTATCATCGGAAACTGAATACCAACCTTCGGCATAACTTTGCAAATAAACAGATGCGCCATAATAAAGTGTATTATTAATATGTGAACTTGTATTTGCTTCAGATCTTAAATTAGCTGCACCTACACCTATGTACATCGTTCCGGATAAAGCTTCAAAATCTGCTTGATCAACCGTAACTTCAGGAACAGGTTCTGCAGCGGGAGCAACATAATCGGCAGATAAAAATTGATTATACACATAGCCGACTTTTCCCTCACCTAACAAAATTTCTGACCATTCATGATTTGTTGAAATTTCGGTAACAGTATCACCTTGTTCTAATGTGCCGATTACTGCAGCATCAAATGAGGGTGTTTCTCTTATATTTAATAAAACAGAAGTATTGACATATTTATTAACCCAAGTTTCTTTATATTCAGAATCTGCAGGCTGCTCTTCTTGATTAGAATCTGCCTGAGTATGTTCGGAAACGTCCGAGACGACTTGCTTGGAAACATCCGAGACTTGCTTGGAAACCTCCGGAACTTGCTTGGAAACCTCCGGAACTTGCTCTTCAGTATTCGCATCTTTATTATTTTCAACAGTATCTTCATTTTCAATCTGTTGTTGAGATGTCTCATTTTCAGTTTTTTCTGTTTCAGCAGCTTGGGACTCAATTTCTTCAACTTCAGCAGCTTTTACACTTGCATGGATTTCACCAATATTAATCGTATCTTTTTCTTGTAATTCGATACCCGTTCCGCCTTCAAGCAATTCTTGTAAAGCAAGGGGATTACTATCTCTTCTTATTTGGGCTAAATCATTTTCTACGCCCTCAGAAATTTCAACTCTCTCTAACGGTTCGATTTTCACCTGAGAGATTTCTTTCTCGCTTTTTCCTAAATCAGAATTAGCCCGATCCGATTTTACTAATATTGATGTTGCTACAACAGCTATTACTAAAACCGCTGATAATATAGGAAGACCATACAGAAATACTTTTTTCAAAATACTGCTCGGTATTTGATTAAGCATTTTCTTAAATTTGCCGAATTTTGAGTTATGTTGAGAGTTATTCATAAAACCTCCAATTACCGTTGTCGGTAATTATTTATAACTAAATATATGGTAAAAACAATTATATTACCGCTATTTCACTTTGTCCAACCCAAAATATCCTATTTTCACCAAAAATCACTAATGTTTTTATGTACTTTATACTAAAAATTAATTTTCAGCTCAGGAATCCATCAGTCCAAAGTTTTGCAAATACAAATATATAAGCTTAACGCCAAGAAAAGCTCTTAAGCTTGTTTGACTTGAAAATTGTACTATAATTATATAATTGTACTATAATTATATAATAGAATACATTAAATATAAAGGTGTTTCATGACTGAAGATAAAAATAATCGCTTAGAAGCAAGAATCGCCAAGCGCAAAGTTAAATCTAAATTGGATTTAAAAAAACGTGTAAAAGGTAAACCTTCAAGACAAGCCAAACCTAATTCTTTTCTCGGTACATTGTCTTATGCCACTTCGCGCGGTTTAAAAATACTCCTTATTTTTGTTTTAACTATCGGTTTTTTAATTACCGGTTTCGGTAGCGGTATGTTAGCCGGCTATATTTCAACTGCAAATCCGGTCGAAGTAGCGGATATGAGAAACTTTGAAGAGAATACTATCCTTTTAGATAAAAACGGTAATAAGATTGCAGAATTGTCCGGATCGTCCTATGCAAAAAGAGAGTATGTGTCATATGATGACATTCAACATACCTATATTGACGATGCTTTTATCGCAATTGAAGATGAACGTTTTATAAGTCATCCCGGAATTGATGCAAAACGAATTGCCAGTTCGGTCATCAGTGCTATTGCAAATGGAGGTACGCCTACTCACGGCGGTTCTTCTATAACGCAACAAACGGTAAAAATGATTTCCGGAGCAGACGATATTTCAGCCCAAAGAAAAATTCAAGAATGGTATTCCGCTATAGAATTAGAGAAAACTTTCTCTAAAGAGGGAATTCTTGAACTATATCTTAATCTGGTACCTATGGCTAACAACATCGTTGGTATCGGTGCTGCTGCACAAACTTATTTTAATAAGGATGCATCCGAGCTTAATTTGCTGGAATCCGCATTTTTAGCAGGTATTCCCAACCAACCCGCGATCTACAATCCGCTAACCGAACATGGACGCAGAAATGCTTTGCGTCGTATGCGTACCATTTTAAGCAAAATGGAAGAACTTGGAGTGATCACCGAAGAAGAATATGAAGAATCACTAAACTCGGAACTAATTTTTGATTTCAGTTATGTAAGTAAAGCCGATACCGATATTTATAATTGGTTTGTCGAATATGCTATCAACGAAGTAATTACCGATTTGATTACCAAGAGCGGTTACAGTCCTGAAATGGCATCCTTGACTGTCTTTAATCAAAGTTTAGTCATCGAAACTACAATGGATCCTGATGTACAAAGTAAATTGGAAGAAGTTTTTAAAAATCCTGATTTAATGTCAAAAGATCCTTCACAAATTCCTGATAGTCCGGAATCTCCACAGGCCGGCATCACTGTTTTGGAGAACAATTTGAATGATCCGGGGCGCATAAGAGGAATGGTCGGAGCTTTTGGTGAAAAGAAAGATAATTTTATCTTTAACCGAGCAACCAGTGCCAAAAGACAACCTGCCTCTTCAATTAAACCCCTCGTTGTTTACGGTCCTGCACTGGATTCCAACCTGATCTCTGATGCAACTATTTTCAATGACAAAGCTGTATATTTGGATCCGGGTGATCCGGAACGTCCTTATCCTGAAAATTTTTATAAGAGTTATCTGGGCAACATGACCTTGCAAGAAGCTCTGGTTAATTCTACCAATACGATTGCTGCAGATTTATTTGTTAATACGGTAACTCCTGAACTTGGTCTGACCTATCTCAAGATGAGTGGTATCAATCGGATGGATGAACAATATCCTTCTACTGCTCTTGGCGGCTTGTCCGTAGGTGTCAGTACTTTAGAAATGGCAGGTGCGTATAGTGTCTTGGCTAATGAAGGAATTTATGTTGAACCTACCTCATATAAAAGAGTATTAAGACATGACGGAACAGTTCTTTTGGACAATACCTCACCCCCGCAAACAGCAGTTTATAATCCAAGTTCAACTTATGTTTTAACCAGAAGTCTGGAAAAAGTTGCCGAATCTTGTGGTGCAAAACCAAATAACGTTCATGCAGCAGGTAAAACCGGAACTTCAGAAGATGCAATTGATGTTTGGTTCTGTGGTTATACTCCATATTATACTGCAGCGGTTTGGTATGGATACGATAATACAAATGGTAGAAAAATCGAAATCCCACAAGTCGATTTCTTCAATGCAGCAGATATTTGGAATGCTTGCATGACAGAAATTCATTTAGGATTAACCGATAAAGATTTTTCTCGACCGGTCGGAATAACAGAAACGTTAGTATGTGGTGATACTGGATTATTAGCAACCGAAAATTGTCCAAATACTTTTACTGCTTATTTGATCGATGGCTCGGTTGCAAATCCCTTAAGTAAATGCAATTTACATGCTAAAACTCAATCTACCACAACCACCGAATCTACAACGAAGGAAACAACCTCTCCGACAGTTCCGACGACAGTACCTATCGTTCCATCTGAAGTTCAGACCACACCTGCTCCAGCTACAACTCCGGCTCCAACTCCAGCTCCAACTACAACTCCGGCTACACAACCAACCGAACCACCTGTTACTCAACCGGTTGATCCCGAACCTGATGTTCCGGATCCGGTCATACCCGATCCGGAACCGGAGCCATAAATATTAATTATTACAACAATAAGTAATTTGAAAGAGGTCAATATGTTTCTATTAAAAAACATTGATTATCTGGATCAGAATTTCGTCCATCAGAAAAATGTTGATATATTGATTGAAGAGAATATTATCAAAAAAATCAAACCAAGTGACAAAAATAATTTTGACAAGTTGTTTTCTAAACATAATTCTGATTATATTCCGGAAATTATTGATGGGAATAATAAAGTTGTTCTTCCCGGTTTTTATAATATGCACAGTCATGTACCGATGACTTTACTACGCGGTTATGGTGAAGGATTAAATTTACAAGATTGGCTTTTCACCAAAATTTTCCCTTTTGAAAATCTATTAACTGCTGAAGATACTTATTGGGGAACTCTATTAGGTTTAAGTGAATTTTTGGCTTCCGGTACAATTTCTTTTTCCGACATGTATATGCGAATGCCGGGCATTGTCAAAGCAATTGATGAAGTAGGAATCAAAGCCAATCTGTGCAATGCGATTACTGATTTCGGGCCGGGAATAAAATTCACCGAAACTGAAGCCTATCGTGATGAAATGTTCTTGTTAGATTATATGAAAAACAATCCTACAGGAAAAATCATTGCTGATGCGGGTATTCATGCTGAATATACTTCTTATCCGGAACAAGTTCTTCAATTACTGGAATTTGCTGTAGAAAATAATCTGATTATTCAATTACATTTATCTGAAACCGCATTCGAACATGAAGAGTGTAAACAACGTCATCAAGGAAAAACACCGACTGAATATTTTTTTGATCTTGGTGTTTTTCAACAAAAATGTATTTTAGCACATGGTGTTTATGTCGAAGAAAAAGATTTAAGGATTATTCAACAAAATAATGCAGTATTAGTCCACAACCCTGCCAGCAATCTAAAATTAGGCAGCGGTTTCGCTTCAGTCGGCAAATGGTTAGATTTCGGTGTCACTGCTTGTATCGGTACCGATGGTGCAGCAAGCAACAATGATCTCGACATTTTGCAGGAAACTCGTTTAGCAGCATTAATTCAAAAAGGTTTCAAAAAAGATCCTAAATTATTAAAGCCTGAACAACTGTTGCAAATGATTACAATCAACGGAGCAATTGCTCAAGGCAGAAATAATTGCGGACAAATCAAAGAAGGCAACGCTGCAGATCTTGTGATCTTTGATCTGGATACACCCAATATGCAACCGATTTATGATTTAGCTACCAACATAATATATTCAGTAAATCTGAAAAATGTTTTTCTTACAATGGTTGACGGACAAATCTTATATCAAAACGGTGAATACAAAACACTTGATATTGAAAAAGTAAAATTCGAAGTCAATCGCATCAAAGATGAAAAACTAGCTCAATTGAGTTCCAGTTAATTTGCAGCAATTCCATTGCACACTTTTCAAGGTTATCCTAGATTTCTGCGGTATAGACTTAAATAGTGTGCAGGTCCTTTAGATATTTGCACACTTTTTAAAGTTATGCACGATATTCCCAGGACAACCTTAAATTTTGTGCATACTATTTTAATTTCATAAATTGTAATTTTTATCCAAGAAATTTAAAAACAAAAAAGTCAGGCTTAAAACCTGACTCTTTTGATAAGAACCGGCAATACCTATTTTCCCGGGTCGTCACCAACCAAGTATTTTCGGCGCAAACGAGCTTAACTGCTGTGTTCGGGATGGGAACAGGTGTGTCCTCGCCGCAATCATCACCGGTATGGATAAGGGTATAAAATACACCCTCAAAACTACATAAGAAGACTTGTTACAATCTGTGAGCTAATTGTATATATGTCTTGATGCTGACTGAAGATATATCTAAAGTCAGGTCAAATCTTCGACCTATTAGTACCGATCCGCTGAACATATTACTATGCTTACACTCTCGGCCTATCAACCTGGTGGTCTTCCAGGGGTCTTATCACATATAGTGGGGAAATCTCATCTTGAGGGGGGCTTCACACTTAGATGCTTTCAGCGTTTATCCCTGCCAAACTTAGCTACCCGGCGGTGCCACTGGCGTGACAACCGGTTCACCATTGGTTTGTCCATCCCGGTCCTCTCGTACTAGGGACAGCTCCTCTCAAATTTCCTACGCCCACGACGGATAGGGACCGAACTGTCTCACGACGTTCTGAACCCAGCTCGCGTACCGCTTTAATGGGCGAACAGCCCACCCCTTGGGACCTA
>JAAYRL010000007.1 GCA_012518795.1 Clostridiaceae bacterium
AGAAAAAAAGTTAGAATTACATTTTTCTATTTCACAGGTAATAATTAAACAAATTCTACGAACCGAACTTACTGATACCGAAAGACAACGATATTTATTAAATATTGAACCATGGATCAAAAAGCATGCTGAATTAACCGGTCATCTTGCCGGACGTTTACTGGCTAAAGGTGAACTGACAATTAAAGATAACAATCCTGTTTGGCAGTTTGATTCGACTCATCTTGATGTTGTTCAGGAAAATGGAACTAATTGGCTGGACAAGTTTTTGCAATCTTATGCTTGTATTCCTTGCCAATTTGATTTGGAACCGGTTGAAGCAGAATATTCGATAGAAGAAAAGATCGAAATGACGGAGCAGCTTTTTAATAATGCTACACTTGAAGCAACCGAATTATATAATAATGAACTTGAACAAATAAAAGAGTGTCAGAAAAAACAGAATAATTCGGATACATTAAAATCAAGTAAGAAAAATTTCCGTCGTAAACATCGTAAATCCGATAATATTCTGTGGGGAAGGACCGGACCGTCGATTCCTTTAATTAAAATTAATGAGATTAATTATGAAACAGATCGGGCAATGTTTGAAGGTCAAGTTTTTCTGTTTGAAACTAAAATTACGCGCAATGGCAGATTACTGGTTAAATTTGCAATTTCTGATTTATCTTCCTCACTTTCTTGTATAATTTTTGCCGAACCGGAAGAAAAAACCAAACTTACTGAGATTATTGAAAACCAATATATAAGAATAACAGCAGATATCAATTACGATGATCGTTATGCCAAAGATTTTGTCGGAAAGGTAACTTGTATTGAAAAAACAAAAAAGCCGGAATCACGTCAAGATAATTCCTTACATAAAAGAGTTGAATTACATATTCACTCAAAAATGTCAGCAAAAGATGGAACTATCAGTCCGAAGGATATAGTCAAAACAGCTTCTGATTTTGGACATTCTGCAGTTGCGATTACAGATCATGGTGTGATGCAAGGCTTTCCCGAGATTTGTGCTATGGCGGAGAACTTGCAACGTGACGGCAAGCCGATTAAAGTAATTTATGGTGTTGAAGGCTATCTTTTAGATGACGGATTTGAATGTATTGCTTACGAAGTTGAAGATAAAGATTTATCTGAAGGTTTCGTTGTGATTAAAGTCCACACAATTAGTGATGTACCTAAATGCAATGCAATCAGATCGATCGAAGCACTAAAACTCAAACCAACAGATTTATCGAATTTTAAATTTGAAATTATTGAAGAGTTTAAACATTCTTTCAAAGAAAATTCAAATTTTCTCAAATCTGCTGACGAGATAAAAAATGGTGAAGAAATTACGCTTGCTTCTGAATCTGAATTAGAGGTAATGCGAAAACTGGAAAAATTCTTGGGTAATTTACCGTTAGTAGCTTCAGATGCCTTAACTCAACTTAATTATTTAAGATATGCCGGTTTTAACGTATCAGGTACAGATCCGAGAGTTAAATTCAATCCGCCTTTAATAGAATTTGATTTATTAACTCAAGCGATAATTGATAAATTACCGGAAAAACCACAGTACTTAATTGAACTTGACATAAATGATATATATTCAATTGCACGTATTTTCCCCAAGTTGATTGCAGACAGCGGTATTTCAGATCTAAGCGAATTAAATAATTTGGTTGACTGGCAATCTTATGAACAGTTAAAACATGACCGTAAGAAAACGAATCATATTGTGCTTTTAGCAAAAGATTTATTAGGTCTATATAATTTATATCGTCTTTGTTCTGATTCTCATTTAAAATATTTTCATTATGTACCGCGGATTCCTCGTTCTGTACTTAATTATTACGGAGCCGGGATAATCAAAGGGATGGCATGCGTCGACGGAGAAATTTTTGCTGCGATTTTGCAATTGTTTAATGCATGTCAGGGCGATTTTGAATTGACTAAACAAAACCTGGATAATCCGGATTTGCTTAAACTGGTTGATCAGTACGATTATTTGGAAATTCAGCCTTTAACTAATAATAGTTTTTTAATGCGTGATACAGAATCGTATGTGCAATCAGTATCTGATTTACAAAATTTAAATAAATTGGTTGTCGAACTGGGGGAAATTACTGATAAATTGGTTTGTGCAACTTGTGATGCGCATTATTTAAATCCGGAAGATGCAATATATCGGAAAATTCTGATGACGAATATGAATTTTGAAGATATGGAAGAAATGGCGGATTTATATTTTCGGACCACCGATGAAATGCTGGCTGAGTTCTCTTATTTAGGAGAAAAATCGGCATATCAAGTTGTAGTAGAAAATCCTAATTTAATTGCTGAAATGGTAATTGATGGCATCAGACCATTCCCTAAAGGTTCATTTCCGCCTCTGATTAAATCTGCCGATCAAGAAATCATCAATTTGACGATGAAAGAGGCAGACCGCATCTACGGATATAACGGAGTTTTACCGGAAATTGTTGAAAAAAGAATAAAACGCGAATTAAATTCGATTATCGACAATGGTTTTGCTGTTATGTACTATATTTCACATTGTGTAGTCAAAAAATCAAATCAAGACGGGTTTTTGGTTGGTTCACGCGGTTCTGTCGGATCTTCTCTAGTAGCAACTCTTTGCGGTATAACCGAAGTTAATCCGTTGCAGCCGCATTATGTGTGTCCTGAATGTAAATTCTCGGAATTTGATAATAGCGGTAATTACGGTTCAGGATATGATCTGCCTGCAAAAAAATGTCCGCATTGCGGTACCGCTCTGAAACGTGAGGGTCAAGATATTCCGTTCGAAACTTTTCTCGGCTTTGCCGGCGATAAGCAACCGGACATTGATTTGAATTTCTCAGGTTTTTATCAAGCAAAAGCCCATCATTTTATAGAAGAAATGTTTGGTGCTTCTCAGACTTTCAGAGCCGGAACAATCAGCAGTTATGCCGAGCGCAACTCGGCGGGAATGGTTCTCAAATATTACGAAGAGAATGAAATGCCGGTAAGTTCCATTGAAGTTACTCGTTTAGCTAAAGGTTTACAAGGTGTCAAAGCAACAACAGGACAACATCCGGGCGGTATTGTTATCGTACCGAAAGAAAGAGATATTTATGATTTCACACCGATTCAATATCCGGCAAATAAAAAAGAAGCCGGTGTAATTACTACGCATTTCGATTTTCATTCTTTAGACGAAACTATTTTGAAATTGGATATTCTGGGACATGATGACCCTTCAATGCTCAAAGTTTTGAGTGATGAGACAGGCATTAATGCTACTGACATTCCGATTCCGGATGAAAAAGTAATGTCCTTGTTTTATAGTACGGAAGCATTGGGAATTCCGGATGAAGAATCTGCAATTAAATGCGCAACGATTGGTTTGCCGGAACTTGGAACAATGTTGGTCAGGAATATGATTGCTGAAACTAAACCGACAAAATTCTATGATTTAGTCCAGATTTCCGGTCTTTCCCACGGAACTGATGTTTGGACAGGTAATGCACAAGAATTAATTCGCAACGGAACATGTACGATTGATGAGGTTATTGGTTGCCGGGACAGTATTATGACGTTTTTGATTTATCGAGGATTACCTAAGAAAAGCTCTTTTGACATTATGGAAAGAGTTCGTAAAGGCAAAGGTCTAACTCAAGAGCAAGAAAATTTGATGATTGAACATAATATTCCGCAATGGTACATTGATAGTTGTAAAAAAATCAAATATATGTTTCCTAAAGCGCATGCCGTGGCATACATTGTTTCAGCTTTGCGGATTGCCTGGTACAAAGTCTATTATCCGGAAGAATATTATTGTGCTTATTTCACAATCCGAGCAGATGAGTTTTCCTGTGAAGAATTGTGTTTGCCGGCCAATGTAATACGTATCAATCGAGCGGAACAGAGAAAGAATTGGAGTCAGTTAACACAACAGGAACAAAAACGTCACTTTTATTTGGAATTAGTTGAAGAGATGCAACAAAGAGGAATTGATTTCTTGCCGATTGATCTGAAAAAGTCTAAAGCTACCCAATTCTATTCTCCGGAAAAAGGGAAAATCAGACCTCCGTTCAATGCTATACCGAATATAAGTGAAACGCTTAGCAATCAAATTGTCAAAGCTCGTGAAAATGGCGGAGAATTCAAAAACCGGGAGGATTTGGCCCGCCGTGCTGAACTGGGTGCAGCTTCAATTGAATCCTTGGCAAAGGCCGGCGTCTTGGATAATATTGCAGAATCGGCGCAAATAGACTTATTCTCAATGTTAGAATAGTGAGGCAATTATTAATCATAGAATCAGCAAAAACTTCATAAGAGTATTTTTATTGGACTCTGCACTTGAATTTGATCAGGAATATACATATTTACCTGCAGAAAACACTGATCATTATTTAGGACAGTTAGTTGAAGTTCCTTTCGGTCGCGGTAATTCTATGCGAAGAGCAATAATTTCAGGTGAGGACGATCAGTCTGAATTTAAACAAATTAAACGTATTGCGAAAGTATTAATTCAGCAACCTATTTATCTTCCTGATCAAATAGAATTAGCAAAAGAGATGAAACGCAGATATTTTTGCACTATTGGTCAAGCGTTAAAAACAATCAGTCCTCCAACGGTTTTCGGTGTCGGTAAAAGAAATGTAAGAGCATGTTGTTTAGCTGATCGTGAATTATCTGAAGACATGTTGAGTGAAGATCTCTTGACCAGTTTGCAGCAACAACGTGTAGTTGAAATGCTTCTCCGGGTTGAAACAGCTTTTGTCCAGGAAGTAACTCAAGCTTGTCAGGTAACTCCTTCTGTTCTGAAAACACTTGAGAAAAAAGGTTTGATAAAATTTTTCACCCAAAAAGCAGACCGTGAGTTAGAACAACCTGAGATCTGGCCTGAGCCGGAAGTTGAACATTTAAATCAAGATCAAGAAAATGCCGTACAAGGAATTCTTGAGCTGACAGACGGTGAACAAACTCAACAAAACTCGAAAAAATCTAATTTAAAAGAAGCTTTATTATTTGGTGTGACAGGCAGCGGCAAAACTGAAGTATATTTACGTTTAGCCGAAAAAACCTTAGAACATGATAAAACAGTTATTATTTTAGTTCCGGAGATCGCTCTGACTCCGCTTATGATCAGCAGATTTTCCAGAAAATTTGAAAATAAAATTGCTATTTTACATAGCAGACTAACAGTTACACAACGCTTTGAGCAATGGCAACGTATATTACGTCAAGATAAGAAAATAGTGGTTGGAGCTCGTTCCGCAATTTTTGCACCGTTAAACAATATTGGCTTAATCATCATTGATGAAGAACAAGAAAGCTCATATCGCTCGGAAAGCACACCGCGTTATAATTCACATGAAATAGCGAGAATTAGAGCGATTCATCATAATGCATTACTCTTATTAGGATCTGCAACTCCCTCTGTTGAGACTTACTATCGCAGCCAAATCGGAAAATCTGTCAGGTTTGAATTGCCGGATCGAGCCAAACCTGCTGCTTTACCAAAAATACACTTATGTCAAATGAAAAATGAATTAGCCAGACCTGATTTTGACGGGGTTTTCAGCAGAAAATTGATAAACAATCTGCGAACAACTTTTGCTGATAATGGGCAAGCCATGTTATTTTTGAATCGCAGAGGATTAACTTCAACTTTACAATGTAAGATTTGCGGATTTGTTATAAAATGCGATAATTGTGAAGTAGCCATGACAAGACATTTGAATCAATATCACAGGCAAAGAGACAGGTTAATATGTCATTATTGCGGTAAAATTATGCCTGTTGTAACAACTTGCCCTCTCTGCGGCAGTGAGCATATGGAAAGTTCCGGTCTCGGCACTCAAAGAGTAGAGCAAGCATTTACCGAACTGTTTCCTGATAAAAGAGCTTTGAGAATGGATTTTGATACAACAATTGGTACTGATGCTCATCAAAGAATTTTATCTGAATTCGGGCGACAGGAAGCAGATTGCTTAATCGGCACACAGATGATTGCAAAAGGTCATGATTTTCCCAATGTAAGAACTGTCGGTATTTTAGCCGTAGATTCAATGCTCAATACTGGTAACTTCAAATCGGAAGAACGTGCTTTCCAATTGATTACTCAAGCTGCCGGCAGATCAGGCAGATCGAACATTCAAGGTGATGTTTTTATTCAAGGTTATGATTTAAACAATTATGTGATTCAAAGTGCCGCAGAACAAGATTATACAAATTTTTACAATAAGGAAATGGAATTTAGAATGCGAGCAAATTTTGCTCCGTTCGGGAATATAGGATTTGCCTTATTTCAAGGACTTAATGAAAGCAATGTTAAGTCAGAAGCAGAAATAATGTATCAATATTTACAAAATATCATACAGACAAATTCTCAGTTTTTCGGCAACACGATGGTTTACACAGCTGCACCTGCACCTATTCCGCGTTTACGCAGAAAATATCGTTACCGTTTAATCGTCAAAAGTGACAAAATAATTAAAATTGCCCAATTATTCTCTTTAGAGTCAAGACGTAAAACGGTAAAAGGTGTAAATCGCAGTCTGGATATCAATCCTGAACACATGTTATAATCATTTTTACAAGATTTTAGAAAGATAATTAGAAAGAAATAGGGATATAGTAGCAATATGGCATTAAGAAATATCGTGAAAGTCAATACAGAAGCAGAATCTGTTTTATATAAGAAAACCAGAATAGTTGAAAGATTTGATGAAAAACTGAAACAATTAGCTGAAGATATGATTGAAACAATGCATGAAGCAAATGGTGTAGGCTTAGCTGCTCCTCAGGTCGGTATTTTAAGACGGATGTTTGTAATGAATGTCGATTCTGAAGAAGGTGATTATGTGATTATTAATCCAGAAATATGTGAAATGGAGGGAGAAAGCATTGCATATGAAGGCTGTTTATCCTATCCCCAAATGTTCGGCAGAGTTAAACGTCCCTTAAAATTAAAGTTAAAATACCATGATTTAGATGGTAAAATCAATGAAATGGAAGCTGAAGGTCTAAAAGCCAGATGCATTTGTCACGAAACTGATCATTTGCATGGAATTATGTTTACGGAAAAAGTTATCGGTAATTTAGTACATGAATCTCAACTAGCTGAAGATGATGCTGAAGATGAAAATGATTTGTAAAGGAAAATAATTTGAGCGAAACTTTAACTATGAGCAAAGCAAAAAGAATCATTTTTGTCGGAACACCGGATTTTGCTGTTCCGCCATTAATTGCTTTGATTAAACAAGGCTTTAATATAGTTGCTGTTATCAGTCAACCAAATCGACCACAAGGTCGTAAACAAATAATAGTACCGACTCCTGTAGCAAAAATTGCAGAAAAATACAATTTACTGTTATTGCAACCTGAATCAATCAATCATCCGGAAACTATTCGAGAAATCACTTCTTTACGACCGGATCTGATTATTACAGCAGCGTATGGTCAAATCTTACGCCAAAGTGTTCTGGATATTCCGTATTATGGCTGTGTCAACATTCACGCATCTTTATTGCCTTTATATAGAGGTGCGGCACCAATCAATGCAGTGATCATCGACGGACAAACTGAAACCGGAATTACGATTATCCAAATGGATCAGGGCTGTGATACCGGCAATATTTTACTGCAAAGAAAGATACCGATTAAACATGACGCAACTGCAGGTTCACTATTTACTGAATTGGCTGAATTAGGCGCAGAAACAATTGTTGAGTTTTTACCTCAGTTTTTCTCCGGAAATATTGTGCCTATAGTTCAAAATGAGCAAAACGCAACTTATGCTGCGAAGATGTCTCGCAAAACCGGAAAAATTAATTGGCAAGATAGTGCCACAGTAATTGAACGTTTGATCAGAGGAACGCAACCTTGGCCGGGTTGTTATACTTTTTATCGAGGTCAGCGCATGAAAATATTTGCTGCAGAGATTATTTCACAAGATAGTCCTCTAGGAAAGCCGGGAGAATTATTATCTTGTGATGGCGGATTAATCATACAATGCGGAGTGGATGCAATTAAATTAAAAGAAATTCAAATAGCTTCCGGCAGACAAATGAACACTGAAATCTGTGCTCATAATTATCTTCCGGGAACATTTTTAGGAAAAGATTAATTATCATAATAATTAAGAAAAGGTGGAAAATATGTGGTATGACATGTGGTATTGGTTTTTATTAATTCCTGTATTACTTTTCAGTCTTACGGCTCAAATCAGAGTTAAAAGTACATTCAAAAAATATAATCAAATTGCAACAAGAAATGGTTTAACCGGTGCCCAAGCCGCCAGAACAATTTTGAATATGCACAATTTACAAAATGTTCGAATAGAGGGTGTAAGCGGTGAATTAACTGACCATTACGATCCGCGATCAAATGTATTACGATTGTCGGATTCAACCAGAGATAGCAATTCAATAGCCGCTGTAGGTGTAGCAGCACATGAAGCAGGGCATGCAATCCAAGATGCTGTTAATTATTTGCCAAATAAAATCAGAGCTTCTTTGGTACCGGTTGCCAGAATCGGCTCAGCAGCAGGTCCTTACTTGGCGATTATCGGAATAATGATTAGTTATTCGATCGAATTCGGTATGACAATTGCATATATCGGTTTAGCACTTTACGTTTTTGCTTTTTTGTTTTATCTTGTTACCCTACCTGTTGAATTTAATGCCAGCAGTAGGGCAATAGAAATATTAAATGTTAGCGGAATCCTTGCACCTGAGGAACTGAAAGGTGCGAAAAAAGTTCTTAAAGCTGCAGCTATGACTTATGTGGCTTCAACAGTATCTGCTTTATTCTCTCTGATAAGAATAGCTTTAATTGTCTTAGGCGGCAGAAGACGCGATTAGCACAAATTTTCCATGACGACATTTGATTACCCAAGATCTATAGCAACGAAAGCATTATCTTTGATTTTAGATCAAGATAGATTCTCCAATGATGTTTTGAATCAATTATTAATTGATCCTAAACTGTCGAATTTGGATCGAAAGTTTGTGACTGCTTTAGTATACGGTGTACTTGATTATTTGCCCTTAATTGATCATATTATCAATGATGCCTCACAACGTCCTTTAATTAAAATTGATCCTGATATCTTAAATATATTGAGACTTGGTGTATGGCAAATTCAATTTGCGGATAAAATACCGCCATCTTCTGCAGTCGATGAAAGTGTCAAACTAGCAATACGTTTTAATAAGCGTTCTGCAGGCAGTTTTGTTAATGCGGTTTTACGAAATGTGATACGCAATCCGCTAAAACTGAATAAAAAACAAGAGCATTTAAAGTATGGCATGACTTCTGAAATTTTCGGTCTGTATAAAAAATGGTTCGGCGAAGAAGATGCCCGATCAATTAGCAATAGTTATTTATCAGCCGATTCACAACTTACAGTATTATTTAGGGGTTCAGCAATTGAAAAACAAAATTGGATTGCTCAAATCACAGCAATAGGTATTACCGTAAAACCGGGTGTCTTAGTGGAAGATTCATTAATCTTAGGAGATATACCAACCGGTATTCAGGATTTACCCGGCTATCACCAAGGTTTATTTTATGTACAAGATGAATCTTCAATGTTAGTAGCAAAAGTAATGAATGTCCGGGAAAACCAGATGATCCTAGATGCTTGTGCCGGATTAGGCGGAAAGTCATTTGTTTTATTAAATCAAAATCCGCAGCTGAAAATAACAGCAATTGAACCAAATAAAGAGCGTTATCAAGGTTTACTGGAAAATATCAAAAGACTTAAAATTTATCAAATCAAAAATCTAAATACCGATTTACAAAGTTATACCGCTAATGTGATATCAGCTAAACAGTATTTTGATCAAATCATTTTAGATGTACCGTGTAGCGGTTTAGGTGTATTGAAAAACAAACCCGAAATTAAACTTAATCTCAATTATGAAAAATTACAGGAATTTCCGGCAATCCAAATTGATTTGTTAAATCATGCTGCAACATTAATAAACTCGACAGGGTATTTGTTATATAGTACATGTACAATTAATCCTGCAGAAAACGAGCAATTGATTGCCGAGTTTTTAGATACAAAGGCCGGTCGTCATTTCGCAAGTGTTGATATTTCATATGTTTTAGATAAAATCAAGCCGCAATATAAAGCAGAAATAAAAGCCGGACTAAGTGACTGCGGATTGAGCATCAGACCTGATAAAATTCCTGTTGACGGATTCTTCATTAGCTATTTAAAAAGAAAATAGAGTAAATTAAATATAAATGAATAAACAAAGTACATTAAAAATATTTTATGATTATGACTATGAAGATTTAATTATTTTAGCCGAAAAATATAACTGGCCTAAATTCCGGGTTAAACAATTATTGGAATGGCAAGCTAAAAGTATTCAATCAACATCCGAAATGACAAATATTTCGAAAGATATGCGATCGGCACTCGAGCAGGAGATGATCTGGCCACCATTGAAAATTGTTAAAGTTGAACATTCAAAAGCTGAACCGGTTAATAAATATCTTTTTGAACTGTACGATGGAAATATTATTGAAACAGTTTCTATGTATTATAATTATGGTCATTCGGTTTGTTTAACAACTCAAGTCGGTTGCAAAATGGGTTGCGGTTTTTGTGCTTCCGCCAAGCTTGGATTTCAACGCAATCTGACTGCAGGAGAAATGCTTGCTCAAATTACGATGATTGCTCATACCGAACAGTCACATGTCAGTCATGCTGTTTTGATGGGAATAGGTGAAGCATTGGACAACTACGATCATACAATAACATTCTTGCGCAGACTTCGTTCGGAATATGGTTATACTATGAGTATGCGCAACATCACTTTATCTACTTGCGGTTTGGTGCCGGAAATTAAAAAATTAGCAAATGAAAATTTACCGATAACTCTGGCTATATCCTTGCATTCTGCTGACCAAGATACGAGAAATATTTTAATGCCGATAGCTAAACATTATCCAATTCATGAAATCATTAAAGCAGCAGATTATTATTTTTCAAAAACAGGCCGCCGTGTAACCTATGAATATACTTTATTTGATAAAATTAATGACCAACCTCTACATGCTGAACAATTAGTCAGATTATTAAAAGGAAAGTCTATTCATGTAAATTTAATTCCGGCAAATGAAGTAGCGGAATCAATTTGGAGCAGGTCCGAATCAAGTGCAATTGAAAAGTTTTTACAAATTTTACGAGAAAACAAAATCAATGCCACAATACGATATTCTGCCGGCCAAGATATTACTGCTGCATGTGGCCAATTAAGAAGACAAAGTGTAATGAAACCTCTACATAAATCTTCTGTTTAAAATCGTTATGCTTGCCTCTATTTAGGCTTAATGCTAAAATAAGAATTTGCAATCATAGTTACAATCGTGGTTGTTGGTGGTATATATGGAAGAGTTAAATATGTTAAAAAAGTTAAAAGTAGCTGCTTTATCAGATATCGGACTTATACGTGAAGGCAATGAAGATAATTACGGTTTCGTTACGTTTGAGAATGACTTTCCTTTTGTTTGTATTGTTGCTGATGGTATGGGCGGTCATCTCAACGGTGAATTGGCCAGCAAAATTGCGGTAGAATATTGTCAAACCCGTTTGAGTAAAGATTTACCACTTGATAATGAACCACAAAAAATTAAAAATCTTATAAACGACGTTATTCAAAAAGCAAATATAAAAGTATATTTAGCTTCTTTAGAAACTCCGAAAAACATGGGGATGGGAACTACTTTAACTCTTGCTGTTTTTTATCAATCAAGTGTCTATATTGGACATATCGGCGATTCGCGCTGTTATTTATTACGTGACAGATATTTAGATTGTTTGACAATAGATCATACGGTTGTACATGAAATGATTGAAGCGGGAACTATTACTGAAGCAGAAATATATACGCATCCACAGAGACATGTATTGACACAGGCACTCGGCTCGTCGGGGTACTTAAAACCCGATATCGTACATATGGATTTACAGAAACAAGATCGTTATTTATTGTGTAGTGACGGGTTGCATGGTTATGTCAGAGAAAATGAAATTGAAAATACGCTTGCCCAATATAATGAACCGGATAATATTTGCGAAATTTTGATCGATAAAGCAAATAACGAGGGCGGCAAAGACAATATTACAACCATTGTAGTGATGTATGAGTAATTTTGTCATTTGGAGGGCTAAATGAAAGTCAATAAACAGAATTTGACATCCGGTACTATCTTAGGGGGAAGATACAGTATTATACGTACCCTGGGACAAGGTGGTATGGCACATGTATATATGGCTGAAGACTTGCAAAACAATTCATATGTTGCATTAAAAGTCATGCGTGATGAATTATCCGATGATCCGGAGTTTATCAGACGTTTCGCAACAGAAGCTAGAGCCGCTGCCAGTCTTGATCATCCGAATATTGTTGCAGTTTTAGACTATGGTCAGGATGAAGAAATCAGATATATTGTTCAGGAATATGTTGAAGGCAAAACTCTGAAAGATTTGATTCGCGAACAGGGGGCACTCGATTACAATTTGGCCATACCCTTGATGGTTCAAATCGGTCTTGCTTTGGAACATGCTCATAAAAGAGGAGTCATTCACCGTGATATGAAACCTCAAAATGTAATGATCACTTCGGATATGGTTGCTAAGGTTACCGATTTCGGCATTGCGAGAACCACTAATGCCAATACAATTACTTTAACCGGCGGTGTAGCATTCGGCTCAGTACATTATTTTTCTCCGGAGCAGGCGAGAGGCAGTCACGTAACTGAAAGATCTGATTTATATTCTTTAGGAATTATGTTATATGAAATGCTGACCGGTGAATTGCCATTCGATGGAGATTCTTCAGTTGCAGTGGCAATTAAACAATTGCAAGAAATGCCTGATCCTCCAAGCAGATATAATGCAAAACTGCCACGCTCATTAGACAATATAGTTTTTAAAGCAATTCAAAAAAGTCCTGCAAACCGATATCCCTCTGCAAGAGCTTTTGTTGATGAATTAGATGCATTTTTAAGGAATCCTCAAGGAAGATACGGTGTAGTTATCGGAAATCGTAATAGAGTTGAAGCATCTTCAGCTTTAGGCGGTCAAGCAAAAGGATCAAATTTCGAGAAAATTCATGAATTGGAATCTTCATTGAATAAAAGTCGCAGAACCAGGACCAGAAGTACTTCAGTTGTCGTATTGATTATTATTATTACTGTGGCAATTGTAATTGCCGGATTATACTGGCTAATTAATTCAATAAAAAATTCTAATAGACAAAATGGTGAAGATTTCTTTGTTTTAGATGACTATACCGGTGAAAATATTGAGCTAATTGCTAATAATTTAATTAACGAGTATGGTTTGGAAATTGAAAGTGATTTGTTTATCGAATGGAAAACTAATGATGTTATCAAAGGAAATATTTATGATCAAGAACCGAAACCCAAACAGAAATTTTTTATCGGTAAAGATAAGTTGACATTAAAAGTAAGTGCCGGAAATGAAATTTCATATGTGCCGGATGTTGTTGGTGAAACCAAAGAGAATGCAACTAATTTGCTTGAAAATATGGGATATAACGTACTAATAAAATATGAAAGTTCTGAAACATATTCTGAGAATATTGTGTTCAATAGTCTGCCTCGTCCCGGCAGTGCTTTGCCTCCCGGTGAAAAGGTCACAATTTATGTTTCTGAAGGACCAAGCAACGCGACTGCAGCAACAACTATAGTGCCGAATATTGTAGGTTACACATGGGAAGCAGCAATGCAAATTCTTTCCGATGCCAATTTAAATATTGGCGAAGCTACGGGTATTGATGGCAGTGTGGCTGAAAAAGACCGTATTATTATTAAGCAATCTCCGGCCGAAGGTATAGAAGTCAGAACAAATTCTGATGTTGCCGTTACATATGGAACTTCAAAACAATATGATGAATATATGAATCCTACCGAAGCGACTACAACAAAAGGCGTTACTAATATGCCTGATTTTGTAGGAAAAACATGGAACGTTGTTTATAATGAAATTACTACTTGGGATGCTAACAGTATACCGAGCAGTATTAAAGTTACTTATGTCAGTGAAACATCAAAAGCTGAAGCTTATCATCTGACAAATCCTGAAAAGACTTATATTTTAAAACAATCAGTCAGTCCCGGATCAAGTTTAAGTGGTGTAAATGAAGTTCTGTTTACACTCGGTACTTATGCTGATTATCAGGAAATGCTGAATCCTACAGTACCACCTACAACAACTACAGAACCTACCACTACACCTCCTACAACTGAACCGACCACAGCTCCTACTTCGGAAACAGTTCCACCTACCAGTTCCGAAACAGAAACTGAACCTACTGAAGAAGGTGGTTAAAATGGTGGTTAAAATGCGGCTAAGATTATAACGGTATTGAGCTTCGATGAAAAAACTAACTACCAATCAAGCTGTCATTGTCAAAGGCATAGCAGGTCAATACTATTTGCATCGATATGAGCCTTATTTTGAAGGTGTTGCTGTACCGAGAGGTATTTTCCGCAAAAAGAAAACTATTCCTTTACCGGGCGATTTGATTGAGTATTCTGCATCGGGTGATCCTGATATTCCTTATGTAATTGAAAAAATATTACCGCGTAAAAACGAATTGAAAAGACCACCCTTGGCAAATTTGGATATATTGTTAATTACAGTTTCTGCCAGTTTACCTGTACCTGATTTTTATTTAGTTGATCGTTTGACAGCATATGCTGAAATATTGCAGATTACTCCCTTTATTTTATTAACTAAGACTGATATTGATGATTCTAATGTTTCAGAAATCCTTAACAATTATTGTCCCGCCGGTTTTCCGATTTATCAATTAGGTTTTGATAATGAAACTGAACTGTTAAGATTAAAAGAAGATATCAAAGGAGAAATTGTTGCGTTTGCCGGACAAAGTGGAGTTGGTAAATCTACTTATCTCAATCTGCTGTTTGGAGATTCTTTAATGGAAACGGGAGAATTGTCAAATAAAGCAGGTCGCGGTAAACAAACGACGCGTCATATTGAATTATTTCCTACCGGAATCAGCTATGTAGCGGACACACCCGGTTTTCAAACAATTAACTTGGCCGAAAGCGGTATTACAGGATCTCAATTTGCCGACGGATATCCAGAAATAAAGAGATTAGCCGCTAAATGTCGTTTTAATAATTGTACACATATTCAAGAGCCCGGTTGTGCTGTTTTAGCAGCCGATCCCGAGCAGATACACCCTGAAAGACTTAGACGTTATCAGTTTTTACGAGGTGAATTAGATTCTTTTTATGATAATATGTATTAGAATAGAAACTATAATGTTATTTTATAGCTAAAAATTAATTATTTGAGGAGTCTTATGTTAACTAAAAACAAAAATAGCGATATTGTAATTTGTCCAAGTGTATTATCAGCTGATTTTTCGAATTTAGCAGGCGATCTTGCAACTGTCAACACTGCTGATTGGCTCCATTTCGATGTGATGGACGGACATTATGTGCCGAATTTATCATTTGGACCCGTTGTAGCATCTGCAGTCAAACCTTATTGCGATTTGGCATTGGATGTTCATTTGATGGTTTCGAATCCGGACGATTGGTTTGAAGCTTTTGCTGAAGCAGGTGCAGATTCTTTGGTCATCCATCAGGAGGTGGCTGTTCATGCGAACAGATCGCTCCAAAGAATAAAAGAATTAGGTTGTTCAGCCGGTATGGCAATAAATCCCGGAACACCGATTGAAACTTTGTATGAACATTTACCTTATTTGGATTTAGTCTTAATCATGACCGTTAATCCGGGATTTGGCGGTCAAGCCTACATTGCTTCAATGGATGATAAAATTCGCAGAATGAGGGATATGATCAATCAATCAGGATATGATATTTTTCTACAGGTAGACGGCGGTATTACCAGTGATAATATCGAAAGAGTTGCTGCTTGCGGAGCTAATGCTTTTGTTGCAGGCAGCGGTATATTCAATAAGTCAGATCGAGTTAAAGAAATTGCATTGATGCGTGAATTAGCTGAAAAAGGGTATGCAGGTTAATGCTGGATATAGCCATTGTACTAAATGGAGAAATTGCTGATCAGGAAGGATTTAATTATTTAGTTAACAGCGCATCATATTTGCTTGCAGTTGACGGAGGATTGAATCACTTAATCGACTTAAATATAAAACCTGATTTATTTTTAGGTGATTTTGATTCGGTCAGCACTGAAGCAATAAAGAAAATCAAGCAATGGCAAATATCTACTATAAAATTTCCTGTGCAGAAAAACTTCACTGATTCTGAATTAGCAATTGAAGAAATCTTATCAACCGGAAGATTTAATTTTACCGATTCTAAACCGGTAATCGGCTTACTGGCAGCTTTTGGTTCACGTTACGATCATTTGTTAAATAATCAATTGCTGGCAAAAAGGTTTTCGACACAAGCTGATTTTATCTTATCTGATGGCTTGGTTTTGCAATGGATCTTAGCCGGTCCACGCACGTTACAGTTGAATTGGCCATGTACAAAATTAAATTTAACAAGAAAATATACTTTTTCTTTGCTGGCATTGAGTAAAATTGTAAATAATGTAACTATACGGAATAGTGAATATACTTTGAAGCGACATGATTTAAAGTCAGGACATTCTTTGGGTATTAGCAATCTTGCTAAAAATGGTGATTATAAAAGGACAGCAGAAGTAGAGATAAGATTCGATGAAGGTTGTTTAACTGTAATTATTATACCGGAAATATAAAATGCTATGCCTGAATATATTAATCTTGAAAAATCAAATAGCGAAATCGTGACAGAAGATCCGAGAACATGGAGCTTGTTTAAAGGTTTGACTGAAGCTGAGTATGTTGAACTTAATTCAAGTGTCAAAATCCTCGATTTTGTACGTAATCAAATAGTATTCAGACCCGGAGATTCTGCCGATCGAATGTACATTGTTATTTCCGGCAGAATGAAAATCACTCAATTAATGCCTGATGGACGTGATCAAATTCTCTACATATATAATCCGGGTGATTTTGTCGGCGGTTTAAATATATTAAGCGGTGATCATTATCTATATTTAGGTGAGACTCTTGAAGCAAGCAAAATTGGACAAATCGGTAAAAATGTTTTTTCTAAATTTGCTTTAACTAAAGTAGATTCTTTATTGGAAATATTAGCAAAATCATTTGATCGGATTCGCTGGGCCGAGTCATTGATTTCTCGGCTCTCGGCATCCAATGCGGAAATCAAGGTTGCCGGGCTTTTAATCAGTTTAATTGATTCATATGGAATTAAGAAAAACAATCAGATTTATCTGAAGCTTTCAATCAACCGGGAAGAGATGGGCAGTTATGCAGGTCTGACTCGCGAAACGATGACTCGCAAATTAAATGAATTTCGCAATAAAGGCTATATTGAATTCATCGGAAATCGTACAATTATTATTAAAGATTTACCTGCTTTACGCAGAATTATCTATTTAGTCTGACTTTAATCTTTATAGCGTGGAAGATCTAAATCAGCAGCAAGATCAGCTTGATAAATAGCTTCGCCAATTCTGGCAGCCAAAAGATGTTCTTTGACGGTGTGGGTTCTGACAATTTCTACACCTTTGCTGGCTGCAATAGCAGTTAATGACGCAGAAGCAAGATCCCGATTAGTAAATCCGGATTCTGTTTCAGGATCAGTTTCAATATTCGCATCTTGTAAAATGTTAATTAGGAATCTTTTGCGAGATACCCCTAAAAAAATCGGAAAGCCTAATTCGTGAATTACTGATAAATTATTAATTAATTGCAGATTTTCTTTTTTTGTTAATCCGAAACCGATTCCCGGATCAAGATATATTTGTTCTTTTTTTATACCGGCTTTTGTTGCAATAGTTAAGGCTTTATCAAAATAGTATTTCATAACTTCCAGAATCGGCATATCTGATATTTTTTTATATTCAGTTGTATTAAAAGCAGATACATTCCCGTTTATAGAAAATTTAGGAAAATGCTGGCTGCTTGTATGTTCCGGTCTTGCCAGAACAGGATTAAACATTAACACGAAGAAAGGCCGGGAATTTGAACCGGCAATCAGATCAGCCATATTCGGATCACCCAACAAGCCTGTAATATCGTTAATTATATCAACACCAAGGGCTAAACAATGTTCTGCAACTGCTGATTTCCAAGTATCAACTGACAAAGGAGAAGAGGTTCTGCGTTTTAAGCCTTTAATAACAGGTTCAAGTCTCTCAATTTCCATTTGGGATGAAATCAATGTACTGCCGGGACGGGTGGATTCACCGCCGATATCTAAGATGTCCGCACCCTGGGAAATTAAATTTAAACCATGTTCAATCGCTTTATCTGAATTATAAAATTGATTACCATCAGAAAATGAATCCGGAGTTACATTGACAATTGCACATATTTTAGTTTTGCTTTTTTGATGTTTTATCATGACCAGTTGTTGCCTCTTTATTTATTATTGGTGAAATCTGATTTGCGATAGAGATTCAGCGGGTTCTTCTCTACAGCCTGATGCAGCATTTCATCATTAATATGAGTGTAAATTTCAGTTGTTGAAACACTTGTATGACCTAGTATTTGTTGTAAGCTGCGCAGATCAACCTGGCCGTATTGATACATCAGCGTAGCTGCAGTATGACGTAATTTATGTGTAGAGTATTTTTTTGGATCAAGACCGGCTTTAACAATGTATTTTTTAACAATATTCTGTACCGCTCTTTGTGAAATACGTCGTCTATTTCTACTGATAAATAACGGTTCATTTTTTTCTTCCGGTTTTGGCTCAAGTCTTTCCGGCAGGTAAGCATCTATCGCTTGTATGCAGATAGAGTTGAGGTAGATAGTTCTTTCTTTACCACCTTTACCCATCACGGTTAAAGTTTCTTCAGCAATATCGCTGAGATTTATACTGCATAATTCAGAAAGTCTCATTCCGCAATTAAGAAACAAAGTTAAAATGCAATAATCACGACTCGAAAATTGATCGTCTGAATTTGCAGCTTCAGACAATACGGAAATACTTTCTTCTACAGAAAGATAGCGAGGTAATTTTTTTGTCTGCTTAGGCGACTCTAATTCAGCTGCCGGGTTATATTCAATGATCTTGGCTTTAGTTGAAAGAAAATTATAGAATGATCGAATGGCAGATATTCTGCGTGACCTGGAAGCAGGACCATTTTCTCGTTCATTGCCTAACCAAGCAATAAAACGATACATTTCGCTTAATTTAACTGATCGCAAGAATTCTTCGTCAATATCGGTTATTGAAATTTCTTCAAAAGCCTGATCTTGATCAACTAAATCACGATGTTTTTTCAAGAAACGGAAAAACATTTCTAAATCATAACGGTATTCTTGAATAGTTCCCGATGCTCTGGCTTTAATACCCGAAAAATAACTGAAAAATTCTTCTAACCAATAAAAAGTATTATTCATTTAGATGATGCCTCCGGATATAATTATATGCTAAAATAGATTCATTGTTATTACAGGAGGTTTACAAAAAATGAAACGCAAATATAAAGTTGGAGTTGTTGGTGGAACCGGTTATGTAGGTCAAAGATTTTTGACCTTGCTCGATAATCATCCTTGGTTCGAAACTACAACTATTGCTGCCTCACCAAGATCTGCAGGAAAAACTTATGAAGAAACGATGCAGGGTCGTTGGAAGATTGATGCCAAGATGCCTGAATCGGTTAAAAATATAATTGTTAATAGTAGTGAAGAACTAACCTCATTTATTGACCGGGTAGATTTTGTTTTCTGTGCAGTAGATATGGAAAAAGACGAATTAATTGCTCTTGAAGAATCTATTGCTAAGATGGAAACACCGGTTGTATCGAATAATTCAGCCAATCGATGGACTCCTGATGTTCCGATGATTATTCCGGAGATTAATCCTGAGCATTCGGCAATTATCGAGTCGCAAAAACAACGTTTAGGCACAAAATCAGGTTTTATCGCAGTTAAACCAAATTGTTCAATCCAAAGTTATGTTCCGGCATTGACACCTTTAGCTGATTATGGAATTGAAAAAATATTTGTCTCAACTTATCAAGCTGTATCGGGTGCAGGTAAAACCCTTGCTGAATGGCCGGAAATGAATGCTAATGTTATTCCCTATATCGGCGGTGAAGAAGAAAAATCTGAAAAGGAACCACTGCGAGTTTGGGGTAAAGTCAATTCAGATCAGACAGAAATTGTTTTAGCAAGTAAACCGCTTATTTCTGCTCAGTGTTACAGAGTTCCGGTACAAGACGGTCATACAGCATCCGTAGCAGTAAAATTTACAGAAAAACCGACTAAAGAAGCAATTTTAAAAGCCTGGGCGGAATACATGCCATATCCGCAGCAAAAGAAATTGCCAACAGCTCCACAACCTTTCTTACAATATTTAGAGGATGATAATCGTCCGCAACCGAAATTAGATGTTAACTACGGTAAAGGTATGGGTGTCAGTATCGGCAGATTAAGGGAAGATAATATTTTTGATTATAAATTTGCCTGTTTGTCACACAACACTTTGAGAGGAGCTGCCGGTGGAGCAGTTTTAACGGCAGAATTATTGGTAGATCAAGGTTATATTAATTATAAATAATTACATTTAAAAACATCTCGTATTTTCGGTTATAGAGACATTAATCAAGTGCACTTAAATGTGATATATTCAGATTTAACATAAAGGTAATGTATGATTACGATCAAAGACATTGCAAAAAGAGCCGGTGTTTCATATGCAACTGTTTCGCGAGCTTTAAATAACAAAGCAGATGTTAACCCGGAAACGCGAAAAATGATTGTTGAGTTGGCTGAAGAAATGGGTTATCGACCTAATGTAATAGCCCAGAGTTTGGTTACTCAAAGAACCAATCATATTGCTTTAATAGTTCCGGATGTTTCAAATCCGTTCTTTGCCGAGCTATCACGTTCAATCAGTGAAGCTTCGAATAAATCAGGGTATATTGTCACAACATGCAATACGGGTTGGAATACTGAACGTGAAAATTTAATGTTAGAGCATATGCAAAGTCAACAAGTTGCCGGAATTATTATAAAACCGTCTGCATTTTATAAACCTGAAACTTTCGATTCAATCAAAATACCTTTAGTAGTGTTTTGGCATCCTTATAAAAATGAAACTGATTTTATTGAGATGGATCATTCAGCCGGCGGGAAAATGGCTACTGAACATCTGATCGAATGTGGGTATCAAAATATTGCATATATTGGCGGTGATGCTTTATCTCCGGCCAATCAATTGAGGTCTTTGGCTTATCAGCAAGCTTTACAGGAAAGTGATTTTCAAGTAAATCAAGACTTTATCATCTATGGCGGTTTTGATCTGCAAAGCGGTTACGATCGCATTAAAATGCTTTTAGAACATAATTCGGTTAAACCTGATGCTGTGTTTTGCGGGAATGATTATATAGCATTAGGTGTATTACAATATCTGCATGAACAAAAAATTCGGGTGCCGGAAGATTTCGGTGTAATCGGATATGATGATATATATTTTTCAGGTTTACCAATGATTAATTTGACTACCATAGCTCAACCGAGAGATGAAATGGGCAGAACTGCTGTTGAATTAATATTGGATCAAATCGATTTTATGAAAAACAATCTGACAGAAGATAATTCAGAGATAAACCAGCGCAAACCTGCTCGAATATTATTAAAACCTACTTTAAAAACAAGAGGCACAACGCGCTGCAATGTGTGATTGTTTGGATCTTTAGAATATTTAGCAATTTATGTATAATAAAAATATAGTAGAATAGTAAATTAAAAAATGAGTTAATCTTTTACATTGGAGGAGGAAAAATGAAAAAGAAAATATTAACTATATCTTTAGCATTGATTTTGTTGTTAAGTTTAGTTGTCGGCTGTGGCAAAAAAGACGACAAAGATACGGCAAAAGACACTGAAGATAAAAAAGAAGAAGTTGTTGAAAAAAAAGATGATGCTGATAAAGAAGAAGCATCAGAAGAAGCAGTTGAAGAAGATTCAGCAGAAGAGGCAACTGATGCTGAATCAGCAGAAGAGGCAGAACCGGCTGAAGCTAGTGATGCTCTGAAAATTGTTATCGTTTCCAGTCCTTCCGGTGTTGATGACGGCAGTTTTAATCAAGACAATTATCTGGGTATTCTAAATTTCATCAAAAATCATCCCGATTCAACAGTTGAAGATATCAGAGAAACTGAAGTTGAAAACTCTGTAGCTACTGCAAGCAGCGTTGTCGGCGATTACGATGTAATCGTCACTCCCGGATTCCAATTTGCCGGAATTTCCATGGCAGCTGTAGACAATCCGGACAAATTCTTTATTCTGGTAGACTCATTCCCGACCAATGTTGATGATTTAAATGCCGGCGTAGAGTTCCCGGGTGAAGCTGAATATCCGAATATCTATGCGATGCAATTCAAGGAACAAGAAGCAGGTTTCTTAGCAGGAGTAGCTGCCGCCTTAGAAACAAAATCCGGTAAGGTAGCAGTTGTTAACGGCATTGCTTATCCAAGTAATGTAAACTATCAATATGGCTTTGAAGCGGGTGTGGCTTATGCTGTTAAACATTTCGAGGCAACTGCCGAAGTAGTTGAAATTCCGAGCAGAGCAGGTACAGATGTGACCGGTGCTGATGTCGGCGGTAATTATATTGGTGATTTTGCTGATGAAGTCGGCGGCAAACAAATCGGCGAAGATTTACTTAAAGAAGGTGTAGATATAATGCTGGTAGCTGCAGGCGGCTCAGGAAACGGTGTATTTACTGCTGTTAAAGAACATGGTGACGCAATGGTTATCGGTTGTGATGTTGACCAATTTGACGACGGTGTGATCGGCGATAAAAATATTATCCTGACATCAGTATTAAAAGTGATGAATTTAAACGTTGAACGTCAGTTAGAAGCGATCGCAAACGGCACTTTTGCAGGTAAAAATGAAGTACTAGGTGCTGATTCCGATTCCGTCGATTATGTTAAAGCAGAAGGACGTCATCAATTATCCGACGATACATTAGAAAAACTGGAAGATGTTTTGGCGAAAATCAAAGATGGTACCATTGTTCCACCGGGTAATTTTACTGAAGATACTGTAGAAAACTTCAAAGGTTTAGATTAATCTAAATTCTGAAATTTAATAACATATATTAAGTAATATCTGGTATCTTGCCGGGATTATTTAATTAATTCAAAGAGAACTTTGACTTGCAATTTTTGTAATTGATAAGTTCTCTTTTTCATTTTTTGATATGATATAAGAATTAGATGATTGATAAGAGGGGATTGGCGATGTCAGAGCAAAATGACTACATTATTGAGTTTAGAAATATTACTAAAAAATTTCCCGGTGTTATTGCCAATAACGATATAAGCCTCGGTATCCGCCAAGGTGAAATATTTGCTTTGTTAGGGGAGAATGGTGCAGGTAAATCAACTCTGATGAGTATTCTGTTCGGAATGTATGAACCTGATCAAGGTGAAATATATTTAAGAGGTGAAAAGGTAAAAATTAAATCTCCTAACCAGGCAGCTGAACTCAGTATCGGTATGGTACATCAACATTTTATGTTGGTCGAAAATTTCACGATTACCGAGAATATTGTTTTAGGTTTAGAACCTGAAAAAAAAGTATTCGGTTTTCCGGTTGTTGATATCAAGGGAACTGATCAAAAGATTAAAGATTTATCGCACAAATACGGTTTGGATGTCAACCCGACCGATTTGATTGAGGATATTAATGTTTCAACCAGGCAAAGAGTAGAAATTTTGAAAATGCTTTATCGGGAAGCTGAAATTCTAATTTTTGATGAACCGACAGCTATGCTGACCCCGCAAGAAATAGAATTTTTACTAAATATCATTAAAAATTTACAAGCTGATGGTAAGACAATCATTTTAATATCTCATAAACTTTACGAAATTAAGCAGGTAGCTGATCGATGTGCAATTTTGCGTCATGGTGAGCTGATTGATATCTTAGATGTCAAAACTACTTCAACTCAAGAAATGGCTAATCTGATGGTCGGTAAACAACTTTCGCTTTCGCTGGATAAATCCGAAAGCAAGCCGGGAGATCCCGTCTTAGAAGTAGAGAACTTAACCTTAGATAATGAGTTGGGAGTTGAAATTGTCCATAATGTTTCGTTTAAAATTCATGCCGGCGAAATATTTTCTTTAGCAGGTGTTTCCGGTAACGGTCAGATGGAAATTGCCGATGCAATTGCCGGTTTAATTAATGTAAAAAGTGGAAAAATCAGCTTAAATCAAAAGGAAATTACGCATGCTACGGTCAAAGAAAGAATTGAATCAGGCATATCATATATACCCGAGGATCGACAACGATTCGGTTTAATATTGGAAATGCCTTTAGCAGTAAATCTGGCATTGAAATCATACTATAAAGAACCATTTTCGCAAAAACATATTTTGCAAGAAAATGTTTTCTTGGAATATTCCGATAATTTAATTAAACAATTCGATATTCGCTCCGGTCAAGGATCGACCACAATTGTTCGTTCGATGAGTGGGGGCAATCAGCAAAAAGCAATAGTTGCACGTGAAATCGATTTGGATTCCGACTTACTAATCTTTGTCCAACCGACACGCGGACTTGATATCGGAGCAATTCAAGCCGTCCGAAAACGCATGATAGATGAAAGAGATCGCGGTAAAGCGATATTGTTAGTTTCATTGGAGCTTGATGAGATAATGAGTTGTTCTGATCGGATCGGTGTAATTTATAACGGCAGAATTCAAACTGTTGCCAAGGCGGATCAAATTACACGTGAAGAAATCGGGGAAGCAATGATGGGGGTAGGTAATCATGGAAAATAATTTGAAAACTAAAAATCCTTTACTGCGTCTGCTGGGCGGTACAAAGTATCAATTTATTTCTATACCTATTTTTGCAATCATATGCAGCCTGATTGTATCTGCGATAATAATTCTAATTGTCGGTCAAAATCCGCTCATGGCATATAAAGGACTTCTGCAAGGGGCCGGGGTATTGAGTAAAAATCAATATGCAGCATATCAGGGTCAGATTACCGATTTTATGGAAACATTGGATAAGATGACTCCGATGTTATTTGCGTCATTAGCTGTCGCAATTGCAATGCAGGCAGGATTATTCAATATTGGAGTATCCGGCCAAATGCTGATTTCCGGCTTTATAGCAACAATCGTAATCGGCTACAGCAGAGAAATGTCACCTATTTTAGCAAAACCTTTAGTTGCTGTTATCGGTGTAATTGTCGGTGCTTTAGCCGGTGGCTTAATTGGTTTTCTTAAAATTAAATTCAATATTAATGAAGTTGTATCTTCGATCATGCTAAACTATATTTTTCAATACGTTATCAGTTTTTTCATTAATACTAAATATGTAGATCCTGTGACCAGACAATCCAGGAATATCGGTGCCAATGCACGATTAACTTTAATGCAAGTAGAAATTGCTGATTTCAAAATGCGGATTCCGATATTTTTCATTGTAGCAATCTTGATTGCAATTGTAATGTACTTTTTCATGAAACGTACGGATCACGGTCTGGAAATATCCGCCATAGGTTTCAATCGTGATGCTGCACGTTATGCCGGAATAAATGTGAAACGCAGAACGTTGTATGTAATGTTGATATCCGGTGGTCTAGCCGGTTTAGCAGGTGTAACTTATTATTTGGGTTATCAACCTTCGATTCTGCCTAAATCACTGTCTTCAATCGGTTTTGACTCGATTGCCGTATCTTTATTAGGTAGTAATAATCCTTTAGGTATAATCTTTTCTTCATTTTTAATTACAGTTATTGATCGCGGTGCAACTTATATGAGATCGGCAGCCGGTGTTGAACAGGAAATTGCCGCGTTAATGAGCGGGATCATTCTTTTGTTCAGTGCTATGGGCACTTATATGAAACAAAAGTTCTCCGATTTATTAATCAGAAATAGAAGGAGATGAAAGAAATGTTAAATAATATTATTATAGACGGTTTATCTTTTGCTTTGCCTCTGCTGATAATTGCTATAGGCGGAATTTACAGTGAAAGAAGCGGTATTACTAATTTAGCTTTAGAAGGACTACTCGGTTTCGGAGCATTTTGCGGCGGGTTATTTATGGCTTTTTTCAGCTCGCATTTTGCAGCAGCAAATGTTCCGGTTTATCTTTCACTTTTAATAGCTTCTATCGGAGGAACTATTTATGCAGCATTATTTGCTACATTATGTATTGTGTTTAAAGCCAATCAGGTTATCAGCGGAGTAGTAATTAATATTTTGTCTGTTGCTTTGACCGGCTTCTTAACCAGACAAATTAATCAAAACTTCTTCAATCAACCTTCGGACAAATTCCAGATCGGTGTTTTTCCCAGAACATCAATACCGGTATTAAAGGACATTCCGGTTTTAGGCGGATTTTTTAATAATTTTTATTTATTTGAAGTCATAATTCTGATTCTCTTGGCAATTACTTGGTATCTGCTTTACAAAACTCGGTTCGGTATGCATTTACGAGCTTGCGGTGATAATCCGCAGTCAGTTGATGCCGCAGGTATTGATGTTAATAAAGTAAGATTTAAAGCAGTTTTAATATCGGGTGCCTTATCCGGTATTGGCGGCATGTGTTTTGCCTATTCGATTTCTGCCAATTTTTCGCCTACAATATATATGGGAGCCGGTTTCTTGGCAATAGCAGCTTTAATTTTCGGTAATTGGCGGATTATGCCGACATTTGTAGCTTGTTTAATTTTCGGGTTTGCTCGCTCGGCCGGTAATGAAATTGGCAAAGCAATGCAATTGTCCAGCAGTTTCTTTGATTTAACCATGACTTTGCCATACGTGTTAACACTGTTGTTATTGATATTTTTCTCAGATACCAATCGTGCACCACGTGCTTTAGGTGAAATTTACGATAAAGGAAAACGATGATGGATAACCACTTTACTAACGCTAAAGATAAAAAAGATTTGAATAATCATCAAATCAAAAAAATCATACAAAATTATCAGCTTAAACCGTTAGGTAAACAAAGACGTGCAGCAATTATTCTTTTATTAATCGAAATTAAAGGGGAATTACATCTAATATTTCAGGTTAGAGGCAACACAATCAGGCAGCCCGGAGAATCTTCTTTTCCCGGCGGGGGACTTAAAGAAGGGGAAACACCGCTGTATGCTGCTTTACGTGAAACTCATGAAGAGATGGGAATACCGGAAAATAAAATTGAAATATGGGGCGAAATAGACACTTCAATCGGCGAACAACATATTGTGCATTGTTTTGTCGGTTATTTACCTGATTATAATTTGAGTGATTTGCAGCCTGATCCTTATGAAGTAGATCACATTTACACGGTAGAGTTGAACTATTTTCTGGAAAATAAACCTATTTATTATAAATTAGAAACAATACCGGTTCCTGAGTCCGATTTTCCTTTTGAGAGAATTAAAGATGGCATAAATTATCCTTTTTATGATTTAAATAAGTGGTTACCGTTTTATGAATTACCGGAACATTTAAAAGATGAAGTTCTTTGGGGTTACACTGCTAGATGTGTCCACCGCTTCACTGAAATATTAAAATCTTCACTTAAATAATCAGTATTGATCAATTATAGACGATTGATCCGTAATCAGCCTTTGTGAATAATTTCCGACAAAAGCAAATGCAATTTTTCGGGGGATAACCTCAATTTGTAAATGCTCGGTTTCAAAAATGATGCCGTCAAAATTACCGATAAAAGGTTTGCCATCAACAGATTTTACTGAAATCCTGTTTAACAAACCCATGTTAATCTTATCTTTTTGTGTTTCAATTGAACCGTTCTTATAATGTATTGCCAATTTGGCAAATTGTAAGTGACTTAAATTGGGGGCAATTAAATAATTTAATAAATTATCCTGCAAATCACAACTAGGCGCCGGATTAAAACCGTTACCATAAAATCCGCCATTACAAAAAGCAGCTAACAGACTATTTATTTGATGATTTTGACCCTTATACGAAAAAATATATTCTTCAGCTTTAAAAGTAAAGTAATGTTTCAATACTGCAAAAGTATAAGCAGAACCTTTAAGCCAAGGAAATTTATGTAAATAATGGAAGGCTGTATTGAGAATTTTAGTATCAAGTCCGATACTGGCAACATTTATAGCATAAGTTGATTGAATTAATGCTAAATCATCATTGAAAATTGTATCCGGACCGTCGCCCATAAGCTGCAAATCTCCGGTTAATTGCAGAAGATCGATCGGTGCAATTTTTAATTTAAATATATCCTTTAAAAAATTGTCCAAATTAAATTTATTATAATGTAATTTGCAAAAATCATTTGCCGTACCGAAGGGGAGTGCACCCAGTGCGGATTTCGTTTGTAAATTTGCAATAACATTAGTAGCTTCATTAATACTGCCATCTCCGCCTGCAACAAAAACAATCCCTTGTTCATTATATTTGAGAACAAAATCTCTGACTATTTCTTTTAAATGATCAGCATGTTGAGTAATTATATAATTGATATTTAGATTTTCATTGTTTTCTGAAAAATCCTTAATCGTCTCAATAACATCTTTGCGAACTTTGGCCTCACGGTTACTAAAAAGGAATAAGATATGTTTTCTCATAGCTTACAATTATCCTTCTTGAAATTATTTGCAGTTGAATGAGTTAAACGTTACGGGGAATATTTCTACTCTTCATCATTTAATCATTCTTTAACATTTTAACATTTTATTGAATGTTTTAGCAGTAACAAAAGTGAAAGTTGCTCTAAATAGGTAATAGCGTTGCTCAATATTTTAAAATTAACTAAAGTACTAGTTACTCTAAATAGGTAATAGCATTGCTCAATAACTTTAAATCAACTAAAATGAAATGCGAAATCATTTTAAAAGTAAGCCTAATTAAAGATTGTAAATCAATAACTTATGGTACAAAGGGAAAACAAATTAATGAATGTAGCAGTTTTAAGTCAACAAGATCCATATAACAGAAAGACTTTTTCCGGTACTTCATACTCTTTATCGAAGCAGCTTGAGAAACATTTTAACGTATGTTGGATTAATCCAAATAATAGAGTAACCGGACTACTTAGTCGTTATTTTAATCGTACAAAAAAAGGTAGATTTATTCTTAATCAAAATCCTTTATGGGTCTCAAAGCTTATCAGCAAGAATTTTAATCGACTTTTAAATAAAAATAAGATAGATGTAGTATTTAATATTGGCATGGCAGGCCCTTTTACCGCATATAAAAACAAGGCGAAAATCATTACTTTCGCTGATGCGTCAATGAAACAAATGATCGAGTATCATTATGATATAAAAGAATCCGATGCTCAGGCGATAACTTTGAATGAAGCAATGGAGAAAACCACTTTTGAATTAAGCGATGTAATTATAACCACTTCACAATGGTGTTCTGATAGTATCATAAATGATTATTCAATAAATCCTAAAAAAATTGAACTTGTTCCGGTTGGTGCTAATATACAGATTGATCCGGAATATAAATCGCCCCCTGAAAAAAATACCATTCATTTGCTTTTTGTGGGAATTGATCCGGTAGGGAAAGGTTTGGCTATAGCTGCAGAAGCAGTGGCCAAATTGAATGAACTTGATCAGTCAAAAGCATATATTCTTGATGTTGTTGGTTTAAGTTCGGCAGAAGGAATAGCAGGCGAGCATATCAAGTTTCATGGTTTTTTAAACAAAAATATTACTGAGGAAGAAAAACAGTTAAAAGATTTCTATCGTAACAGTGATCTTTTTATTTTGCCGACAAGACTTGATACTATTGGTATAGTCTTTCTCGAAGCCAGCAGTTATGGATTGCCAATACTTACTTGTGATACCGGTGGCGTTCCGGAATACGTTATTAATAATGAAACCGGGTATTTGTTACCACTGTCAGCAAGCGGAGCCGATTTTGCGAAAAAAGCTCTTGAACTTCTAAATGATCCAATAAAGTATACTCAAATTTCACGAAGGGCAGTCGAGTTAATTAAAACGAAATATAATTGGGACGTGTGGGGTGAAAGGGTTGCTGAAATTATTAAAAACTTATATTAAGCGCTTATAATGCATATTTGAAAAATAATAAATTTATGATACTAAAATAATTATGTAATTTTTTTAATACTTGCATTAACACGAATTATTTCTACTTTGTTAATTTTAAAATAGTGAAATAATAGATAAAAATTTGATAATAAGGATTTTAAATGAAACTAATTGAAATAAGTAAAGAACAGTTTTCTGACTATACCGATAATTTTGCCAATGTATACTATACACATATTTCCGGAATGGAAAAAGTATTTGCTTTAAGAGGATATGAATATGTGTATTTAGGTTTGGCAGATGATCAAGGCAAACTGCACGGCGTAACTGTTTTAGTTAAAATGAAGTTGAGAATAGGATACACCTTCGATGTAAGAATTAGTCCGGAAACAATTGATTTAACAAATCATAAACTCGTTGTAACATTGCTTAACGAATTAAAAAAATATGCCAAAGAACACGGTGCATTAGATTTGTATGTTGCTCCGAATTTACCGAAAAGAATTGTATCGGACAATAATTCTGCTGACAATATGAATCAGGAAATCATTGATTTGATTCGTGAAAATGGTTTCTCATATCGTTCACTTGATCAAGGCATAGATCCATTATTCGAGAATTGGGCTTATAAAAAGGATCTTACAGGTCTCAATGAGGATACTCTATGGGATTCATATAATGATAATGCCCGATATTCAATCAATAATGCTCAAAAATACGGTATTAATGTCAGACAGTTGGAATATTCTGAATTGGACAAATTCAAATTACTTACACAACATACTGCAGACAGAGTTGGCTATAATGACAAAACTCTGGAATATTATCAAACAGCATATAAGAATGTCGGAGAAAAAATAAAATTTTGGGCAGCGGAAGTAGACTTCAATAAATACAGGGATAATCTAGTAGAAATACGCGATGATTTACAAAATAAAATTGACGCAATCGATGAACATTTAGAAAAATTCCCTAATAGCAGAAAAAAACTTAATCAAAAAAGAGAATTTCTTTCACAAATAGAAGCACAACAAAAAAGAATAGAAGAGGCAGAGCAGTGGATAGCAGATTCATCTGAAAAAGCCGGAGCTACTCTGTTAGCAGGTGGAATGTTCTTATATACTGATGATGTCGTTTATTATACATTATCCGGATCATATGCTCATTACAGCAATCTTAATGCACCTTTTTTGATTCAACATCATGTAATGACTGAAGCTGTTCGCAACGGGATCAGTACATATGATTTCTTGGGAATAGACGGCGACTTCTCCGGTACAGATACAATTTATGAATTCAAGAAATCGTTTAACGGATATGCAGAACAAAAGATAGGTGTTTTCCATTGGATAGCACAACCTGTTAAGTATAAGTTAATAGAATTCCTCAAAAAGATACTTGGCAGAAATTAAAACTTCAGGAAGATACTTGGAAGAAATTAAAACTTCAGGAAGATACTTGGAAGAAATTAAAACTTC
>JAAYRL010000008.1 GCA_012518795.1 Clostridiaceae bacterium
ATTATCGTGATGAAAATTTTTGTTTTAATTTTAAGAAAAATTCAGGTCGAGGGATATAATCTGTAGATAAAATTTTTATTTCTGTTCTACGATTTATTTGATTTGCAACTTCTTGTGTTTCTTTCGGAAGATTTTTTATAAATTCAGGAGTAAGTGCTTGTCCAACAACAAATGCGGTGTCTAAATGGGCAATCTCATTTGTTATAATAACAGGAATACTTTCACCGTATCCTTTTGCAACAAAACGTTCAGGATCATATGAGCGTTCTTCGAGATAGGCAACAATAGCTTGTGCTCTTCGTTTTGATAAAAGCATATTAGCCGATTCGTCGCCAATCATATCGGTGTGAGCACCCAATTCAATAGTAATATTAGGATTGTCTTCAAGTAGTTTTGTAAGTAATTCTAACGCTCGTTTTGATTCATCATTGAGTGTCCATTGTCCTGATTCATATAAAATATTTGGAATTTCAATAGGTTTACTCATTGTAAGTAATTCAACATTTTCTTCAAATGTTTTATTATCACTTATATTATTAGTTGTGATTTGTACTTTATTTTTAAGATATCCTTGATAGGAGCCAATAACAATATAATCAGTATATTGCGATAAGCGGAATGTATATGAACCATCTAATTTGCTTTTTGTGTTTTGTAGTGTTCCGTCGCTTCCAATTAAGGTGATTTCTGCTTCGGCAATAGGGCGTTTTGTAGATGCATCAAGAATCTTTCCTTCTACATATATCTCTAATTCAGGCAGTTCAAATGAATATATATTGTCAGCTCCTCTTCCGCCTCGTCTGTTTGATGAAAAAAGTCCCGCTTCTCTACTTCCCTGAAATGTTATGCCATAATCATCTTGATTTGAATTAATAGGAGATTGCATATTATATATTTTCCATACACCAAGATTATCTTTTACTGCACGAAAAATATCAAGTCCTCCCATTCCGGGGTGATAATCTGACGAAAAAAACAGGGTGCCATCTTCACGAATAAAAGGAAAAAGTTCATCACCGGGAGTGTTAATCACATCTCCTAAATTTATAGGATTTCCCCATTCTGCTGACTCTGAAGTGCGTTCAACTTTCCAAATGTCAGCACCTCCAAATCCTTCTTTCATACGTGCTGCAAAATACAAGGTTAAACCATCGGCAGAAATAGAAGGGTGCCCAACAGAAACGCTGTCGGATACAATTTTTAATTTGGTTAAGTCAGACCAGCCGCCAGCTTTAAGGCGAGCTGAATAGATTTGGCAGCCAAGATTTTTTCCATCTTCTTGCAAACATCGAGTAAAAAAAACTTCTGTTTTTGCAGCATTAAACGCAGGCGTTCCATCATCAAAATCTGATTGAAAAATAGTGTCGTCTATCAATAATGGTTCAGTCCATCGTCCTCTTCTATCGTTTCGTATTTCATATAAATCGGTATAATTCATTCCCGATACTGGGTTAATTTCACCGCCTTTTTCATCTCGCGGACGAGATGAGGTGAAAATAATGGTAGTAAAATC
>JAAYRL010000009.1 GCA_012518795.1 Clostridiaceae bacterium
AAACTCCGGTTTTAGAGGATAGCATGCACACTTTTTAAGGTTGTGCAGCTAAATTCTCGTATAAACTTAAAAAGTGTGCAATTCCAATTTCTGCTGAATCTGCCGGTACATAAATTCCAATTTGCCGGGCTCCAAAAAGTGAGCAATTTCCACTCTGTTATTTCAAATATCTATTTGCATTACATCTTTGACATCTTTTAATGCTTCAATAAACAAATCGATTTCTTCTTTTGTATTATAAAAGGCCAGGCTTGCCCGATTAGTTGAGTTTAGACCTAAGTACCTGTGCAAAGGTTGTGTGCAATGATGGCCGGCTCTGATCGCCACCCCATGATAATCCAGAATTGTTGCTACATCATGTGGATGGGCATCCTTGACATTGAAAGCAATTGCGGGACCCCTTGCACCTTGCTTCGGATGATATATTTCGATATATGGTAATTCTTCAAGTTTTGCCAGACAATAATCCGCCAAAGCGGTTTCATAAGCGGCAATTTTCTCTAAGCCAATATCTTCCAGATATTCGATTGCGGCAGCTAAACCGACCATACCACCTACATTCTGCGTACCTGCCTCGAATTTATAAGGTAATTGTGCAAATGTTGATTCATAATCTTCAACGTATTCGATCATTTCGCCGCCATAGAGGAAAGGAGTCATATCTTCCAATATTTTAGCTTTACCATATAGTACACCGATTCCCATAGGTCCCAGCATTTTGTGTCCCGAAAAAGCAAGAAAATCACAATCTAGTTCTCGGACATTTATTTTGACATGAGGCACAAACTGAGCTGCATCAACTACAGTCAAAGCATTGTATTCTTTTGCAATACGGATGATTGCTGCAGCATCCGGCATTGTGCCCAAAACATTAGATGCTGCCGTAAATGCAACAATTTTGGTGCGTTCGGATATTTTGTTACGATAATCTTGCATATCCAATTGATAATCGTCGGTCAATTCTATAAACGACAATTCTGCACCGGTTTTTTGAGCAACAAATTGCCAGTTCACAAAATTCGAATGATGTTCCATATGGGTAATCAGAATCTGATCCCCGGCTTGCAGATTATTCAAACCCCAGGCATAAGCAATCAGATTCAAAGATTCACTGGCATTACGGGTGAAGATAATCTCTCTTTCCGACTTGCTGCCGATAAATTGTGCAACTTTGATACGACTCGCAAGCATTGCCTCTGTTGCAGCCGCACCCAGACAATGTGCACCGCGCAAAGGATTTCCGTTCTCATAACGATAATAATGAGCCATGCGCTCAATCACCTGATTCGGTCTTTGAGTAGTTGCAGCATTATCTAAATATATTATCGGTCTATCCTGTTCCAAATAAGCAAAATCAGATCGCACTTGTTCCAAATCAAAACCGGGATTTGCTAATTTTTCCAAAATCGCTTTCATTTTTCACCCTCATTAACGGCATTAACGGCGTAAAATTCTGGTATGTACTTCTTGACGCAAATCAAGGCGCAATTCTTCGTTTGGAATCTGGTCAAAGGTAGGTGTCATGCGTGATTCGACAATTAAGCCTTCGGATTCTTTACGACTCAAACCGCGACTCATCAAATAAAATAATTGTTCATCATCAATTTGACCGGCACTTGCCGCATGGTTTCCGACAATGTCATCTTCATGAGCTAATAATAAAGGCACCGCGATTGAGCGTACCGTATCATCCAACAAAATTGTAAATTCTTCTTCATTGCCGTCCGAACCGCTGCAACCTTCGACAAAATCAATTGTTCCTCGGAATTTTTTCACGGCATGATCCATCAATGCTCCGTTGACCTGAATATCCGAAATGCATTCTTCACCAATATGACGCACATGGTAGAACAAATCCAAATGGTCATTGCCACTGCCTAAATATGCGGTTTTCACATGACTTTCCGCACCGAAACCTTCCATGTCAACCATGTAATGAAAAACTGTATTACCGGCTCCCAGTTCAACCGTAGCCAAATTTAATCTGGCTCCGTCGCCCACTCGAGCAACGATCGAAACATTAGATACCGAGTTTTCGTTTAAGCGCTGTATTAAAACAACTTTTACTTCGGCATCGTTTTCCACATCTACGAGAATCGTTGAATTACGTTCTACCCTGGAATCATCTTCACTGTAATTATACAATACAACCGTACCCTTTTGTAACGGTGGAACTATGATTTGATTTTGATCAACCAACAACGGATTTTCCGCGGATTGCGGTAATCTGACTTCAATCGGTTCACTATCAGATATTGTCCAATGATTTGCCAAATTACATTGTTCATCATTCATGCGCATGACTTCTTCGGAAATTCCATGATCTAAATCGTAAAAAGTTTGTTTGAGGTCATGATCAATTGTCCCCACACTTTGCACAGCAGTATAAGGAATTATTTGTTCATTTTGCAAATCGATTTTTACATCGTTAACATCCATCCAATTCCAAGTAATAGCAGGTAAAGTATTTCCACGAAGTTCTTTAGTTTTCATCTTTACATTAGTCATTAGCCGATCGCTCCCTTCAATTCGAGATTGATCAATTCATTCATCTCTACTGCATATTCCAGAGGAAGCTCTTTGGCAACCGGTTCAGCAAAACCGCGTACTATCATTGCTTTGGCTTCTTCTTCCGAAAGTCCGCGACTCATTAAATAGAAAATTGCCTGATCATCAATCCGACCGATTTTCGCTTCATGTCCGAAGTCGACATCATCATTTTTCAGAATAATTGTCGGAATCGTATCACCGCGACTTTGTGCATCAAGCATCAAAGATTGACAATCCGTATTTGATTTACAACCGTAAGCTCCTTCATCAACCTGAACCAGACTTCGGTAAATTGCTTTGCCGCCACCTTTGGAAATTGATTTTGTTTCAACTGTGGAATAAGTGTGAGGTGCTTTATGAACAACCTGTGCTCCCGTGTCGAGAGTTTGACCGGCACCGGCAAAAGTAATACCGGTAAATTCACTGCGTGCCCCTTCACCGATCAGAATACTTGCCGGATAAAGCATCGATACTCTTGAACCGAATGAACCGGAAATCCATTCAATTACACCATCTTTTTCTACAATTGCTCGTTTAGAGTTTAAGTTATACATATTACGCGACCAATTTTCAATTGTCGAATAGCGTAATTTTGCTCCCTCTTTAACAAACAATTCTACTCCGCCGGCATGTAAATTGATTGTATTATAGCGTGGTGCAGAACAGCCTTCAATAAAATGCAGACTTCCGCCCTTTTCAACAATGATTAAAGTATGTTCAAACTGACCTGCACCCGGTGCATTCATTCGGAAATAGCTTTGCAAGGGAATATCAACATGTACTCCTTCCGGCACATAAACGTATGAACCGCCCGACCAGACTGCATAATGTAAAGCTGAATAACGATGTAAATTCGGTTTAAGACAAGTACCGAAATACTCCTGAATAATCTCCGGATATTCTACAACCGCAGAATCAAAATCTGTGTAAATCACACCCTGTAAAGCTAAATAATCTTTCACATTATGGTAAACCACTTCCGAATCGTATTGCGCCCCGACACCGGATAGATAATCGAGTTCAGCTTCCGGAATTCCTAAAAGTTCAAAAGTCCTGCGAATTTCATCCGGAACTTCCTGCCAATTACTTTCCATTTGGGCTTTCGGACGAATATATGTTGCAATCTCATCCATATTCAACTCAGATAAGTCGGGACCCCAATTCGGATTTTTCATCTCCCGATAAATTTTAAGGGCAGCCAGACGTTTTTCCAACATCCAGTCAGGCTCATTTTTAATTGAAGAAATTTCACGTACGATTTCTTCATTCAAGCCTTTTTCCAACATGATTTCATATGTATTGGGATTTTTTATATCATAAACACCACGATCAAGCTCTTCAACATAAGTTCTCTCTTTGAGTTTTTCAGCACGCTCTTTACGTCTGCTCTCTTTCAAAGCCTCACGTTCGGCCGCTTTTTCCGCTAAGATGCGTTCGGTATCTAGTCGTTTAACATTGCGATCAGTATTTAGTTGTCTAACCTTATGATCGGTATCTAGTTGCTTGATATTATGATCGGATGTTAAATTGGATCTTAAATTTGCCATTGATTAAATTCCTCCTCTGATTAATCGAGGACTTCATCGTGAACTTTTTCCATACCAAGTTCTTCGCGAATCCAATTATAGCCTTCATCATTTACTCGCTCAATTAGTTCCGGACCACCGCGTTTGACGATTTTACCATCAATTAAAATGTGAGCAAAATCCGGTTTCACACTTTCTAAAATAACACTATGATGGGTAATGATCAGACAGCTCTTATTTTTATCCGATAAAAAATCGGCAACAGTTTCGGAAACAATGCGCACCGCATCAACGTCAAGACCTGAATCCGGTTCATCAAGCATTACTAAATCCGGATTGAGTACACTCATTTGCAGGATTTCACCTTTTTTCTTTTCACCGCCGGAAAAACCCACATTGAGATACCTTTCAGCGTAGACCTGATCTAAATCAAGATCCTGCATATGACCTTGTAACTCACGTTTGAATTTGAGAACCGAAATATCCTCGCCGGTCAATTCCATTTTGGTTGTACGCAAAAAATCTTCAACCGAGATCCCTGCTACTTCCAAAGGATTTTGAAAAGTCAGAAAAATTCCGAGTTTTGCTCTTTCATCGGTCGAAAACTCATTTATATTCTCACCTTCAAAATAAATATTACCCTCTACTTCTTCAAATTGAGGATCAGCCATAATCGTTCTGGCCAAAGTTGATTTGCCGGCTCCGTTCGGACCCATCAAAACGTGAACTTCACCACGTCCGATCTCTAAATCAATTCCTTTAAGAATCTCGACATCATCAACTGCTACTTTTAAATTCTTTACTTCCAACATCTTGGACATCGAAAATACTCCTTTATATAAACTATAATATTTGTGTACTCTATTTGTTTAACCTACATTTTATTGTTTAATTAGCTTTTTGTTGTTCAATTAGCATTTTGTTGTTTAATTAGCATTTTGTTGTTTAATTAGCACTTTGTTGTTCAATTAGCATTTTGTTGTTTAATTAGCACTTTGTTGTTCAATTAGCACTTAATAAGCACTTCACTATTTGTTAAATATAGAGTTTATTATTTACTCAATAGTCAATTTGAAAATTGTTCAATCTTAAGTTTATACCTTTATTAAAAATAAATATGTGACTTGAGTTACACTATGCTAATTCCTGGCATTCTTTTTCTTGATTTTCTATTGGTAAACGTCCTGATAAATATGTCATACGTAGAAGATCAACAGCAACTTTTTCATTAATCTGGTCCGGCAACAAGCGCCATTCCCAGTTACCTCCCGAAGTACCGGGAAGATTCATTCTGGCACTTTCATCTAAATCCAGCAGATCCTGCATTGAAAGAATGCACGTATTAGAAATCGTATTCATTACTCCACGGATAAATCCTTTGGTATATCCTTCTTCTTCAGTTAAACCGAAATAATCAATTGCCAAACTTTTGGTTTTTTCATCCAGCAGATTGAACCAACCGTTCGTCGTTGAATTATCATGAGTTCCGGCGTAAACGACATTATTGCGTTTTAAATTATGAGGCAGGTAGGTACTGTTCATTTTCGGATCAAAAGCAAATTGCATAACACTCATGCCCGGGAAGCCGAGCCTTTTCCTTAAGGCGATTACCTCATCCGTCATAAAGCCCAAATCTTCCGCAACTACCCGAATTTCACCTAATGCCTCAGACATAGCTTTGAAAAGATTATCACCCGGACCTTCAATCCATTTACCGAAACGGGCTGTCGGATCACCGTAAGGAACAGACCAGTAAGATTCAAAACCGCGAAAATGATCAATTCTGACATAGTCATAAAGGCGCATTGACCACTTCATGCGTTTGATCCACCAAGTGAAACCGTCTTGTTCCATCTCCTGCCAATCGTAAAGCGGATTTCCCCAGAGCTGTCCGTCAGGCGTGAACAAATCAGGCGGACATCCTGCAATATGCGTTAATTCCAAATCGGAATTCAATTGGAATAGCTCAGGATTTGCCCAGACATCGACACTATCCGGAGCAACATAAATCGGTAAGTCACCGATAATTTTGATGTTATGTTGTTCTGCATACTGTCTGACATGACTCCATTGACGCTGAAAGATAAATTGTTCGAAATAGTAATAATCAAGCTCAGTTTCATGTTCTTCAACAAAATCTTCAATCGTTTGGGGATCGCGTAAGCGATATTGATCAGGCCAATTTTGCCAGCTTTCACCCGAAAATTTTTCTTTCAAAACCATGAAAGTTGCATAATCTTCTAACCAAGGTTTTTGCTCTTCTACAAATTCATCCTTCATTGCCATCAATTGATGCGGCTTATAGTAAAGCATACCTTCATACGCCCAATATAAAACTTTTTTCTTGTTTTCATAAATTAAGCCATAATCGACTTTGGCAGGATCTGAACCCCATTCCAAATTGGCAGCTGCATCAGGCTCTAACAAACCATCCTCAACCAGCAAATCGAAATCAATAAAGTACGGATTGCCGGCATAAATTGAAAAATTCTGATAAGGCGAATTGGCAAAACCCGTGGTGCCTAACGGCAAAATTTGCCAATATGATTGACCCGCTTCGTGCAAAAAACGAATGAAACGATAGGCTTCCTTACCCATGGTGCCTATCCCGTAAGGAGATGGCAAAGAACTGATATGAAGTAAGACACCGCTCAACCGCGGCATTGTTTTGATAATCTTTTTTTTGACCATTATGTAACCTGCTTTTGAATTTTTTTGCTTTTCAGATATCCGCTAATCCTCGAACATAGCGTGACTCCACGAATCATGATACAATAATTCAGCATTTAAGGAAATTATATTTTACAGCTCTGTTAATAAAAATAGAAATTTAATTTATTATTTTGACTAAACAGTGCATATTTTAAAATATAGAGATCATTATAATAACAGCAAACAACTTATAACTGGTGGCTTTTTAGAGGAGATCATAGATGAGACTTAGCAGAGATTATTTTTTCACTTTGAGAGACGATGTTAAAAATGAAGATTCAGTAAGCGGTAATTTACTTGTACGCTCCGGCATGATTAAGAAAACCTCATCCGGAATCTATATGATGTTGCCGCTCGGGCTGCGCGTCATGAACAAAATTGAAAATGTTGTACGAGAAGAAATGAATGCCATTCATTCTCTGGAATTGAGTATGCCGGCTATGATTCCGGAAGAAGTCTATATTGAATCGGGCCGTAGAGAAACTTTTGGCAAAAGCATGTTTGGCTTAAAAGATCGTTTTAATAAACCGTTTGTTTTAGGTCCGACCCATGAAGAACTGTTTGCAGCAGCTGCCAAAATGCATGTCCATTCTTATAAAGATCTGCCGATAAGTCTTTATCAATTCCAAACCAAATTTCGCGATGAACCGAGACCGCGTTTCGGTTTAATCCGCGTACGTGAATTCGTCATGAAGGACGCCTATACTTTCGACCGTGATTTGGCAGGGCTTGATGTGGCTTATGATAAAATGTTTCAAGCTTATAAAAACATCTTTGATCGCTTGGAAATCGATTACGTTATTGTACGTGCCGATACCGGTGTAATGGGCGGTTTGCTTTCGGAAGAATTCCAAGCTGTTTGCGATATCGGTGAAGATATCTTAGTCATTGAAGAATCTTCCGGTTATGCCAGCAATTTAGAAATTGCAAAATGTGTCGTTGAAGATGAAATTTCCACCGAGCAGGAACTCACCTATGATATTAAAGACACACCGGAGGCTAAAACTATCGAAGAAGTTGTCGCTTTCCTCAATGAAGATATTAAAAAATTTGTCAAAACCTTGATTTATAAAATTGATGGAAAAATCTATGCTCTCTGTGTCAGAGGTGATCATGAAGTTAATGAAACAAAAGTCTTGAAACTGTTAGGTGCCAATGAAATCGAAATGGCAAGCGAAGAAGAAGTTGTTGCCTCAACCAAAGCTCCGGTCGGTTTTGCCGGTCCGATCGATCTGGAAATCCCGATTATCATGGATCAGGAATTAACCGTGATGAAGAATTTCATCGTCGGAGCAAATCAAGTCGATAAGCATTTTATTAATGTTAATTTGTCAGATTTCACTGTAACCCAAGTTGCAGATATTCGTAAAATTCAAGAAGGCGACATGTGCGAAAACGGTGCCGGTCCGGTCAAATTTATGCACGGGATCGAAATCGGTAATACATTCAAATTAGGCGACGGTTATGCCAAAGCGATGGATCTCTACTATACAGATCAAAATAATAAATTGATTCCGGTTCAAATGGGTTCTTACGGTATCGGAATTGCTCGCTGTATGGCAGCAATTGTTGAACAAAATCATGATGAACACGGCATCCTTTGGCCGAAGCATTTAGCTCCGGTTCAGGTTGCTATCGTAATCATCAATACGAAAAATGCTGAGCAAGTTGAAGTAGCTGAAAAACTGTATGCAGAATTGAGTTCAAATACCAAGCTGGATGTATTAATTGACGATCGTGATGAGAGAGCCGGTGTTAAATTCAACGATATGGAATTAATCGGTGCTTATGCCAGGATCACTGTCGGACGTGGCATTGCTGACGGCAAAGTAGAACTGAAGATAGCCGGTTCCGACTCATCCGAAGATGTGGCAATCGAAAAAATTACAACCAAAATCAAAGAAATTTTCGCTGATTGATATTTTAAGTATTCTTACAACCGATAGTCAGCTCAGCCAAAGTAATGTTATTGTTTTGGAAGACGATTGGCATTTTTGCTTTGATTTTTATTTACTGATCAATGCAATTGCTTCGATTTCAACTTTGGCTCCTTTGGGAATAGCTGCTACCTCGACAGCTGATCTACATGGTGCATCGCCTTGGAAAAAGGATGCATAGACTTCATTCATTGCAGAAAAGTCATTGATATCCTGTAAAAAAACCGTTAATTTAATTGCGTTCTGTAAACTGCTACCGGATTCCTCTAAAATAGCAGCTACATTTTTTAAAGATTGAGCTGTTTGTTCCTCGATAGTTTCAGGCATCTCACCCGTTTCCGGATCAATCGGAATTTGACCTGAAGTAAAAACAAAATCTCCAACTTTTATACCTTGGGAATACGGGCCGACTGCTGCCGGTGCATTTTTTGTATTAATAATTTCTTTTTTCATCTTGATAACCCATCACTTTGCTTTAGAATTTTTATATTTTATCATAATTTCTACGTTATAAATTCAAACTCATATTTTCCATTCATAAAATTAGAAAATATCTTAATGTTCCAAAAACAAAAAGATTTATTGTTTTGTTTTGAAAATCTCTCATTGTTCTGAAAACAGGGAAATTTATTAATATCAATTTAAAACTTTTTGAAATTTAAATTTTGCAAAATATCAATTTTACAAAGTAGCCGTTTCTTCCTTCAGCCAAGCTTTTTCTTGTTCATTTAAGAACGGTGAAATTTTAGCATATACTGCTTGTTGATAATTATTTAACCAATCAAGTTCATATTTTTCTAATAAAGAAATATCAATGGCATCTCTATCAAATGGTACAAAAGATAAGCAATCTAATTTCATGAATTGATCTGCATCAACTTTTTTATCTTTTACTACAACATAATCATTTTCCAAACGGATACCATATTTATTTTCTTTATAGACACCCGGTTCATTCGTAATAACCATTCCTTCGTGTAAAGGAACATTTGCATACTGCATATTAAATCGTTGCGGACCTTCGTGGACACCTAATAAATAGCCAACTCCATGTCCGGTACCTGATTTATAATCCATATGATATTGCCATAGGGGCTGACGGGCTAAAACATCTAAATAATAGCCGGTAGCACCTGATAAAAAGATGGCTCTGGCTAAATTAAGATGAGCTTTAAGTACTAATGTATAATCAGTTCTTTGCTCTTCTGTCAATTCCCCGCAGGAAATAGTCCTTGTAATGTCTGTCGTGCCATCTAAATAATGACCGCCCGAATCAATGAGCAAAAAGCTTTCTGCTTTTATCTTGCTATAACTTTCAGGTGTTGCACTATAATGCATCATTGCACCATTTGCCCCATAAGCTGCAATGGTGGAAAAACTTTCATCTAAGAAAAGATCTTGTTCTTTTCTCAAGTCATGCAAAGTATCCGCAACATTTAATTCATTTAATATTCCACTATCCACATTCTGTTTGATATAGTAAATGAACTTTGTCAAAGCAACACTATCTTTAATATAGCTATTTCTTTGATTTTTTAATTCAACATCATTAAGGCAAGCTTTTATTAAGTAAGGATAATCTTGTTTATTTATAATTTTGATCGACTGAGGTATTTTATTAAATAAATTGTGATTGATCTTTTCTTTATTTAAAACCAATATTGATACATTTAAATTTGCAACATCAGAGAATACTATGTCATATTCTTTGATCGTAATATTGTTTTCTAACAAATGTTCATATACTTGTTTAACAACCTTATTTTGAACAATATATAGAATCGCTTTGTCCAGAGTAATAAGCGCATAAGAAATAGCAACCGGATTATTCGCAATATCACCGCCACGAATATTAAATAACCAGCAAATATCATTTAAACCTGCATAAAGAGCTGCTTCTGCTTTATCTTGTATCATCTTTTCACGAATCAAATTCACTTTTTCAGCAGCCGTTTTTCCCGTATATTGCAATTCATGCGTAAATAAAATTGCATTGGGTTTCTCCGGTCTATTTTTCCAGATTTCTTCCACTAATTGATAATCTGTTTTGATTAGAATTCCGTAAGGCTTTAATAATCTCTCTAATTTCAAGTAAAAACTTTCCGATATTAACTCACCATTCATAGCAAGAATATCATTACTATTCAAATTCCGGATAAGCCACTGTTCGATTGTCGGATAATCGGAATTACCGATTTTCATCATTTTAAATTCCGTACCGGAAATTTCTTTTTCAGCTTGAATAAAGTATCTGCCATCAACCCATAAGAGCGCCTCTTCCTGTGTCACTAAAGCATAGCCTGCTGAACCGGTAAAACCGGTCAGCCAACTCCTTGTTTGATAATGCTCCGCTATATATTCACTTTGATGCGGATCAGCCGTATTCACATAATAAGCTATAATATTATTCTCTTTCATTAACCGGCGTAAACTCACCAGTTTTTCATTGGTTGTCATTTAAAATCTCCTGTATTCATTAAACAAACTATAACCCAGTAAAAACTATGTGAAATTGAAAAATGCAAGAAATTCAAATTAATTGTAAGTGGTTTAAAACAATTGTAAGCAGTTCAAAGTAATTGCAAGCAGTTCAAAACAAGAATTATTCATCAATTGTCATTTTACAATAAATCATAGAACACTGGTTTTCTCTGTTTAAAGTAAGTACCTTTTTTGAAGCCGATTTTTTTTAATGCACGGACTGTTTCAGAAATTAGACAGTGTAGTTCTCCTGTTGAGTGAGCATCGGTGGCAAAAGATATCATTCGGCCTCCGAGATCATAATATCTCTGAAATATTTCCGGATCAGTCATACCCCAGTCTACACCATCCGATATTATCTGACGATATCTTGTTCTGGTATTTACTTCAAGGCAAATTCCTTTTTCAATAAGCAGCTTAAACAGATAATCAAAAAGCTCTTTATGGTCTCTATAATACATTTTTGGATCTTCAAAGCCACTATATCGGATTACATAATCAAAATGACCCAGCATGTCAAAATCAAGCCCGGACTCAGTCATCTCAATCAGTGCTTTGAGATATTCGTCATAGGCTTTCTGCTTGCCTTGCTTGTATAAGGAGTCACCATAGACAGCAAAATCATCTCGGTACATCGTATGAATCGACCCTATAATCAAATCAAAAGGATATTGAGGAAGCACCTCTATATAGCCGTTTGCCAAATAATCTTGGTAACCAACCTCTAAACCAATCAAAAGCTCCGTATCGGAATTCTTGGCTGCAAGTTTTGCTCTTTCCTTAAAACAAAAATCTACATACTCACCTAAGTCAAAAATCCATTCACCTTCTCTGGGTAAAGCTCCAACCTTTGTTCCCGGATAAGATTTACCGGCAATTATATCTTTATCATAATGATCGGTTAACGTTATTATTTTAAAATTCTTTTGTTCTGCTTCTTCAATCAAGTCTGAAAAAGAACGTTTGCAATCAGGCGAAAACTCCGTACAATGACAATGGGTTTCTACTCTGTCCATCAATTTAACAAAACCGTCAGGTGTGAGAATTTTATCTAAGGGATAATCAAAATAATCAACTGGTAAATCTTCTGCTAAAAATCCTCTAAATGCCAAACCCATCTTGATGCATTTAGAGGAAAGCTTGGACAGATATCGATCATAATATCCTTCGCCATAGCCAATTCGATAGCCATGAAAGTTATATCCTAACAATGGAACCAGTACTAAATCGATATCTTGCGGATCTGCCAAAGTTGCTTTTTCAGGATCAGGCGACATGATACCATATTTATCTTCTTTTAACTCAGATAAATCATTAATCAAATACGCTGCCATGATTCCTTTGCCTGTCACTAAAGGTAAAGCAACTTGCTTCTTGTCCAGCAACGCTTGTTTTATCAGTATTTCAGTATTTATCTCTTCTTTCATTCCATAGAAAGTAAAGATCAATTCAGATTTTTTATAGAAGTCTGAATCTATTAAATTTTCAATTATTTTCGCAGATTGTTTAAGACGCTGCTCAGGTCCAATATCAAATCTTTCCTTAATTAAATCATTACGAATTTTTTCTTTGTTCTGCATATTAATCTTGCTTTAATAATATCTGTTCAAAATGATCTCTATATATAATTCAGGTTCACCAAAACAGGAAACTGATTGAAAATCATCTGGATATTTCAAATATTTTCTAATCAAAACGTCCTTTAAAATCTAAGGTAGAACATTCTTTTATTGGAAGCTTAACCGGTTTACCGGTTGCAGCAGATTTATAAATAGCCAATACCAATTCTAGAGCATCCCTGCCTGCTTTACCATCTATATAAGGTTGACGCTTGTTTTTTATAGCATCGATAACATCTGCATAAAGTGGTATATGCCCAAATCCATACACATTAGGTGGATTTTCATGATATTCTTCTTTCACTTGTTCCGGATCATCAAGCCCATCCTTAAAAGCCCATTCTTCAATAATATTAACCGATTTACCACCGGCTTTTACAGTTCCGTCAGAACCAAAAATATATAGCGTTTCTTCTAGATTTTTCGGATAGACATTGGTAGTACCCTCTATCATACCATAACTGCCATTACTAAATTTCACAAGTGCTAAACCTACATCTTCAGCTTCTAAGTAATCATGATTTAATTGATCTGTATAGGCAAAAACTTCTTCTATTTCGCCTCCCATCATCCAGCGTAATAAGTCGATATTGTGAATACATTGATTCATTAATGCACCACCATCTTGTGTCCAAGTTCCACGCCAAGCAGCTTGTTCATAATACGCTTTACCGCGATTCCAACGAATATGTGCTGTCCCATGGAATAATCTTCCAAATCTTCCTGCTTCCATAGCTTCTCTGATTTTTGCAATTGATTTATTAAAGCGATTCTGATGACAAGAGCATAATACCAATTCCTTTTCTTTAGCTAAGTCGATCATTTGATCGACTTCTTCTAAAGACAGAGCAATCGGTTTTTCAATAATTAAATGAATGTTTTTTTCCAAACAATAAAGACCTATTTCGCCATGTTTGCCACTCTCTGTACAAATTGAAATTAAATCTATATCTTCTTGATCTAGCATCTCTTTGTAATCCGTATATTGTTTTACAGAATCCAAATTATATTTTTCTAATTTTTCTGTCATCATTTCAGGAATAATATCACAAACAGCAACTACATTAAGTTTGTTATCAATTGCTGCCGCAAAATGATTATGTGATATACGTCCACACCCGATAATTGCAAAATTTAACATATTAACCTCTTTTTATATATTCTATAAAAGTTGAATTTTTTCTCTATTATTAACATTAGCAAATGCATTTCTTGTATCAAAAATTACTTTTGCTTCTTTTGTTATCTTTTCATAATCAAATTTCGAATTTGCAGCTAATAGAATAACTAAATCATAGTTAGCTATATTCTCCGGTAAATACTGTAGACCTTTATGAATTTCATCCTTATACTTATATTCCGGTATAAGCGGATCATAGAAATCTACTTGTGCACCTTTTCGTTTTAATATATCAATCACTTCTAGGGCAGGGCTTTCTCGATAATCAGCCACATCTGATTTATAAGCAACTCCCAAAGCTAAAATTTTAGACCCCTTTATAGATTGTTCAAATTCATTCAAGATGGCCGATGTACGCTCAACAGTATATTCCGGCATACGATCATTAATCATCATAGACGCTTCAATCATAGATGTGTGGAAATCATATTCACGAGCTTTCCAAGATAAGTAATATGGGTCAAGTGGTATACAATGCCCGCCCAAACCTGGACCGGGATAAAAAGCTTGGAAACCGTAAGGCTTAGTTTTGGCTGCCTCAATTACTTCCCAAATATTAATGCCCATTCGATTACATAAAATGGCTAATTCATTTACTAAGCCTATATTTATATTTCTGTATGTGTTTTCTAAGATTTTTTCCATTTCTGCAACGGCCGGAGAACTCACAGTATGAACTTCGCCATCCAACACAGAGGAGTATATTGCTGCAATGATCTCTTTTGCATCATCCCCTATAGCACCAACAACTTTTGGTGTGTTTTTTGTATTATATTGTTTGTTTCCGGGATCAACACGTTCCGGTGAAAAACCTAAATAGAAATCTTCTCCGCAAATTAATCCGGAACCTTTTTCTAAGATAGGCTTAATTAATTCCTCTGTTGTTCCCGGGTAGGTCGTTGATTCAAGAACAACTATCGTTCCCTTTTTTAAATATTTTGCAATTGACTCAGAAGAAGATCTAACATAACTAATATCAGGTTGTTGATATTGATCTAAAGGAGTTGGGACACAAATTGCTATAAAATCTACATCCTCGACAAAAGAAAAATCAGATGTTGCTTTGAGCATACCGGACTTTACAATTTCTGCTAAATCTTCATCTACGACATCTCCTATATAGTTTTTTCCTTGATTTACCATATCGACTTTCATTTTTTGTATATCAAAGCCAATTGTTTTAAATCCGGCTTTTGCTTTTTCGACTGTTAGAGGTAACCCAACATAGCCTAAACCCACAACACCCATAATTAATGTTTTGTTGTTTATTTTATTTAAAATTTCTTGTTTCATTAGTGTTCCTTGACTCACTTTTTAATATTTTCTCGATTAAATATTAGCATAAATTTAATCCTTTTATACATTCTATGTTTAAATTGTTTAAATCTTATACTTAATGACTTATTCTATTTGAATATTGTTTTTATTCTATTTTTAAAAATTATTATATTCTGCCAAAATATTTTTGTATACCGGTTACAATTCCATTAGCTAATTTTCTTTGATAGGAAGGAGTTATTAATTTAGATAGTTCAGTAGGATTTGTCATAAAGCCTCCTTCAAGTAAAATTGCCGGCATTTTACTTTCTCTTAATACTGCAAAAGTGTTTCTAAATACGCCTCTATTTTTTGCACCGGTGTTTACTACCATTTCGTTTTGTATATATTCTGCTAACTTTCTACTTTCTTCCAATCTTACCGGATCATTATGCTTTTCTTGGTTAATTTCGGGTGGATATTCCGGGTAATATTGATAATAATATGTTTCAATACCATTAACGGAAGAAGAAGAAGGAGCAGCATTGTTATGTATACTTACAAAAATCTTTGTTTTTGCATCAATTTCATTCGCCATTTTGGATCTGTCAAGTAGAGATACATCTTTATCATCTTCTCTGGACATCACGACTCTATAGCCTAAGTTTAACAAATCTTGTTTGACCATTTTAGCTATCGACAAATTTATAGTTGATTCTTTTATTCCTGCATAATAGGCTCCTGAGTCTTGTCCACCATGTCCTGGATCTAAAAATATTAGAGGTATAAAATAAGAGAAATCTTGATGAGCATACTCTATCCTTTTAGGTAAACTATCCAATGTTGCTGGTGATTCATAATTAACACAAAAGATTTCTGTAGCAAGCACAAAATCATTCAATTTTTTGAAGTCCGTTATACCATTAGGCAAGCCAAAATAGTTATACGGTGCAGGATATCTATCCCTGGTTCTTGGTTTAAATCTCCAAGACTCGGATCCTTCCATTTCTAATAAAAGATAATCTAATTGGGTTTTAAAATCAGTCCAGGGTTTACCAACACTTTTTGCATAATTTAAAAATTCTGTTTTTCTGGTATAACTCCATTGAATTAAGCCTATTCCTTCTTGGTTCCCTCCTAATTCTGTAATATCTTCTTTCCAAGAAGATTCAGCTGCAATATTGCCCATTATCCCAGCTATTGATGCCGGACTATATCCGTTATTCGTAAAGAATACCCATGTAACAGCTTTTTTTACATTAATAGGATTTGTATTGTTTATGTCGCCTAAATCTACAATTTTACCATTATTAATGCCCTTTTCTTCATTGGCATAATAATATTTATTATCGATTGCTTTAAATATACCTGTTGCTTTTGTCGCATCTGCTTGCAAATAGTATTTCACTGTAGGTCCAAAAGAAATAAATTGATTTCTATATAGATTTCCCTGCGCATTTGGGAAATATTGTTTGCCATAATATGTTACCCATGCATTATCTGTTCGTAACAAGCCGCGTTGATTGTTTCTTACATCAAACAAGTGCAGATTCGTTCCTACTGTCTTTACTCCTGTATATGCAGCTCCATCTGTTCCCATATAATGACGATTACGACCAAAACTTATCCATTGATTGCGATACAAAATACCCTTTGAATTGGGGAAATAGTGTTTGCCGTTTATATCTACCCAAGCATTATCTGTTC
>JAAYRL010000010.1 GCA_012518795.1 Clostridiaceae bacterium
TCAGCACAGTACCCAATAATAGTTATGAGAGTATGCCGGGTACTTCCATGGCCTCGCCGATGGCAGCCGGTGTAGCCTCATTAATCTATGGAGCTCACCCGGAGTACACCGCTTCTCAAGTCAAGGCTATCTTAATGGAAGAAACGGATACCTTTACAACAGACGGTGTCAACATTATCCCTGTTGTCAATGCGGCTCTATCATCTGACTATGCAAAGACCGGAGACATACCGCAGGTACCGCCGGGTGAAGTTATACCTGATCCCAGTAAAACACCATATCCCGGACTTCCTACCCCCAGACCGCCGGGTCTGGTAGAGATTCAACTGCCTGATCATACCCCCTTTAAGCTGGAAGCAGGACAGGGCGGATTAGCCGGTCTGGTCTACGACCAAGAGACGGAAAACCCAATTGATCTCTTTACTATCTACTTTATTGGTCCTGATGGCACAATGGTAGATCATGAGTTTGCTTACCCCTATCCTGCGACATATGATGCGCAGAAGATGGGAGAATTCTTCACGCGTATCCCTGTTGAGCAAGGACAGAAAGCTGAGATAACGAACCTTGTAATAGATGCTCCGGGTTATAACTTTTATGAGGTGCCAACTGTCACGGTACGTGGTGGTGAGGTGACGAGCCTTATTATCTACCTCGAGCCCGAGGCAATATCGGAGTCTGAGCCGGCACCAATTACGGATCCTCAGCCTATCAAGGCTAATCCGAGTGATGACATGATTAACATACCTGGACATACGCCCTTCACCCCGGAAGAAGGCAGAGGCGGATTTGCAGGCTTTGTTTACGATGCAGAAACAAAGCAGCCCTTATCCTCATTCCGAATTGAGAATCTGGTCTGGCTGACTGGTAGTCTAGGTGGTACATATGAATTTGATTGGCCTTACCCGGATGACTTTTTGGCTAAACTTGAGGGTGAGTTTATCGCTTGGGCAAAAATGACTGACGATAATCCGATTACGGATACAATGCAAGGTTTCGACATCACAGCTGACGGTTATGAAACTTACCATGTGCCGGATTTCCCCGTGGAGGAACGTGCTGTTACTGACCTGGGCGTTATTTATCTTAAACGGATAGCGGAAGAGGAGCCAAAACCGATTACGGATCCTAAGCCTGTCAAGCCCGATCCTGGCGATGATGCGGTCAGATTACCGGGACACACACCATTCTACCCTGAAGCGGGCTATGGTGGTTTTGCCGGCTTTGTCTACGATGCGGTGACAAAGAAGCCGATACCATCTTTCCGCCTTGAGAACCTGATCTGGCTAGATGATACGCCGGCAGACTATGAGGATACATACTTTGACTGGCCCTACCCAAGCGACATGCTGGCCGAGATTGAGGGAGAGTTTATGTATTGGTTAGACATGTTAGGGGCACAGACGGATACGATGCAAGGTTTTGATATCGCAGCTGACGGTTATGAAATCTATCATGTGCCGGATTTCCCTGTTGAGGATCAGGCTGTTACTGACCTGGGTGTTATTTATCTGACACCCAAAGACACCAGTCAGACTTCCCCGGAGGGTCAGATATCTGTTGTTTTGGATTGGGGCTCAAAGCCTGCTGATTTGGATCTTCATGCTACAGCTCCTCTAACTGAAGGCTACAAAAAGTTTCACATCTTTGCCTTTGACACTTATATGTCATTTGGTAAGGCAAATGACCCGGATGCGATGATGACATCACAGAGCGAAAGTGCTAACGGTACGGAAAGAATTGAGATCTTTAAGCCACAACCTGGTGTTTCCTACACCTTCTACGTCCACGACTTTAGTAATACGGCCAAGCAAATTGATTCGTGGGACTTAGCAAACTCGGAGGCAGAGGTAAAAATATATATAGGTGACTCACTAGTCAGCACCTTGAAAGTACCTAACAAAGAGGGTACACTTTGGAAGGTCTGCACGATAAAAGACGGTAAGGTTACTCCTAGCGAAACAATGAGTTATGAAGGCCGACCCTTAAACATTGGTGCTTCTGAATAAGATATACACAGGAAGCTCTAGATCTTTCTTTAATTAAACATTATATAACAGGTTGTATCAGTTCAAAGCTGTACAACCTGTATAAACTCTGCTTTCCTACATGAAATAATCCTAATGAAATAATCCTAATGAAATTAATAAGATTTTACTTTTACAAAAAGACTTCTGCTTAAGGATGTTCTAAAGTATTAGTGGTGAGCAGTAATTTATAGCTATCACAAAGCAGATATTAGGACCGTCACTGCTAGAATTAAGTCAGGATCATTAGAATTTGGCGATGTAGGGAATGAATAAAATAACACTTAATACAAACCAACTAAAATTAATAGCAATTATCGCGATGACAATAGACCACATTGCTGATCTTTTTTATCCGGGATTTCCTGCACAGCCTTTGCCGATTGCATTGCATTTGATTGGCCGTCTGACAGCTCCGATAATGTGTTTTTTTGTATGTGAGGGATTTCATTACACAAGAAATGTGAAAAAATATATGCTTCGAATGTTTATATTTGCGATCATTTCACATTTTGCCTATTGTTTTGCATTCGGTATTAATCCGATTCCGTTCAGTACCGGGATTTTTAATCAGACAAGTGTCATGTATCCGCTGTTTATTTCTGTAGTAATATTGTGGTTGCAATATGAAGAGAAAAGTATGAACAAATACCTGAAATTCGCAATTATTTTCGTACTAATTTGGAGTGCTTTTCCGGCGGACTGGAGCTGTATTGTAGTTTTGGCTATCCTGCATATGTATAGGAAGCGCGGAGATATAAAAGGACAGATGATAGCGATTGTATTTTGGGTGTTTTTCTATGGGTTGATATCATTTTTCTTTGTCAGTAAAGTATATGCACTTGTGCTAGTCGGTGTTCTTATGGTTTATCCTTTGTTAAAAATGTATAACGGTGAAAAAGGAAAAGCCGGCTGGCTGAAAATGTTTTTCTACATCTATTATCCTCTGCATCTAATCATCATTGGAATTTTACGTATATTGATGTATGGGGATGTTCCGTTACTGTCTTAAAGATGAAAACCCTGAAGTTAAAGCTGAATATGATGCGTTGCAACCTGAGTATGATATTATTCGAAAAACGGAGGGAATCTTAAATTGAAATTTAATACATATGGTTATATCAAGAATAAAACTGTCCTGATACCTCCGGGTATGCTTGTCAGAGAAGGTTTTGAATATAAGGCATTGAAACCCCTGGAGGAAAAATATTACCTTATATTTCCGGCATATGATGGTATCTACTGGTATTCTCTCAATAATGAATAGATTAAAATACAGCTTTTATACTGACGGCTTATTTCAGCTAAATAATTTATTGAGGGGGAAAATTACATGAAATATGACGAAGATTTAGAGCGGTACATTTATAAATATGAAGATTTGATTTTTGCTTGGGAGAATAAACCGTATGATAATTTTGAAGAAATTTATAATTTTTCAATGAATGGTTAAATTTATCCGGCATCAAAAAAGCTTACTCCGTAAGATACAATATGTAACCCTGAGATGGGGTTTCGTGTCATAATTGTGATAACGGCGACACTCACACTACATGTTGACATTATCGCAGATTGTTTTTGTTAATATCACAGATTTTCACTTTCTTCACGTTATCTGAAATCTCAAATAGTACATTTGATTAATTATTTAATTCTTATTCACTCACATAAATTATTGTCTTGTATGTATATTAGAGATATAATGTACCTATAATATCATCTTATTTTACATTATTTAAGGAGCTTAATATGTCTAAAGTAAAAATCAATATCAATTTAAACAGAGAAGACAAAGAAAAAATGGAAGAAATATGTGAAAAATTAGGCATTACTATGACAGGAGCGATAAATATGTTTGTAAAGAAAATGATTGTCGAAGAAGGAATACCGTTTGAAGTGAGTACAAAAAAGGCTGAAAAGGTAGAATTTGTTTCTTTTACTGATGAAGCTGTTGAGCAGTCAATGCTGAAAATGATAAAAAAACATAATAAAGTCTTTGAAGAACTCGCTAAATGACGTATGGAAAATTAACTTTCAAGCAAGTCAAAGCTATTCATCATATTCAAATTGAAACATTTGGTGGAATAGACGGAATAAGAGACGAAGGCTTACTTGAATCTGCAATAGAATCTCCATTTCAAACTTTTGACGGAGTTATGCTATATAAAGATCCGATTGAGAGGATTGCGAGAGTTGTTTTTAATATCATTAAAAATCATCCTTTCTTAGATGGTAATAAAAGAACCGGTATAGCTGTCTTAATGATTATGTCCGATTTATATGACTTTGAAATAGAAGCTTCGGATGAAGAATATATAGAGTTGGGTCTGCGTATAACAGCCTTATCTGATCATCACGAAATTGTTGATTGGATTAATAATCACATTAGACTCACAAAATAATATTTCCCACAAATTACGCAATACTTACACAATTTTTTAAATTTCATTTGACATACAAATAAAAATAATGCAATATATGAATGAATATATAAATATATTCATTCATTAAATTAGGAGAAATAGTTTTGGAAGAAAAGAAAGCTGAATTGTTTAAGGCGGCACAAACCATATTTTCTGAAAAAGGCTATAAGAATACCAATATTGCTACAATTGCTAAAAAGGCAAATATGGCAGTCGGTTCATTCTATAAATACTACAATTCTAAAGAAGAAATTTTTTTAGAAGTATATGCCAATGAAAATCGGTTAAAAAAAGAAGAGATAATGTTATCACTCGGATCTATAGATTGGTACGGCGATGCTGAAAAGATCGGAACGCAAATGATCCGGATTATCGAAAAAGTTTTCAAAAATGAGATTCTTAAACAGTGGTATAAACCTGAAACAGCAGATTTATTACGTAATTATTATAACGCAACGGGAACAGATAGCAGCTCCTATCATCAATTTCTGATTCAAACTATAACGACAGGCTTGAAAAATAGGGGACTTTCTGAAAGAGAAATAATTAATATTCTGAAAGCGATGAAGTTAATTTTCTATATTGATAGTCGGGTTCAAAACAAAGATGTTGATGATTATGAGAAAAGTATGAAGACTCTGATTCAATATTTTATTGAAGGTATCTTGAAATAATTATTGTAGAGAACAGGGAATCTGATGATTCCCTTATATTTTGAAATAACGTGAATGAATAAATTATTATGTTCATTCACAAATATCAAATTTGGAGATAATAATATGCAAATTAATATTAAGAAAGAAAAGCTATTAGTCAATCTTGTAACTTTACTCAGAATTCCCTTGACAGTAATAGGAATATTCGGACTTTACCAGTATAGTCAAAGTGCAGATAATCTATGGAAAATCATTTTTATATTAATTTCAATCTGTATTTACATTAGTGATTTTATAGACGGACGTTTGGCAAGGCAATGGAAAGCCACTTCCGACAAAGGTGCCAGGCTGGATTTTTTTTGTGATTCTTTTTATATTATTTCTTGTCTCTTAACTATGATTTTAATCAAGATTAGTTCACCATGGATACTATTGGTTGTATTTTATAAACTGTTTGAATTCGTATTGGTATCAAAAATTAAAAGGAAATTATTCAAAGGAAAAACTTTTTATTTCTATGACAAAATAGGCAGAGTATTGAGTGTTTTGTTTTATCTTACTCCGGCAATGCTTTTGATCCTTCATACAAAAGCTCAATTATATTGGAATAATATCTTATTAAAATATACAGTGATTTTAATAGGACTTACAATTATCAGCAGTCTGGTAAAATTCAGAAAAATAAGTAGATTAATAATGCAAATAGAATAAAATCTCAGCGAAGAAAACTGTTTAATGATATTATAAAAACATCTAATTTTAAGAGTGGATAAGTGGTTATTATCAACTCTGCTTTATCCGCAACTTTAGAGGAGATGTTCTTTTTTGTATTTATAAATTTATGTCCATGGGCTTCCGGCAATTTGTGTTACAGATTTTAAGAGATAAGTATACGAGTGACTATATGTAGCTTGTAAATTTGAAAAAACGACAAATATGACGATTTGGAGAATTATTTATGTTTTGTCCGATGTGCGGATTTGATTTAGGTGATCAAGTTTTAAATTATTGCAAGAATTGTGGTAATCCGTTGAAAGAGGATATCTCTGCTCAGCCAATACGTCAACAAATATATGCTGAACAGCATCGCCCGAAACCTAATATCCGAAAAAGAAGTCGGCTTCTTGCGATCCTGATACCAGTGTTAGTCCTTGTATTGGCTGCCGGGATCTACTTGATTTTTTTCTCCGGACTTCCGGGTGAAAAAGTTGACTTGAAAATGCAAGGCAAGCTTTTCTTTGAGCCATTCAAAAAAGAATATAAAGAAAAGGATATAGAATCACAAAATCCGACAGGTTATTTTTATAACATTTTTACTGACGGTACGATCGAGATTGCTGATTTCACTATATATAAAGAAAATTTGCAGATTCCTCAAAAAATTGATGGACTGTTGGTTACCGGCATAGGTAATGAGGCATTTGCCTACTGTGATCATCTTTCCTCTGTTACAATTCCTGATTCTGTCATAAGTTTAGGTAATGAAGCATTTTATGAATGTGGTTATCTCTCCACTGTGGAAATTCCCGATTCTGTTATGAGTATTGGTAATAAGGCCTTTTGGGAATGTTCATCTCTTAGTAAAATCACTATTCCTGAATCTGTTAAATATATTGGTTCCACTGTTTTTTATGGTTGCACTGTATTGAAGAAGGCTATTGTTCCATATCAGCTTGAATATTGTGGTTCTCAAATCTTTCCTGATTATACGGAAATTCAAGATCATGCCGGGCAAAAGAGACCGCTTTATGCTCAAAAAGGTGATTTTATGTATACATTGCTCAATCAACCATATACCGGATTGGTTAGATATAACGGTACTGATAAAAAACCACATATTCCGGAAACAATCGATGAGAAACAAGTTATTTATCTTGAAGATACATTTATATTTAATCAAGATATTACTGATGTGATTATCCCGAATTCTGTTATAAGCGTAGGTTACGTGACGTTTTTCGATTGCAATTATCTTGAAAGAATCATAATTCCTGATTCTGTGACAAGTATTGGTGACTGGACATTTACGGGATGTTCGATGCTGAAAGATATTATTATTCCTGATTCCGTCACGAATATAGGAGAAATGGCGTTTTCCGATTGTACTGCTCTTGAAAGAATCGTAATCCCTGATTCTGTGACGAGCATAAGTTACTGGACATTTGGCGGCTGTACTTCTCTAGAAGAGATTATAATTCCGGATTCTGTTACAAGCATAGATAAGCGGGCCTTTTACGATTGCTCTTCTCTCAGAGAAATCTCCATTCCGGAATCTGTTAAATATATTGGAGAGTATTCATTTTTGGATTGTAATTCGCTTGAGCAAATCTACTTTGATGGCTCCCGTAAACAATGGCAGACATTAACGGAAGGTGTATATTTAGGAACTGATGCTGAGGTTGTATTCGGTAAGTAAAATCAAATTTTACAAATTATGTAACTTTTTCTCAAAAATAAATTGAGTATTTAAATGATTATGCTTGACCTGTAAAAAAGTTTTGATATAATAGAAAACAAACAATTGTTCTATTAGGAGGACCATATGGCAAAACGTCGTAAACTAGCAAAAAGCAAACAGATTTCCAAACCACAATCGGAAAGTGAACGTCAAGAAGCACTGAGGGTTGCTTTAGCAAAAATTGAGAAAGAAATGGGCAAAGGTGCAGTCATGCTCTTAGGTGACGATGACTATGATTTAGAAATCGATACTGTGTCAACAGGTGCTTTATCTTTAGATCTTGCTTTAGGTATTGGCGGATTGCCGAAAGGGAGAGTTGTTGAAATTTTCGGTCCTGAATCATCGGGAAAAACGACGGTTGCTCTCCATGTGATCGCAGAAGCTCAAAAAGCCGGAGGAATTGCTGCTTTTGTAGATGCTGAACATGCTCTTGATCCTACTTATGCAGAAAAAATCGGTGTTGATATTGATAATCTGATTATTTCTCAACCGGATAACGGTGAAGAAGCTTTAGAAGTAGCCGAGGCTTTGGCGAGAAGTGGAGCGATCGATGTAATAGTCGTTGACTCGGTTGCAGCTTTGGTTCCGCGTTCCGAGATCGAAGGCGAGATGGGTGATGCAACCATGGGTGTTCAAGCCAGATTGATGTCGCAAGCCTTACGTAAGCTATCCGGTGTCCTACATAAATCAAATACAATGATTATATTTATTAATCAATTACGGGAAAAGATCGGTATTATGTTCGGTAATCCGGAAACTACAACCGGCGGACGAGCTCTTAAATTTTATGCATCGGTCAGACTTGATATCAGAAAAATTGAAACATTGCGTGATGGACAAGATATAATCGGTTCTCGTACAAGAGTAAAAGTAGTTAAAAATAAAGTTGCACCGCCGTTCAAAGAAGCTGAATTCGATATTATTTATGGCAAGGGCATTTCTCAAGAAGGTTGTATTTTAGATTTAGCTGCAGATATTGATGTGATTAATAAAAGCGGATCATGGTATTCATATGGTGATACCAGAATCGGTCAAGGCAGAGATAATGCTCGTCAATGGTTAGTTCATAATCCGGAAGTTATGGCTGAAATAGATGCTAAAGTGCGCGAATATTATGAACCGGAAGAAGATGATGATATCTCTGAAACAGCTGAACCAGATCAAATTAAAGACACAAATGATAATAAAGTGTTAAAAGAACCGGATGATCTGGATGAATTGCTTAATCTGGACTTATAATAACGTATTTAAACCGGATTTAATATAAGATTTAATCTAAATTGTTGTAGTAAAGAAACAAAAGCAATAATTATAGCGAAAATAAATTAGTTTAAAAATAATAGATGAAATAATGAATAAGGAAGAATCTTTTCAAAAGCGTTTAGCCAAAGCGCAAGAAATAGTTTCACAACTCCATAAAAATTTTCCGAAAAAAGGAAAAACAAATCAAGCCTCTGATGTATCCACCAAGCATCAAGAGGCTTATTTAACTATGCGTCAGCGTGCAATTAAATACATCGGCATTGATCGAGGCAAATCGTATGGTCAAGTAAAAAAGATTTTAGAAAAAACTTTTCCTGAAAAGTCAGCCTCGAATCCACAGCTTGTAGAGCAAGTTATTCAGGATTTGATCAATGATCAATACTTAGATGAATATTTATGTGGCAGAAGAATAATCAAAAGACATTCCGGACGTGCCCAAAAATCAAAAGAATATATTCGACAATTAATGTTTCGTCAAGGTATCAGTAAGCAGACAATATCAGATTTAGTCTTGGAAATTGATGATGATAGGGTAACAGCCGAAGCCTATAGAATAATTAAACAGGATGAATGGGAGATATCCCAACCGGAAAAGGTAATGCGCCATTTAGCTTCCAGAGGATATTCCACTAGTATCTGCCGAGAAATTGTGCGAAAATGGTTAGATGAAATCGGAACTGATGAATAATTATTATATGTTATCTCTGGGATGTCCAAAGAACGAAGTAGATGCAGAATGTATGAGTTATGCACTCAGCAATTCGGCTTTCAATTTTGTTGATGATCCCTATATGGCAAATTTTTTAATTGTCAATACCTGCGGTTTTATTGAATCAGCTAAAGAAGAAGCGATTTCTGCAATTTTAGATTTAGCCGAGATTAAGGAGTCTAATCTGAAAGAAAATAGGACAACTTATTTAATTGTAACCGGCTGTTTAGGGCAAAGATATGCTGCTGATATATATCAGGAATTCCCGGAAGTAGATTTAGTATTAGGTACTGCTCAGTATGACGAGATTGTCGATTCAGTTAAAAGACTTCAGCAAGGTCAAATATTGAAGGATACTTTACCCGGCAGCCCCGGCAGTATTCAACATTTACTACAAGGTGAACAAGCAGCGGCTGATCGATTATATGCTTATTTGAAAATTGCAGAGGGTTGTTCCAATCATTGTGCTTTTTGTGCTATACCCGGTATCAGAGGTCCTTTACTTTCAAGACCGATGGAAGATGTAATTGCCGAAGCCGAAGTTTTAACTAAACGTGGTTTTAAAGAAATAATTTTGATTGCCCAAGATACGACACGTTATGGGCAGGATATATACGGAGAACCTTGTTTGCTGGAACTTTTACAAAGTTTGATTGAAATTCCTGATATCGGACTAATTCGCTTAATGTATGTTTATGGTGACGTATTTTCAGATCAACTGATCGACTTCATTGCTGATCACCCGCAAATAGCGGCCTATATCGATTTGCCGATTCAGCATGCATCGGATAAGATTTTACAATCTATGGGTAGAAGAGATACTAATAAACAATTAAGAGAATTAATTGCCAAATTGCGTTCAAAGATTCATAATCTGATTATCAGAACAACTGTTTTAGTCGGTTTTCCGGGAGAAACAGAGCAAGATTTTGAGGAATTGAAGCAATTTATCAAAGATATCAAATTCGATCGTCTGGGTTGTTTCGTGTTTTCTCCGGAAGAAGGTACTCGGGCATATAAAATGTCTGAATTGCCACCACGAGAAATTGCTGAAGCAAGGTATGATCAAATTATGAGTTTGCAAAAAATAATTTCCTTGACAAAAAACCAAGAACGGATAGGAAGAATTTATCAGGTTTTACTTGAAGATATCAGTACGGACGGATTGTTTTTTGTCGGACGCAGTTATGGTGAAGCGCCGGGAATTGATCCAAATATTTATGTTCTGGCACAAGCAGAAGATATTAAAATCGGCGATATTGTAGATGTAAAGATTATTGATGCAGATGATTATGATTTAACAGGAGTAAGTGTTCATGAATTTACCTAATCGTTTAACAATTTTGAGGATGATCCTCGTACCCTTCGTTATTTTATTTATGTTACCAATCAGTGGTTGGACATTTTGGAATGAATTTGTTGCAAGCCAAACAGCACATATTATTGCTCTGGTACTATTTTGTATTGCTGCTTTAACTGATTTTCTTGATGGGCGTATTTCCCGCAAATATAATCTGGTTACCAATATGGGGAAATTTTTAGATCCGATCGCAGATAAATTATTGGTTATTTCAACGTTTGTTGCTTTAGTTCAACTTAATAGAATACATTCGTTCGTTGTTGTAATTGTTTTGGCACGTGAATTAATTGTAACCGGACTTAGACTGTTAGCAGTGGAACAGGGCAAAGTAATTGCCGCCAGTGTCTGGGGCAAGGCCAAAACTACAACCCAAATCATTGCAATTATCTGGTTAATGCTTGAACCGATTATTTATTCGGCAAATCCTTTAATTGCTGCAAATCATACACTAAAGATAGTTGGCGATATTCTTGTTTTGTTGTCAGTAATTTTGACTTTAATCAGCGGTTTAGATTATTTGTTGAAAAACAAAAACATTTTAAAACAAGCATAATTTGACAAATAATTCAGACAGTCACAATATAAGTTACAATAAACTTGACACATCCGGTTTTTTTGTTTACAACTATATTCGTGATAAAAATATAAATTAAAATAATGTGGAGGTAAATATGTCTGCTGAAGATATTTTTGAACAGGTCAAAGAACTATTAGTTGATCAATTAGGTGTAGATGAAGATTCTATTTCCATGGATTCGGATTTTATTGATGATTTAAATGCCGATTCATTGGATATTGTTGATTTAATTATCACCTTGGAATCTGAATATGACATTTCTATTCCTGATGAAGATGCACAGCGTTTAAAGACTGTAGGCGATGCAGTAGATTTCATCGTAGCAAATGCTGAGTAAAGTATAACTATTGTCAAAGCTAGGAAACATTAATAATGTTTAGTCAAATCAGGGATACTTTTGGTATCCCTTTTTTCTGTAATTGGTCGGGGGAACAATGTGGAAAAACAAAGAAAGTTTTGCGAAATAAATAATATTACTTTTAATAATGAAGAATTAATTAAATCTGCTTTGACTCATTCAACTTATGCCTATGAAAATAGTGAAGAAGTCAAATATGATAATGAACGTTTGGAATATTTAGGTGATGCAGTATTACAATTAGTAATCAGTGAAGCATTATTTCATTTGAAGCCTGCGCTTGATGAAGGGTTGATGACAAAATACAGAGCATTGATAGTTTGTGAAGATACATTGACTCAAGTTGCTGAAGATATAGACTTAGGTAAATATCTCTATTTGGGCAAAGGCGAGGAAATGACAGGAGGTCGCGAGAAAGCTTCAAATTTGTCGAATGCTTTGGAAGCAACTTTTGGTGCAATATATTTAGATCAAGGATTTGCTTACGTTCAAAGAAAAATAATAGAATTATTACAAAAATATATTGATTTAGCTGTTTCGGGTAAGTTGATTTATGATTTTAAAAGCAGTTTATTAGAAATGGTTCAAGCAACCAGGGGCAGCAGTACAATGAATTTTGAAATTATTGCCGAAGAAGGACCGGTTCATGACAGAACTTACACTGCTGCAGTAAATGTTGATGAACATAAAGTTGCTGTAGGGCAAGGTTCAAGCAAAAAACTTGCAGAACAAGCTGCAGCTAAACAAGCTTTGCAAATTTTATCTTGCGATGAAGATGGTTGTTATTTAGTCAATGATCTGGAAGATTTGCAGGAGCATTCAGGTGAATAATAAGCGAGAAGATTAATTTCTTCTAACAACAATTATATAGGAATAGGATTTGTAACAGGTGTATCTTAAGTCCCTCAGTATGCAAGGATTTAAATCCTTCCCGGATCAAACTTTAATTGAATTTCATCCGGGAATAACTGCAATAGTCGGACCTAACGGTTCCGGTAAATCTAATATAACCGATGCTATTCGTTGGGTATTAGGTGAGCAAAGTGCGAAAACTTTGCGCGGTTCACGGATGGAAGATGTTATTTTTAATGGTACAGAAACCAGACGACAGCTTGGATTTGCTGAAGTTACAATCACTTTCGATAATAAAGATCATTATATCCCTTTAGATTATGAGACAATCGAAGTTACCAGACGCTACTATCGTTCGGGTGACAGTGAGTACTTAATTAATAAAGTCCAATGTAGATTAAAAGATATACGCGAACTGTTCCTTGATACCGGAATCGGCCGTGACGGTTATTCAATTATCGGTCAAGGCAGAATTGATCAAATTTTGAGTGATAATTCAGAGGAAAGGCGCAAAGTCTTTGATGAAGCTGCCGGAATTGTAAAATTCAAATTGCGCAAAAATGATGCTGAGCGCAAACTGGAAAGAACTGAACAAAATCTGGTGCGAATTGAAGATATTGTTCAAGAAATTGCTCAACGCCTTGATCCATTAGAAAAGCAAGCTGAGAAAACTAAAATCTATCAAAAACTTTCGCGTGAAATTAAAGATATTGATATCGGTTTAACTCTTTATGATATCAAGCGCAATCAAAATGAATATGAAAAAAGTGAGCAAGCATCAAGTGATCTTTCAGAAGATTTGAAAGAAGCCAGAGATCTGTCGCAAAAACTGAAAAATGATTATAAGAAATTTGAAAATAATTTAGCTGAAATTGATCAGGAAATTGAAACGAAACGTTTGAAACAATCAGTACAGAATGCGGATTTGGCTGAATTAGGTGAAAAAAGAGCAATTGCCAAAGAGCGTAAACGATCGCTAAAACTTCAAATAGAATCTAGTATTAGTCGACAATCTGAATTAAAGATCGAACAACGTTTATTAGATGGCGATCTTGAACAAAAACAAATCCGGAGTGAAAAATTAGCTGAAGAAGTAAAAGAATTAAACGAAAAATTTGAATCGGCAAATAAAGCTGTTACTGATAAAAATCAAGAGCTCAATCAATTCAATATTCAAATTGAAAAAATCGGCGATGAATTAAAACAAAAGCAGGAACAAATCTTTAATTTAAAGAATTCAACTACTTCGTATGCCCAAGAAATAACTTTAATATCCGAAGAAATTTCTTCACTGGAAATACAAATTAAAAACTTAAACTTGAAAATGCTTGAAATTGAGACACAATATCAAGAAAAAAATCAATTGTATAAAAAAGAGGAAGAATCTTTTGCGTTAACTAATTCGGATTTAATAAGTGTACGACAAGAGGTGGATAACGTTAGAGCGGATCTGACTGCCTTGGATCAGACAAAACAGCAGTTATCAAACGAACTCAACAATTCGCAATATCGTTTAAAAACTTTACAAGAACTTGAAGCCAGCAGAGAAGGATTTCATCAAGCTGTAAAGGCTATAATGCAGAAAGCTGAAAGAGAACATGAATTTGGCAGAGGTATTCACGGTCCGTTAGCTGAATTAATTCATGTCCCGCAAAAATATGAAAAAGCAATTGAAGTTACTTTGGGTGCAGCTTTACATAATATAGTTACTTCTACCAAATCAGATGCTTCACGTATGATTGAATGGCTTAAACAGACTAAATCCGGTCGTGAAACCTTCTTACCATTGGATACAATCCAAGCTCGGTATATTTCAGAACATGATCTTAAAAAAATTAAACAACAATCAGGTTTCTTAAGTATAGCTTCAGCTGTTGTAGATTATGCTGAACAATATACTGATATTATCGGACAGTTATTGGGAAGAGTAATTATTGCGGAGGATCTGAAACAAGCTCTTGAGATATCTGCAGCAATTCAACAAAAATATAGGATTGTTACTTTAGCCGGAGATATTGTTCAAGTAGGTGGTTCAATGACCGGAGGACAAGATAAAAAACAATCACCCGGTTTACTACGTAGAAATCGTGAAATAGCTGAATATAAAGAGAAAATAAAGGAGCTTGATCAAAAAATCAATTCTAATGATTTGGCTATTGAAAAGCGAACAGCAATATTGATAGCAAATGCACAAATTCAAGCCGATTTAGAGAAAAGTTATTTGGAAAAAGAAAAGTATCTTTATCAACTGTCAACATTAACTGAACAGCTAAAGCATGAGCTCGAACAAGTTAAACAAGAGTTAAAAGATAAAAGTGATAACTTGGAGAAATATCAGAATCGAACAGAACAAGCAAAACAGAATCAACTTGAAACAGAAACTGATTTAAAGAAAACTGAACAAATTCAAAGCGAATTATCTAACAAATTAGAAGTTTTACAACAATCTCAAGAGACTGCTAATCAAAAATTTGAAGAATTTCAAGACCAAATGATTGCCCTGAATATTTCATTGCAGACCAAAAAAGAAACATTAGCAAATTATACTGCTTTAGCAGAGCAGGCTAAGCTTGATTTTACTACACAAAAAAGCAAACAAGAAAATCTTGCTAAACAGATAGATAATTATAAGCATGAATTAGAAAAAATTTCTGAACAAACGGTTGAATACGAAAATAGATATCAAAATATTGAAGAAGAACTTGCTATTTTATTGGAAGATATTGAACATAAGCAATTAGAGAGAAATCAAATTGAAAAACAACAACATGATCTTTTCACTAAAGTAGAACTTCAGGCAGACCAAGTTTCAAATTTGCAACTGCAACTGGAACGTTCTCGCCAAAGAACTGACAGATTAGAGCAGAACATCCTTTCAGCCAAAAATCATATTTGGGAAAACTATGAAATTACTTATATTGAGATCAAACAAGATGAATTTCTGATTGAAAACATCACAGAGTCCAGAGAAATTTTGAAGCAGATTCGTCGTGAAATCAGAGATTTAGGACCGATTAATCCGAATGCGATTGAAGAATATAATGAAGTTTTAGAACGCCATAATTTCATGCAGATGCAAAAAACAGATATTGAATTGTCAAAAGATAAATTGATTGATGTTATACATGATCTTGAAAATGCGATGTCAAAGCAATTTATGGAAAACTTTGCTCAAATTAATCATAATTTTAAAGAAGTATTTTCTGCCCTTTTCATTGGAGGTGAAGCAGAACTTGATCTGGAAACTGATGACCCTTTGACCTCAGGCATTGTAATTAAAGCTCAACCTCCGGGAAAAAGACTGCAAAATTTGAGTTTGTTATCAGGTGGTGAAAGATCTTTAACTGCAATTGCTTTACTATTAGCAATTTTTAAACTGAGACCTGCCCCGTTTTGCGTCTTAGACGAAGTAGAATCAGCGTTGGATGAAACCAACATTATCAGATTCACCGAATATCTTAAAAAATATACAGATGAATCACAATTTGTTCTGGTTACCCATCGCAAAGGTACAATGGAAGCCTCAGAACGTTTATATGGTATAACCATGAAAGAACGTGGTGTTTCTAAAGTTTTATCGCTTGAACTGACAGATGCTGAAATGATCAATGAATAAGTTACAAGTGCTGAAAGATTAATAAATAAGTTGTAAGAGCTGATATAATTAATGAATAAATTGTAAGATTATATTTAAAATATGTTTAATAAATAAACCGAAAAATTCAAAACATGATTAAATATCATAGAAAAGATTATTAATTAAGATTATTAAACAATATTATTAAACAATATTATTAAACAATATCATTAAACAATATTATTAGACAATATGAAAGAGGGCATATGAGTATATTTGATAAATTTAAAAGGGGTTTACAAAAAACTCGTGACTTCGTTACCGAAAGTTTTAACAGAATAGCTGCAAATTTAGGTTATTTTGATGAGGATATGCTGGATGAGCTCGAGATGGTTTTAGTTCAAGCAGATTGTGGCATAGAATGTGCCACTGAGTTAACGGATAGCATTAGAGAGCATATTAAAAACACAGGTGATTCCTCTGTGGAAACAGTTCTTGATGTTTTGCGTGCCGGTATGCTGGATATCTTAAAAGACGTTCAGCCCTTGAAATTAGATCCGAATAGACTCAACATCCTGTTGATGGTTGGCGTAAATGGTACAGGTAAAACTACAACTTGTGGTAAGTTAGCCAAACGTTATCGTGATCAAGGCAAACGTGTTTTAATGGCAGCAGCAGATACATTCAGAGCGGCAGCGATTGAACAAATTAAAGTTTGGGGTGAAAGAACTTCTACGGCGGTTATAGCTCACAAAACCGGTTCGGATCCGTCAGCTGTTGTCTTTGATGCAATTGATGCAGCAAAAGCAAGAAATACTGATGTTTTAATTATAGATACTGCCGGACGTTTACATACCAAGCAAAATCTGATGGATGAGTTGGCAAAGATTAGGCGAATAATAGGTCGAGAAGCACCGGATGCTAATCTGGAAACCTTATTAGTTATAGATGCGACAACCGGTCAAAATGCAATTGTTCAAGCCAATGCGTTTGCTGAAGCCACTGATGTAACAGGATTAATCATTACTAAGCTCGATGGTAATGCTAAAGGTGGAGTTGCATTGGCTGTTGTTAAAGAAACAAATCTACCGGTGAAACTAGCCGGTCTCGGTGAAAGCGTAGACGACTTACAAGATTTCGACTCAGAAAACTTTGTTGATTCCTTGTTGCCCGATCCGGAATCGCTGAAATAATAATCTATGCTTAGATAGGCTGAAAATATCAGTATCCTTGCACACTATTTAAGGTTGAACCGTAAAATTGTTGTCTAAGCTTGAAAAGTGTGCATATGCAACTCGGAAAAGCCGGATTTATTAAAAATCAAGCACACTATTTAAGGTTGAACCGTAAAATCGTTGTCTAAGCTTAAAAAGTGTGCAAGGCCCACAAAGAAAAGCTTATTTATCTAGAAAATGTGCACAAAATCTAAGGTTATGCCGTGAAATCATAGTTCAAACTTAAATAGTGTGCAATTTTAATTTGACATAATTTGACATAATATTAGAAAACATGACCTGTCAAGCTCTTTTACTTGACAGATGTTTTAAAACTGATATTCTGTTATTTATGTCAGGCAAAAAGTTAGTTAAACAACATAATTACTTATGTATTCTTTTAGATTACTATGGGGATCTGTTGACTCAAAGAAGGCAACAAATCTTAAATATGTCTCTTGAAGATGATATGTCACTTTCGGAGATAGCGGAAAAATTGGAAATTTCCCGTCAAGCAGTTCATGATAATATTCAACAGGCAGTTGAACAGCTTCAACAATATGAACGCAATCTGGGAATGGTTCAAAAGGATCAAAGCTTGGTCAAAAAAGTTGATCATATTTTAAGCAATTATAAATTTGAACAAAAATCAGAAATTGTTCGTGAATTAGAAGAATTAAAAGAAATGATATTATAAAAATATTAGAAGAATTAAAACGAATGATATTATAAAAACATTCAGAAGAGTTCATAGCAATGATTTTATAAATGAGAGGATATTTATGGCGCTATTTAGTAGTTTATCTGACAAATTAAAATCAATCACCGACCGGATGCAGGGAAAAACTCGTGTCACGGAAAAAGATATCAAAGAAATGATGCGTGAAATCAGACTGGCTCTTTTAGAAGCTGACGTTCATTTCAAAGTTGTGAAAGAACTTGTTGATGATATTTCCGAGAAAGCAAAGGGTGCTGATGTAATGGAAAGCTTAACCCCCGGTCAGCAGGTGGTCAAAGTTGTTCATGAAGCATTGATTGATATTTTCGGTAAAGAGAATACCAAACTGGAAGTTTCACCTGACGGTTTTACAGTAATAATGCTTTATGGCTTGCAGGGCTCAGGTAAAACTACAACTGCGGCTAAATTGGCTCGTCTTTTGAAAAACAACGGCAAAAAGCCCTTTTTGACTTCAGTTGACGTGCATCGTCCGGCAGCACAAGAACAATTGGTTGTTTTAGCTGAGCAAATTGATGTTCCTTGTCATATTAATCCACAAGAAAAATCGGCCTCCGAAATTGCCCGTAGTGCGATCGAACGAGCTAAATATTTGTTGTGTGATACTCTGATTGTGGATACGGCAGGTCGAATGACGGTTGATCCGGAATTGATGCAGGAATTAAGGGAGATAAATGAAACTGTAAAACCGACGGAACGCTTGCTGATTGTTGATGCTATGATCGGTCAAGAAGCGGTCAATATTGCACTGGAATTTGAAAAAGAAATAGGCATTGACGGTTTTATCATGACTAAACTTGATGGTGATGCAAGAGGCGGTGCAGCTCTCTCGATTCGTCATATTACAGGTAAACCGATCAAAATGATTACTACCGGAGAAAAACTTGATGCTATAGAAGAATTTCATCCGGAACGAATGGCTTCAAGAATTCTCGGTATGGGCGATGTTCTGACTTTGATCGAAAAAGCCAGTGCCGCAATTGATGAGAAAAAGGCACAAGAAGCGTATGAAAGAATGCGCAAGAATCAATTTACTTTGGATGATATGCTCGAACAATTTGAGCAAATGAATAAGATGGGTGGAATACAGAGTATTTTGTCCATGTTACCCGGTGTAGGCAAAAAAATTGATTCAAATGCCGTTGATGATAAGAGAATGCAAAGAACGGCCGCAATCATCAAATCAATGACTCCAAAAGAACGTGAAATGCCGAAAATATTGAATGCCAGTCGTCGCAAAAGAATTGCCGCCGGTAGCGGAGTTCAGGTTTCAGATGTCAATCAATTAATTAAACAATTCAATGAAATGCAAAAAATGATGAAACAGTTTACTCGAATGGGAAGAGGTAAACAACGTCGCATGATGCAACAATTCGGCGGCGGAGATCTTCCGTTCTGAAAATAAATTAAATTGTATATATGGAGGAAATACAATGGCAGTAAAAATTCGTTTAAAACGTATCGGAGCAAAAAAACAACCTTCTTATCGTGTTGTTGTTGCAGATTCAAGATCACCCAGAGATGGCAGATTTATCGAAGAAATCGGTTTTTATAATCCGCTTGTTGAACCTGCGGATATCAGAATTGATTTGGAAAAAGTTGATCAATGGATAAAAAACGGTGCTCAACCGACCGATACAGTCAGAGCTTTAATCAACAAAACTCGACAAGCTTCTGACAAAAAAGAAGAAACAGGTGATTAATAAATGATAGATCTATTAAAAACATTAGTAGAGCCTTTGGTCGATAATATAGATGATGTAAAGATCGATCAAATAGATCGTGGAAACACTGTAGTTTTAGAAGTCAGAGTTAATCCGGAAGATATGGGACGCGTAATCGGTCGCCGTGGTCGCAGAGCACAAGCTATACGTTCAGTCATGCGTGCAAAAGCAAAACTGGAAAATAAACGTGTTATCGTGGACATCGTAGATCCTGAATAATTTAACAGTTAAATAATTATGGCAAATCTGACAGAACGTTTTATAATCGGACGTATAGGAAAACCTCGTGGTTTAAAAGGTGAACTGCGAGTGTTTCCTTTGACCGATGATATAGAACGTTTCCACAATCTGAAATGCTGTTATCTGGAAGATCAAGATGAAAACATTTTAGCTGAGCTTGAAATTGCTGAATGCAGAATAGTGCAAGATCAAGTCAGTATCAAATTCAAAAATTATAATACACGTGATCTTGCGGAAAAACTGAAGAATCAATATATTAGTGTGGCTCGCTCAGAAGCGATTGATTTAACCAAAGATGAATATTTTGTTGCTGATTTAATCGGTTGTGAAGTATATGACCAAAGTTTTGGTTATCTGGGTAAAATATTTCAAATTCAAAAAACTTCGGCACATGATGTAACAATTGTGCGAAAACCCGGCAAAAAAGACTTACTTTATCCCAATTTACGTAGTGTTGTTAAGAAGATTGATCTAGATAAGCGAAAAATAGATGTTAATTTGCCAACCGGTCTCTACGAAATATATCGCTAAGCACAACAAATAATTATTTGTACACTAATGAACCAGAACTGAGTAAAGTAGTCTATCAGAAATGAACCAGAACTGAGTGTAGAAGACTATCAAAATTGAACCAGAACTGAGTAAAGCAGACTATCAGGATTGACCTCGTAATCTTTTATGAATAAGTTTTCAGTATTAACATTATTTCCGGAAATAATTGAACAAGGCTTGAATTATAGTATAACAGGCCGAGCAATTAAGGAATGTTTAATTGAGCTCAATTTAATCAATATCAGAAATTTTGCCATGAATAAGCATGGCCAAATTGATGATAAATTGTTTGGTGGAGGAACCGGCATGTTGATGATGGCGGAGCCCATCTTGGCAGCTTGGCTCAGCATCTATGAAAAAGATCTGCAACAGTTTCTCACAAATCTTTCAGAATCAATAAAAGATTTAGAAGTTATTGAATCTGCAGATTTTACAGAAGATTTAGGCATTGAATCGTTAAAATCCAAGCAACTATCGGAGATGATGTTGCTTGAGATTTGGCAAAATAAAATCAAAGAAGTAAGTCAAGATCGGATCATTTATCTTAGTCCGAAAGGCAAGATTTTCAACCAACAAATGGCGCAAGAATTTTCCCGGGAAGAACATCTGGTTTTTCTTTGTGGTCATTATGAAGGGGTGGACCAAAGAATTCTTGATGTATTGCAAGTAGAAGAAGTATCTTTGGGTGATTTCGTTTTAACCGGAGGTGAACCTGCGCTTGTTGTGATGATAGATGCAATCAGCCGTTTGATTCCGGGAGTTTTAGCAAATGAGGAAGCGCATCAGGCTGATTCACATTCTGCCGGTTTACTGGAAGAACCACAATATACCAGACCGGCAAATTGGCATGGCTTAAACGTGCCGGAAATTTTGCTTTCCGGTCATCAGGCTAATATAGAAAAATATCGAAAGAGCAAAAGTTTACTTGAAACATACAAAAAAAGACCTGATCTTTTGCAAAAAAAATCAGCTTTAGAAGAAAATAATTCATCAGAAAATTTAACGGAAGAAGACTGGCTATTATTAATTGACAGCTTGAAAAACAATTGATACAATCTTTTAGGTTAAATATCGGTGGTCCGCTGCAATTGCGTGCAAGAACACCTGTAAAGAGAGGAGGAACGCAATATGGACTTGATTAAAGCTGTTGAACAACAACAAATCAAAAAAGCTCATAAACATGTTTCAGTTGGTGATCATGTTAAGGTACATCTCCAAATTAAAGAAGGAACACGTGAACGTATTCAGATCTATGAAGGAACTGTTATTGCTCGCAAAGGAGCCGGTTTAAGTGAAACTATTACTGTTCGTCGGATTTCTTACGGTGTAGGTATCGAACGTGTTTTCCCGTTGCACTCACCACGTGTGGCAAGAATTGAAATTGTCCGTAAAGGTAGAGTACGCAGAGCTAAATTATATTACATTCGTAAGCGTGTCGGTAAAGCTGCCAGAGTCAGAGAGAGACTTATGAGCAGAGAAGAACGTGCTATGTACGAAAAAGAATAATCATAAATAAAAGCCGCTCAGCAAAACGTTGTAGCGGTTTTTTAGTAAAATAAAGGCTCTGTTAACTAAAGATGAAGAAAAGAGATCAGATCTCTTTTTATTTTTTAAGTTTACAGAACAAAAAGAATCGTTAGGAGCTGCTAATGGCGAAAATTAATTGGTTTCCCGGACATATGGCTAAAAGTCTGAAAGAATTAAAAAAAAGCATTTCAGATTGTGACTATGTTATTGAAACATGTGATGCGAGATTGCCATTCTCCTCACGCAATCCGCAATTGAATAAAGCTTTACAGAATAAAAACTATATGCTGTTACTGACAAAAGCTGATTTGGCAGATCCGATTCAGACAGTTGAATGGATTGATTTTTTTTCGCAACAAAAAAGTGACAATTTAGTTTCTGTAATGGCTATCAATTCGCTTTATAATGCTGAAGTCAACAACATCAGGAAAAGAGTATTAGCAGATAATAAACATATTATTGAACGTGCAAAATCCAGAGGACGTCGTATTAAACCGATTCGTATTATGATTAACGGTATCCCCAATACCGGCAAATCAACTTTGATCAATAGTTTGATCGGTAAGAAATCTGCTCAAGTTTCCAATCGACCCGGAGTAACTCGTTCTTTAAATTGGCTGCGAGCAGGAACAGAATTTGAATTGTTAGACACTCCCGGCATTCTTATGCCTAAATTAGAAACAGTTGCTGAACAAATAAAATTGAGTATTAGCGGTGCAATTAAAGATGATGTACTGCCATTAGTTGAAGTAGCTTGCGGTTTGATATTAATACTGGCACAACACTATCCTCATGTGCTTTTAGAGTTTTATCAAATAGAGTTAAATCAAGACTCGGATTACAGCAATTGGTTTACTTCCTATGAATTACTGGAGAAAATAGCTTTGAAATTAAATATAATTAAAACCGGCGGTGTTCCTGATCCGGAAAGAACAGCACGCAGATTGCTTACTGAATACCGCCAAGGTAAACTTGGTCGTTTAAGTTTGGAATTTCCTAATCAAACAACAATTTTTCCCACATCATTGTGATTATTGAGAATTAAACAAATATGACTAAAGAATATAAATTCCGTCTCACTGAACAAGATTACACTCGTTTTGCTCAAATGTCGGAAATTGAAAACAAGTTTTATAATGAAGGTTATCAAATAATTGCCGGTGTAGATGAAGCGGGCAGAGGTCCTTTAGCCGGTCCGGTATTTTGTGCAGCTTGTATTCTTGATTCACAGAAACCGATTTATGGTTTAAACGATTCAAAGAAATTAACTGCAAAAAGACGAGAATATTTATTTGAAATAATTAAAGAACAGGCTTTGGCATATATGATTGTTTCTGTTTCAATTGAAGATATTGAAAACAAGAATATTCTAGGTGCTACTAAATCAGGTATGATTGATGCTGTTCTGGGTTTAAGTATTGAACCGGATTTGCTTTTAATTGATGCGGAACGTTTACAAGACGAGAGATTGCCGGCACAACGCAGTCTGAAGCATGGAGATGCAATTTCAAATAGCATTGCTGCGGCTTCTATTTTGGCTAAAGTTAGTCGGGACAATTTTATGATTGCGATGGATGAAATATATCCGGAATATCAATTTGCAAAGCACAAAGGCTATGCAACTGCAGCTCATTATTCTGCTATTGAAAAATATGGAATTTGTGAATTACATCGTTTAAGTTTTTTACATAAATTACGCTTAGGAAAAACAAATCCACGAAAGGTTGCCATTTCTCTTGAACAACAAAATGATCAAGATTCGGATATTAACAAAATGTCGGAATCCTCAACAAATAAAGGCAATTCCGCCGAAAATCAAGTTGCGAATAATTTGATTAATGCCGGTTATAAAGTATTGGAACAAAATTTTTGGTTACGATCATTTGGTGAAATTGACTTGATTTTACAAAAAGACAAACGCTTATGTATTGTCGAAGTTAAAGCCAGACAAAATGCAGATTATCAAGAACAAGCGATTTTTGCATTAGATGCTGATAAGAAATGGCGTATTAAAAAACTGGCAGAATATTATGCAATTTCTCGCAAGATAAATTTCGAGGAAATGATATTTCTCTTAGCTGCCTGTAAACTAAACTCAAATAATCAAATTGAAAAAATCAAATACTATGATTTTTAAGATGTTTTTTGCAAACTACAATACAATAATTTAAATTTATTAATTAAATATAAAATCAACATTATGCTTTATATTCTAAGCCTTCTATTAAGTTGTAATTACAAGCTTGCAAATTGCTAATAAATATATTAATTTTATGATAAGATGTAACAACAACTAAGTTTTAAGGAGTTTTTGTATGCGATTAGATAAACATAGCAGTATACCCTTATACGCACAATTGAGAGAACTATTAGTTGAACAGATTCAAGATGGAATCTATAAACCGGGAGACAGAATTCCTTCCGAATTAACTTTATGCGAAGAACTTGATTTAAGTAGACCCACAGTAAGACAAGCTATAGCAGATTTAGTTGCTGACGGAATCTTAGTAATTGAGAAAGGCAAAGGAACTTTTGTAGCTAAAGAGCCTGAAAGATTAGTAATAGAACATTTTAATGCATTAACTTTTTCATTTTTAAATTTTGATACATATGAAGGAGTGGGTTTAAAACCGATAAAATTAATGGAACCCGATCCGGAATTAGATCGTATGTTTAAGTTTCCGGCAGATAAACCGCATCCGGGCTATTGGTTAGTACAATGGCCACTCCAAGTAGATCATGAAATATTAGGAATTTGTTCATCTTATGTTCCGGTACAAATTTTTCCGGAATTAGGACAAAGCATATCTGCCGGTAAAAGAATGGTTGATATTAAATCCAATAAATATGCAATGTTACCTCAAAAAGGTAGCTTAAATGTCTTAGCCCGACCTGCGAAAAATAAAGAGGCAAAAGCCTTGAACATTCCGCGCAGAACATTCATCTTGGCGATTGAAGGTCCCTTATTCTCACGTAGTGGTCATGTTTGTGAAGTGTTACGTGTAGCCTTACGTCCGGATTTGGTACAGTTGGAGATGAATTAAAACATGAAAAATTACTTTGACCATGCTGCTACAAGTTTTATTGAGCAGGATGTCATAGATTTTTTAGCAAAACAATTAACTAATAATAATTATAATCCGGCTGCCCGTTATACTTCAGGTATTGAGGCAGCCTCTTCAATTGCAAAGTCAACACAAACTATTGCATCTTTTTTGGGTGCCAAACCGGAAGAAGTGATTATTACTTCCGGTGCGACGGAATCTATCAATACTGCCTTAAAAGGGATTGTTTTCTCACCCAATCCCAAACATAAAAGAATATTAACAAGCGCAGGTGAACATCAGGCAACAAATGAGACACTTAATTTTATCGAACGACAGCTCGATTATACGATTGATTATTGTTCTTTAAACGAGAAAGGCGAAGTGGACTTAGAGGAATTGGAGAGTTTGCTCCGGCAGAATCAATATGATTTATTTACTTTAATTTATGTAAATAATGTTATTGGTAGTGTTAATCCGATTGCTCAAATAATTAAATTGCGTAATCAATATCAACCTGATTTGCTGATTCATCTTGATGCAGTTCAAGCTCTTGGCAAAATTTCTTTTAATTTTAAAAAAATCGGAATTGAGTTAGCTTCATTTTCTCTACATAAGCTTGGGGGCCCAAAAGGTGTCGGCATTTTATTAAAAAATGAAACAACACGAATTGAACCTCTAATTCATGGTGGAGGACAACAGAATAATCTGCGTTCCGGCACGGAGAATCCGGCACTGGTTGCGACAATCGCCTATTTGTTTGAACATTTGCAAAAGACCTTTGAGTATAATAATGAAACTGTTTCAAATTTGAAATTGTTTCTGCTTGAACAATTGAAGCAAGAAGAGATAAACCATCAGGTGATTTCTCCGGAGGATGCAGTACCCCATATTGTGTCTATTGCTTTTCCTGAATTACGTGCTGAAACATTACTCAATATTTTAGCAAAGGAAGGCGTGCAAGTATCAATCGGCTCTGCTTGTTCAAGCAAGAAATCTGAACGCAATCAAGTTTTACAACAGTTAAATTTACCACAAGGTCTTGACCAATATATTTTACGAATTAGTTTAGATAAGAGTAATTCTCAATCTGAAATTTGTGATTTAGTTAGAATTATTAAAACAGCCCTTGATAAATATGCTATATAATCGGTAAACTATAGGCTGTTCATTTAATTAATGTAATATTACATATTCGGCTGATTTTAGTCATGAAAGAGTGATGGAAATAGAGTATCAAGAGTTAATTTTAATTCGTTTGGGTGAGATTGCTCTCAAAGGTTTAAATAGACATAAATTTGAAACGCGTTTAATTTCCAATTTACGCTATCGTTTACGTGATTTAGGTAAATTCAAAATTTATCAAGATCAATCGAGAATGTATATTGAAAAAAGACCTCAAGATGAGTTTGATTTTCCAACCAGGGAAATTCTTCAGCGAATTAAAGATGTATTCGGCTATGTATCAGCCAGTCCGGTCAGGCGATTTACCAATGATATAGATATTTTGTTTGCTCAAGTTAAAGAATATGTTGATGAATTATATGCGGACGGTGGGAAACATAGTTTCAAATTTGAAACTCGCAGAATTGATAAAAATTTCCCATTGAATTCTTATCAATTGAATTGTGATTTAGGCAAAAAGGTATTAAATGCCTATCCTGAACAGGCCAGAGTTGATGTACATAATCCGGATTATTTGTTTCAAATAGAAATTCGTCAGGATATTTATTTATATCATGAAATACAACCGGCATATAGTGGATTACCGGTAGGTACCAGCGGAACTGGAATGTTGTTGCTTTCAGGAGGTATTGACAGTCCGGTAGCCGGTTTTCAGATGGCATCACGCGGTTTACAATTAGAGGCAATCTATTTTCATACATTTCCTTATACAGGAGATCAGGCAAAACAGAAAGTTATTGACTTGGCAACTCGTATAAGTAATTTTTCCGGGAGATTGCCTTTGCACATCGTTGATTTTACCGAAATTCAACTGGAACTTAATCAAAAAGTACCTAGCGAAATGTTAACTGTGGTCATGCGTAGAATGATGATGCGAATAGCGGATCGTTTAGCAGAAAAAAATAATATTAACTGTCTGATTACAGGAGAAAGTCTGGGACAAGTTGCAAGTCAAACGGTAGATGCCCTAAGATGTACAAATTCGGTAGTTGATCGGCCCGTTTTTCGACCTTTAATCGGTATTGATAAAAATGATACAATCAAATTGGCGCGTGAAATTAATACTTATGACACTTCGATTTTACCGTATGATGATTGTTGCACGATTTTTGTTGCTAAACATCCGAAAATCAATCCGAATCAAACAGATTGTAAACAGGCGGAAAAAGATTTGGATATTGAATTATTAGTTGAACAAGGTTTAAATAATATTGAAACAATTATCATCTGAAGATTATCAGACTTAATTGGAGTAATATGCAAAATAATTTGGAGGAAAATATAAAATGCCCTACGAAATAATCAAACAACAAGATCCGGAGATGTATCAAGCTCTGAATGATGAATTGCATAGACAAAAAGATCATTTGGAATTAATAGCTTCGGAAAACTTTGTTAGTGAAGCGGTATTAGCAGCTCAAGGATCAGTATTGACCAATAAATATGCTGAGGGCTATCCGAGACGTCGCTACTATGGTGGATGTGAATTTGTCGATGTTGCCGAAGATCTTGCTATTGCCAGAGCAAAAGAGTTATTTGGGGCAGAACATGTGAATGTTCAACCCCATTCCGGTGCTCAAGCCAATACTGCGGTTTATTTCAAAATGTTAAATTTTGGGGATAAAATTTTGGGTATGGATTTAGATCAGGGCGGCCATTTGACTCATGGTATGAAAATTAATTACTCAGGTAGATATTTTGAAGCCCATGGTTATAAAGTTGATCCGATTAGTCATCAAATTGATTATGATGTGCTTCGTGAAACAGCAAAAGCAGTTCAGCCAAAAATGATCATTGCCGGGGCAAGCGCCTATCCGAGAAAGATTGATTTTGCTAAATTTCGTGATATAGCAGATGAAGTAGGTGCTTTCTTATTAGTTGATATGGCACATATCGCCGGTTTAGTTGCTGCAGGCTTGCATATGAGTCCGATACCATACGCGGATTTTGTCACGACAACTACCCATAAAACTTTACGCGGTCCGCGTGGCGGATTAATTATGTGTAAAGAAGAATATGCGAAACAAATAGATTCAGCTGTTTTCCCGGGAACACAGGGCGGACCTTTAATGCACGTAATTGCTGCTAAAGCGGTTGCTTTCGGCGAGGCTTTACAACCGGAATTTAAAATTTATTCTCAACAGATTATTGACAACGCACAGGCTTTGGCAAATGGTTTGAAAGAACATAATGTAAACCTGGTTTCAGACGGAACAGATAATCATCTAATATTGATTGATTTAAGAGGTACCGGTATTACCGGGCGCGAATTGGAGAAGCGTTTGGAATCAGTAAATATTACGACAAATAAAAATACAATTCCTTATGATACGGAAAAACCGACAGTTACCAGTGGTCTTAGACTAGGCACACCGGCTCTTACAACCAGAGGATTTGTTGAAAAGGATATGCATGAGATTGCCGAATTAATATCACTTGCTATCTTTGATTTTGAAAATAATAAATCGCAGATTTTATCCGGAGTTGCCTCGTTATGTGAAAAATATCCGCTTTATCCTAATTACAAATGATCATGATTTAAATATTAATAAGTTCAGTATTTTCAATACTTAGTTTGGAAAATACGTATGGAAAAAACTAATTTTACACAGCATAAAGAGCCTTTAGCCTATCGTATGGTCCCGCGCAAATTAGATGAATTTGTCGGTCAGGACCATATTTTAGCGGAAGGGAAAATGCTGCGTAGAATGATTGAGGCTGATCGTTTGAGTTCAATTATTCTATTTGGGCCGCCCGGAACGGGCAAGACGAGTTTAGCAAGAGTAATAGCTGCTACAACCGAGATCGGGTTTAAGCAACTCAATGCGGTCACTTCAGGTGTCAAAGATATTAAGCAAGTAATCAGTGATACGCAAAATTTAATTTTAACTCCACAAGGCAGAACAGTATTATTTATTGATGAAATTCATCGATTTAATAAAGCTCAGCAAGACGCCCTGTTGCCTCAAGTCGAAGACGGTACTTTGATTCTGATTGGTGCAACAACCGAAAATCCATATTTTGAAGTTAATAAAGCTTTGATTTCACGTTCAACAGTATTTCAACTTAAACCGTTAAGTAAAGAAAATATTGAGCAAATTGTAGATCGAGCTTTGACGGATCGAACGTATGGCTATGGCAATTTAGATATTGAAATTAAACCTGAAGCAAAAGCTTTTATTAATGACTTGTCCAATGGTGATGCACGAATTGCTTTAAATGGTTTAGAGTTGGCAGTTTTGACTACACATCCGGATCAACAGGGAAAAATAGTTATTGATCTGCCGACAATTAAGGATTGTATGCAAAAACGCAGTCCGGCTTTTGATAAAGGTGGAGAGGCTCATTATGATACAATCAGTGCATTTATTAAATCAATGCGCGGTAGTGATCCGGATGCAACTTTGTTTTATTTAGCACGAGCTTTGCATGGTGGTGAAGATATTGAATTTCTTGCGCGCCGCATTGTTATTTGTGCTGCTGAAGATGTCGGTTTAGCAAACCCGCAAGTCCTTTCGATTGCTGTTGATGCATATCAGGCAACCCAAATGATCGGTATGCCGGAAGCGAGAATAATTTTGGCAGAAGCAGCTGTTCTGGTTGCAACTTCGCCAAAATCCAATACGACTTACTTAGGAATTGATGCAGCTCTTTCTGATGTCAGAAATCAAAGAACAGGTGAGATACCCTATCATTTGCGTAATGCTCCGATCAAAGATATGGAAAAGCACGGTTATTCTCAAGGTTATAAGTACGCACATGATTATCCGAATCATTATATAAAAATGCAATTTTTGCCTGATGAAATTAAAGATAAAAAATATTATCAACCATCCGAACAAGGTTATGAAGCAAAAATAAAAAAATGGTTAGAGTTTTTGGATTCGCTGGAATAATCTTCAATATTTTAATCTTGAAAGGATATAGTTTTTAATTTATTCAGAATAACCTGGAGTCTGTACAATCATTCCTGAAATGGTAATTGAATATGCTCAACTAATAAATTGCAGATTAAGCCGATTACAATTCCGGCAAGAGTACCAGCAATGATTAATATCGGTAAATAAAATAAAAGTCCCGGAGTATTGACAACAAAAACAGCAATCAAAATTTGACCTAAATTATGGGCAACACCCCCTATAACACTGATTCCCATAATTGAGAAAGTTTTCATCTTTTTAAAAAGCAGCATAAAAGCAATACTCATAAGTCCTCCCGTAATGCTAAAGATGAATGAGAGAAAATTTCTAAACAAGATTGCTAATAAAAATATACGAATACCGGAGATCAATAGAGCATCAGACGGTTTTAATTTGAAAATAGCAAACATCACAGGAATATTTGCTAATCCTATTTTAATACCCGGTACGATATAAACCTGTGGTAACAATGATTCCAAATAACTAAGTACCATAGATAGGGCGATAAGCATTGCAAGTAAAGTAATACGTTTTGTTTTCATAATCTTACCGTTCAATAACTGATCGAATCAAAAACTGCTTCTCCGTCAACAATTGTTATGACTAATTGATGTGGCAAACAAATTATTGTTTCACCGGAATATTGTATTTTAGGATGCTTAACACAGATTTGATTCGGACAATTGGCACTTTCTATCCAAACTTTACTATCTTGTATTATTAATTGATTATACTGGCCGTCGAATTCAATCATTTTCTTTGTATTTTCATTTAATGGGAATTTATCAATTTCTTGATTATTTTTCAGAACTAAAACTGATCCACCTACTTTTTTCATAGATTGAATTAAAAAAAATGAGATAACAGCAATGATCAATAAAGAGATTATTAAAATAATATCGTTACGTTTAAATTTCACGAAAAGACACTCATATCCAAATTTACTTAAACATGTTTATATATTATACTATCAAGCGATTTTAATGAACAAGCGATTTTAATGAAAAGGTAGCTTATGAAAAGTCAAAACTTTAAAATATTTATTGCTTTTATTCTGATCATTAACTTTCTCATGTTATTAGGGTGTGATTCTAAATATCCTGAACAAAATGTAAAAGAGGTTGATACTGCTAAGCAAACTGATACTATATTAACAAAGCAGAAATCTTCAATTAATATTGTAGAACAGCAGCAGAAGTCATCTGTCCACCAAAAAAAAGAAGTGCAAAAATCTTCCGCTGATCTTAAAGAGCAAGCACTTGAATCTTTTGTTCATATTACAGAACAAGATAATAAATTAATCGGTTCTGCTTTTTTGCTCAATACTTTTTGTGAAATTACTCTTTATGATGAAAATAATGAAAACAATAATGATTTAATTTACGATACTTTTGAATTATGCAGGAATTATGAGAATCAACTGTCTTGCAAGATTACCGACAGTGAAATATCACAATTAAATGCCAGACAAATTAATGAAGTTTCAGATAGTACCGTAAACCTATTATATGAAGCATTAAAGTATTCAAAATTATCGGATGGAGCTTTGGATATTACAATCGGTTCTGTAACTGATTTATGGGATTTTACCTCAGATTCAAAAACTGTTCCTTCACCGGGGAATATGCAAAAAGCATTGAAAACAGTAAATTATCAAAAAGTTCAAATTAATGATAATCAAGTTTCTTTTTCAAATCCGAGAACAAAAATTGATTTGGGAGCCATAGCGAAAGGCTATATTGCCGATCAGATGAAAGCTTACCTGATAGAACAAGGTGTGAAGAGTGCAATTATAAATCTTGGCGGTAATGTTCTTTGCATTGGGACAAAAGCGGACAATGCAGGTTTTACAATAGCTATTCAAAAGCCGTTCGAAGAAGGATATGTTGTTGCCGTACATTTGGATAATTTCTATCAATCGGTTGTGACATCAGGCATTTATGAAAGGTTCTTCGAGAAAGACGGTAATTTTTATCATCACATTCTCAATCCGGAAACAGGAATGCCGGTAAATAACAATTTAGCTTCGGTAACAATTATCAGTGAGGAAAGTACAAGCGGCGATGCTTTAAGTACCGCATGTTTTGTCTTAGGACTAGATAAAGGAATGGAATTGATAGATAGTCTGGACAATGTTCATGCAATTTTTTTGGATCTGGATGGGAATCTTTATTATTCTGAAAACCTATTAGAAGAATTGCAAATCGACATATTATAATCATCATTTTAAAAAGAAATCTGCTCACTTTTCTGCGCTCTGCAAATTATTTGAGACCTTGCACACTTTTTAAGGTTGGACCAAGAAAATCCTGCATTAGCTTAGAAAGTGTGCAAGTTCTTTGATAAAATCGGCTTTTCTTGGCTGACCTTGCACACTTTTTAAGGTTGGATCGAGGAAATCTTGTATTAGCTTAAAAAGTGTGCATGTTCTTTGATAAAACCGGCTTTTCTTGGCTGACCTTGCACACTTTTTAAGGTTGTCCGGAAATCCGGTGGGACAGGCTTAAATAGTGTGCATGTTCTTTAAAAAATCGACTTTTCGGAGTTAAATTTGCACAGCTCGAAATTCTGAGTATAAATCAATTTGTTATAGATTTATTTTTGTTATAGATTTATTTTTATTATAGATTTATTTAAACTAATACTAAACGGAAAAAGTTTTTCTTACCGCGACGGATAATTACTTCACCATCAACAAAGTCATCGGCCATCAACAAATAGTTAGCATCTGAGATTGCTACATCGTTTAAATAAATACCGCCTTGTTTGATTAATCTGCGACCTTCGCTCTTCGAAGGAACAATGCCATTGTCAGCTAATAAATCTAAAATCGGCGTATTGTACACAAGTTCTTGGGCTAATTCTGTGGTTGGCATATCGTCTGATCTGCCTGTGCCGGAAAATAATTGATGAGCCTGTTCTTGAGCCGATATCGCAGCTTCTTCACCATGAACGATTTTGGTTACTTCAAATGCTAATACTTCTTTAGCCTGATTAATTTCTTGTCCTTCTAATTTAGCATAATTCTCTATTTCGCTCATGGGCAGGAAAGTCAAGGTTTTCATTGTTTTAATTATTGAATTATCTTCTAAGTTCCTAAAATATTGATAAAATTCAAAGGGTGAGAATTTATCGGCATCAAGCCATAAAGCACCTTTTTGAGTTTTCCCCATTTTATTACCGGCGGAATCTGTCAGCAAATTAAAAGTCATACCGTAAGCTTCGCCTTGTTCTTTACGACGAATTAAATCAACACCTGAAATAATATTGGCCCATTGATCGTTGCCGCCCATTTGTAAGCGACAACCGTAACGACGATATAATTCTAAAAAATCATAGGATTGTAAAAGTATATAACTGAATTCAAAATAGGTCAGACCGTCGTCTAAACGATTTTTGTAAATATCGGTAGCCAACATTTTATTGACTGAAAAATTCACGCCGATTTCACGTAAAAAGTCAACATAATTAATATCAAGTAACCAATCAGCATTATTGACCATAATGGCTTTATCATCAGAAAAATCCAGTAAACGTGACATTTGTTCTTTAAATTTATCTACATTATGTTGGATCGTTTCAGGAGTCATTAATTGACGCATATCGGAACGTCCAGACGGGTCACCAATCATACCGGTTCCGCCACCCATCAATGCAATCGGGATATGACCCGCTTTCTGCATATGAGCCATGACCATCATTTGCGTTAAATGCCCTATGTGCAAACTGTCGGCGGTAGGATCAAAGCCGATATAAAATACTGCACCGGGTTTGGCTAGAAATTCTCTGATTTCTTCAGGATGTGTAGCTTGAGCAAAATAGCCACGTTCGATTAATGTGTCATATACATTTGTCATTAAATGCCTCCATCTATTTATGGTTACGCATAATCAAACACTTAAAGATTACGGTAACAACAATTGCTGAATCAATATTCTAGACTAATCAAGCTTTTTTGTTAAGGGTGAAATGTTAATTATTCAATAAATATGTAGACTTTAAATTTTAAATTAACTTAAAATAAAGCATAACAAATTGGAAAATGATATAGTATTTCATGACAAAAAATTGTTTTAAAACGTTGTAGAGGTAAATATAATGAGTCAATCTGTAAAATATAACGCGGTTGTTACTGTTCTCGGAAAAGATCGGGTAGGCATTATTGCAGGCGTAACCGCGGTTTTGGCAAAAATGAATATAAATATTTCAGACATTTCGCAAACTATTCTTAAAGATATGTTTACTATGATTATGTTAGTCGATACGATTAAAAGTACATGTGATTTTGAAACAATCAGAGAAGAACTTAGAGTATTAGGCGAAGAAATGAATTTAGAAATTAGGATCCAGCATAAAGATATTTTTAATGCAATGCAACGCATTTAGTATATTTATGTATCAGATAAAGGATGTATTATTAAGTTATATATAGGATTCAAATCGTTAATTAGGTGAATTATGTTTGAAAATTTTGAGATTTTGGAAACCATAAATATGTTTCGTAATCAGCATCTTGATGTGCGAACAATTACTATGGGAATCAATTTATTAGATTGTGCTGACGAATCTGCTGAAACGGCTTGCCGAAAAATTTATGATAAAATTACAAAACAAGCAGAGCATCTTGTTGATGTTGCAGATCAGATAAGCAGTGAATTCGGTGTACCTATCATTCACAAACGAATTTCTGTTACACCGATTTCTTTGGTTGCAGGTGCTTCTGATGTCGATGATTACCTCTGTTTTGCCAAGGCTTTGGATAATGCTTCTAAAACGGTCGGAGTGAATTTTGTCGGCGGTTTTTCCGCTTTAGTTCAAAAAGGCTTTACCGATTCCGATTTCAAGTTACTTAACTCGATTCCGCAAGCTTTAGCGGAAACAGACCAAGTATGTGCTTCAATTAACCTTGCTTCGACAAAGTCCGGGATCAACATGGACGCTGTCGCTTTAATGGGTAAAATAATCAAAGAGTGTGCAGAGCTGACTAAAGATACAGAAGCTTATGGCTGTGCCAAATTGGTTGTTTTTGCAAATGCTCCGGACGATAATCCTTTTATGGCCGGAGCTTTTACCGGAGTCGGAGAACCGGAATGTGCGATTAATGTGGGGGTTAGCGGTCCCGGGGTAATTTTAGCAGCATTAAAAGAAGTACCTGGTCAATCGATGGATATTGTTGCGGAAACAATTAAGCGCACGGCATTTAAGGTGACGAGAGTAGGTCAATTAGTTGCAGAACAAGCGGCTGAACGCCTGAACGTACCATTCGGTACAATAGATTTATCCTTGGCACCCACCCCGGTAGTAGGCGATTCAATTGCACGTATTTTGGAAGAAATTGGAGTAGATACCTGTGGAGCATGGGGAACGACGGCAGCTTTAGCTATGTTGAATGATGCTGTAAAAAAAGGTGGTACAATGGCTTCATCGCACGTTGGCGGTCTTTCCGGTGCATTCATTCCGGTCAGTGAGGATGAAGGTATGATTGCTGCAGTTGAATCAGGGGCACTCAATTTAGAGAAGCTTGAAGCAATGACATCCGTGTGCTCAGTCGGGATTGACATGGTTGCAATACCGGGGGATACACCGACCTCAACTATTTCAGCGATTATTGCTGATGAGATGGCAATTGGAGTATTTAATAACAAAACAACTGCAGTTCGGATTATTCCGGTTCCGGGAAAAGTTGCGGGTGATAAGGTCATTTATGGCGGTTTATGGGGTGAGGCTCCGATTATGGAAATAAATCCACACTGTTCACAACGTTTGATTGAGCGAGGCGGCCGGATACCCGCACCGATCCATAGCATGAGAAATTAAGCGATATATATTTAGCAACATATTACAAAGAATCAACAAATTAACAATATTCCTCAATTTTTAAATTAGTTTGAGAAATTAATCAAAGAAACATTAGAGATATTATTAATCATGAGATGACAAGCTTGATTATTTGATGCTATAATTCATGATGGAATTTTTTGGGCTATTTATCGAACATTAATTACGATAAATTTAGTAAAGAGGTAAAAATGAGTAAATTAGGAATACAAGACGTTACAGTACGTGATGGTAATCAATCAATATTAGCAACACGTATGAAACGGGAAGATATTCTTGCTATTGCCGGTGCTTTGGACAAAGTAGGTTTTTACTCACTGGAAGTATGGGGCGGAGCTACATTTGATTCGGCCTACCGCTTTTTAAACCAAAGTGCATGGGAAAATCTTAGAGAAATAAATAAAGCAACTCCAAATACCAAATTATCTATGTTGCTTAGAGGACAAAACGTTGTAGGATATCGTCATTATGATAATGATACCCTGGAACGTTTTATTCGGTTGACGATTGAAAACGGTATTGATATCTTGCGTATTTTCGATGCTTTGAATGATCCGGATAATGTAAAAAATGCTTTTAAATTTACAAAAAAACATGGTGGGCATCTACAAGCAGCAATTGCGTATACAGTTAGTCCCGTTCACGATAATGATTATTATGTGAAACTTGTAAAAACTTATGAAGAAATGGGTGCCGATTCGATTTGCATTAAAGATATGGCCGGGATAATTACACCGCAAACAGCATACGATTTGGTTACGGCAATTAAACAAGCAACAGATCTTCCTTTAAATATGCATTCACATACTACCGCTAATGCGACATCTTTAGTGATGGAGCAAGCAATTAAAGCCGGTGTCGATGTAGTAGACGGCTGCATTTCGCCTTTTTCGGGCGGTACATCACATTTAGCTGATGAGACTTTAATTGAAGCTGCAAAACTGGCAGGACGTGAAACTAATTTGAATTTAGATGCTTTGGATGAAGCTTATGAATTGGCTAATAAAATTGTTGAAAAATATATTGAATCAGGTGATCTGCGTGTTCGTTCTCTAATTCCCAATCCCAAGATTTTAAAATATCAAGTTCCGGGCGGAATGTTGTCAAATCTGTTAAGTCAATTGGAACAACAAAAATCATCTCATAGATTAAATGAAGTCTTGGAAGAAATACCTAAAGTCAGAAAAGATTTGGGTTATCCGCCGTTGGTTACCCCTTTATCTCAAATGGTTGGAACGCAAGCAGTTTTTAACGTTTTGCTCGGCGAGCGTTATAAGATTGTACCAAACGAAATTAAAGATTATGTGCAAGGATTGTATGGCCATGCACCGGGCGAATTAAACCAGGATATTGTTGATAAGATTATGCAGCAAAACGGAAAAAAAGAAGTTGTTCGACAGGAAGATTTACCGTTTGTATATGAAAATGACAAAAGGGAATTGCAAAAATTATTAGGCAGAGAACCGGAGGAAGAAGAAGTTGTTGCTTATACAATTTTCCCGGAACCTGTGAGAAACTTCTATTTAAATTCAGGTGATTCAGATTCCGATTTGAAGATTGAATCAAATAGTGACCAAGTTTCCATAACTGCAAATGATACAGATATGACAAGCGGAAAAGAGGATTCAAAGCCTACGGAACCAATTTCATTCCGTATGGTTCTGCCGACAGCTCAAGGAGAAGATAGATGAATACTTTAATTGTAATATTGGAAAAATATAGCATGGGCGAGGGAGTAGTAGTTTCCTTATTCTCTATGTTAATTGTATTTTTACTTTTATTGTTATTATCAATAATTATTACTCTTTTAAAATATATTCCTTTTAAAAATGACGTAGCTAGTGCTGAAAAACCTATATCAGCTGGTGCTGAAAATAATACGGTTGTATCATCATCGGTTGCGGATGAAGAGGAACGGATGGTAGCAATGCTGGTAGCTTCTTGTTTGGCAAAAGATGAAATCGACGGTGACGTCAAAGTCGTGTCAGTTGAACGCACAAAATAAATCAAGTTATTAATTATTAATTATTATTTATATCTTATTGAAATAGATGATCTAGGAGGAACAATGAAAACATATCGTATAGCAGTAAATGACAAAGAATATATTGTCAAAGTAGAAGAAATAGCAGAAGGTACAGTTAGCCAAGAAACAGTTGCAGCACCTGCAACTCCTGTAGTAACAGAAGCTGATGATGTTGAATTAATTGAAGCGCCTTTGCAAGGTTTAGTTCTATCAGTTAATGTAAACCCCGGAGATGCGGTTAATAAAGGAGACACAATTTTGGTTATTGAAGCAATGAAATTGGAAAATGAAGTAGTTGCTCCGAAAGATGGTGTTATTCAGCAAGTATTTGTTACTCAAGGTCAAACTGTTGATGCTGAAGATGCTCTTTACAGTATAGCTTAGCGAGGTGTCCTAATGATAGATATGATCGTCGATTTTTTTAAGTCCAGCGGTCTTTTTGCGCTTGATCTAAGAACAGCAATTATGTTAATAATTGCCTGTGTATTATTATATTTGGCTATTAAAAAAGAATATGAACCATATTTATTAATACCAATCGCTTTCGGTATGTTGTTGGCGAACTTGCCTTTGGGAGAAATGAGTTCGCATGAAGAAGGCGGATTATTGTATTACTTATATCAAGGTGTGAGTTTGGGTATCTATCCTCCTTTAATTTTCTTAGGAGTTGGTGCCTCAACCGATTTCGGACCTTTGATTGCTAATCCGAAAAGCATGCTTTTGGGAGCTGCTGCTCAGTTAGGTATTTTTGCAGCATTTCTTGGTGCGATTGCACTTGGTTTCACACCTCAAGAAGCTTCTTCAATCGGCATAATCGGCGGTGCGGACGGACCGACTGCGCTTTATTTAACCAGTAAATTAGCACCGCATCTTTTAGGTGCAATTGCAATTGCAGCTTATTCGTATATGGCTTTGGTTCCGGTTATTCAGCCACCGATCATGAAACTTTTGACAACAAAAGAAGAACGTCAAATTGAAATGAAAAGCGTACGCAAAGTTTCTCAAGGCGAAAAAATATTATTCCCGATTGTAACAACTATTGTCGTGAGTTTGCTGGTTCCGTCAGCTACTCCATTAGTCGGAATGTTGATGCTTGGTAACTTGATCAAAGAATCAGGGGTAGTTCCTCATTTGATTACTGCTGCCAAAGATACCATTATGTACACCGTGACAATTTTACTTGGTACGACAGTTGGTGCTACAGCTTCTTCTGACAGATTTTTACAGCCGCAAACCTTGGGCATTTTAGCTATGGGATTGGTAGCATTTGCAATCGGTACAGCGGGAGGAGTTCTGTTTGCTAAAGTTATGAATCTGTTTAGCAAAGAAAAGGTCAATCCTTTGATCGGTTCAGCCGGTGTATCTGCCGTTCCGATGGCTGCCAGAGTTTCGCAAAAAGTGGGTCAGGAAGAAAATCCCCGTAATTTTTTACTTATGCATGCAATGGGTCCAAATGTTGCAGGTGTTATCGGTTCAGCTGTTGCTGCCGGTCTTCTGTTAAATTTATTCGGGTAATGTGAAGCGAAGAACGTAATTACTTAAGTGAAATTTGTTTGAAAGATAATAAAAGTCGGTATTAGTGAACTCTGTGTACCGACTTTTTTAAAGTTTAAAATAATTAAAGTTTAAAATAATATAATAATTAATATGGAGCTATATTTACAGTAACGTAGCAATTAAGACGGAGCCTGCAATAATCGATCCGATTTGTCCTGAAACATTAGCACTGATGGCAGGCATCAGGATGAAATTTGTCGGATCTTCTTTGACCGCCATCTTTTGAATTACTCTTGCTGACATCGGAAATGCGGAGATTCCGCATGCTCCGATCATCGGATTGAGTTTTTCTTTGAGGAAGAGATTTAATATCTTTGCCAATAACACACCGCCAACAGTATCAAATACAAAGGCCAGTAAACCGATAAAAAGAATTAATATTGTTTCTACAGCCACAAAGCGTTCAGCAATCATTGTGGATCCGATGGTAACTCCCATCAATAAAGTGACAATATTTGCCAGTTCTTTTTGAGCTGTTTCGGATAAAGAATTAACAACTAAAGATTCACGTAACAGATTGCCGAACATTAGGGAACCGATTAACGGGGTAGAGCTGGGAGCTATAAATCCGGCTACAATAGTTACCATAATCGGGAAAATAATTTTTATACTCTTTTTTACCGTCAAATCATAATCTGCATCCATACGGATTAAACGTTCTTGCTTGGAAGTTAATAATTTGATGACAGGTGGTTGGATTATCGGAACTAATGCCATATATGAATATGCTGCAACGGTGATAGGTCCTAAATATTTTTGAGCAAATAAGCCGGCGACATAAATGGATGTAGGACCGTCAGCTGCACCGATAATACCGATAGCGACTGACTCTCTTAAAGTAAACATACCGGTAGCGTTTGCTAATAACATAGCGACAAAAATACCCATTTGAGCAGCAGCACCAAAAAGCAACATAACAGGTCGTTTGAGAAGTGGTGAAAAATCAATCATTGCACCGATACCGATGAAGATCAATACCGGGAATAATTCATTAGCGATACCGGCATTATAAAGTACGTTTAACCAGCCACCTTCAATGACGGAAGAAGAAAGAGGTATATTAGCTAAAATACAGCCAACACCCATCGGCAATAATAAAACCGGTTCATATTCTTTTTTTATAGCAAGATAAATTAAAATAATCCCGATAGCTAACATTATGCCGTGTTTCCATGTGAAATTAGTGAATCCGGAAATTAAACTTTGAAAAGCTTCCATTATTAAATACCTTTCCTGAGCTCTTTTCTTACGATCATTTGTTTATTTGAAATTTAGTTAAACCAAAACGAAGAGAACTTGTGAAGTTTCAACTTTAGAACCGGTTTCCACTAAAATTTGATTAACTGTTCCGACTTTAGGTGCGACGATCTCATTTTCCATTTTCATGGCTTCTATGACACATAACTTCTGATTTTTCTGAACTTGATCACCAATTGCCACTGATACTTCAATTACAGATCCCGGCATGGGTGCAATAACTCGCAAACCGTCGGAAATTGATTCAGTACCAGGAACTGTTGCAGAAGTAGAATTTTCAGCGGGAAGCGGAGTGGTTGTTTCTGTTGCAACTGTAATCGGGGCAGATGCTGCAACGACTACAGGAGTGTCTGTCACACCAAGTATACGGGCTTCACCACGTTCTACTTCAACAAGATAA
>JAAYRL010000011.1 GCA_012518795.1 Clostridiaceae bacterium
AGAAATTAAAACTTCAGGAAGATACTTGGAAGAAATTAAAACTTCAGGAAGATACTTGGAAGAAATTAAAACTTCTGGCGAATTATTAATTAGTCTAGTTAATAAAAGTTGCTTTAAAGATTTAACCAACTTCGCAAAATAATAGTTTTACGAAGTTATGGGCAGAAAAATAAAGTTAAACTCGATTTTAACAAAATTATTCTATCAATTCTCAGAGGATTTTAATTTAGGATATATTCAACGATCGTTTTTTATTTAGGCGATTGATTATAATAGCTTCTTCTTAATTACTTCAATGCTTTATTTTTAATAGCTTCATTATTAATAATAGTTATTTAAATCTTTGTTTGTTATATTAATCAGGATTTGATTCAGTTATTTCTTCATCTGTTGAATTATCATTAACGTTTGTTTGCTCTTGGCTATTTATTGACTCTTGATGGTTTTCTTTTTTGCCATAGTCTTCACCATACATACTTTCAATTCCTATGATCCGTTTAAAGTCAATTAAATCTTTGATCGGATTCATAGCATATAAAATTATAAAAATAATCACGAATAACATTAATGTAATTAGAATTCTCTTTAAAAGTGACTGACGATTATCTTTTTTAATTCCATGTTGAATTTTACTCAATGTTGTGTAACCAATTAGCTCATAAACCTTAGAACCGTTTTTGCGATCAATTTCCCATGGTTTATCTAAATCTATATTTTGCTTAGTATTTGGTGAATCAATTTTATCAGCAGGTTTCAAATATTTTTTTAAACTTCTTGTATCCAATCGAATGGCAGATTCGTTTATGATGGTATCATCGTTAGAAAGGTTTCCATTCGATCCTACAGGGTTTATTTTTAAAGGTTTTGATTGAATTTCATTTGATTGAATTTCATTTGATTGGATATCAATTTGATGATCAGATAAATATTTTCTGATTATCGGAGTTTGATCAATATTATCGATCTGCTCATTATGTGTTAATTGAACATTTTCATTTTCTGAAAGATTAATTGCAGATTGATCAATCACAGCTTCTGAAATGTCTTGATCAATCACAGATTCCGAAATGTCAAATTCAGATGATTTTTCCGAATCAATACTTATTGTTTCAGATGTCATTTCAGGAATATTAATCCGTCTGATCCGAATTGGCATTTGATTATTTTCAGAATCATTGGTATTGAAATTTTGCTGGTTATTTAAATTTGAATTATCTGAATTATTTGATTTCATTAATGGAGCCTTATAAATTATCTTTCAAAAGTCAATTTCATATCATTTATATTATAACAATCTTCTAATTTGAAGTCATCTTGTGATACATCGTACAATTTATCATCAAAGATAAATCAGGATAAAGTATATCATATAAAATTACAAATAATTATTATTATAAAATAATGTATTCAAAAATTTTTCAACTTAATTATCAAGAAAAAGAACAATCGTTTGACATAGAACAATTGTTTTGTTATTCTAAACTGAGATTTAACATGATTTAATTTGATTTTCGGGAGATGCAATATGAGTGAAAAATATCGTTTTACCAGAGCTAATGTTGATCAAACCTCAGATAAAATATATCAGTTTATCGTAAAGTATATAACTGAAAATACCTACTCACCTTCTGTTCGGGATATTTGCAGAGGAGTGGGGATTAAATCAACTTCAACTATTCATAATCATTTAAACAGATTGCAAGATGAAGGAAGAATTACCTACAGTGATGGAAAACGTCGAGCTATTGTTGTTCCGGAATTAACAGAATTAAACACTGATATCAGACAAGCTCCTTTAATCGGTAAAGTAACAGCAGGTTCACCTATTTTAGCAGTAGAAAATATTGAACGAAATATTCCGATTCCTGATTACTTTGATCGTTATCCCAACATGTATGCCCTTGAAGTCAAAGGGGATTCCATGATTGATGCAGCAATCATGGACGGAGATATCGTTTTTGTTGATAAACAAAACTCCGCAAATCCGGGAGATATCGTGGTAGCATTGATTGAAGATGAGGCAACTGTCAAAACTTTCAAAATCATTGATAATAAACCGTTTTTGATTCCTGAAAATTCAGCCTATAAGCCTATCCCCTTTGATCGTGAGGGTTGTAGAATTTTAGGAATAGTTCGCGGTGTACTCAGGGTATCGATTTAATACTTTTTTATAGCGGTAAGCTTCATTAAAAATATAATTAACTGCATTTTTAGGTTTGATGCAACATAAAGATGATAAAAAATATAATTGTTGAGCTCCGTTTTGATCTAATACAATACTATCCTGATCAAAACCTACGATATATCCCTCCGAAGTATAAGAATTATTCATCTCTAAAATGACGGGTATTTCTTTTTTTCTACAATAATTGAGAAAACTGTCTTGCATTCTTCTTCCGCTTGTTAAGGAATTCTTGTCGTTATTCATGATTTCTTTCTTGTTCATTTTTTTCTCCTTTTTAATCAATTTATTAAACTTAAACCTAATTCTAACTAGTTTAAATATAAGCATTTTAAAATTAAAACTTTCCCAATGCATAGAAAATTTTGCACATAATAATATAAATTGATAATACGTTGAAAAAATGATTTAAATAAAAAGCTGAAATATAAATTTATCCGTAATAAACACGGGTTTACATTGTATTACAAATTGTCAGAAATAGTAACTGATGAAATTCACAATATTTAGTAAATATTTTATGCATATTGTCAATAAATCAAAATATATAATCTCGTCAGTTCAAGTTTTGTAAATTCAAACTCCGTAAATCCGGATTGCTCCAATTGTTAGTGCACACTTTTTAAAGTTATACTAAGAAAATCCGGAATAAGCTTGAAAAGTGTGCATGCTGAACCTTAAAAAGATGATTTAATCGGAAGATCATGCACACTTTTTAAGGTTATACCTGGAAAATCCGGGATAAGCTTGGAAAGTGTGCATGCCGATCCTGAAAAGTCGATTTAATCGGAAGACCGTGCACACTTTTTAAAGTTATACCTGAAAAATCCGGGATAAACTTGGAAAGTGTGCATGCCGAACCTTAAAAAGTCGATTTTTTCGAAGATCATGCACACTTTTTAAAGTTATACCTAGAAAATCCGGGATAAGCTTGAAAAGTGTGCAATCGATTTCAAGAATCGATTTCAAGAATCTATATTTCAATAATCTATTAGATTAAGAATTTGCTCCAAAGAATTTAAACTGCCAAAATCATTTATCACATTTAAATCGTTTCGTGCATTAAACCAAGTGAATTGTCTTTTGGCATAATTACGAGTAACCTGTCCGATGCGGTCTTTGACCGTTCTGAGATCTACATTACCATCAAGATATGAGGCTGTTTCTTTGTAACCAATAGCTTGGAAACTTTGAGCTTTACGAATTAAAGGATATTTTTCTAAGATTCTTTTTACTTCCTCTACGAGACCTGACTCAAACATCTCTTCTGTTCTTTGATTAATACGAGTATATAATTCTTGTCTATCCGGATATAAATAAAAGGATAAAAATTTAAAATCCGGCCCTTTAGCATGTGATTTTTCATAAATTTGAGTTTGAGTTAAACCGGTAGTTTCATACACTTCAAAAAATCTGCGAATACGTCGCAAATCATTGAGCGAAATCCTCGATCCTGCTTGCTCATCAAGTTTATTTAATTTCAAATGCCAATCCGATGCATTGTTCTCCGTAATTTTCTGCTTCATTTCTTTGCGCACGGCAGGATTGACAGGAGTGTCAATAAAGATTAATCCGTCTAATAAAGCATTGATATATTGTCCTGTTCCCCCGCAGACAATAACAGCTTTCTCTTTAGCCCGAATTATTTCAATTGCAGTAGTTGCTGCCTTGATATATTGAGCTACACTATATGTTTGATCAGGATTGATAATATCAATCATATGATGTTTTATCATTGCTTGAATTTCAGGCGATACTTTGGCTGTGCCGATGTCTAATTCACGATAGATTTGCATAGAATCTGCCGATACGATTTCTGCATCAATCAGTTTTGCTAATTCTACAGCTAAACCGGATTTGCCTGAAGCAGTCGGTCCGCAAATAACAATTACCTGATCTAATGGATTAATTTTCATTATAATTCCCCATTATTTACTAAAACAACTACATTTGTTCTATGCAAAGAATATAGAACTAAGTAGTTTAAGCTATACAAAGAATATTACTTAAACAATTCGTTTAAAAAGCTTTTCTAAATCAGTTTGACTCAACTCGATAATCAAAGGTCTGCCATGCGGACAATGGAAAGGATTAACTAATTCAGTTAAATCTGAAACTATTCTTTTCATTTCATTGTAACTAAGATTATCATGTGCTTTTACAGCAGCTTTGCAGGCAACCGTATAGAGCAATTCATCATATTTGTCTTCTTGAAAAAATGATTGGTCTAACAAAGAATCGATTAAGGCTTTAACCGAAGAAACCGGATCTGAAAATTGTTTACCGGTATCCGGAACAGTTCGAATAATAATTGTATTATTTCCAAAAATATCAATTTCAAATCCTAAGTGGTCCAATTCATTCAAGTTTTCCTCTACCAAAGCCATTTCATGTGCAGTTAATTCCAAAGCTTCATTTTGTAATAAAATCTGTTTTTTAAAGGCTTGGTTTTTATTATTAATATATTGGGAATGCAATTTTTCATAGATAATTCTTTCATGTGCGGCATGTTGATCAATAATTAAAAAACGATTCTCATATTCTAATAATAAATATGTTTGAAAAACTTGACCTATTAGTCTTGCATTTTTTAAATATGCCAATTCGGATTGTACTGTGGTTTGAACTTGATCCTCGGATTGTTGTAAGAGAGAAACATCCGCTGCAACATCTTCAGTTTGTTCTGCTTGCTGATGCATTATAAAAGCTTGAGCTTGCTCGGCAGGATGAACACGTTCATCTGCATCGTATTTTTGTTTAACTACCTCATTAATATTTTCTGCAGACTTTTTTTCTGCCGGCACTATTTTCGAATCAAAACTATAGTTTAAAGGAATTTCCTGTAAATCTTTCGTTAAAGGTGTAGTCATTTTATAATGATTACTGGAGATTTCTCCCTTAATAGCAGTTGAACCGGATTCCAATGCTTCCCTAATTCCATGATATACAGCACGAAAGACAATTTGTTCATCCCAAAATCTGACTTCAGTTTTTTGCGGATGAACATTGACATCAACTAAATTCAAAGGAATTTCCAGATTAATTACCAAACTGGGAAACTTGCCTTTCATAAACCATGTTTTACATGCTTCAGTAATCGCAGCAGAGATAATTTTTGAAGCGATACTCCTACCATTGACAAATACAATTTGACGACTGCGATTTCCTCTCGCAACTTGCGGTGTTGTAATATAGCCTGACAATTTTATTGGTTCCAACAGATAGTTGACTTCGACCATTGCCTCAGCAGTTTCTTTACCATATAAAACATAAATGGCACTCAGCAAATTGTTATTACCGGGAGTATGTATCAGATTGTTTTGATTGGAGGTCAGACGAAAAGACACATCAGATCGAGCTAATGCCAATCTCGTTACTAAATCAGCAATATAGCCTTGTTCAGTCAGATCGCGTTTCAAAAATTTATATCGCGCCGGAACATTATAAAATAAATCTTGAACTGTTATTTGAGTTCCTTCAGGACATCCGACTTTCTGTGAATTAATTAACTTTCCATCTTCAACTATTACTTCAAAGCCTTCTTCTTGTCCGATTTGTCGTGTTCGCAAATTAACTCTTGCAACTGCTGCAATACTGGCTAAAGCTTCACCGCGAAATCCCATCGTCACCAAATGTTCTAAATCGGATATTTTACTTAATTTTGAAGTTGCATGTCTTTCAAAAGCTATAACTGCATCTTCAGGTGTCATCCCGCAGCCATTATCGCTAATTAATATTCGTTTAATGCCACCTTGTTCAATATCGCAATTGATAATGGAAGCTCCGGCATCCAATGAATTCTCTATCAACTCTTTAACAACTGAAGCAGGTCTTTCAATTACTTCTCCGGCAGCAATTCCATTTGCAGTTATATTATCTAAAATATGAATCATACTATCTTTCCCTATGATACTTTATATTACCTATTGTATTTTAATTAATCTAACCATTATTGTAGTTAATTAAGATAATTAATCTAACCATTATTGTAGTATATTAATATAATTTATCTGATCCTTATTGTAACTTATCTGATTATATTTACCTTTCTGATTATAATTTCCCTTTTGCTTCAGCAATCAGTTCTTCAAGAATTTTTCTGGCATCTACCGGGCTAATATAGTCCATATCAATATTTTTTAATTTATCTATAACTTTATTAGTTTGATTAAAACTTTGGGCAGCTGAAAATAAATCAACTTGACCATCGAACGGTCTGGCAGATTTTTTTACGGTTAGTCTACGCCCTTGGTTATCTCTTTCAAGTTGAAAGAGGATTTCTCTGGCTCGATGCACTACTGAATCCGGAACACCTGCTAATTCGGCTACCTCTATTCCATAACTTTGTCCGGCACAACCTTCTTCGATTTGATGTAAAAAAACAATTTTACCATCTTGTTCTGTTGTCGAAATATGGCAATTGAAAACACCTTGAGTAGATTCTGCCAAATCTGTTAATTCATGATAATGGGTCGCAAATAATGTCCTGGCATTTATATATTCCGGATCAACAATATGTTCAATTACTGACCAAGCAATTGATAAACCATCATAAGTACTGGTTCCTCGTCCAATTTCATCTAGAATTAAAAGACTTCTTGACGTAGCGTTCCGCATAATTTGAGAAACTTCATTCATTTCTACCATAAAAGTAGATTGCCCCCCTGCAAGATCATCGGCTGCTCCGACTCTGGTAAAAATACGATCAGCTATTCCGATTTCTGCTGAATCTGCCGGTACATAACTTCCAATTTGAGCTAATAAAACAATTAAAGCAATCTGACGCATAAATGTTGATTTGCCTGACATATTGGGACCTGTTAAAATCATCACTTTGTTATCAACATGATCAAGATAAGCATCGTTAGGTACAAATTGTCCGTAATCTAAAGTTTGTTCAACTACCGGGTGTCTGCCATTAGAAATTTCAATTTTCAAATCTTTCGTCAATAAAGGTCTGCAATAATTATTTTTCTCAGCCAATTCAGCAAGTCCTGACAACACATCAATTTGTGATAAGACATCAGCATTAGCTTTCAACTCCGGTAAGTAGTCAATGGTCTTGCTTCTGATCTCGAGAAATATTTCATATTCCAGAGAAATTAACTTTTGTTCAGCACCGAGAATCTTGTCTTCCATATTTTTTAATTCTTCTGTTATATAACGTTCTGAATTAGTTAAGGTTTGACGTCGGATATATTCTTGTGGTACAGCATCTAAATTAGTTTTTCTTACATCTATATAATAGCCGAAAACACGATTATATCCGATTTTCAGAGATTTGATTCCGGTTCTTTCTCTTTCTTGAGATTCAAGATTAAGTATCCATTGTTTACCATTTTGCGTAGCATCACGATAATTATCAATTTCAGAATTAAAACCGGTGCGAATTATATTTCCTTCTTTTATAGATATAGGCGGTTCATCAACAATTGCAGATTTCAATAATTCCATTAATTCAGACAAGTCTTGCAATTGCTCATTTAAAGAATTTATGTATGGATCATCAAAATTATCTAAAATTTCTTTAATCGGCTTAATTTTTTCCAGAACAGTAATTAATGATACAAGATCTCTTGCATTAATTTGTCCTAAAGCAATTCGTCCGCTCAGTCTTTCTAAATCATAAATGCCGGTTAATTGTTCAATTAATTCTTGGCGAAAAATAAAATTTTCAAGCAATGTGGAAATCGCATCTTGTCTGCGGACGATTGTTTTAATGTCTAAAAGAGGCTGTTCTAACCAATAACGCAATAATCTTGCTCCCATGCTGGTTTTAGTACGGTCGATTGCCCAAAGGAGACTCCCCTTGCGTTGTCTGTCACGTAAAGTTTCAGTTAGTTCAAGATTACGTCGAGCATTCTGGTCTAAGATCATAAAAGCATCCTGTTGATAAGGTTTAATCGTTTTAAGATCATCCGGCAAAGTAAATTGTGTAGATTCAATATAATTTAAGAGGGCAGCGGTTGCTGCTGACCATAAAGTGTAATCTTCTGTCTCTATCACAGGAAATTTAGCAACAGAATCGTGATCGAAATCGGTGTCAGGTTGTACTGACAAGGTAATTGTTTCTCTCTGCAAGAGATCATGACAAGCTTTTGAGTCAGCGAATTCCTGATTGCAAATTATCTCAGATGGTTGAAAACGTGATAATTCGTCTAATAATTTAAGAGTTGTAGCACCATAAGTAATTTCAGTAGTTTCAAATAAACCGGAAGTAATATCACAAACAGCAAGACCATAATATAAGCCTTTTTGATAAATAGATGCTAAAAACAAATATTTTTGCTCATCAATTGCAGTTTGATCAGTTACAGTTCCGGGAGTTATTACTTTGACAACTTCTCTTTTAACCAAACCTTGAGCTTCCTGAGGATCCTCAACCTGTTCAACAATAGCAACTTTATATCCGCGATTAACTAAACGAAGAATATAATTGTCTGCAGCATGGTGTGGCACACCTGCCATCGGTGCTCTTTCTTCAAGACCACACTCTCTGCCGGTTAAAGCTAATTCTAATTCTTTGGCTGCCAAAACAGCATCATCAAAAAACAATTCATAAAAGTCACCTAATCGAAAGAAAATCAGACAATCCGGTCGTTTTTTCTTTTCTGCAACGTATTGTTGCATCATCGGTGTCAAATCTTCACAATTTACTTGTTCAAAATTCAGCATATTAGTTGTTTCATGACCCCTTCTATTGAAAAAGTTTTAGCTTTAATTAATTCTACCAAACAATACTTAGCTTCAAAATAGTCACCGTTTAAGCTATTCCGGTCGCTAAAAGCTTCAGCAGGTAATTCTTTTCTGATGGCATCCGGTATAGCCAGATTGATCAATTTAAAATCCGCGGTTCTGCCCGTCAAAATATTAGGATCACCATGACTGACACCCTCTAATAATACTTCAACTGTTTGCCCTATTACCTTTTTATTAGCTTCTAAACTATGACCGTTTTGTAATTCGATCAAACGTTCAAAACGCTGACTGATAACTTCGGGATCGAGATTGTAATCATATTCAGCAGCAGGTGTTCCTTCGCGCGGTGAATATATAAATGTAAAAGCATTGTCAAACTTAACTTGACTCATTAAATCTAAAGTATCAGCAAAATCCTGCTCAGTTTCTCCCGGAAATCCGACAATAATATCAGTGGTTAAACTAATCTCCGGTTTGGCTTTACGTAGTTGATGTACGATCTCCAGATACCTTGCACGATCATGTCTGCGGCGCATTAATTTCAAGATTCGGTCACTGCCCGATTGTAAAGGCAAATGCATATGCGGCTCAATATTAGGGTATTTTCCGATAATATCAATTAATTGTTGATCTATATCACGTGGATTCGGACTCATATAGCGAATCCTTTTTAAACCATCTATTTGCGCTATGGCTTCCAACAATTCGGCAAAATTCTTGGGTCCTTCGACAACTCCTCGAAAATCTTTTCCCCAAGCATTAACATTTTGTCCAAGCAACATAATTTCAGTATAACCATCTTTAGCCAGACCGATTACTTCTTGATAAATTGATGTAAAACTACGGCTTAATTCCCTGCCTCGCGTGTATGGAACAATACAAAAAGTACAAAAATTATTACACCCATACATGATAGAAACCAAAGCGCGAAATTTGCGTGAACGTGTAATCGGTAAATGTTCTTGCTCGACCATCAGATTTTGTTTAGAAACAGCAATCACCTGCTTTTCATTGACAAAACTATCCCACAATAATTGAGGTAACCGAAAAATATCATATGGCCCGAAGATCAAATTGACAAAGTCAAAACTTTTTTTAATTTTTGCTAAATGCTGATCTTGCGTCATCATACAACCGCAAAGCATTGTAAAACGTTGAGGATTTTTTTGTTGTAATGTTTTTAAAATTCCCAGATGACCAAATAACCTGGTATCAGCATTTTCGCGGATGCTGCAAGTATTGATAATAGAAATGTCAGCAATTTCATAATTATCAACTAAAATAAAACCGGAGGCATCCATTATTCCGGCAATTATTTCACTATCATTTTCATTTTGCTGACAGCCGAAAGTTTGAATAAAATATGTAGGTTGTTTCCCTTTTTGTTGCGTTAATTGTTCGATATATTCCTGAAGTTTAACTAAATATGATTTTTGCAATTCATTTTGCGAAAACCTATTTGAAACTTTATCCTCAGGAATTATCTGACGATTATTTGTGATTTTACTCATATATTTAAAAGAATCCTTGTTATTAGTTTAGCATAAGTTGAGTAATAAATTATATAACAGAAAACTTAAAAATCATAATCTGGGTTCTGCTGAGAACAAAAAGCGTTGTAAAATCCATTTTAATCTGGGAATTCTTTTTGCAGTAAATGATTCAGTCTGATTGTAAATATTCAATAAACTCTGATAATTTGATGCGCTCGGTTCACGTTCTGCATATAATACCTCTTCAACAGCCTTGTATGCAGAATATGTGTCTTCTTTTTCCCAATCAAAAGTATTTAGCATAGTTGCAAATATCATTAATATCGTATTATTAAGTTCGTATATACCGCCATTAAGCTTGTAAAGATATTTCAGATCTTGCCAAATATAAAGTACGCTTTTTTTCATGTCGCCGTTAAATTTATTAGACAACCAATTCGGATCATGACGCCTGTTGTATACTTTTTTCCGCCATAAAATAAAAAGTAATAAAAGAGCAACAAATACTAATATCGAAATAATTATTATTAAAGTTTTTCCGATAGTTTTATCTTCTTGTTCTGCCTGACTTAAATTCTGTTCACTGGGTTCAGTTTTAATATTCGGAGTCTCGGTTGTTAAAGGTTGTGTCGGTTCAGTTTGAGTAGGTTCAGGTTCAGTGGGTTCCGGCAATAAAGCGGCCAGTTCTTGTTCTTTTTCCTGATCAGTCTGAATTGCCTCCAAAGCTGCAGTCGGTGTTGCATCAAAAGGTACCCAACCCAAACCTTCAATTTTAATTTCAACCCAAGCATGAGCTTGATCTGTTGTAATCATTCTTTCATATTGATCTTGCGGTAAATTACGATCCTTGACACCTTTAATTACAAATCCTTCTACGTAACGTGATTCAAAACCTGCTTCTCTTGTCAAGACTGCCAATGCTGTAGCAAAGTAAGTACAATAACCTTTTTTAGTCGAAATAAAATGTTCAAAAAAATCTTGATTTGCAGGTACATCTTCAACTTCTAAATCATAACTGAAATTACTTTTTAAATAATTTATTATTTCAATTAACTGATTAGCTTTTGCATTTTGCTCTGTATTATTCTGATAGACAATGTTTGCTAAATTAGGCTCAGTACTCTCTAAAAAGCGTTGATAACTTTTATAATTTGCTATGGTTTGCTTAGAAAAAACCAAATTACCCACATTTGCATCATTTGCTATAAAGTTAAGATAATTGGCAGTAGAACCGAGTCGTGAAACATGGCCATTGATTCGATAGCCGGGAGCAGGAATTTGTAAAGAAGCATAGATTTGTCCGTCAGGATTAAAATAATACATTATTTCAGTATCGTTCTCATCGGAAGATGAATCACCATCGGTATCTTCTGCATGTTGCAAATCTTCATCCGGTTCCAAGTCAATTATTTCCATAGGTTTCCCGCCATGAAAAATTGCCTGTATAGGCTGATAAATAGGTTTAATCTCTAGCGGAGTATTGGTAAAGTAATTTGCGATAACTCCTTCCGGAAGATGAGAATGACTGGGATATCCGAAAGCTTCAGCCTGTTGATCAATCGGATCTTCATTATAAAATAAATAATTGGTACTCATTGAAGATGCACGCCATATATTTTGTTCAAATTGATTGAAAATTGTTCCCCTTAAATAAAAAGGTGAACCGGGTCCCGTAACATTCATAAAAGGAATGTTTTTCAACTCAATTGCACCACCTAATCTTACATCTTGTGGATAATAACCGGCATCTCGGATACTGAATTCATAATAATGAACTGTATCCGGCATTTTTTTACTTGATTTTATCAGTTGATTGAGGCGATCGCTCAATTTCTCATTACGGAAAATATTTTGCGGTATAAAAGATTGAAGAACAAAAATAAAAGCTAAAACTACAATTATTAAAGCGAATGGTGGAATTTGCCACATTTTTCGCCAAGAAAATCTGATCGTACTCTGTCTTGCAAAAGTTATTATGATACATAATAAGCCGAGGAAAAAAGCCGGAAGCGAGATATCTTGTTCATTGATATGAACTATAACGATAATTGGTATGATCCAAACAATCATTAAATTGATCGGAGCAGGCTTTACATAAATAAATAACAACGAGACAATAATAGATAGCAAAGCTACATAAATCGGAAAATATTCCGGCATGACTTTTATTGTCTGATCTAATGCCAAACCCCATTTAACTGAATCAACAATACCGAGAGTATGAGTTTTAATAAAGCCAAAAAACGGTTCACCGATCAATTTCGAGAATAGTAAACCTAAAACTGAAGTTAAGACCAAAATTCCCAAACTGCTTAAACTAAATATTTTCGGAAAATTCACCAATAAAACAAAAAATAGAGTAACGATTAATTTAAGAAACCAAGCATAATAATATGGATAATCTAGCCAAACAGACTTGATTAACAATTCAAACCAAACAAAAGAAAAAACATAAGCTATTCCGGTATAAAATAAAGTATCTAAAACAATTTTAAAATTATAATTAAATTGTTTATCTTTTTTATAACCAACGTTCTTATTGGCAATTTCAATTGAGGCAAATCTATTCTGCATAAATATTTACCTTTCTTGAATGAGCAATTTCAACATTGATATTGAAACTCGATAAACGCTCAATATGTTCTCTGGCATTTTCTAAAGTTGTGTCTTGATCAATTGCAAAGACGAGATGCAAACTTCCGATACTAGTTCTCAAAGCTCTTAAATTAGCTACTAAACTATGGTCTATCTCATGGGTTACGATGTAAAGAATATTTTGTTCATTACCAAGTTTTTCATCATATAATTGTTCAGAAAAAGGTACAACTAAGCGAAAAGGTATAAAAGACAGTTGTTTTCTCAACAAATCGGATTCATTCATATGAATTGCTTCTTCAACCATAAGTTCAGGTTGATAAGTTTTAAGTCTAACCGTGGCTTCCCTGCTAAGAAATATTTTGATTGCTGAATAAGTATGATCAAGCATATAATTTCTTAAATGTAAAAGTCGATTACTCTCTTTGTTATATGTTTTGAAAAACACTTCAGGCAAATTCAGCAAAATAGTAACGGTACGATCATCTTCTTTGTCATATTCTTTAACCATCCATTCTTGCATACGAGCTGAAAGTTTCCAATGTATATGTTTAATTGAATCGCCATTTTCCATGCTACGCAAACGATCAATTTCGTCTTGTAAAGTCTGGCTTTTACCGGCAGGAAATTCACCTGCCGCTAATTGGTTGCTCAGATATTCATGATAGTTTTCGCTATTATCTTCAAGTGGTAAAACATAAATATTAGGAAAATTTATTTGATTAGCAGAAAAAGATTTTAATCTAAAGAAACCGAAAATATCATTGATTGTAATTGATAATCCGTCAACGGTAAAAGGTCCGGAAAAAGCAGGAACAGTGGTCAATCGAATATCCTGATAACTATTTTGCGAAATAAAAAGAATAGATTTAATTTGTTCCTGGTCAATATGTAATGTATTTGCTTTAATAACGATGCGTAATACCATGGTTTGTAATTTACTGAGATTAGAAAATCTGACATACCAACATGCTGTTTGACCACGTTCAATAAATTCCGTTTCAGGAACAACTTTAACGATTAATTTTTTGCGTATCAAAAGGCCGTAAAGCAAAGAGAAAATCGGCAAAGACAATAAAAAAAGCATTAAGATCATAATAAATTTATGCTCAATTAATTGATTGCCGATAAATGTTGCTGTAACAGCAATTAGCCAAAAAACAAAACGTAAACGAAACATAAATAAAATTATCTTTCCGGGACAGGAATCTGTTTTAATACAGAATAAATTACATCATCATTCGTAATTCTTTTCAATCTGCTTTCCGAAGTCAAAGTTATCCGATGCGATAATACAGGAATTACTAAGGCTTGCACATCATCCGGTCTGACATAGTCACGTCCCTTGATCAATGCTCTACTTTTAGCTGCTTGCATCAACATATTGGAAGCTCTCGGACTTGCACCTAAACTCACATCCGGATGGCGTCGTGTAGCAGCAGTTAATTCAGCAATATATCTTTTTACGGAATTTGCACAATGAACATGTAAAGCTTGTTCTCTCATCCATAGAACATCATCACTATCGGCAACTTTTTGTAATTGTTGTAATGGCTGATCACTGGAATATAAATTAAGAATTGCCACTTCCTCTTCAATCGTCGGATATCCCAGATCGATTTTGAGCATGAAACGATCTAACTGTGCCTCCGGCAAAGGATAAGTTCCCACATGATCTACCGGATTTTGAGTAGCTAAAACGATAAACGGCTGAGGAATTTTGTAGGTTACACCGTCAACAGTAACTTGATTTTCCTGCATTACTTCAAGTAAAGCAGATTGTGTTTTCGGTGATGTTCGATTAATTTCATCAGCTAAAACAATTTGACTCATTACTGCACCGGGTTGAAACTCAAATTCACCGGTTTTTTGATTGAACAAACTGAATCCGGTTACATCTGAAGGCATCAAGTCCGGAGTAAACTGAATTCTTTTAAAAGTCAGATTCAAAGATTTTGCCAATGCAGAAACCAGTGTAGTTTTTCCTATACCCGGAACATCTTCAATCAAAACATGTCCGCCTGCAGATAAAGCAATTAACAAAAATTCAATGACATTTTGCTTGCCGATCATAACACGATTTATATTTTCTTCAATTATATTACATAAATTTTTAAAAGTTTGTGCTTGTATTTGCATCTGAAACACCTTTCCAAAACAAGAATTAACCCTGCTTTTTTAATCCGAGTTCTTTTCTTGAGCGTGTATAATTCATTCTTCTGTTATAAAAACGCACTTTACTTCGAATTTCAGGACGTTTGATAAAGCGTCTGAAATTATTGGTACCGTGCATTAAAACCATAATTATTAAATCTTGATTCATGCGAACATTATGATAAATTTCATCATTTAATTTTAAAGAAATTAACATGACAAATTTTTTTGCATAATTATGATTATTACGAATCAGATTTCTTATATTGTTAAAAACGGGATTATTAAATTCTCTATTAACGAAATTTTTAATTTCATTATCGGCTAAATTCAACAAATATTGACCTTTAGTAATAAAAATTCCATCGACATCAGATAAGCTAATCTTAAATTCATCCTGTTCAGCTTGAAAATAAAGATCATCTCTACGTGTCAGAATTAAATATATATTTTGATTCGTAACTAGATTAAAGCCTTCTATCAAAATAAACTCGCCAACCCATTTAACCTTGGATTTTTTTTTGATTGAATTTAAGCGAATATTAATACTGATTATCTCAAATAATTGAAATGTCAACCCGCTTACTGACAATATTAATATTGGTAAACCAAGCCAAAGATTGAGATTTCCATATATAATGAGAAATAGTGCTGTGATTAATATTAATAAATTTGTAATTATCATTATTAAACGGATTCCTCTTTTCGCTTACATCATTATAACTTAAACTTAAATTGTGAACCATAATCTAATTTTATAAATATGTTATAATAACCCTACGCAATTAAATTTATGTTACAAAATTAAGACAATCTTATTATTTCTGGCTCTGTTAACTAAAGATAAAACAAAGAGAGATCAGATCTCTTATTAATTTTTAAGTTAACAGAACATTATTTCTGATATGGAGGTATAAATATGGATTTTTTAGATTTAGTAAAAACACGTTATTCATGCAGATCTTATACTGATCAGCCGGTTGCTGATCATTTGATTGATGAAATTTTGGCAGTTGGAGGCAATGCTCCTGTCGGCAGAGGTGCGTATGACAGTTTAAATTTCACTGTTGTAAAAAGTGAATCCGCATTAAATAGAATTCGCGAGTATTCAGCTAAAACCGGAAATGACCGCACTTTAGGTGCGAAAGTTATTATATTTGTATCTACTAATAATATGAAAAATCCGATTTCATACGAAAACGTAGCCTGTGCAGTTGATCACATGGCACTTGCTGCCAGCAACTTAGGACTTGGAAATTGTTATTTCTACGGTTTTATTCGCGATATGGTTCAAGAAAATGCACCGCAACTTGATGCCTTGAATTTACCGGAAGGTTATGTACCTTTGGCAGCACTAGGTATCGGGCATCCTGATCCTAGCCATGTCAAATCTCCCAAAACCGAATTAATCAGCAAAGTAAAAATAAATCGCGTATAGATTGCATATATATTGCATAAAGATCTCATGTTGATTTTATATAGATTGCATGTAGATCCACATAAATCGCACATCGATATCATATTGATTTCATATCAATGCACACTTTTCAAGCTTATCCTGCGATTTTACGGTTCAAGCTTAAATAGTGTGCAAGTTCTTCGGATTAAATCGCCTTTTCAGGATCGACATGCACACTTTCCAAGCTTATTCCGGATTTTCTAGGTATAACTTTAAAAAGTGTGCATGTTCTGAGATAAAATCGCCTTTTTCGAGTCGGACATGCACACTTTCTAAGCTTATGCTGGAAATTCGCGGTCTAACCTTAAAAAGTGTGCACTAACAATTGGAGAAATCCGGATTTGGTTAATCCCGACTGTTTTTAAAAATACTTATCTTCTTACTCTTCTTCTTAGCTCATAATCCCAATTATTCAACATAATTAAGCATGGGTATAATCTCTGAGTATCTTATATTAAGGTAACGATAATTTTCGCTTGACAATTTGAACAGCGTTCAGTATATTGATCTTGAACAATGTTCAAATCGGAGGTTAATATGAGCGTCAATAACAATTTTTACAATAATAAGGATGATATTTATCAAAATCATTCGGATGTAAAAGAGAAAATCATTACAACTACAATCTCATTGATTAAAACTTCAGATGGCTTGGTCGATAATATCACCATAAGAGAAATTGCTCAAAAAGCCGATGTAGCAGTTGGATTAATAAACTATCACTTTGGTTCAAAAAATAAATTGATTGAAATTTGTGTGCAACGAATCATTAGTCATGTTATGAAAACTTTTTCCGATGTTGATAAATCAGAAGTTGATAAATCGAAGATTGAGCAAAATCAGGAACATCAGAAAAATTCAGATCAGCTTAAATTTGCAGATCAAAATGATAATTTAGATCAAAAAAATAATTCAAATCAAATGGAATATTCACAGCAAATGGAACATTCACAGCAAATTACCAAATCAGATCAAATAAATAATTCTGATATGGCGTCTTTCACAGCAAGCGTTTTTACCTTTTTGATAAACAACCCGGAAATATCAAAAATTTCCATGCTTGCTGACCTTTCGCAACCGAGCACTGAAAGTAATTCTTCCGTTAGTTATAAAGCGATTTATAAAGCAATTTCAGATAATGATAATAATGATCAAGATATCAAAAAAATAAAAGCTTTTATGCTTTTAGCAAGTATTCAATCCGCTTTTCTAAATTGCAGTATAATCGATCAACTTTTAGGTTTTAATATGAATGATACTAATGATTATTATCGCTTTTTTCAACTGATAACAGAAATTCTTAAAATATGATAGTTTTCGAGATTATTTATATTAGATTGTAATTTTATTTTCTGCTAATTAATCAAAACCGGATTACTGCATAAATATTCTCAAAGTAGATGTGATATGTAAGAAGTTAAATTCGATAAGAAGAAGTAAAGATAAAATCCAAAAAATTAATAGGAGAATTCTAAAATGACAATTGACAAATTAAATAAAGCGAGGAGTCGGAAAATGAAATGGATATTATTTGCTTTCTTAATGATAATTTTATTATATTTCCTGATTCAGGGTATACGCTGTGCCAAAGGATTAAATAAAGCTCGAAATAAGCTTAATTCATATCAAACAAAAACGGCCGATCTCTCATATGGTTCGATGACTTATATTGATGAAGGTCAAGGTGTAGTTATTCTGTCTGTCCATGGCATCTTCGGTGGATACGATCAAGCTTATGAAAGCATAAAAAACAGAGAAGCAAATAACCGATTGCTTGCACCGTCACGCTTCGGATACCTCGGCTCAGATATTAAAGGAGCAGGAACACCCGCAGATCAGACTTCTGCTTTTAATGAACTGCTCGAATATTTGGAAATTGATCAAGTATTTGTTTTAGCAACTTCTGCCGGAGGTACTCCTGCCATCCGTTTTGCTCTTGACTATCCGGAGCGTGTTAAAGGTTTAATTCTGTTTTGTTCCGCTATGCCGGTAAATGAAAAACCTGAAACCTATCTTGAATATCAGGCACCTCCCGAGCCACTTCTTTCTGATTATGTCATGTATTTAATCAGTCCCCTCATGCCGGCCTTAATGGGTATGCCTGCATCCACCGTAGGAACGATACTGCCCATTGCTGAAAGAAAGGACGGAGTAATTTTAGATGGCAAATTGACAAATCCGGATATGGAAAGAAATTATGATCAGTATCCAATTGAAGAAATCAATCTGCCGGTTTTAATTTTGCATTCAGAAGATGATACTGTAGCAAGTTTTGATAAAGTGGAAAACGTTAAACAGCGTTTTGCCAATCTTACAATCGTCACTTTCCCCGATGGTGGACATATGATGACAGGACACAGTGAAGAAATTGATAAAGCACTCGATGATTTTATAAACCAATATAAATAGTGCATCCATAAAATCTCTGTAATACCAATACAAGTAGTGTCTCCATAAAATCTTTGTAAAACTAATTTCCATTACCTTTTCTTTAGACTGAAACTTAACTTTGCAATTAAAGCAATTAAAGTTTTACCTTTTCTTTAGACTGGAACTTAACTTTGTAATTAAAGCAATTATAGTTTTACCTAAATTTTATAAAAGACCTTGACAGGTCTTTTATTTTTATCTAAAATTACCTTAACTAGTTAATTAGTAGTGTAGTTAACCAATTAAGCAAGAAGGGAGCTGCCATGAAACTGAATAATCAGGACCAAAAACCTATTTACTTGCAAATACAGGAAGGTTTGGAGAATGCAATTCTTGCCGAGACCTACGCGGAAGAAACTCAGATACCATCGACGACTGAATTGTCGCAGGCTTTTCAAATTAACCCGGCTACAGCTGGTAAGGGCGTAAATACTCTGGTTGATGAAGGCTTTTGCTACAAAAAGCGTGGTATTGGCATTTTTGTAAAAAAAGGAGCACGTGAAATGTTAAAGAATAAACGACGAACTGCTTTTAAGGAGACTTACCTCTATCCCCTCATCAAAGAGGCAAGGCAGTTGGATATATCCGAGGAAAATCTTATCCAATGGATTAAGGAGGCAGAGAATGCAGACAATTAATATATGCGATGTATCAAAAAATTATCGTGATGTTTTGGCATTAAATAAGGTCAACCTTGAGTTGCATGCGGGAAAAATTTATGGTCTGTTAGGAAGAAACGGCGCCGGCAAATCAACATTACTCAAGATTATTGCTGATCGGATTAAACCTACAAGTGGACAAATACTCTATGATGGTAAAACCATCTTAGATGATACTACTTCGCGCCAATTATACTTTTCCGAACCGGATAAAACTTTTCCTGAGTTACTCAAGGTAAAAGAACTCTGTTACTACACGAGTCAATTCTATCCCCAATTTAATCTTGATGACGCACGGCAGATTATACATAACTTTGGCATTAACGAGAAAAAAAGACTCAATCAGTTGTCTACCGGACATTTTGCGATCGTTCGCTCTATTGTTGCCTTACAGACTAGAGCTAGATTTATCTTCCTCGATGAGCCAACCCTGGGACATGATGCAGTCAATAGAGAATTGTTTTACAGCGAAGTCTTGCGTATTTATCGGGAAGAACAAAATACAATTGTGCTTTCCACTCACTTAATTGATGAGATTAGCAACTTATTAGAAGATGTCATATTTATTGATCGCGGGCAAATTTTCCTGGAAGATAATCTGGAAAACATTATTACATCTCATTTTTATCTAACGGGTCCTTCAGAGAAAATGGATCAGATTGAAAAATCAAATTCAGTGATCGAAAAGAAAGAAAATCTTGGATTTGTTTCACTAATGGTACAGCAGTCTTCGGAAATACATGACTTACCGGATGGTATTAATATAAGCCGGGCCAGTTTACAAGATATTTTTGTGGCTTACAGCAAGAAGAGAGATAATTAGGAGGTTCATATGAAGACTAATAGAATTAATCAATCTTTATTACTGACATCAGTCAAGGTCTTAGCCCGTGACTACAAGAAGTACATCCTCAGCTTTTTAGGTGTTATGACGTTTATGTATCTTGTAGAATTTATTGTCGCTCTTAGCAGTGGTAATATAAAAATCGGTGGTATTGAAGGTGTGTATGGCATTGCCTGCTTTGTATCAGGATTATTCACTTTCAAAGAGGAATACTATTTCTTAACACAGAACCAGGTACCCAAAGCTACAATTACGAAGGCATTTATTATTGAAGGATTCTGTTTTGGAATACTTACAAGTTTTATGGTTAATATTTTCTTTCACCTAATGCAATGGATCAGTCATAGTTTGGGGCTTTATACACCCGGTTTTTTTGCTCTAATTCCTATTCAAATAGATAAAGGAGGGGTGATTGGTTTCGGTCAGATATTAATAATCTTAATTTTCTTATACGTAACTACATATTTTATAGGTCTTTTGCTTGCGACAATTAATTATCGTCTTAACTGGCTTGGCAGAATTATTTTCTGGGTGCCTTTTGGTATTATTACTCTAAACGGTTTAATTGGCAGCTTGGAATATCTGATAGACAAAGTAGCAATAGAAGATTTGGATGTTCCTTCTCTTATCCTTGCCAAACCTTTTATTAATGGTCTTAACTGGACTCTACAAAGCTTAGGCAATTTCATTATTGTAAGTTCCGGAATTATTATAATCTGTTTAATCTTGGGTACTTTGCTATTTCGCGGAGCTGAAATTAAGTATAGCAATGTAAAATAATAATTTAGGGTCTGCTAAATTAATAGCAGACCCTAATACTAAATTCAAACATTCTATTGTTGATATTATTTTTCTTGTTTGATTAACTCGGGCTTAAGTACTTCTCTGAATTTGTCTTTGATTATCTGAAATAATTTTGTCATATTCTAACATCGCTTGCCAAATCGGATTTACTATTCTGAAAAATTAATTTTGATTGAGCCGATACCACCTTCAAAAAAGAGTTCTCTATCCCCTTGTCCAAGTTGTGTATTGTTATTTATAATATCATCATCTACTAAAATCTCGCCAAGTCCCTTTTCGATATTCAACTTATAATCATCCAAAGAACCTGTTAAATCAATTTGGCTTGAACCGACACCCATTCGCAATGAATTTCTACCTGAAAGAATACCTGAAAATTCAAATTGACCAACACCCATTTTTAAATCTAAATTGTTAAAGCTACTATCCTTAATGATAACTGCTCCGGCTCCGGCATCTATAAAGGTATTGTCACTTGCATAAATATTTTGCAATGAAACTTTCCCTGCTCCTAATTCCATATCGATTGTGTTTGCTTGAAGATTTTCTAATTCAGTTTTGCCTGCACCTGTATTGATTTCCACTTTTTCAAAGATCATATCTTCAGGAATATAAAGCTTAACCGTAGTCTTGCCAAGAATATTAAGATAAGATGATTTCTTGTCTCTAATAAGAAGTATATTTCCCTTTTCTTTTACAGTTAAATATTTATAATTACTTTCTACTTTAATATTGGAATCAGTCGCTGTTACTACTTCAAGATCAATTCCATGAAGATCAATATCCACATTATCAATATCATTTTCAATTTCATACGTTTTATATTCACCTACAATATCAGGAGTAAAAGTCGAGATCAAAAGAGATATTACATACATAATTCCGCTTATTATACCGATTATCAAAACAACAGCCAGGGCTATTGCCGAGTATTTTATAACATTATGCCAAGATTTCATATAATATTAACACCCCCAAAGACACAAGTTGCCTCAACATACAAAGTGAATGTCTTATCAGACCTGTCAGTCTTATCAGACTCATCATCTTTATTATATGCTCTCTTTTTTCTCTTATCGGAGACACCGCCGAAAAGTGCATTGGAATCAATCTTAACTTGTACATGATCAGGTGTCTTTATATCTATGCTTGCAAAAACAGCAGAGGCTGAAATGACACAATCTTTCTCTATTATTGCATTACGAAGATCACAAGTAATACTTCCGAAAACAGCATCTAAAACTACACCTTCAAATATTTGTCCGTTATAATCTAAATTATGTGTAGAGAAAGCAGCGGTATCTTTTACCGGAGCAGCCCGATTGTTTTTTAATTCTTTAATTTTTTCACTTGTCCATTTATTATTTTTATTAAATGTTGAAGTAAATATCATTTTTAAACCAATTAATATAATGATAATTGGGATTAATAATTTCCAAACAGAAGCAAAATCAAGAATTCCTTGAGCAGAAAGAAGTAAAACAACCCCGATTATAAGCCCAATTAAGCTCCCGAACTTACCTCGTTTGCTAAATAAACCGGCAAATGACGGAACTATAATAAATAAAGTCCACCAACCGTCAAAGAAAATACTTATTTCAGTAAGACCCAGCGCATTTAAAGCAAAAATAGTACCTACTACCACCAATGCTATGCCCCAAATAATTCTGCTTATATTCTTATTATTCATCTTCTTATTTTCATGCCTTTCTAATTAGAAAACTAATATAACAAGTCATTTACCAAATGCACTGTTACCAAATGCACCGTTACTAAATGCACCATGATAAAATTAGCAAATTTATGTTAATACAAGTTTATATCCGTTTTAGTTTCAAGTAAAGACTTCTAAACTAATTAAAATCAACGAATGCATTGCATTGTAACTCAACGAATGAGTTGTATCATTCCTTTTCGAGAAATTCCTCCAGCGCTTTTGACGATAGAGGCCTTGAAAAATAGTACCCTTGTATTTCGTCACAGTCCATGCTTCTCAGAAATTCAGCCTGCTCTTTTTTTTCTACACCTTCAGCTATAATGCCCACTCTGAAGTCTTTAGCTAACATAATAATATTTTTCGTTACAGGATCTCTTTTTTCTTCTAAATTGATGTGAAATATAATCTCTTTATCTATTTTTATTCTGTCAAAAGGTATCGAATTTAATCGATTTAATGATGAATACTCTCTGCCGAAATCATCGATGGCAATACTTACTCCTAATTCTTTCAATTTGTACAATTTTTTAATTACATCCTCAGGGTTTTTCAAGAACAAGCTTTCCGTTATCTCCAGCTCAATATACTTCGGATCTGCTCCGCTTTGTTCAATGATTCTCGTAAAATCGGGAATAAAATCTTCTCCCTGAAATTGCACAACCGATATATTTACAGAAACGCGAAGAGGCGGAAATCCTTCCGCAATCAGCCTGTTATGCTCTTGAAGAGCTTGTTCCAACACCCAGAGTCCAACATCATAAATCAATCCTGTTTGTTCAAGTATTGGGATAAATCTATCCGGGCCTACTATTTTGTTCCCGTCACTAGTCCAGCGGAGTAAAGCTTCAATCCCGACAGTTTTCCCTGTAGTACAGCTAATTTGAGGTTGAAATACCAGAAAAAATTCGTCGTTTTGTAAAGATTTAAATAGTCTGTTAGTGAACAAGGTATTTTCAGCAATATTGTTTTCCATTCGAGAATTATAAAGGAGAACTCTTTTATCAGCATTTCGTGCTTCATATCCCGCCATGTCGGCGTTCTTCAAAATAGTGTCCGCATCTCTTCCATCATCCGGATAAACGGATATACCGATGCGGATAACAACAAATAGTGCTTCTATCTTTGTCTCAGTTGATATAGGATCAGAAAAAGAAGCAAGTATTCTCTTGGCACAATCCTTTATCTGTTCGGTATTTTTCACATTAGGCAGAACAATAACAAACTTTCCTTCACCCGATCTGGCGATATAACAACATTCCTCCAAAATATTTTCAAGGATTGTCGCCGACTTTACCATGACCTGCTCCCCTACACTGTGGCCGAAGGTATCCTTAATTACCCTTAGATTCGCCAGTTCAATGACCAATACTGCTATTTTCTCAGATTCTTTTCTATTACGTATGGTTTGTCGAAGTCTTTTCTTCAGCATATTTCTGTTCGCTAATTTTGTTCTTTTATCAAAATATGCGGAATTATATAATCTTTTTTCATATAAGAGTTTTCTTCTTGTGTCGCCCAATATATTTACAATTATGTCTAAAAAGTATGATCGACTTTCTGCGAAGCTCACATCAATTCGATTATAGTATTCAATAACAAGCATTCCTACTATTCTTTCGTCGACAATTACCGGTAATGCAAAAAAGGACTTTACCCCTCTGGATATGAAGAAATTATTTGTCTCTCCACATTTATCAAAGGTAGCCTTTTTGGTGTCTTCACATATCATAGGTTTACCTTGAGCAATCAAAGACTTAGCCAGAGGAAAAGTTACTGTCTTAAATTTCATTCCCGGGCGATAGGGAAATAATTCTTTTGTTGTGTCTTTTACACACATATTAAGAATTGTTGCTTCTTCGTAATCCTTACTGAATTTGACTAAATAGGCATGACTAAATTCCAGTATTTCGTCAGACATTTTCAACATTTCATCTATTTTATCTTTAGCGTTTTCGCTGTTAATCGAGATAAAATTAGAAGAAATTTGTTCAAGTACTTCCTGTTCTCTTGCAAACCTTTGGTATACCTTCACCTTAAAAGCGTATTCAGTTGTCAGATATCTGACAGAGAAATAAGAAAATAAAATAATAACAATACGTATTGCATACTCATTTCCATTTATGGTGACAAAAACTTTCGGATAGATTATCCAAAAAACAATTTGAATTACTACGCAAAATGCAGTAAAGAGAATTGCAAGGATTCTATAATCAAATATTACGGTAAACAGAAGAAACAGTATATATACTGACCATACAGTTAATGCTCCTATCTTAGCGTTTACTATCATAATATAAAACGTACTTAAGCTGCATATTACTAGAAAGATGGCATTTTGAACAGCATGCTTTTTCGTTATGAACGGTATCATTCTGGTAAATACTCCAAATAACAGTAAAGCCGCAGCGAACAAAATCTCTCTTCCTAATGCTCCTTTCTTGCCGAAATATCCTACTAAAAAGGATATTGCACCACCTATCATATAAATGACTGCTGCCGTTCGAAACAAACGTAATCGATCGCTGCTGAATTTATCAGTTTCCCGAAGTATGGGTATTGTCCTTCTTCTTTCGAGAAGCAGCCCGAATTTTTTTAATACTGTAAACAAAATTATTGTCGGAACTAACAGAAACAGAACGGGTAATTTAGGAAAGAACTTTTTATTAAGAATATCAGGCAGTATATCGATTATAGTTATTATAGAAAAAAGAAGTATTACAGATATTAAAAAATATTTTGCCAGTCGCTTCTCAGAAGTATGAGACTCAAGTTTTCTCCACCAGCGAATAAGTAATATAAGACTTGCTATTGAAAATACAATATAATATAAGTTAAGCCAAATTCCTGCATAATACATGGGAGCCATGTTCATCCAGCCGTAGTCGGTCTGCACCATTTTATATTGTTTTTCAAAAAAGTATCCGAATGGTCCAAATAAAATTATATTTATAAAAGCGGGCAAATATGTCGTAATATACTTTATTCGCTTATTTAATCGTCTTTCAGTTTTTGTCAGAACCAGGATAAAATGAAGTAAAATGCTGCTAAAAACTCCCCAACCGAAAACGGAGAAAGATCTGCAAAAAGCACTCTCTTCCGCTGTAGCCGCTGAATTTGAAACAGAAAGTGAAAATGACCAAATCGCCAACGAACTTGTTAGAAGCAGAAACAACCTGTTTGCTTTGCTATTTATATTAGTAGCTATTGTACAAGCACCAAAAATCATATAAAAACAACCGCATATGTAAAGAATTATTGACAGCATTAGACTGTATTTCATAAACCCAGCCTCCAAAATATGGTTTTAAGTTACAGCTACATGATTACTTGATTCTTACCTGAAACTTTTCCTTTATACATAAGACGATCGCATTCATCTATACTCTGCTCAACGTTATGAACATCGAGTGAACAAACGCCGATTGTTACAGTGATTTTTAAAACATTATCATGTATTACTACAGTCTCCGACTCCAGTCTGGCACGCAACTTGTCTAAGATATTAAAGGCGACAGAGACATCGATATCTTTAATTAAAATCAGAAATTCTTCCCCGCCCCAGCGAAACACATAGTCTGTTTTTCGTAGGCTTGTTTTAATCAAACTGCTAAGCAACTTCAATACGAGATCACCTATTTGGTGACCGTAAGTATCATTGATCAGTTTAAAATCGTCAATATCCAGCATTGCAATACACCAGACCGGCTCAATCTGACCGTTACTCAACTTATTAAAAAAATTGTCTGCATACCTGCGGTTGAAAAGTCCCGTTAGCGGATCCGTGTTGGCCTCTCCTTTTCTTTTTTCCAACTCTTTTTCGTTAAACTTTAAAATCGTGTCCCAAATGGTGTTTCTTATCGTTAGTTGGATGACAGTACCAAAAAATGCCAAATGAATGTTAAACATTGCAAGCACACCGTAAGAATCTCCTATGTCCCAAAACGGTGATAAATAGTGGCCAATTAAAACGATAGCGATCATGCTGGCCAACAGCACGACAATCACCACAGTGCGAACAAGTTTACTCGCGTAGGGAATTATGATCTGCATCATAAGTGTAACAAGCAGATACACAATTACGAGGTTATTTGTGCCAATGCAGACTGCAGTAGCCAAGGTGTGAATAATAACCGTCCCGGAAAGCAAAAGACCGAACGGCAAATAATAACCTCTTTCAACCAGCCAGAAACACAGAATAATAATCATAAAGTCTGCCAGAGAGATGATTAACAAAGGTATCACATTGATAGCAAGGTGGAAGAAGAAAAGAAAGAAATTCATGCTCGCTGCATAAGTGCAAGCAACATACGAAATCAAATACAAGAACTTTTCATGTTCATTTTCGAATGAATGACGGGATAAGCGACTATATAAAAATCTTTCCAGTTTTTTCATCATTGGCTTTATCTATACCTATCTAATCGGCGAATAAATCCTGTATTATATAGTATGATTCCTTCAGTCTCTCTTTATATTGAGGCATCTCCCAGTCATCCCATGAATATGCGCTCAAACTGTTTAATATATTGTTTTCTACACTTGGACCGGAAAATCCACTTTTCAATTGTCCCCGGTATTTTAACTTTACAATAATCTGACAAAAAATCAACTTATATCCATAATCAGTTTCTTAAATAAATAAGGATCCCGGTCGACCACTCGTTTTCAGTGATACATCCGAAATCCCTAAATATACAAATATTAACTGGTCTATACTATTCAGACATTTATGTTTATTCCATTTTTTCCATAAGCCTCTCACAGACAAGTTGAGCAAATTTCAGAACCAGCTCCTGATCTGCAGGCACCAACCATCCATCCTGGCCTTTAAACTCTACGATGAGATCCAAAATCACAGAATCTGTCACATAAATACTGACATCATTGTCACTATCTTGTATCAACGCGCGTTTTCCTGAAATTTCGATTTCGCGCGGATCAATCCTAAAAAAATTAATATAAGATGCTGCTGTTGCCGGATTACCCCAGTCCTTCAGCGAAATGTAGACTTTTCCATCACAAAACAAACTCTTCGGCGTTTCAGTTTCTGTTTCATATAAAAGATATGTCACCGAGTCTTCATTCTCAAATGGTATGAGATTTCCTTCTTCATTCACGTAGACCACCATGCCGAAATAATTTTCCAGTTCTTCAATAGTAAAGAGATCAATGACTTTGGGTAAGTTTATTGATTTTCGTGGTTCTTGGTTGCCTTGCTGTTGCCCTTCCAGTACATCACCGATGCCGAATAAAGGTGAATTGTCAGCGTATTCCGACGAAGGCAAAGGCTCGTTCATATCAGAAGGAATATTGACCTTTAAGCGATATTCCTCAGGAATATCTGCTTGAAAATCTTCAATATTTTCATTTCCTGAATGATTAGACGCAGTCTCTTCACTCTCCGACTCCGAAATGGATTCTTTCTTTTTGTCTTCAGTTTCAGTCATTTCCGAATTATCTGCCTCAGCCTCGGATTCCTTTTCGACAGAGGATTCGGAGCTTTTATCTTTGGAAAAACAAGCACATATACTAAAAATGATGGTTAGCAAAAATACCAGTGACAATACTCTTTTCATTGATTATTCACCTCCTTTTGACAGATCAGCGCTTGTAATACGGGAAAAGACAAGATAAAAGAATATTTGCTCGCTTCCGGGCGGCCGGGGATATGCTTCGAGAACCATCTGTCCTGCGTAATCGAAATTACTTTTTTCAGGTACAAAGTATGCAGTAAATTTGTAGACAATGGGTTGAATCGGTTTCGGGTTTTCAAAATACAAACGATTGCGACCTATATTTCGGTAATGGGTGATAGGAACGCGAATTTCCAACGTTTCAGATACCTCATACAAAATTCCGTTATCAAAACTCAAAATAAGACGTGTATCCCCCGTTATGCTTCCCGCCATAATATCTTCATTAGTCAGGTACATGGCATAATCAAACTCCATCATAAATATATAGAATTTATCCAGTACCCAATCGCCGATCATATCATCTTTTGAGTAATCTTGATACTCTTCAACTTCATCAAAATTAATACGATTGCCGGGTTTCACAAAAAAAAGACCCTGTCCGGAAATATCAACCAGGCCACCTGCTCTATTTTCAAGTACCACCTCAATACCCAGGTCCGGATCAAACTCTAACCACAAAGTATCCGGTCTGTCGAACTCTTTATATCCCGGCGTAAAAATAATTTCTCCGGTATAGTCATTATATTCGTTGTACATGTGGTACTCATTGCCTGATATTTCCAGCGTCCAATTTGTATCCTGTTCAGTTTTGCCGTCGATAATCCATTTTCCCTCATAATTAGATAAATCTTCACTATGAGGATCGGGATGTGGTTGCGAACCGGGTTGTGCTTGTATATCAACCGATAAAAGTAAGACAACTAATAAAATGCTAAGAACTCTAATCGTATTTTTCATCGCTTTAAAACCTCCCTTCTTATTGACTGTTAACATAACCAAAAATGCTAATGTTTTAAAAATTATTACTCTGTTGAACTTTGGATTTAATTTGCATCTACATGTGATGCAAAGATTGATCATTTCTCCTCTGCAGACATCCATAAGCTTTTTATTGCTTATATATAATTTTAAAAGTCACAAACTACAATTAATAGCTACTAATCATAGTAGGTTTACTTAAAAACAAGCTTAAAGAGAAATTAGTCAAGACACCTAGATCATTCCTGTTTAAGAAATTCTTCCAGTGCTTTTGACGAAAGAGGTCTCGAAAAATAATACCCTTGTATTTCATCGCAGTCTAAGTTTTTCAGAAAATCTGCCTGTTCCTTTGTTTCCACACCTTCAGCAATAATATCCGCCTTGAAGGCTCTTGCCAGTTGAATAACGACCTCAATTATCGGATCACTTTTATAAGATATATCGATATTATCTATTATATCCTTATCTATTTTTATCTTGTCAAAAGGTACTAATTTTAAACGATTTAGTGATGAGTAGCCTCTGCCGAAATCATCAATAGCAATTTTCACTCCCAATTCTTTTAATTTGTGAATTTTTTCTAGTGTGTTCTCAGGGTTTTTAGAGAACACAGTTTCCGTTATCTCCAGTTCAATATACTTCGGATCTACTCCGCTTTCCTCAATGATTCTTGTAAAATCAGGAATTAAATTTTTCCCTTCAAATTGAATAACCGATAAGTTTACCGAAATACGAAGAGGAGAAAAACCTTTAATAATTAGCCTGTTATGCTCTTTAAGTGCTTGTTCCAGTACCCAGAGCCCGACATCATAAATCAATCCTGTTTGCTCGAGCATCGGTACAAATCTATCAGGTGGAACTCTTCTGTTATCGTCTGTCGTCCATCTGAGCAAGGCTTCAATTCCGACTGTTTTTCCGGTCAGACAACTAACCTGAGGTTGAAACTCCAAAGAAAATTCTTCATTTTGCAACGATTGGAAAAGCTTATTTGTTAACAGGGTGTTTTCTGCAATATCTTTATCTATTTGAGTATTATAGAAGAAAAACCATCTATCAGCATTTCTTGCTTCGTAACCGGCCAAATCGGCATTCTTTAAAAGAGTATCTACATCTGTTCCATCATCCGGACATACCGAGATGCCGATACGGACCATAACAAATAATGCTTCTATTCCTGCTCCGATTGACACAGGATGCAAAAAAGAATCTAATATTTTATCTGCACATTCCTCTATCTGCTTAGTATTTTCCACATTAGGCAAAACAATAACAAAGTCTCCTTCGCCTACTCTTGAAATTACACAGCATTCTTCAAGTATATTATTGAGAATCTTTGCCGATTTTATCATTATCTGCTCACCTATATCATTACCAAAAGTATCTTTGATCATCCTTAGATTCTCAATATCAATATCCAATATTGCTATTTTCTCTGATTCTTTTCTGTTATATATAATTTCCTCCAACTTTTTTATCAGCATATTTCTGTTCGCTAATTTTGTAGCATCATCATAATAAGCAAAATAATATAACCTTTCTTCAAAGAAAATCTTTTTCCTTGCATCTCCCAATATATTTGCAATAATTTTCAAAAAGTGTAATCGACTTTCTGTGAATCTTTTATCACTTCGGTCACTGTATTCAATAACAAAAAATCCAATAGTTATTTCGTCGGTTATTATTGGTAGAGCAAAGAATGAGTTTATTCCTCTTGACATGAAAAAATTTCTTTGATCTTTAGCATCATTAACAGAAATGCTTGTGACATCTTCACACAATAATGGTGTCTTCAGAGTTATAAGTGTTTCACCTTCGGGAAAATCTGCAGTCTTAAACTTAGTTCCCGGACGAAAATGAGATAATTTACTTTCAATATCTTTTGCATACATATTAATAATCGTTGCATTTTCATAACCTACGTCGAACTCGAATAAATATGCATTGTCAAATTCAAGTAATTCTGCAGAGATTTGCATCATTTCATCGATTTTCTCTTTATAATTATCTCTATCGATCGAAATAAAGTTAGCTGAAACTGTTTCAAGTAATTCTTGTTCTTCGGCAAATCTTTTATATCCTTGTAGCTTTGCAGAATATTCATTCGTCAGATATCTCATAGCATAAAATGAAAGTACAATAATGAAAATTCTTTTCATATACTGTGCACTGTCGATAACTGCATAGGCTTTAGGTGAAATTATCCAAACAACAACTTGAGTTATCAGGGTTGCAACTAAAAAAAGAAACGCATGAATATCACTATTGAGAACAACGGTATACAGAAGAAACACTGTATAAATTGCCCATATTGTTACTGCTCCAGTGGCAATGTTTGTAATTATGAAAAAAGACATGCCTACTACGCTTGTTATAAGAAATAGGTTATTCTGAATCGTGTAATTTTTTGTTAAATAAGGCATATACTTTAAAAATACACCAAATATAAACACAACCAAGGCTAGCAAAAGCTCTTTTTCCAAATTACCTCCCGCAATAAAGTACGCTGTAAAAAAAGATCCTACAGCACCTATCTGAAATATTATTGACGCCGTTTCAAACAAACGCGATCTGTTCTCTTCCGGCAAAATAACGGACTTCGAAGGTATGAATACTATCCCGCTTTTTTCAATAAGAATGCCGTGGTTTTTCAATATTTTATACAAAAGTATTGTAGGAAGTATCATAAAGACAAGTGTAAGTCTGGGCATCTGTTTTAACCCCAAAACACCGGGCAGAATATCCGTTATCGACCCTGCAATAAAAGGAAGCAGTATGGATATCAGAAAATATGTTACATGTCGCTTCAGAGGAGTATGAGGTTTAAGTTTTTTCCACCAGCGGATAAGTATTATAAAAGTAATAATCGTATATACTATGTAATAAAAGTTAATCCAATGCTGACCGATATTCGCGGGAAGTAAATTCCTCCATCCGAAGTCGCTCGGCACCATTTTGTATTGTCTTTCAGCAAGATATCCGAAGGGCGCAAACAAAAAAACATTTATAACGGCAGGCAAGTATAAGATAATAATATTAATTGGTTTATTTAATTGAATTTTATGCTTTGTCAGAATTAACGCAAAGTGGAGTAAAAGAATATGAAAAAAACTCCAACCGAAAACGGACATACATCTCCAAAAAGCACTCGACTCCGCCGTTGGCGCCGAATTTGCAATGGAATAGGTAAATGACCAAATCGCCAGCGAATTTGTTGTTAATAAAAACAGCCTGTTGGCATTGCTCTTTGTGTTGGAAGATAATGCATATGCACCAAAAGCCACATAAAAACAACCGCACATATAATATATTATTGACATAATTAGACTGTATTTCACGATCCTAACCTCTGTATTATTCCTGTTTAAGGAATTCTTCCAGCGCTTTTGACGAAAGAGGTCTCGAAAAATAGTAGCCCTGTATTTCATCACAGTCTATGCTTCTCAGAAAATCCGTCTGTTCTTTTGTTTCAACACCTTCGGCCGTAACACCTGCCTTGAAGGTTCTGGCTAATAAAATAATTATTTTAGTTATAGGTGCTTGTTTTCTCTCTAAATCTATATAATCTATAATCTCTTTATCTATTTTTAATCTATCAAAAGGTACTAATTTCAACCGATTTAAAGACGAATAGCCTTTACCGAAATCATCGATGGCTATATTTACTCCCAACTCTTTCAATTGGTATATTTTATCAAGAGCATCCTCAGGATTTTTAGAAAACAAACTTTCTGTTATCTCAAGCTCAATATACTTCGGATCTACCCCGCTTTTTTCAATAATTCTGGTAAAATCAGGAATAAAATTTTCTCCCTGAAATTGCACAACCGATAAGTTTACAGAAACACGAAGAGGAGAAAATCCTTTCGCAATCAGCCTGTTATGCTCTTGAAGAGCTTGTTCCAACACCCAGAGTCCAACATCATAGATTGATCCTGTTTGCTCAAGGATTGGGATAAATCTATCCGGCGGTATCCGTTTGTTGCCGTCACTCGTCCAGCGGAGCAAAGCTTCAATACCGACAGTTTTCCCTGTAGTACAGCTGATTTGAGGTTGAAACTCCAGGAAAAATTCGTCGTTTTGCAACGATTTAAACAGCCTGTTCGTAAACAAAGTATTTTCCGCAATACGGCCTTCTAGTCGTTCGGTATAGAAAACAATCTTCTGATTAGCATTTTTCGCTTGGTATCCTGCTAAATCAGCATTCTTCAAGAGAGTATCCGCATCTCTTCCATTATCCGGATAAACAGATATACCGATATGTATGACAACAAACAGTTCTTCTATCTTCGTCTCAGTTGACACGGGATCAGAAAAAGAAGCAAGTATTCTCGTTGCACAATCCTCTATCTGCTCGGTATTTTCCACATTAGGCAGAACAATAACAAACTTTCCTTCACTTACTCTGGCGATAAAACAACATTCCTTCAACATATTTTCAAGGATTGTCGCCGACTTTACCATAACCTGCTCCCCTACACTGTGACCGAAGGCATCCTTAATTACCCTTAGATTAGCCAGTTCAATGACTAAAACTGCTATTCCCTCTGCTTCTTTTTTATCATGTATGGTTTGCTCAAGTTTTTGTATTAACATATTCCTGTTTGCCAACTTCGTAGCTTCATCAAAATATGCGGAATTATATAGACTTTCTTCGTATAAAGTCTTTATCCTTGTATCTTTTAACATGTTTACAATTATGTTTAAAAAGTATAATCGATTTTCTCTAAGGCTTTCATCACTCCGGTCATAGTATTCAATAACAAGCATAGCATCTATTGGCTGTCCTTCCGCTATTGATAACGGCAGTGCATAAAAAGAATTTATCCCTCTTGAGATGAGGAAATTTCTCGCTTTTCCACATCCGTCGTGGAGAGTATTTTCGATGTCTTCACATATTAAGGGTGTACCCTGAGCAATCAGAGTTTCAGCCACGGGTAAATCGGCCATCTTAACTTTCATTCCGGAATAATAGGGAAATGACTCATCCGCAAATTCTTTCGTATATGTACTGAAAACGTTGGCGTCTTCGTAATCCTCGCTGAATCCGATAAAATATGCATTATCAAATCCAAGTGTCTCGGCCGACATCTTGAACATTTCCTCTGCTTTCTCTATAGCATTTTCTCTATTAACTGAAATAAAATTTGTAGAAATTTGTTCAAGCACTTCCTGTTCTCTTGCAAACTTTTTGTATGCCTCTACCTTTGAAGCGTATTCGGCGGTAAGATATCGCACGGCGAAGTAAGAAAGTATAATAATAGCAATTCTCGATATGTATTCATTCCCATCGATAGTGACCGGAACTTCCGGATAGATTATCCAAAAAACGATTTGAATTATTACCATCAATATAGTAAAGACAGTACCATGAATTTTACTATCAAGGACAACGGTGAACAGGAGAAACAATATATATATCGACCATATTGTTAACGCTCCTGTATCAGTGTTTGCCAGCAAAAAAAACAAAATGCTTAACGTGCTTACTGTTTGGAATAAGCCATTCTGAATAGCATGATTTTTCGTTATAGATGGTATAAGCCTTACAATTATGCCGGCTGCCAATAAAGCAGCAGCGAGCAAAAGCTCATCTTTCAACGGTTTGTTTATACCGAAATATCTAACTAAAAAGGTTATTGCAGCACCAATTATAAATACGACTGCTACTGTTTGAAACAAGCGTTGTCTCTCTTCTTCCAGCAGTTCTTTGGATTCCCGGGATACGGTTTTCTCCCTGCTTTTTTCTACAAGCAGATTGATTTTTTTCAATGTTGAAAACAGCGATATCACGGGAACCATCAGAAATATAACAGTCAACTTGGGAAGAGAGGTTATCCCGAGAAGGTCGGGTATGGTCTCAGTTGATACTCCCATGAAAAGGGGGAACATTGCAGATATTAAGAAAGATGTTGCCTGCCGCTTCAGAGGATCGGCAGGATCGATTTTTATCCGCCAGCGAATAATCAAAACAAGAATTCCAATCGTAAAAACTGAGTAGTATACGATAAACCAAATATTACCCATATTGATGGGAAGTGTGTTTACCCAACCAAAATCACTTTGCACCAATCGGAACTGTTTTGTTCCAAGAAATCCGAAGGGTGCAAACAGGATTATATTTATAAGAGCGGGCACATAGATTACAGCGAGCCTAACCCACTTGTTTAATCGGCGCTTAGCTTTTGTCAGAATCAGCACAAAGCGAAACATAACGCTGTAAAAAACTCCCCAGCCGAAAGAGGAAACGCATCCCCAAAATGCACTCGCTTCCGCAGTAGGCGCCGAGGTAGAAAGGGAGAAGGCAAAAGACCAAACAGCCAATGTACTTGTCATAAAGACAAACAGCCTGTTAATATTGCTTTTTACATTAGTAGCTGCTATATATGCACCGAAAATCATATAAAAACAGCCACAAATATAAAATATCACTGATAAGATGAGACTGTATTTCAAATTCCTACCCAACCTCCAATGGAAAGCCTATAATTTCTGCTATTGCAAATTTCTTCTGCTTTTTTCCGAACACATTGGCCAGCGCTCTTTGAGATATAGCTCTACTTCACCTGCCACATTATATTCTTATAGTATTTTAATTCAATCTATTTTAAATTATAAGTAGACTAACAAAAGAAATCTCCGATAACACAAGAGATTATATCAATTAAATGGCTGATTATCAATAAAATGGATATATATATATATGGCAAACCACAGCACCTGATCATATTTAAAATTATGATGCTTGCAAGCTGTGCGAATCGGTCATAAAATATGAAGGTAACTTCGATGAAATTATATAAAATCAACTGCCTCAGATTTTGTTTTATCCGAGACAGTTTTTATTTGGCAGGGGAGACAGGATTCGAACCCGCAACCGACGGTTTTGGAGACCGTTGCTCTACCGTTGAGCCACTCCCCTATAAATATATAAATCAGCACTTTTTAAAAAATGCTGATTTGCATTTGGTGCCGGAGATGGGACTTGAACCCATACGCCCTTACGGACAACAGATTTTGAGTCTATCTCGTCTGCCAGTTCCGACACTCCGGCGAGTCACTAAACAAATATAACAAAGAAAAAAATCAATGTCAATTTCATTATCTATCATTTCATAGGCTATTTTATATCGTCCTCAGCCTCATCAATCTTTATGTCAGCAATATCGTCTTTATTATCTTTATTGTAATTACTATCTTTATTATCACTGTCATCTTGGACATCTCTATCGTCTTCAGCATTACTCGTTCTGATCAAATCTTCAAATTTTATTGTGTTAAACATTTGTTTTTCTTGATGATAACTGTCTTGAGACAATTCCATAATCTCCGGCACTTTTAATGTTGAATTATCTGAAGTTAAAGCGGGTTGAAAAGGCTTGTCGGATCCTAAATAATCATCGGTTTGATCGCTTAACGGTTTAGTTGCTTTATACGGTTCAGCAGATTTTGAAAATCTAGCCGGTTGATGATGATCCTTTTCTAAAGACTCATTAACTGCTATAGCAAGCGGTCTGATCTTTGAACCGAATTGCGTTTCTGATTCGGCATGTAATAATAAAGCATTTCTTTTTGATTTATGTCTTTTAACCAGGATTATTGTTATTAGTAATATGAGCCCGAACAGTAAGCTTGCACCACTGATAATTATTGCAAGAAAAAATCCCTGCGGAACAAATTTCAACTCAATTTGATTATAACCTGCTTCGATTGGTATCAACATTAAAGAATCGGCAAAAGGTTTGATTTCTACTTGTTGATTATTCACTTCAGCTTGCCAACCGGGATCAAAAGTTGAAGTAAATAGTAAATATCCGGATTCCGGACATTCAATTTCCGTCGATAAATAATCAGAATTATGTTTCACCGGATTAACAGAAACTTTAGCCAATTTGTTATTCCAATTTTCAAATTTTTCCTGATCAATTACAGCTGCCTCAAATTCAATATTTCCATTATTGGAATCATTTTTATTGATCATAAAAACAATCTGTACTTTCTCACCTTGATTTAAATATCCCAAATCTGAAATAGAGGTGCCTTTTCTGCTTAAGTTTTGTTTAACAGTTGCTACAGTTGAATCGGAATAATTATCAGTCTGTTCCGCTACCGGTTTACTTAAATAAACCTGATCAAATCTTAGACCTGATACGTCCCATGCAATAGTGTGATAGCCGGACTTGCTCGCTTCTATTTCGAAAGAAAATTCGGCTTGATCTTCAGCTAAGAGATCAACTTGAAATTTATTATTCGATACTTCGAAAATAGAACACCCGTTTGAATTGTTAGAAAAATAACCTGTAGCTTGCAACATTTCAGGATCGCCACCTAATACATTAATCAAATTTCTCTGATTTGCAAAGCTCATATCGCCGGCATAAGTTTGGAATGATTCCGCAGTATCGGGAACGAAATATAATAGTGGTAGAGCATATTTGTTTTCATATAATGCTGTAATACCATCGGTTTCTTTTGCTTCATAAAAAGAAACCTGTTCTTCCCTGTTCTGATCAAGAATTTTGTATTTAATTCCGAACAAGGAATCCATAATAATATTCGAACCGGTATTTTGATAACTGTTAATTCCATTATTGTCATAGCCTAAGTTGGCAAATAGTTGAACCGGCTGTTTGGGGTAAGTTGAAGCAAAAATAGTTAATCCGGGAAAACCGTACAACATCGGATCATTTACACATTTATCAGGCCATAACGCAGCTCTCGCATTTGGTGACTCCTGCTTGATCTGTTTTACCCTTTGCAAAACTGAAGCGGGATATTCACCGGCTAAATATCCATCACGCGATCCGTAATATTCATTGTCATTGATTGAAGCTATGCCAACCATTGTGTTAATCGTAAGTTCAACAACCATAATGAAAAATAAAGCTAAAGAGACATATCTCTTATTAACTTTAGGATCTTCAGCAGAGTTAAGAATTAAAGCAAAAATGAACAATACCAGAATTGTTATTAAAATTAAAGAAAATCCATATTTTTCTTGATCAATTTTCTGTAAAAATAACAAAAGTATGATCCAGATACCAAAAGTCTTTAACCAAGGTACTTTGTCTGAACCTTGCCAAGAATCATATGCGGTTAAAGCCATGGAACATAAAAGAAAAATCAGGACAAAAGAATTTCTGAACGGCAATTGATTCGGATAATGAAATCCATGCCAAATGAAATTCAGAACATTATTATTCAGACTGATTATTAAAAAGAAAATCAGGACTGTATGAGCTATTTTGTTAGAATAAGAAATTCTTTTACTGGTAAAAAACAAAGGAATCATTAAGAGCAAAATTGCCCCTGCATACAAATTTGGCATCCCATCTCTGATTGATAGTGATGCTAAGGTCATTAATCTGCTGACAAAATCTATAAATGGTTGGAAAAAATCGATTGTTTGCGGAAAAACATCCTTTGACGCAGAAGTTCTGGTCAAAGCTAAAATCGTCGGTAGCAACGTTATTGCTGCCATTCCTGCAGCGAGCAGAGATCCGCCGGCAAATTTGATAAAACTTTTTCCGGCATATAGTTTGATTGCTTTAAGTTCCCTGTTTTTGCTCGTTTCTTGAATATATAAAACAAAATAGTAAAAAATTAAAAAGACACATACGAAAAATGCCGTATAATAATTGACGATCAAGGTAAGCGCCAGACTTATTACATAGAGCCATGTACGCTGATTCCTGATTAAATATGTTAAGCCCAGAATCACAATCGGTAATAAGATTATGGTATCCAACCACATAATATTCCAAGAATACGCTAATGAATATCCTGAAAGTGCATAGCCGCAAGCAATTACCAGATAAAACCAACTATGTCGTTTGCGGGAAAAATAACAATAACAATAAAAAGATAAACCGCTGGCTGCAATTTTCAAAACTGTCAGCAATAAAACTGCTTCACTGATTTGTTGTTCCGAGAATAGCAATAAGATAAAATTAAACGGACTTGCCAAATAATAAGTAATTACAGCATAAAAATTAAATCCCATACCGCCGGACCAACTGATAAACAGTGAATCTCCGCTTAACAATTTTGATCTGAATTCACGCAAAAACGGCGCATATTGATGATATAAATCAATAGTTAAAATATGTTTTGTGCCGAACGGATAAACACTTTGGATTGCATATGCCAAACCTATAATCAGAAAAGGGATTAAAAAAGCCAGAAAAAAGTATTTACTTTGGCCTAGTTTACTAAGTTTTTTCGGGGGATCAAATAAAGTCTGAGATGCAAAAGCCGGTTGGGATTGTTCCATAAATTAATGCTCCAAATCAAATAGTTGTTACTGTTGATAATCGAAACGAGATTTTCGTCTTCGATTAAACCTGATTTTAATTCTAACAGAAATTGATTAGGGAAAAAACAAAGGACTCTCTCAAAATTCAATTCTTTTGAGAGGGTCCTCATAAAACTTCATTGAAATTAAGCTTCTCTTTGAAAATTAAGATTTGCTTTTCGCTTTCTTAGATTTCGTTTTTTTGCGTTTTAGTTTCCTTAAAAAACTAATCACACCCATTACTTTTGTAAATTTGGAGACTATGCCGTCAAGATTAATTCCGGAAGTTACTTTTTCGTCTTTTGCTTTTTTACCTCTGCGGAAAAGTCTATTGAAAATTCCAACAAAGTTAGTTGTAGTATCTGCTACAGTTTCAACTGTTTCGCCTACTGCACCGGTTACATTGCTAACTTCATCCAAAATAGTAGGTATGTTAGTTGCAGCAGATTCCGTAATAGTGTTTACATCAGTTAGACTTTGATCCGCCTTTTTTATTATTTCAGGCAATTGATTTACTGTTTGAGTTAACGGCAACGCCATTTCGTCCAGCATATCTTTTACCTTTTTTAAAGCAGCAGCCATTCGATAGAACAAAACAGCCAGAAAAACTAAAGCTAATATTCCGGCCGAGATCAATAAAATAATCAGCAATTCATTTATTGAAATTGTAACTTCACTAAAAATTGAATAAGACATGAAACCACCAACTTTTAGTCTTGTTCAGCAATATCAATTTGATCTTCAGCATCAGCTAAATTTTCATCAGTTTTGTCTTTTCTTCTGATAAATTTCTCTGAAACTTCTTGGCTTTTATCTTTAACAAAATCAGCAACGGTTTGAGAAGCAGCAACAGCTTTTTCGTAACCTTTTTCAGCTAATCTGGCAATATCTTCACGAGTTTCTTTGCCTGACTGTGGCGCAAGTAAAAGGCCGGCTGCAGCACCAAGCAGTAATCCTGTTAATGTACCGATTACAACATTAGCTCTGGCTTCTGATTTTTTTTGATAGCCAAATAAATTTCCAAATAAATCTCCCATATATTTACTCCTTTCAAAACGTTATTTAGTAAATAATAAAAATATTATACATGAAATATATGATTTTTAAAACTATTTTGTGAAATATGTAAAATCCTTATTCAAATAATCTGAGTAAACCTGTAAGCCGGGTTCTGTCGAGGACAATCATCTATCTAGATCCGGGATTTCGCCCGGATTCAAGCCACCTCCACGAAACGTGCGGGTCACACTATTGTTTCTCCACGGTGTTGCTTCAGACGGGGTTTACACGGCCAGCCTGTTACCAGACTGCCGGTGAGCTCTTACCTCACCATTCCACCCTTACCGATCGCTCGGCGGTATAATTTCTGTTGCACTTTCCTTAAAGTCACCTTCACCGGGAACTACCCGGCGTCCCTACCCTATGAAGCCCGGACTTTCCTCATCTGCAGATTTTCATCTTTGCAGCCGCGATTGTCCGGTTTACTCAGATCTCAATTGATTATATGTGATTCCGGGATTTTCTACAAAATTTATATTAAAGAATTTATTTGACAACTTAGTATGCAATAACGGAATCACTGTTTGTTCCGAAGCACCATGGCCTGCAGCAAACATAGCAATTTTTCGTTCTTTGAGCATTACACCCACATGATGTTTAATTTCACCGGTAATTAATAAATCTACTTCTTGTTGTTCCAATTGAGGAATCCAGGATTCATCAAATGAACCCGGGGTAAACGCAAGCTTATTAACCATTAAATTTTGATCAAGATTTACTTGTACAGAAGTTTTAAGATTGTATTCAACTTGTTGCAATAAATCACTTAGTTTTTGATTTTCTTTTAATATTACTATTCTGCCGTGACCGACTGTCGGTTTCAGTTCATTCGGAATCAATATCTTAAAATCTTTGAAATAACTGTCCGGATTCAGAGCCGCCTGAATAAAAGAGGTTGCAACTCCTTCTACTGCTACATCGAGGTTTGTATGACAAGAAATTACACTGATTCTTCTAGCTGCCAGTTCAAGTAATAAGCTCTGTTCGAAATCTTCTGCAACAAATTGTTTGAGCGGAGAAAATATAAACGGATGATGCGTAATTATTAAATTGCAATTATTTGCTTTAGCTAATCTATATGAATCACTTGTTAAATCTAAGCTCAGAACTGCGCCTTCAGTTTGATCATCAAGCCAGCCCAAGGTAGGACCGGTCGGATCCCACTCTTCAGCATCTCGGTAGGGTGCAATTTCATTTATAAACTCAAAAATATCTCTATGTTTAACCATTTTTCTCCTTTCAATCAGAATATAATTTAGCAATCATACTCTCAATATCTTGTCTTATTTTGTGGTATAGCGCAATGCTGCGCGATTTGCGTTCCGCTAAACGTTTCAGTCTGGATAAATATGCTGAGTAAACAGCTAAAGGAGAATCATCTTCACTGTTTGTTGAAGCAGGATCAAAATTTAATTTAGAATTATCATCTATGTTAATATTAATTCCACAAAAAGCTTCTGTATCGGTTATAGCATATTTTTCTCCGGTATATTTTACCAATAATTGACTGTAAAATTTATTCTGTTCTTTAATTACTTGTTCTTGTTCAATTTGAAATCCGTTATCCGCCAACCATTTTCGCAATTCATACCAAGTCCAGTTCGGTTGCAAAATGAAAGTTTGGTTTTTCTGAAAACGTGATTTTGCTTCCTGCAAAATATTACTGATTAATACACCGCCCATGCCCGCAATAACAATAACTTCGTCACCTGTAAAATTAATATTCTTTAAACCGTCATTAAATCTTAATTGAATTAAATCCGTATATCCCGCTAATCGAATATTATGGCGTCCTTTGACTAATGGTTTGTAATTATTATCAATAGCAAGAATCTTATGTGTTATTTTTCTATCAATTAAAGCAATCGGTAAATAAGCATGATCAGTTCCGACATCTATAACAAAAGAATCCGGCTTAATCCAGCGAATTAAAGCCAAAATCCTTTTGCTTATTTTGTTTTTAATCTTAGTTGGACTTTTCAATTTTAATCTAAATAATCTTTCAATTTTTGGCTGCGTGAAGGGTGACGCAACTTGCGCAAAGCTTTAGCTTCAATTTGACGAATTCTTTCTCTGGTAACATCAAATTCACGCCCGACTTCTTCCAATGTTCTGGTTCTGCCATCATCCAATCCGAAACGCAAGCGTAAGACTTTTTCCTCGCGTGGTGTTAATTCTTTTAAGACTTCAAACAATTGCTCTTTTAATAAGGCAAAAGAAGCTTGTTCAGAGGGTGAAGGAGCATCGTCATCCGGAATAAAGTCGCCTAAAAAGCTGTCCTCTTCTTCACCGATCGGTTTTTCTAACGAGACCGGTTCTTGAGATATTTTCATTATTTCACGTACTTTATCTACAGTTATTTCCATTTCTGCAGCAATTTCTTCCGGTTCAGGTTCTCTCCCCAATTTTTGCAATAATTGCCTTTGAATTCTAATCATTTTGTTGATGGTCTCCACCATATGGACAGGTATACGGATTGTGCGTGCCTGATCCGCAATTGCTCTGGTAATCGCTTGTCTGATCCACCATGTTGCATAAGTTGAGAACTTATAGCCTTTACGATAGTCGAATTTATCAACCGCTTTAATTAAACCCAAATTGCCTTCTTGGATTAAATCAAGGAATGAAAGACCTCTTCCGGTATAACGTTTGGCTATACTTACAACCAAACGCAAATTAGCCGTCGTCAAATGATCCTTAGCTTCATTATCGCCCATTTCCATACGAGCCGCTAATTCTTTTTCCTCATCAGCGGTTAACAAATCAACCCGTCCGATTTCTTTCAAATACATTCGAACCGGATCATCGACAATTACCGCTTCCGTAAAAATTCTTCCGTCATTTTCATCTTCTTCCTCGTCATCATCTTCAATGACTTCGATTCCCGCATTCAATAAACCTTCAATTATTTGATCAAGATAATCTTCGTGTAATTTTATAGATTCCAGATAATCGATAATATCTTGCTGTTTTAACTGATTGTTTTTGCGATTACCACGATTAATCAGTGAAAAAATCGCTCTTTCTTCTTTGGTTTCAGCAACCTGCTCCGGTTTTTTATTGGTTTTCTTAGTTTTTTGTTCAACCTCTTGCTCAATATCTTTCGCGTGTTCTTTGTTTTCTGCTTTACTCATTGTAAAAATAATTCCTCCAATTATTTATTCATTTATTTACTATTTAAAATAATTATTTATTAATTAATTTTTGGATAATTTATGTTTTTATTAATATCTGATAATTCTCTGATTAAAGTATTGCGTTGTTCGTTAGATATGTTTTTGTCATTAATAGTATCCAGAATTTCTGCTTGCCGTATTTGCATGGCATATTGTTCCAGTTTTCGTAATACATCAAATAATAACTCCTGATCTGACCGAATGTCTTCAGCCTCCAAAGTCATCAAAACAGGCATTAGTTGTTTGGTATAGTTAATATTTTCTAAATCATGACTTAACTCATCAGTCCATAAAATCAGATTTTGTACGGATATCTGATCCTGTTTATTGGCTTGAATTAATTTAACAGCTAAAGTCTTGAGTGCGCGACTGCTGAAAAGATCAGGTTTAAATCTATCTGCAACAGAATCAAATAATTCCGGTGAACTGGCCAGAATTGCTAAAATCAACCATTGATCACGCAGGTATTTCTTTTGATCTATTCGAACGTTCAATTTTCGTTTTTGATTAACAATTGTTTTGTTTTTATATTCTGATAACTCTCGAGAATAATTTTGACTGGTTTGATCGGGTTCAGATTTTTCTTTCTTTTGTTTGATTTGATTAACATCAAAAATTATCGTATTGGGAGCAACATTAATCTCTTCTGACAGTTTTTTAGCATAGACTTCAATCATAACAGCACTGTCTAATTTAGCTAAAAGTTCAGCTACTTCAGCTGTATACTGATTTAGATTTAAGTAACCGTTTTGATCGGTAGAATTTGAGCGGGCAATTTTTATTTGAAAATCCAGAGCGGAAGGTGCATCATTGAGTAATGCTTGAAAACGTGCTTTTCCGTAGTGTTTAATGTAATTATCAGGATCTTTAGCATCACCCAGATCAAGTACCAATATTTCCAAATTAAATTTTTCCAAAATTTCAATTGCTCTTAAAGCAGCTTTTATACCTGCTGAATCAGAATCATAAGCTATAATGACTCTTTTAGCATAACGATCAATTAATCTGGCTTGATTTTCAGTCAATGCTGTTCCCAAACTGGCAATTGTATTAGGAAATCCCGCCTGATATAGTGCCATTACATCCATATAACCTTCGGCTAAGATTAAGGTATCCGGCAAAGGCCTTAATTTACGTATTAGATTCATTGCAAATAAATGTTCTCCTTTGTGATAAAGAATACTCTCCGGAGAATTTATGTATTTCGGTTCATCTTCATCACGAATTGCTCTTCCGCCAAAACCTATGATGTATCGACCATGACTCGGGAAAATCGGAATCATCACTCGTTCACGGAACAAGTCAATTAAATTATTGCGACTACTCTTACGAATAAGACCCGAGGCAAGCATCTGTTCATCATTAAATCCGGCATTCTGTAAATGCGCTACCAGACTATCCCACTCGGAATCAGCATAACCGATGCCAAACGCAGTTAAAGTTTGACCTGAGAAACCACGCTCCGTCATATATCTTTTAACATGGCGATTTACACTTTTGTGTAAAGAATTGTAATAAAACCGAGCAGTTTCCAAATGTAAATTTTGCTGAATTTTTCTTTCAGCCTGCCTATGTTCATAGATTTTCGTGTCATTGGTAGGAATTTCAATATTTGCTTTTTCTGCTAAAATTCGTACAGCTTCAGGAAAAGATACATTTTCAATATCCTGAATAAACTTAATAACATTTCCCCCTCTTTGGCAACTAAAACAATAAAAGATTTGTTTACCGGGAGAAACACTGAAAGATGGTTTGGTTTCAGAATGAAAAGGACATAAACCAAAATAATTGGCTGAACTTTTTTTACTTAATTTGACGTATTGTTCAACAATCGGAACAATATCGGTCTGTTCAATAATCTGATTTATTATTTCTTGCGGAATAAATCCGGACATTAAAAATCCTCCCTTTAGCTTATTATCCCTATACGATAAAAAGAGGATTGTTCCACTATTATTGGCAAAAAAACATTTGTTAAATCAGTCAGATAAAAATTAATTTTTGAAAAAAGTTAATAATTTAATTAATATAAATCAGTTGATTAATCAAATCAGTCAAGAGAATAAGCCGAAAATTCAATCAACTAATATAATAAACCTGCTTTACTTGTCAGTCGAATTGGATTCTTTATTATTTTTGTCTTTCTGAAAACGACTGAAAAATCCTTTCTTTTCAGGTTCACCTGCCTCAGCTCTTTCCTTTTCGGCAAGCTTTTTATTTTCTTCAGTTTGAACAATTGAACTGATTGCTTGTTTTTTGAAAGTCATCATTGTGTTGGCAACTGATGTAGCTATGGTAACCTCATCATCCATTATGTTCATGATCTTCCCGACAACACCGCCGATTGTAACAACAGAATCACCAACTCGCATTGCATTGATCTGTTCTTTCATCTTTTTTTCTTCTTTTTTCTGCGGACGAATCATTAAAAGATACATCAGACCGAAAATTAAAATCATCGGCAGAAGTGATAATATAAGACTGCCACCGCCTTGCTGAGCCTGATCGGCATTTGCTTCAAGAAGTAAAGTATAGTTTAGTAACATTTAATTGCTCCTTTATTTGAAACTGGATATTTAAATTATTTTGAAACTAATTGCAATTATAACTTAAATTGAATCATTTTTTTGCAATCTGCCCTAAAGTAGTTTTGATCCAAATACACTTGACAATAGTATCATTATCTTCTTTGAGAATCAAATTGTTTTTTAAAATCTTCAAATAAATCCCTTAAACAGTCGTTTTGAATTGCCATTCTGATTTGTTTCATTAAATTAATTAAAAAATACAGATTATGGTATGAGGTTAAGCGTAAACCAAACATTTCATCTGCTTTGATTAAATGTCTGATATAAGCTCTGGTATAATTTTTGCAAGTGTAACAGTCGCAATTCGGATCAAGCGGACTGAAGTCTCTGGCATAAGTTGCATTACGTACGGTTACTTGACCGATAGAAGTCACTGCGGCACCGTTTCGACCTAATCTTGTAGCCCAAACGCAATCAAACATATCAATTCCTCTAAGCACACCTTCAAATAAATGATGCGGTGTGCCGACTCCCATTAAATAATGTGGTTTATATTCCGGCAATAAGGGTCGTATAACATCAAGCATCCTATACATTTCTGCGGCAGATTCACCAACGGATAAACCGCCGATAGCTATCCCCGGTGTACCGAAAGCAATAATTTCTTTTGCACTTTGTTTTCTTAAATCAGGATACATTCCGCCTTGAATAATTCCGAACAATGCTTGTTTATCATTTGTGGTTTGATGTTGCAAACAACGCTCGAGCCAACGCGTCGTTCGTTCAAGCGAATTTTTTACATAAGTTTTACCCGCAGGATATGGTGTGCACTCATCTAATTGCATCATAATATCGGAGCCGAGATCTTGTTGGATATCAACGGCTTTTTCCGGAGTAAGAAAATGTTTGCTGCCGTCAATATGCGATCTGAAATGTACACCATCTTCTTCTATTTTTCTGGTATCAGAAAGACTGAACACTTGAAACCCGCCGCTATCCGTCAAGATCGGTCGATCCCAATTCATGAATTTATGCAGTCCGCCGGCTTCTTTGATTAAATCTTCGCCGGGGCGCATCCAGAGATGATATGTATTTGCAAGAATGATTTTAGCATCCATCGATTTTAATTCTTCCGGTGATAAACCTTTGACCGTAGCTTGAGTTCCAACAGGCATAAAGATTGGTGTCTCAAACGAACCGTGCGGAGTATCTAAAATTCCGTATCTGGCTCCTGTTTGTTTGCAAATATGTTTTAATTCAAATTTAATTGCACTCATATAGCTATTTTCTTCCTTCCGGTAAAATCAGCATTGCATCACCAAAACTGAAAAATCGATAATCATTTTCTATTGCATGTTGATAGGCTTGCAAAATATTCTCTCTGCCGTATAATGCTGATACCAACATTAACAATGTAGATTCCGGCAAATGAAAATTTGTAATTAAACCGTCTATCATCTTGAATTGGTAACCCGGATAAATAAAGATATCCGTACTGCCTTTGCCGAAACAGATTCTGTTTGTTAACGGATCAGTTAACGTTTCCAATACTCGACAACTGGTAGTTCCAACAGCTATTATCCTGCCGTTATTATCTTTGGTTTGATTAATTAATCTTGCTGTTTGTTCATCTAATTCATAATATTCATTATGCATTAAATGTTTAGTGATATCATCCTCTTTAACAGGTCTGAAAGTCCCAATTCCGACATGTAAAGTCAATTCAACAATTTCCACACCTATTGATTTAATCTTTTGTAATAGATTAGGCGTAAAATGTAAACCTGCTGTCGGTGCAGCAGCTGATCCTTCATATTTAGCATATACTGTTTGATAACGTGATGGATCCTCTTGCGTGGCAGTTATATAAGGTGGCAAAGGCATTTCACCTGCTTTTGCCAATAGTTCTTGCCAAATTCCGGTATATCTGAATCTCACTATTCGGTTGCCATCATCTTTTATCGTCAAAATTTCCGCTTCTAATTGTCCCGGTAAAAAAATTATACTATGTCCGGGCTTACACTTTTTCCCCGGCTTAACGATAACTTCCCAATCGGTATCATCAATCTGTTTGATTAAAAGAAATTCAACAGTAGCTCCGCTGTCCTTCCTCGTGCCATATAAACGTGCCGGCAGCACTTTCGTATTATTCAAAACCAAACAATCACCCGGCAACAAATAATTTGGCAAATCAAAAAACATTTTATCTTGGATCGTATGATCCGGTAGTAAGATCATTAATTTACTATGATCTCTACATTTTGCCGGATGTTGAGCGATATACTTTTCAGGCAATTCATAATAAAAATCACTTTTTTTCATTTAATAATTCAATATCTTTCTCAATATTTCGATAGTAACTTAATGCTCGTAAAGCATAAACTTGGCGACGACCTTGCCTTCCTTTAGCAGTAATCCGATATTTTTGCTTTAATTGATTTCTTTGTTCAGCATCTAATTCCGGGACTAGTCCAAAATTTGCATTCATCGGCTGAAAATTATGTGGATCAGCCTGGCATACATAATGTGCCATACCTCCGAGCATAGTATCCGGATGCAGATATAAAGGTAATTGTTGGTGTTTAATATTCTGATAATGTGCAATTAAACATTTTGCTGCAACAAATCCTGAGCCGATAGACTCTACATAACCCTCAACACCGGTAATCTGACCTGCAAAAAACAAATGCGGGCAGGTTTTATGTTGATAACCGAGGCTTAAATGTTTTGGTGAATTGATAAAAGAATTGCGATGCATTACACCAAAACGTTCAAATACCGCATTTTCCAACCCCGGTATCAATCTGAAAACTCGCTTTTGTTCTGCAAAATTTAAACGAGTTTGAAATCCTACTAAATTAAATAAGGTAGCAGCTTTATTATCCTGTCTCAACTGTACAACAGCATATGGTTGTTCTCCGGTTTTCGGATCAATAAGTCCAACCGGTTTTAAGGGTCCAAACAATAATGTTTTTTTACCCTGCTTAGCAATTGATTCGATAGGCATGCAACCCTGAAACAATTTCAAATTGTCAAAGTCTTTAACCGGAGCAGTTTCTGCATTAATTAATTCTTCATAAAAAAATTCGTATTCCGCTTTATCGAAAGGACAATTCAGATATGCGCCTTCCCCCTTATCATAACGTGATGCAGCAAAAACCCGATTATAATTAATACTTTCCGCTTCTACCGTCGGAGCAACAGCATCAAAAAAATACAGATCATCATCGCCCAAAAATTGTTTTAAATCATTAAATAAATGTTCTGAAGTTAAAGGACCGGTTGCAATCAAAACATAGTTTTGCGTCAAATTAAATTCTGCCAAACTTACAACTTCTCTTCGCTCAATACTGATTTTAGGATGTTCTGATAATTGTTCGGTAATATATCCGGAAAAAGCTTCACGATCAACAGCGAGGGCTCCACCTGCAGGGACTTGATTTAAATCGGCAGCTTTGAGAACTAAAGAATTATTCATCCTTAATTCTTCCTTGAGTAAACCAACGGCATTTTCAATTTGATTAGAACGCAAAGAATTGCTGCAAACCAATTCGGCGAAACTTGCAGAATGATGTGCCTCAGAAAAAACCAGCGGTTTCATCTCGATCAGAGTTACCTCAATACCGGCTTCTGCTATTTGATAGGCTGCTTCTGAACCGGCAAGTCCGCCTCCAATTACATATACATTATTCATCAACAGATTCTATTTCAGCCTTCGCTTTTGGAGTTTTGACAGATTCTATTTCAGCCTTTGCTTTTGGAGTTTTGACAGATTCCTTTTTAGTTTTGGCATTAATATTTGTTTCATTTTTAGTTTTCGTCTTTGTTTTTTGATTTGTTGCACAATCTTTATTACTGCATTTTTCGTAATCTTTACCGCGGAATTTCTTTTTTACCATATAAGAACCGCAAACTGAACAGTTTTTACCTGATGGCAAATCCCAGCTGATAAACTCACATTCCGGATCTTTTCCTTTTTTATCGCAAACATAAAATTTAGAAGATCTTCTTTTCTTAGCTCTTTTCTCAAGCAGACCGGAACCACATAAAGGGCATTTACCGGGAGCTTCTACTTCAATTGTTCTGGTGTAGTCGCAATTCGGATAGCGATTACAAGCAACAAATTGTCCGAAACGACCATGTTTAATGACCAAATCACCTTCTTTGCACTTCGGACATTTTTCATTAATCTGAATAACCGGAAGCTCAACTTTTTCTATTTTTTGATCAGCTTTTTCTACATCATTATGAAATTCAGGATAAAACTCATGTAGTAATTTAATCCAATCTTTTTCACCGGTCTCTACTTTATCTAAATCTTCTTCCATTTGAGCTGTGAAATTCGGATCTATAATTTTTTCGAAGTGTTCTTCTAATAATTCAGTAACTAAAAAACCTAAATCAGTCGGAACCAGAGAGCGTCCGTCTTTCTCAATATAACGACGATTCAAAATTGTTGAAACAGTCGGTGCATATGTTGAAGGTCTGCCGATTCCTAATTCTTCCAAAGTTCGAATTAGGCTTGCTTCGGTATACCTTGCAGGTGGTTTCGTAAATTTTTGCTCCGATTCAAGTTTGTCGAAGAGCAATTGATCACCCACTTCAAGATCAGGCAAATTCTCTTTAGTTAATTCGTCAGTTTCTTCCTCTTGTGTATCCGGCAACATTCCATATTGCTTCATCCAACCCGGAAACTTGAGTGTTTCACCACGAACTCTGAAAATATGAGTTTTAGCTTTGACATCTGCTGAAATTGTGTCGAAAATAGCAGCATTCATTTGTGAAGCAATAAATTTATCCCAAATTAACTTGTACAATCTGAACTGTTCATCTGTTAATTGATGTCTGATGCTTTGCGGCGATAAATCGAAATGTGTCGGTCTGATACATTCATGGGCATCTTGTGCCGCTTTTTTGTTTTTAAAATAGCGTGGTTTAGCAGGTAAATATTCATTACCATGTTGCTTTTTGATATAATCTCTAGCAGCCTCAATCGCTACCGGAGAAATTCGAACCGAGTCGGTTCTTAAATATGTTATTAGAGCGGTTGCACCTTGTTCAGGCAGGTTAACCCCCTCATACAATTGTTGTGCAATACGCATAGTACGTGCAGATGTATAACCCAGTTTGCGCGAAGCTTCCTGTTGTAAAGTAGAAGTCGTATACGGAGGTTTAGACTGTCGTTTTGATTCACGTTTGGTCACCTTATGCACTATATAACTGGCATCAGTCAAATCGTTAATTATTGCTTCGGCTTGTTCGGAATTATCGATTGAATATTTAACAACCTTTTTCCCTTCCAATTCACCATGATAACGCACTCTAAACAGCGGATCTTCAATCTTTTTACGTAAATATGCTGTTAAAAGCCAGTATTCAACCGGAATAAAAGCATTAATTTCTCTTTCACGATCAATAATAATTTTTGTTGCCACACTTTGTACTCGCCCGGCAGATAGACCTTTGCGAATTTTTTTCCATAACAATGGACTTAATTCATATCCAACCAACCGATCAAGAATCCGCCTTGCTTGTTGTGCATTCACTAAATCCATATCAATTTGATGTGGTGAATCCAAAGCAGCTTCTACTGATTTTTTAGTTATTTCATTAAATGTAATTCTGCACGGTTCAGATTCATCAATTTTCAAAATATTTGCTAAATGCCATGCTATGGCTTCACCTTCTCGATCCGGGTCTGTAGCAAGTAAAACGGAACTACTTGCTTCTTTCAAATTTTTGAGATCTCTGACAACATTTTCTTTTCCGCGCATTGTAATATAACGTGGTTTAAAATTATTCTTTACATCCACACCCAAGGTAGATGCCGGTAAATCTCTAATATGGCCAACTGAAGCAGCTACTTTATAATTTTTACCTAAATAACGACTGATAGTGTTCGCCTTTGCCGGTGATTCAACTATAACAAGAGTATTATCCATAATGTCCTTTCGTATCGAACTAATCTATAAATTACATATATACAAGATAAAAATTCATCTGTCAAAGAAAATCAGCTTATTATTTCATTCAATTCAAGGCTGACATGCCTTTATCTGTTAGCACGAATTTGCCAAATTGTTGCTCTATATAACCGATGGCTTCAAGTTTACCCAATAGAATCGACAATTCAGACGTTTGATATTTTAAAGCATTGATTAATTGTGTGAAATTCGGTTGTAGTTGATGAATAAAAGCTAATAACTTTTTTTCTTGAGGCGGAATTGATGTTGAGAATTCTCCTGCCAGACTGAATATTGCATTTTGATCAACGATTATTCTGGCTCCGTCATTAATCAGTTGATGACAGCCCTGACTTTGTTTCATAAATACGGAACCCGGTATCGCGAATACATCTCTCCCCTGATTAATCGCACATTCTGCAGTAATCATCGTACCGGACTTAAGACCTGCTTCAGCAACTATTAAAGCAGAACTCAATCCACTGATAATCCGATTACGTATCGGAAAATGATAGGCTTTAGGCGGAGTTCCAGGGGGATATTCACTAACAATACTACCCTTTTCTATTAAATCTTCATATAAATTAATTTTCGATTTTGGATAACATACATCTACGCCGGAACCCAACACAGCTATGCTATTCATCCCACATTTCAATGCGCTTATTTGAGCAATTGAATCTATTCCAATTGCCATACCGCTAACAATTGTTCGCTCAGGATGTTGCAAAGCTTCTACAATCATTCGCGTAACTTTTTCACCGTAATTAGTCGAATGTCTGCTGCCGATCACACTAACCGTGAGTTTTTCATCATAATGCAAATCATTGCCTAATAAATATAGAAGTGCCGGAGGATCATAAATTTCTTTGAGGAGTTTAGGATAGTCAGAGTCGAGAATTGTTACTACTCTGATGCGTTGAGGATCAGATGATTTAATAATCTTGTTCATATTATTTTTATTTAATGAGTAAATAGCTTGTTCTATATCAGAAAATTGCTCAAGCCAAGCTCTTTGTTTGATGACATTCAGATTGTTTTCTTTAAAATAATTATCTAATTGCTTCCATGCCTGATTAAATATGTACGCCATGTAACACCTCACAAATATCTTTAATCGCTAATCATAAAATAGTATTTGTAGTTGAACATAAATTAGCACCTTTTGTTGAACATAAAATAACACTTATTGTTAAACATAAATCATGAACATAAATTAGCACTTTTTGTTTAATATAAAATATCGCTTCTTTTCGAACATGAAACTTCGCTTCTTTTCGGACATAAAATATCGCTTTATTTCGATCATGAAACTTCGCTTCTTTTCGAACATGATTTTTTTAATAAGCCTGGATATTCATTCAATCGCTTTTGCAATTAATTTGATAAATTAATAAATTTCAGAATTTACTCTCAATAACAATGCTTCATGTAAATGTGCTTCGGAAACTTCTTCTTTTTGCTCTAAATCGGCAATTGTTCGGGCAACCCGTAGTAATGCTAAATAAGATCTGGGAGATAATAAATGATATTGAGTAATTTGATTGAAATGGTTTAAGGCTTTAGTTTTAATTACAAAAAAATCAGCAAGATTTTGAATCTTTATCTGACCGTTATATGCAAAATCAATGTTATGAGCATTACATCTTGCAGACTGCAATTCTTGTGCTTTTATTATTAGCTGTTGAATTCTCTTGATTTTTGTTTGCGTGATCAAATTATTTTTTACAGTTTTAATTAAGTCATTTTGAGATAAGTCATTCATGATTACAGATATTTGAAATCGATCCATGATAGGACCGGATAATCTTTTCTTAAAACGCTTAATTTCAGCAACTCCACATTGACAACGCTGATCATTTTCCAAACGATAACCGCAAGGACAAGGATTTGTTGCAGCAATCAATAAAAAATCGGCAGGATATTTAACTGTTAGATTTTTACGTGCCAACTCTATGGTTCTTTCACTCAATGGTTGACGCAATAATTCTAAAATGTTCGGCTTAAACTCACTTAACTCGTCAAGAAACAACATTCCGTTATGAGCATAGGTAATTAAACCGGGTACAAGATCATTTCCTCCGCCAATTAATGCCATCTGTGTTACGGTATGATGTGGTGCTTGAAATGGTCTAATGATACCCTGATCAATTTGTTCGTCCCAAACTCCGTACATTGAATAAATTTTTCTTACTTGATCAAGTTCGTCCGAATCCAATTGTGGCATATAGTAAGCAGCTTGATTCGCTAAAGTGGTTTTTCCACTTCCCGGAGAACCGATTAACAATAAGGGATGTTTTCCCGCCAAAGCAATGAGTAATGCTCTTTTAGCTAAAGGTTGTCCAACCAATTCATAGATCGGTTCCGGTTTTATTTTTATTGGATCTGATTTGACATGCTTCGCTCTAAACCTGTCACTATTTTTGTTTTCGATAATTTCGACAGCTTGATTAAGATTATCGACAATATATTTATTAGAATAATCTTCTTGTTTAAGTTCTGATTGATTCTGAAACGGAATAATCCAACTATGATTCGATATTCTATCATCTCTGCTTATTGCAAAAACACCGTTCACCGGCAAAACTTTACCGGAAAGACTTAACTGACCAATTATAAACCACACTCTATTTTGTACATTAGTAATTTGGCGATCAGCTAATAAGATTGCTATAGCTAAAGCTAAATCTAACGATCTAATATCTCCGTTCTTAATATCTTTGGTTAAATGACATACAATCCTGCTTCGAGGAATAGTAAAACCGTTGTTTTTTAATGCTGCACGCACCCTGCTGTAACATTGCTGTCCTTTATAATTATTTAAACCGCTGATTTCAAAAGTCGGTAAGCCATTTAAAATAGTTATTTCCAGATCTATAATGCTTATTTCAGAATTATCGATTATTGCTGTTTTTATTTGTGCAAACTTCATCACTTAACCTATTAAATATTTTTAGTTTCAAATATCTTAACCTGACATTCAAATCAGTATTGCGACTTTTTTTGAGAAAGCCTGATAAAAAGTGGAGAAATTGTATAATTTGTATAATTTGTATAATTTGTATGAATAGGGAATTGTTTTAAAACGATTTGCACACTATTTAAGCCTGTACCTCAGAAATCCAGGATAACCTTGAAAAGTGTGCATATATAACTCCGGGAAGTCGGTTTTATCGGAAACCATGCACACTTTTTAAGCCTGTACTTCAGAAATCCTGGATAACCTTGAAAAGTGTGCATATATAACTCAAGAAAGCTGGTTTTATCGGAAACCATGCACACTTTTTAAGCC